>CAVPCE010000021.1:0-20311 GCA_963702295.1 uncultured Acidobacteriaceae bacterium | reverse complement strand
GGAATTTATCGGTGTACAGCAGCGGCCTGGTCGGTGCCGTCGGCCGCCACCGGCCACTGCAGGGACTTGTAGCCTTCCAGCCGCTCGTAATTGACGCCGGCGAACAGCGGGGTGAGCGCGGCAATCTCGTCCATGATCTCGGAGGGATGCTCGTATTTCCAGCCGGCGCCCAGCGGTTGGCGACTCCTGGACGATCTGCCAGTCGGGCCGGCTCCGCGAGCGGCTCGAAGACCTGGTACAGCCGCTGGATTCGGCGCTCGGTGCTGGTGAAGGTGCCTTCCTTTTCGAGGCTGGGCGCCGCCGGGCAGAACGACATCGGCATACCGGCAGGTCTGCGCTGAAGAAGATGTCCTGCACGACGAAGAAACTCAAGCTTGCGAAACCGTCCTGCGACGTAGTTCGCGTTGGAGTCGACGAGTGATCATGTCTTCGCCGATGATATACATGGCCTTGAGCTTGCCCTCGTGGATGGCGTCGACCATTTGATGGTTGTCCAGGCCCTTGGTGGTCGGAGAGCTGACGCTCCACGCCTTCTCGAACTGCGCGCGGACCTCGGGATCGTTGACCGATTGGTAGCCGGGGAAATTGTCGGGCATGGAGCCGATATCGCTCGCGCCCTGGACGTTGTTGTGCCCGCGCAAGGGATAGGCGCCGGTGCCCGGCCGCATATAATTGCCGGTGAGAGGAGCAGGTTGGAGATGGCCGTCGAGGTGTCGGAGCCGTGGCAGTGCTGGGTGACGCCCATGGCCCAGAGAATGCAGACGCTCTCGGCGTCGGCGATCATGTCGCGCGACCGTCTTCGAGCGTTTCGACGGGAATGCCGGTCAGTCTGCTCGGCGAATTCCAGCGTGAAAGGCTCGAGGCTCTTGCGATACTCGTCGAAACCGTTCACCCACTGCGTCGATGAAGTCGTTTTGGCGAGGCCGTTGTCGAGGATGTAGCGGCTGACGGCGAGAGCCACACGATGTCCGTGCCCGGGCTCGGGATGCAGAAAGATATCGGCGCGCCGGGCCATCTCGTGCTCGCGCATGTCGGAGACGATCAGTTTCTGGCCGTGCAGCTTGTGGGCGCGCTTCACGCGGGTCGCCAGGACCGGATGGCTCTCGGCGGTGTTGCTGCCGATGATGACCACCAGGCCGGCCTGCTCGATGTCCGCGATCGAGCCGGAATCGCCGCCGTAGCCGACGGTGCGGAACAGGCCCTGTCGCCGGCGCCTGGCAATAGCGCGAGCAGTTGTCGATGTTGTTGGTGCCGATCACCGCGCGCGCCAGCTTCTGCATCAGGTAGCTCTCTTCGTTGGTGCATTTCGACGAAGAGATGAACGCCGAGCGCGTCGGGGCCGTGGCTGGCCTTGATTTCCGTGAACCGGCGGCGATCAGGTCGAGCGCCTCGTCCCAGCTCGCCTCGCGGAACGTGTCGCCTTCGCGGATCAGCGGCTTGGTCAGGCGGTCGCGGGCTGTTGACGAAGTCCCAGCCGAACTTGCCCTTGATGCAGGTGGAAATGCCGTTGGCGGGGCCGTTGCGCGGGCTCGATCTTTGAGGATGTGGCGGTCCTTGGTCCAGACGTCGAAGCTGCAGCCGACGCCGCAGTAGGTGCAGACCGTCTTGGTTCTGCGGATGCGCGGCTCGCGCATGGCCGCTTCGGCCTCGGAGAGCTGCAGGATGGCGCCGTAGCCGGTCTCCGGCTCGATGCCTTTGACGACGTCGATCATGTCGTTTGAGCGCCGTTTGCGGCAGGCGCGGTGAAGATAGCCGGCATGGCCGAGCATGGATTTTTCCATCAGCGCGTTGCAGGGACAGACCGTGACGCAATGCCCGCAGGAGACGCAGCTCGATTCGCCGATAGCTTCCCGCCGTCCCACAGCACGCGGGGATGCTCGTCTTCCCAGCGGATGGAAGGTCTCGTTGACCTGGACATTCTGGCAGGCCTCGACGCAGCGGCCGCAGAGGATGCATTGGTCGGGATCGTAGCGGTAGAAGGGATTGGTGTTGTCCACCGTCGTACGGCTTGGGCGGAAAGGGATGCGCCTGATGCTCGACGTCGAGCAGCTCTGGTCGTGTTGTGGACCGTGCAGTTTCCGTTGTTGTTGTCGCAGACCGTGCAATAGAGCATGTGGTTGCCAGAATGCGGTCGAAGGCCTCGCGCTGCGCGTGCCGGCGCGCGTCGACTTGGTCTGCAACGTTCATGCCGCGGCTCGACGCGGGTGGCGCAGGCGCGCCGCAGCCTGCCGTTGATTTCCACCATGCAGGTGTCGCAGGTCTGAATGGGTCCGAGCTGCGGGTGGTAGCAGACCTGGGCGAGCTGTCTGTCGGTTTCGCGATTAATGGTATCGATGAGCGGCTCGCCGAGGATGGCCCTGGACGGTGCGGCCGTCAATGGTGACATCCGTGGTGGCGGGCGCAGGCTGCACGACACCTTCTTCAGCGTTCAGAAAGTGGGGGCGCACAAGATTCTCAAGGCTCATATTGATGATTGGATGCGGAGGAGACCAATCGAGCGAAGTCCGGCAGCATGGTACATGGCCCGGGGCGGAGAATGCGAACGGCAACGGTAATCCCCTGAGTGCGGGCGAGCGGTAACAAGGGAGCGAGACCGGCGCGGGGGATCAGGCAGCCTCTTTCTTCACGCGAACGGAGAACCCGAGTTCGCGGAGCTGGCGAGCGGTGGCGTTAAAAGAGCGGCTGTCGTCTTTGGCGACCGCGGGGCTCATGCCAATAGAGACGACCTTCGCTTTGAAATCATCGCGGTCGGTAAAGCGCGGCGTGCCGCCCTGAATTGGTGAAGGGGCGCTTGTCCGGGGCCGGTGACGGGGCTGCAGGTGATGGCGAGGCCGTTGTCCTGAAAGTCCAGGTGGAAGCGGACGGGCGGCGGGCTTGTCTTCGGGCTTGGTGTCGACGGGCATGTTTCTCCTGGGAACGTGGGCTGGCCCACGCAAGGATGGGGTGCAGGAAGGGCCGGACACCGTTGCGAGGCGGCGATTCCCAATCCGGCGTCCGGTGCGCGGCAGGGCGGCGGGCAGGGCTCCTCATCGCCTCCTTTCTGCCCCGATGAATTAACGTGCCCCTTCCCCGGCGGCCGAACTTGCGGGACTCGACCGCGCGCCGTGAAACAGGTGGGAGGGCGAATGCTCTTGTCGAAGCGAGGGTTGCCGGGATGGGAAGACGGTGGGCGATCGGCCGGTTCGCAGGCCGCGAACAACAGGAACCGGAAACGGCCAAGGCACAAGGGACGATGGGAAGGCTGCACCCGCGAGGACGGTCGCGACGGACCCCTCAGCGGCGTCTGCCTTGCGGGCCACCACCGATGCGCTGGGAAAGGTGCTCGAGGAGTCGGAGTGCGAGATCGGCAGGCTGGCGGGGGAGTTCGAGGCAATGGCGCAGGCCACGCACACGATGGTGGAGAGCGCGCGGCGATTGTTCGGCGCAGCGACGACGAGCGGGTGCAGTCGGTGCTGTCCGACGTGCGCCTGGGAGAGAGCGATCGGGAGGTTTCTGCACCGGCGCCTTGAATCCACGGCGGGCATCGTGGAGACGGTGACGGCGGAAGCCGGACTGCTGGCGCGCCTGGCACAGCAAACGCAGGCGCAGAAGGCGATTGTGCGCGAGACCGCGATGCTGCGGGTTTTGACCAACATCGAAGTAGCGCGGCTGGGCGAGGTGGGAGCGGGATTCGAGTACCTGGCGCGCGAGCTGGATGATTTTGCGACCGCGGTGGCCGAGAGCATCGCCGCGCTGACTGCACACACCGCGGAGCGGCGGACAAGGCGATCGACGCGACGCGACGCTCCCTGACGGCGGAACTGCCGCACATGCGGGAAGAATACGCCGGGCTGGAGACGGCCCTCGCGCGGCGCGCGGCGGTGGACACAACGCTGGCGGAGCTGAAGGAGACACCGGCGCGCTTTCAGGATTGCGTAAGGGAGATCGCACAGCAGATCGCCGGAGTGGTAGTCGCCATTCAGGCAAACGACATCACGCGCAGCAGATGGAGCATGTACGAACGGCGCTGAGCGAAATCGCCGGGGCGATGGAGGCCGGAGGAGGCGCGGCGGGTGTGTCGGCGGGATTGGCGATCCAGAGCTATCAGGTGCGCAGTATCCGGGCCACGGTGGAGGGATGGACGGGACAGATCCGCACGTGTCTGGAAGGAATCGCGCAGTTGGCCGCAGCGCAGATGCTGGAGCTGGGGCGCGGTGTGGCGGGGCGAGGGCGCTGACGAGGGACCTGACGCGCATCGAGCAGCTGGAGGAGCAGTGCGCGGCGGACAACGCGAAGGTGCAGGCGTCTCTTGCCGGCATCGCGGGCCTGATGCAACTGGTGAGCGAGCATCTGGAGCGCGCGCGCGGGTGCGGGAGCGGCTGCAGCTGCTGATGTTAACTTCCATCGTGGAGGCGAGCCATCTGGGCGCGCAGGCGGACGGGATACTCGAGATTTCCAACACCATCAAGCGGCTTTCGGGGGAGTGGAGCGCCCTCACGCAGCAGTCGGAGGAGGCGATGCAGGAGATTCGGCTGCTGGTAGAGCAGAGCCAGGCGACGATGGAGGCCTTTTCCGGAGGGGCGCAGGAGCAGCTGCGCGGGGCACGGGAACAAACGCGTGCCGGGCTGGCGATTCTGCGGGATGCGGCGCGCTGCGCGGAGAGCCGCGGTCAGCGAATGGAGGAGGAAGCCGCAACGCTGCAGGGGCGCGTCTCCGGGGTGCGTGCAACGGGCGAACGGCTGGAGCGTTGTCTGGCCCGGCTGGCGGGCGTTCTTACCGACATCGACGCAGCGCGCAGCACAAGGGGGGAGCGGCGCGACCCTTCGTGGTTGCCGGATGGGATTCTTTTCCGCCATGGAACGGCGGTTTGGATCGACCTATACGACGGAAATGGAGCGCGCAGTGCTGCGGGCGGCACTCAACGGCGACCCGTTGCCGATGGCGCAGCCAGGTTTCGCGGGCAACAGCGTGGAGCTGTTCTGAGTATGAGGGCCGGGGAGCCATGGCCGGAATCGGGAAGGCCGTTCCCGGTTGTGACTTTGGAGAGCTGCAGAATCACGAATCGCTCCGATTAGGGGATAGAGAGCCCATGAAGCAGGTGCTGACAGTGGATGACTCGGCGAGCGTGCGGCAGATGGTGAGCTTCACCCTGCGCAACGCCGGCTATGGGGTGGTGGAGGCCGTCGACGGGCGCGACGGAGCCGCAAAAGCGCCGGGGCAGAAGCTCAACCTGATCATTACGGATCTGAACATGCCGAACATGGATGGAATCGAGATGATCGCGGCCATCCGCAAGCTGCCGGGGTATGTCTTTACGCCGATTCTGATGCTGACGACCGAGTCGCAACCGGAGAAGAAAGAGGCCGGCCGGAAGGCGGGCGCGACGGGGTGGATCGTGAAGCCCTTTCAGGCCGAGCAGCTGACGGCGGTGATGCAGAAACTGCTGCGGTGAGGAGCGGGGAGGAGCCACGGTGGAAGGAACATTTGATCGCGAAACAACGCCGGCGACGCTGCGGCTGGAGGGCGAACTGGAGATTGGCGACGCGGGCGAGCTGCAGGCGCGTCTGCTGGAAGCGCTGGCCCTGGGCCAGCCGATCCGGCTGCAGCTGGAGGGAATCACCGGCGGTGGATGTGACTGGATTGCAGCTGCTGACGGCCGCGGAACGCGCGGCCCAGTCCTGGCGTGGCGTGGGAGGTCAGCGGCATTTTGCGAGAGCCTGCGGCGGCGCGAAGACGGGGATCGAACGAGCCCGTTCGCGGGGGATGCGGCGTGAAGGAGATTGTGACGGGGAAGGGCAACAATCCTGAAGCATTCCGAGCAGCGTTCCGCGAGGAGGCGCGCGAGATCCTGGCGGATCTGGAGGCGTCGCTGCTGGAACTGAACCAGAGGCCCGGAGACGCGGAGCTGGTGGGACGAGTGTTTCGAGCACTGCACACGCTCAAGGGATCGGGAGCGATGTTCGGCTTCGACGATCTGGCCGCTTTTACCCATAACCTCGAGACGCCTTTGACGAAGTGCGCAAGGGACGGCTCAGTAACGTGTGAGCTGAGTCAACCTGGCCCGTCTGCGCTGAGCAGAACAGGATTGGCGGCCATGGTGCGAATCGCGGGCGGGGACGCTGGCCGGTCGATCCCGACCTGTGCGCGAAGATTCTCGAGCGGGTGAGCAGAGTCACGAGAGGAGCCGAGCCACAGGATGAATGCGCGACCGCGGCGACACTTGCGTCGCAGGAACCAGGAGACAGGACGGAGCGAGGGAACAACATGCTGGAGACGCCGCAGCGGCGGTGGCGGATCGCCTTCGCACCCGGACCGGAGCTGATGCGAAGAGGGGCCGACCCGCTGCTGCTGCTGCGGGAACTGCGGCAGATGGGCGTACTGGAGGCGCGGGCGCACATCGAAGACCTGCCCTCTCTGGACGAGATGGATCCGGTGCGCTGCTACGCGCGCTGGGAGATGACGCTGACTACGGCGGAAAGCGCCGACGCAATCCGGGATGTCTTCATCTTTGTGGAAGACGCGTGCGATCTGACAATCGAGCGAGCGAAGGATACTGCCGCCGAGGCAGCCCAGCTTGAACCCCCAGCGTTGAATTCCCTGCCGGCGCCAGCGGCGGTGGCCCGGCCCACAAGAGCTCCGGAAGAGAAACGCAGCGGAGCGGGACGACGTGCGACAGACAAGCCGGAGACGGCGGCGAGCCTGCGGGTGCCGGCGGCGCGACTGGATGCGCTGGTGGATCTGGTGGGCGAGTTGGTGACGGTACAGGCGCGGCTGAGCGAGGTGGCAGCGCGGCTGGAGGATGTCGATGTGGCAGCCGTGTCAGAAGAGATCGAACGGCTGACTTCGGCGCTGCGCGAGAACTCGATGACTATGCGGATGCTGCCGATCCGCGCCGACCTTCGAGAAATTTCGGCGGCTGGTGCACGATCTGGCCCGCGATCTGGGCAAGGACGTGGAGCTGACTATCGAGGGCGCGGACACCGAGCTGGACAAGACGGTTCTCGATCAGCTGGGCGATCCGCTGATGCATTTGATCCGCAACAGCATGGATCACGGGATTGAATTGCCACAGGCCCGGCCGCGGCATGGCAAGCCGCGGACGGCACGATCCATCTGTCCGCGCGGCATTCCGGGGCCAGTGTGCTGATCGGCGTGTCGGACGACGGCGGCGGAATCGATGCCGATGCAGTGCGCAGTCGCGCATTGAAACGCGGGCTGGTTGCCGCCGGAGGCGGTGCTGACTGAGCGAGCAGATCTATTCGCTCTCTTTTTCAGCCGGGATTCTCTACCGCGACGCGAGTGACGGATGTCTCCGGACGCGGCGTGGGCATGGATGTGGTGCGGCAGCGTGTGGAGAGCCTGCGCGGCACAATCGACGTGGCCAGCGCAAAGGCGAGGGCACCACGGTGACCCTGCGGCTGCCGCTGACGCTGGCGATTATTGACGGACTGCTGGTGGCCGTCGGCGATGCGCTCCTTTGTTCTGCCGCTGGCGACGACGCTGGAGTGCATCGAGCTGACGCGCGAAGAGGTGGAGCGTGCTAACGGCAAGCACGTGGCGAACGTGCGCGGGGAGATCGTGCCGTATATCCGGCTGCGGCAGTATTTCGCGATGGGAACGCCGGCGCCTGAGCGTGAACAGATCATGGTGGTGGAAAGCGACGAGGGGCGCTGTGGCCTGGTGGTGGACCGGGTGCTGGGGGATTGCCAGACGGTGATTCGCAACCTGGGGCGGTTGTACCGGCACGTGCAGGTGGTCTCCGGGGCGACGATTCTGGGCAACGGCGCGGTGGCGCTGATTCTGGACCCGCAGCGGCTGGTGCAGGAAGCAGCGCGGGCGAAGGCCGCAACCGGACGTCCGCGGCCCTGTCCTTCCGGTTCCGGGAGCAGTCCTCCCCAGCGGCGGACAGCGGAATAGTCAGCCCTGGGGCAGAAGCCAGCCACAGGTGACGAGCAACGCATGAACAGCCTGATCGCAGAGATCGAAGCAGAAGAAAGGGAAACGCAATGCCAGGGACAGTCAGCAGTGAGGAACGGAAGGCGAATGGGTTTGCCGGCAATGGCCATGCAGTTCCGGTGAACAGGAAGGAAGCCAGCCGCGGAGAAGGACGATGCGCTGCTGGTCTCCCAGGAGATCATGCGGCTGGTCGACGCGTCGAAGGAAGGCCGGCTGACGGAACGCGGACGGACAAGCGAATTCAACGGCATCTATCGCGAGATGGTCGAAGGCATCAACGAGATGCTGGACGCCATTCTGCTGCCCATCGGCGAAGGCAATCGGATTCTGGCGCAGATTTCCGGGGGCAAAATCGACGAGCTGATCGCGCAGACCTACAAGGGCGATCACGAGAAGATGAAGGTTGCCGTGAACAACGTCGGTCCGTGCTGCAGGGCCTGCAGAAGGAGCTGGTGCGGCTGATCGATGCGTCGAAGGAAGGCCAGCTTTCCGAGCGCGGCAAGCCCGAGCAGTTCCAGGGTGCTTATGCCGAGATCGTCCGCGGCGTCAACACCATGCTGGACGCCATTTTGCTGCCCATCGGCGAAGGCAATCGGATTCTGGCGCAGATCTCCGTCGGCAACATCGACGAACTGATCGCGCAGACCTACAAGGGCGATCACGAGAAGATGAAGGTCGCCGTTAATAATGTTGGCGCCGTGCTGCAGGGTTTGCAGAAGGAGCTGGCGCGGCTGATCGATGCGTCGAAGGAGGGTCAGCTTTCCGAGCGCGGCAAGCCGGAGCAGTTCCAGGGCGCGTATGCCGAGATCGTGCGCGGCGTCAACACCATGCTGGATGCCATTCTGCTGCCCATCGGCGAAGGCAACCGGATCCTGGCGCAGATTTCCACCGGCAAGATCGACGAGCTGATCGCGCAGACCTACAAGGGCGATCACGAGAAGATGAAGGTCGCCGTCAACAATGTTGGCGACGGTGCTGCAGAGCCTGCAGAAGGAACTCGGCGCGGCTGACCGAAGCTTCCAAGGCCGGGCAAGCTCGCAGAGCGCGGCAAGCGCGGAGCAGTTCCAGGGCGCATATGCGGAGATCGTCCGCGGCGTGAACGCCATACTGGACGCAGTGATCGGACCGCTGAATGTCTCCGCCGCTATGTCGACCGGATCAGCAAGGGCGATATTCCGCCGCCGATCACCGACACCTATCACGGCGACTTCAACACCATCAAGAACAACCTGAACACGCTGATCGGGGCCATGAACGACATTACCGCGGCGGCCGAGGAAATTGCGAACGGCAACCTGACGGTGGACATTGCGCGAGCGTTCGCCGCAGGACAAGCTGATGCAGGCGCTGATCTCCATGGTGGCGGGGCTGACGCAGACCGTCTCCGATATCCGCATCCATCGCGGGCGAAGTGGCGGCGGCCAGCCAGTCCATCTCCACCGCGTCCATCCAGGTGTCGAAGGGCGCCAGCTCGCAGGCAGCAGCGGCCGAAGAGGCTTCGTCGTCCATGGAGGAGATGGTTTCGAACATCAAGCAGAACGCCGATAACGCGCAACAGACCGACAAGATCGCCAACAAGAGCGCGCAGCGACGCGCAGGAGAGCGGCAAGTCGCGTTCTCGAAGCGGTGGCGGCGATGAAGGAGATTGCCAACAAGATCTCCATCATCGAGGAGATCGCTCGGCAAACCAACCTGCTGGCGCTGAACGCGGCGATCGAAGCGGCGCGCGCCGGCGAACACGGCAAGGGATTCGCGGTGGTGGCGGCCGAAGTGCGCAAGCTGGCCGAGCGCAGCCAGAAGGCGGCGGGCGAAATCAATCAGCTTTCGGCTACCACGCTGCAAGGTCTCGGAGAAGTCCGGCGAGATGCTGGACAAGCTGGTTCCCGACATCCAGCGGACCGCCGAGCTGGTGCAGGAGATCACCGCTGCCAGCAAGGAGCAGGATACCGGCGCGGAGCAGATCAACAAGGCGCTGCAGCAGCTGGAGCAGGTGATCCAGCAGAACGCCTCGGCAGCCGAGGAGATGGCCTCCACCACCGAGGAATTGACCGGGCAGTCCGATCAGCTGGTGAGCGCGCTGTCGTTCTTCCGCACGGGAGAGGAAGAGGCAGCCGGGCCGGCAAGCCGGCCGGCACCGGTACGGCGGCGGCGCGCGCGGTGCCAAAGTGCCAAGCCGCAGCCGGATCACCGGCCGGCGAAAACGGCGCGCCAAAGGCGGCGTCAACTCTGCAGACTCAACGACAAGCACGACGAACTGGACGGCGAGTTCGAGCGCTACTGACCCGCAAGACGGGCGACGGGCGCAGGCCGTGCGCGAGGCTTCGCCGCGCGCCTGTCTTCAGGAGAAAGGAGTTGAAGTATGAGCGTTAGCGAAATCACGGAGACACGGCAATATCTCACCTTCAAGCTGGGCAACGAGATTTTCGCCACGGATGTGGCCAAGGTGAGAGAGGTGCTGGATCTGACCACCATTACGGCGATTCCCCGGACGCCGGATTTCATGGCGGGGTGATCAATCTGCGGGGCAGCGTGGTTCCCGTCGTCGATCTGCGACTGTGCTTCGAGATGTCGAAGACCGAGAGCACGCGCAACACCTGCATTGTGGTGGTCGAGGTCCTGCTGGAGAACGAATCCACGGTCATCGGCGCGCTGGCCGATTCGGTGGAAGAGGTGATCGACCTGGAGCCGGATCAGATTCAGCCGGCGCCCCGGATCGGCACGCATATCCGCACCGACTTCATCAAGGGCATGGGCAAGCGCGACACGCAGTTCATCATGATCCTGGACATCGATCGTGTCTTTTCGGCCGAAGAACTGGCGGCTGGTCCGCGCGCAGCAGCCGGCCAGTGCCTGGTGGAAGCAGCCGCATGAGAGAGAACGAGCGCGGAGCGACAATGAGCATACCACGATGAGACGCCTGTCCGGAGCAGGACTTCGACCGGCTGTCGCGCCTTTGATTTATCACGGAGGCGGGCATCCACCTGGGCCGGAAAAGCAGACGATGCTGGAGGCGCGGCATCAAGCGGCGGCTGCAGCAGCCTGAGCCTCGATCCTACGCCGGTATTGCGAGTATCTGTTCGCGCCCGAGGGCCGAACGACGAAATCATTCCCTTGATCGACGTGGTGACCACCAACAAAACTGACTTTTTTCGCGAGCCGGGGCACTTCGAGTTTCTGGCTGGGCAAGGCGCTGCCGGAGATGGCGGCGCAGGCGGCAGGGAGGCCGCTGCTGGTGTGGAGTGCGGGCTGCTCGACGGGCGAGGAGCCTTACACGCTGGCCATGGTGCTGAGCGATATGCGGAGACGCATCCAGGGTTTCGCTTTCAGATTCTGGCGACCGATATCTCCACACGGTTCTGGAAAAGGCGCGACTGGGCATCTTATTACGACGGAGGGTGCGGAGCCGGTGCCGGCGGCGCTGCGCAGGAAGTATTTCATGCGGAGCCGGGATCGCGGATCGAACCAGGTGCGGGTGGTCCCGGAGTTGCGGCGGCTGGTGGAATTCCGGCGGCTGAATTTTATGGACGCCGATTACCGCTGGCGGAGACAGGCGGACGCAATCTTCTGCCGGAACGTGATCATCTACTTCGATCGCGCCACCCAGGAAAAGATCCTGCGCAAGCTTGCCCGGCAACTGGTTCCACATGGATACCTGTTCGTCGGGCACTCGGAGACGCTCCACGACATGCAGCTTCCTCTGACCGCCATCGGGCCGGCGCTCTACGGAGGAAGATGGACACGGATGAGGAGGCGACAGGCATGGCGGACATTTACGTACAGCCGGGCGAACTGCATCTCGTCCAGGGACCGACGATCCTGCGGACCGTGCTGGGCTCGTGTGTGGGCGTGACGTTCTGGAATCGGCGGCTCGGGCTCTGGCGCGCTGTGCCATCCCATGCTGCCGCAATTGTCCGGCGGACGGAGGCCGAATGAGTGTCGCGGCGCTGCGCCGCTATGTGGACTCGGCAATTCGCGAGGTGGCAAAAGAGCTGGACGCGCGCGGCGCGCACCGGCGCGAGACTGAGGTGAAGCTGTTCGGCGGGGCGGACGTGCTGCAGGTGGAGCACAGCGAGGCGCGGCCCACGGTGGGGCGAATGAATGCCGATCGCGCGCTCCAGATTTTGGCAGAGGAAGGCTATCGGGTGATGGCGCAGCGTCTGGGCGGACGGCGGGCGGATTCATATCGATTTCCTCACCGCCAACGGCGAGGTATTGGTGCACGGCTGCGATGAAGCTACAGCCGGACGGGGCGGCGGAGATGCGGGACTCAAAGATTCGCGTACTGATTGTGGACGACTCGGCCGTGGTACGGCAGACGCTTGCGACGTGCTGGCCTCCGATGCGGAGATCGAGGTGATGGGCACGGCGGGCGATCCGTTTGTGGCGGCGGAGAAGATTGCCGAGCAGCTGCCGGATGTGATCACGCTGGACATCGAGATGCCGCGCATGGACGGGCTGACCTTTCTGCGAAGATCATGGCGCAGCATCCGATCCCGGTGGTGATCTGCTCGAGCCTGGCCGAGGAGGGGACGGCGAGCACGCTCGAGGCGCTGGAGTCGGGTGCCGTGGACATCGTGACCAAGCCGCGGCTGGGGTTGCGGCAGTTTCTGGAGGAGTCGAGGACAGCGATTTGTGAAGCGGTGAAGGCGGCGGCGGGGGCCCGCGTGCGTCCCCTGCGCGCGCTGCATCGTGTGGAGCCGAAGCTGACAGCGGATGCCGTGCTGGCGCCGGCTACCTGCGCGATGGCGAAGACCACGGAGAAGGTGGTGGTGATGGGCGCGTCCACGGGCGGGACGGAGGCGCTGAAGACGCTGCTGGAGATGCTGCCCGCGGACACGCCGGGCATCGTGATCGTGCAGCATATGCCTGAGCTGTTCACGCGGGCTTTCGCGAATCGGCTGGACGGGCTGTGCGCCATTACGGTGAAAGAAGCGGAGACCGGGGACACAGTCCTGCGCGGTCGGGCGCTGATCGCGCCGGGGAATCATCATCTGCTGCTGCAAGCGCAGCGGGGCGCGCTACTACGTTGAGGTGAAAGACGGGCCGCTGGTGTGCCGGCACCGGCCTTCGGTGGATGTGCTGTTCCGCTCCGCGGCGCGCTACGCAGGGCAGAATGCGGTCGGTGTGATCCTGACCGGGATGGGTGATGATGGGGCGCGAGGGATGCTGGAGATGAAGCAGGCGGGAGCGACGACGATCGCGCAGGATGAGGCGACCTGCGTGGTCTTTGGCATGCCGAAGGAAGCCATCAAGCTGCATGGGGTGGACAAGGTGATGCCGCTGGAGTCGATTGCGGGAGCCATTTTGACTTGCGCCCGTTGATGTCGGCTTTGACGGCGCGACCTGCGAAGGTACTGGGGACCAACCCGCGCTAGCTTTTCACTTCCGGGAAGATCGTGAGCCGGAGGTGCGTGGATCCATAGGGCGCCAGCGAGACGCGCTCCACCGTTTCGCTGATCTGGGCGGTCGCGAGGTCGGGCAGGGTGGGCGTGAACTTCTGCTCGGGTTTATCGGGATTGGCCTGCAGCTCCCAACCAGTAATTTTTCGGACTGGCACAGTGAGGTGGACGGGCGGGTTCTCCCAGGGATCGACGGAGGCGTCTGCAGAGGCGGGCGTTTTCTTCACCTCCACGGCAGTCTCGAGTTGGGCTTCGTCGATGGCGAGCCCGTAACTCCAGGGAGATTGCGGCGTCGCTTCCCAGGCGGGGAATTCTTCGGTGGAATAGCGGGGGACAACGGTGGACGTCCAGTGGGCGTCGATGGGCAGGGAGTAGACAAGCGGCCCACGCTCAATCCCGATCCCCTGCTGCGGCCAGCGTGAAAGAGCAAGCTTCATCGGCAGGGTGAGGGTGATCACGTCGCCGCTGTGGAAGGTGCGGCGGAGAACGACGAAGCCTTTGTCGTTGGGCTCAGCGGTGACAGTTGTGCCATTCACGGCAAGGCGCGGCGCGGCACACCAGCGCGGGATGCGCAGCGAGAGCGGGAAGGAAACGGCGCGGCTGGTATTGATGCGGAACTGAATCTGCTCGTCGAAGGGGTAGTGCGTGGTCTGCACGATTTCTACCGGCTGGCGCTCCGCGCCGACGGTCGTGCGCACTGTGGAAGGTCCATAGAGAACAGCGGCGAGGCCATCGTCATCGCTCTGCATCCACATGCGGATGACGTAATTCGGGAAGGCACGATGCACGTTGCCCCCGCAGCAGGCGGTGCGCTGACCGGGATTGGGTTGGAAGGCCATCATGCCGCCGCCATGCTCCCTGAACTTCGGCCAGTTGTGGTCGGAATCGAGTGTCGCCAGGAACTGGTTAGGACATGAGAAATATTGCAGGGCTTTCCAGTCTTTCTTAATGGCGCCGGGCGCGGCGTTGAAAATGGCTCGCTCGATGTGATCCCCCCAGGCGCCGTCGCCGGTGGCCTGAAGGTAGTAGCCCCAGGACCACGTGTGGTCGGTAATATCGCAGGTTTCGTGCGAGTCAAGCGCGGTGCGCGTGGCGAACCACTCCGATGTGGAGGGAATGCCGTCGATGAGCATGTGGTGATCGAAGATGCGGCGCTGCGCGGCGAGCCCGAAGGTCAGGTAGTCCTTCTTGCCGGTATAGAGATAGAGGAGTGCAGGCTGCTTGGCGGTTTCCGCATAGGTTTCGCCGTGCGTATCGATGGGGGTATCGCCCATGACACGCATGTAACCGAGATCGGCGTTCTCGGGGTCGTCGGAGTACTGCATGTACTCGTGCCAGGCTTTCTCCGCCATGGCAAGGAGTTGCGGATTGCGCGTCTGCGCGTAGCACCACAGGATGTCTTCGACATTATTGATGTTGCGTTTCGGCTTACCGTAGTCCGCGTTGTCGGAGAGGTAGTGGCGCTGCATCACCTCGGCAATCTGCTGGTGGCTGATTCCCGCCAACGGCGAACCGGCATCGGCAACGGCGGCAACGCTGCGAAAAAAAACCGCATGCGGCCAGCGGTGATAGTCGCCGAGAGGATCCTGGAAAAGCTCGGGGCCAAGGTAGCCCTCTTTATCGGGATGCGTGAGTGCGTACTCGATGGGCTTTGTGGCGCGGGCGAGGAGCTGCCGATCATCGAGCAGCAGCGCCAGGCGCGTAGCGCCGTCCATCCAGTAGCCGCGCTGTTCCCAGGGCCACCACTGCTCGTACTCCTGTTCCTGGGTCCAATAATCGCCTTGCTGCTGGGTGCCCCAGTAGTCCTTCGTGAAAGGCCAGGAGACGTCGGGCAGATGCGAGCCCAACTGCGTTGCCTGCTTCTCGCAGCCAGCTGCGCAGCCAGCCTTCCGGCCGCACCGCGCCCGGCGGTAAAGCGCGAAGCGCGCCATGGTACGGGACGGGATTGCTTTCCGCGGTGACTTCGGCCAGCAGCGAGCCGGGCCCGGCGATGAAGGCGCAGCTCATCACGGCGAGCCGACAAACTCTCGACGGTTGAGTTCTCCGGGCGGGGATTTTGGTGCGTGCCCCATCGTCATCTCCCCGATTCGCTTCTGTCGGGTGCAATGGCATGATAGAGCAGCGATGCCCCGATCAGCGGAGCGTCCTCACCCAGGGTGGAGCGACAAATCTGCACTTTGTCCGAGATCGCCTGGTAAGCCCGGCCACGCACAAATGCGACCAGCGGATCGAGCAGCAACTCTGCGGGCGCGTTGCTGATGCCGCCGCTGAGGCAAATCATCTCGAGGCTGTTGAGGTTGATCAGATTCACCAGGCCCACGCCGATATAGCGAACCACCTCATCGGTAATTTCACGAGCCTGAGCATTCCCCTGCTGCGCCAGCAGGTAGACGTCGTCCACGCCGATCTCGTCTTTGCCAACCAGCTGCCGGAGGTTCGGTATGCGTTTCTTCGCCTCGCGCACAATAGCAAGTCCGCCCGCGTGAGCTTCCAGACAGCCGCGGCGACCGCAGTTACAGGTTTCCCCGTCGATCGCGACGATCTGGTGTCCGAACTCGCCGGCGGTATTCAGCGCGCCGTGAAAGATGCGGCCGTCGAGGACCATACCGCATCCGACACCGGTTCCGAGGGTAACGGCCGCAATGCCGCGCAGACCGCGCGCCGTGCCAACGAGGAATTCGGCCCAGGCGGCTGCGCGAGTGTCCTGCGCGATGTAGATGGGCAGAGAGAATGTCGCTTGTATTGTCGAGACGATCGGCACATCCCGCCAAAAAATGTTGGGCGCATAAACAACGGTGCCGGTCGAGGCGTCCGCGGTACCGGGCACGCCGATGCCGATGCTGGTGAGGTCTTCGGGGTGAAGCGAGGCCTCCTGCAGCAGTTCCTTCAATGCAGAAACGATCGAGGCGATGATAGCGTCGCTACCGCGTTCGGGAACGGTAGGCGTTTTTGTCTGATGGAGAATACGGCCGTCGGAATCGATGAGACCGAGCTTGATATTGGTCCCACCGATGTCGACGCCGATATTAAGAGCCCTGCGAGTCATGAGCGACTCCGGCATACAGGGTACGCAGAGGAGAAACGGGACGGAAGTACGGCAATGGGCACGGCGAATACAACCTGTTTACGAGTTTTGTTTTTCGTACTGCTCAATTTTGCGAACGCGGTCAGCGTGGCGCCCGCCTTCAAATCCAGTAGTGAGCCAAATCTCGATGATCATTTTGGCCAGCTCGATGCCCACCACGCGGGCGCCAAGAGCCAGGATATTGGTGTCGTTGTGTTCGCGGGAGAGCTTCGCGGAATACGGCTCGCTGCAAACCACGCAGCGAATGCCCTTCACCTTATTGGCGCTGATGGAGATGCCGACGCCGGTTCCGCAGAAGACCAGGCCCTTCTCGCATTCGCCGCGCGCGACGGCTTCCGCAACGCTAAATCCGTAGTCGCAGTAATCGACACGCTGATGATCGCAGGTGCCGAAGTCCTGCAGCGGATAGCCTCGCTCGATGAGCCACGCTTTGATGGCTTCCTTGAAGTCGAAAGCGGCGTGATCGGAACCGATGGCGATCATGGGATCTGTCTGGCTCCTGTTGTTAGTGCAGCATTGCGGTGACGAGCAGGATCAGGCCGGTAAGAAAGAAGGCGAACATGAAGCCGATCATCGCCTGCGTGCCTTTGGAGGCCCCTTTCGTTTCCTTCCAGATACAGACTCCCCAGATAGCGGCGATCATGGTGCCGCCCTGTCCGAGGCCATAGGCGATCGCCGGGCTGGCCGCCTTCGATGCGACAAAGTTCGAAGTGACGCCGATGCCGTTGATGACTCCCCCGAGTACGCCAATCATGTGGAACTTGAACGTGCCGCTGCGGAAGTAGTCGGAGTAGGTCGCCTTAGGGCCTTTCACGGGGTGCGACATAAACCAGGTATTGATGATGAAGTTGGAGACGAAGGTACCGGCGCAATAGACGAGCACTGCGGCATAAGGCCCGAACCTGCCGGGCTCCAGATGCTCGAAGTTGGGCGAGATGGACCGCTGCACCAGGAAATAGAACAGGCCCATCAGAATGCCGCCGGAAATCGCGAGGGAAATTCCTTTCACAAGCTGACCGGGCTCACTGTTCTGGCTCTGGCAGTTGCGATAGGCCAGCCCGTCGAGAATGATGGCCACCGTAATGAACGCCACACCGGTGAAAATGAGCGCCGGACTGCCTTTGGGCTGGGCAATGTAATTGATGAGCACGCCCTCGACCAGCGCGATTCCAATGGCGATGGGATAAGCGACCGCCATACCGGCAATATCGAGGGCGGCCATGAAGAGAATGTTGGCGAGATTGAACACGAATCCGCCCAGAATTGCCCATTCATAGCTGCTGGCGCTTCCCTGTCGGAGATCCTCCAGGAGGCCGCGGCCCTCGTGTCCGAGCGAGCCAAAGGTGAGCCCGATGAGCAGAGGCAGCAGCAGGTAGCCGCCCGACTGATCCCAGTAAAAGAGAGAGAAAGGGTAGGAGCGCGGCTCCATCTTGAGGGTGTTGGCCCAGGAGCCCCAGCAGAACATCGTGAGGACGCACAGCGCTACGGCGATGGGATAGGAGTGAACAAGGATCATTGGACCCGCTCAGTCTGGTTCACGATGGTGCGAACAGCCGCTATCGCTTCCCCAATGGAATAGTCTTTGTGGAACACGCTCGAGGTGCCTCCCACCAGCATGGTGGCACCGGCGCCGACCATCGCCGGAATGTTCTGGAAACTGACGTTGCCATCGACCTGAATCTCGACATGGCCGTGGCCTGAGTTCTCCAGCATCTTGCGAACGTCAGCGATCTTCTTCAGTGTGGCAGGCACAAGCTTCTGGCCGATGGCGCCGGGATTGACGGTCATGACGGTAACCATGTCGATGTCGTCGAGGATGTAATCCAGGCTGCTGACAGGGGTAGCCGGGTTAAGAGCGATACCCGCCTTCGCACCATTTTCGCGGATCTGCAGTAGCGCCTTCTGCGCGTGATGCGTGGCTTCGATATGGATGGTGACGTACGCGGCGCCCGCCTCGACCGCCCGGTCGATATAGCGTTCGGGTTCCTCGATCATCAGATGGCAGTCCATGGGTGTGTCGCACAGCCGGCGGATTGTCGTCATCAGGGAAAAGTCGAGGCAGAAGTTATTCACGAACTGGCCATCCATGATGTCGATATGGAGGTAGTCGATGCTCCCTGCGCGGAGCTGCTGCAGATCGGCCTCAAGACAGGCAAAGTTGGCACAGGCCACCGAGGCTTCCAGCTTGATCGATTTGTCCATAGCTGTCCTCGATGGTGGTTTCGCCGGGCGTTGCGCCGCAGGGAGGACCCGGGTCAGGTGCGGAGAGAAACTCGGCTCCAGGTGATGCAGGACGCGGCAGCGTGAAAGCTTTCAAGCAATTTGCCCGAAGTGTAGTTTCGGCCTCAGGCGATTGTCAAGCATCGAATCTCGCTGCCTGAGTTACTCGTGCCAGGGGAGTCGGAGCGTGCCCTGCGAATTGAAAGACGGCGTCCGCTTCTCACCACACCAACATGACTTTTCCGTGATGGAAGACGGACGAAATTCCTCTGCTATGCTGTGTGAAACCATTCAGAGCGTCGGCTTTCGGCGGCGCAGCGACTGGCTTTTTCGCCATCCCTGAATCCTCCGGCGCAGTGAGGTTTTGGATCGGCCTGCAGCGAAATCGAACGCCGGGATGTTGGCAAGGAGGATTGTCCACGATGCCCAATATGAAGCAGATAGCCGAACTGGCCGGCGTCTCGCTGGGCACCGTTTCTCATGTTCTGAACGACACGGCGCGAGTCCGTGAGCCGCTGCGGAAGCGCGTTCTGGACGCGGTCAAGACCACGGGCTACCAGCCCAGCCAGCTGGCCCGCGGCCTGCGTCGCGACAAGACCAACATTCTTGCCATGATCATTCCGGACATTCTGAACCCCTTTTTCCCGGGTGTGGTGCGCGGCGCCGAGGACGTTGCCTTTACCAATGGCTACCGCCTGGTGCTGTGTAATACCGACAATGATCACGCCAAGGAAGTCATGCACCTGAATGCGCTGCGGACCTATCTGCCCTCGGGGCTGATCGTGATTCCCTCCGATTTCAGCGATCTGACCGCGCAGACCGAATCGTATCGGAGCGCAGGCGCCGCGGTGGTGTGCATCGACCGTTTGCCGCGTAACTGGGATGGGGACAGCGTCACCATCAATAACCTGGCCGGCGCCTATCATGCGACTTCGTACCTGATCGGCCTGGGACACCGTCAGCTGGCTGCGATCACCGGTCCGCTGCATCTGACCAACGCTCAGGATCGGCTGAAGGGCTTCAAACGCGCGTTGAAAAAAGCCGGCATGGACGCAGATCCCGGATACATGCAGGAGACCACCTTCGACCGCGCCGGCGGCTTCGCGAAAACAAAAATCCTGCTGAAGATGATTCCCCGCCCCACCGCCATTCTTGCCTGCAACGACATGATCGCCCTGGGAGCGCTGCTGGCTATCCGGGAAGCGGGCCTGCATTGCCCTGACGATATCTCCATCATCGGGTTTGATGGGCTGGACCTGACCGAGACCACTTCACCGCAGTTATCGTCGGTGTATCAGTCTCCGTATCAGCTGGGCGCCGAGGCAGCGCAGCTGGCGCTTGACCGCGTCGCGCAAAAAGACAGTCCGGTGCGGCAGATTGTTCTGAAGACCGAGCTCCGCATTCGCGATTCCGTGGCGCCGCCGCGGAAAGTCGAAGACTCCTCGGTACTGGTCTCAGTTAAGAAATCGCGATCTCTCGCGGCGCGCGCCTGAAGGGCCACACCCGCCATTCGACGGCGGGACTTCTCATGATGCCGGGGTCAGTTCGACGCGCACCGCCTCACTCGACTGTCGCTGAATCCAGATGACCAGGTCAGTTCCGTCGAGATGATGCACATGGCCTGCGCGCGCGGTCTTTCCCCATGGAGTCGCCTGGCCGTCGATACGCAAAC
>CAVPCE010000020.1:0-18030 GCA_963702295.1 uncultured Acidobacteriaceae bacterium | reverse complement strand
GGCAGGGAGCGGTAACCGGCTGTTACTCGCACCCCCTGGCTCGATAACGAGTACACTCATGGCCGGAAGCTGCCTGCCGAATACGACAACTATGCCGCCGGGGTGGAGTTCGTGCACTGGCTGCTCCAGCAGCGCTGACCCTCAGGGCAAGTTGGCCGTCGGAGGCGCTGCCGTTCCATAGAAGGCATTTGCGCCGGAGCGGAGGTCGCGTCCATAACTGAGAACCACGCTTGTATGCAGAACCGTGAGCCGCGCCTCGACGCCGGCGTCAAACAGCCACTGCTGTGCGGAGAGGCCGTTGTTCGGCGCCGTCATGCGTCCGATGTCGAGCAGCGGGCCGGCATGAATCGTGAACAGGCCGTTGGTGTAGAGGCGCCGGTAGAAATCGGTATTACTGAGGAGATATCCATTGCCGATGGGTGCGCTCCCTTTGCGGCCGTCGCGCGTCGCGAGGTGGGCGCGGAGCCCCAGGTCCGTATCGTCGCGATCCATGCCGAAGAGAAGCAAGTCGTCGATTGGGACCGTGCCGAAGATGCGTCCTGCGCGCAACTGTTGGGTGAGCTCATACTGGTCTCCTTCCATTTGGGGAAACCAGTCCGCCCGTGCCGAGCCCTGCAATGTTTCCGAGGCGTAGGACGGACTGGAAAACGTTCGCGCAAAAGCGGAGCTACCTGCGCCATCGAGTGCGAAGCGGTGCGCAGGCAGGTGCAGCAGCGGCGCCCGCACGGAAGTGAACTGCCTCAGTTCGAATCCCGGCGTCAGCAATGGCGCGGTCAGAGCCGATCCGGGGACAACGCTGCGGAAATTTCGATGCGCCGCTTCGCCCCCCGCCGACCACTGCACGCGAGCGGTGGACAACGAAGTGAGCGTCGCGTCGAACGATTCGCGCTCCAGGTTTAACGAGGCGACCACGGGCGCGGTACCGGTAAACGAGCGGCGAATGGCCCAGTTCTCGTTGCGGAGGTCGGCACTCATCTGCCATCGCCACCAGGGCAGGTGATTGAGAGGCGCTGACAGCGCGATCCAGGCGCGGCGTTTTTGTGTATCCCAGCGAAGCAGCGACTCTACGTTCATGGCCGAATGATTGATGTCGGCATAACTGGGGTAGACCGTTTCGTACGGCAACCCGCCAAAGGTCGACACCGCGGTCTCCAGCGGACCGGCGCCGAATCCATCCTGCTCCTGTGCGCGGAAGACCGCGTCGAACTGGCCGCTGGGCAGCGCGTTCAGGTGGAGGCTCCATGCAGGAAAGATCCCGAGGCCGTCGAGTCGCAGCGCCGTTGTTTCGTATTGCGGCTCTTCCACGGTCGCGTGGGGCGAGAGAGCAAAGGCGCGCTCAAGCAGCAGGCGGTGGACGCGCAGGTGCGGATCCAGATCCAGATTGTCGATTGTTGGCTTATGAATGCGGTTCCAGACCTGCAACGCGGCATCGAGATTGCCCGAAAGAAAATAAACGGTGGCCAGAAAGTTGCTCACATAGGCATCGGCGGGATCGAGGTGATGCGCCCGGCGCAGCCAGCGGGCCGCTGCCGGGTAATGCTTCTGCTCGAAGGCGACGCCGGCCAGCTCAGTGGGGAACCGCTTGTCCTGGGAGCACTGACGCTGGCCGACGCTTAACGCCCGTTCGGCCTCCGGCAAGCGTCCCAGGTGCGCCTGAGCCATGCCCAGCGCGAAGTTGTCGTCGGGCGCGAGAGTCGGAGCTGCCTCGTCCAGACGAATCAGGCCGGCCCAGTCCTGTTGTTGGAATTTTTCCTGAATTGCGTCATTCGCGGGGCGCCGCACAGTGCAAGGGTCGGCGCTCGCGCTGCATGCACAAGCCAGCGCGGCCAGGCCGAGAATCAGTGCGCGGACGGCGCAGGCACCGCGAGCAGCATCCAGTGGTCGGTGGCGCTCCAGTCTTTCTCGAATGCTGCACGCTCCTCGGAGAGCAGTTTGCGGTCGGCGGGATCATTCATCGTCACCAGACCGCGCGCCGAATCGACGCCGTCGATAACAACATAGTGCAGGGCGCGGTCTCCCTGCGGCCGGAGCGCGACAATCAGCGGACGGCCCTTGCGGAGTTGTTGTTCGAGGTCGCTCCAGTGGCCGTTCAGGGCGAAAGCGAGGAACCCGTGCTGCTGCAGATAGCTCTGCATAGAGGAGGCGGGAATACCGTGCTCCGCTGCCACATAGAGTGTCTGCTGAATCTTGCCCACCGCGCTTGCCGGCGGAGGCGGCTGACCCCTCTGCTGCGCCCAGTACTGCATCACCATGGAAAGGGACGCGGCGCCGCACCCCTCTCGCGGCTGATGAACAAAGGGCACGTCGATCCAGACTGCACTGCCGGCCTGCGCAAGGGCAGCGACCGGAGCCGCTGCCATCATGCACGCAAGAACGATCATCAACACAGAATCAGTGGTACGCCGCCAGCAGGATGATCAGCACCACGGCGAGGATGATGAGCGCTAAAGCCAGAGTCGTCAGGCCACCCGCGGCGAACTGGCTCTGCGCATGGGCTGCGCGTGCGGAGAGGTTGGCCAGTTCCGCATCGGACAGGGTCGGAACCGCGTTCTTCACCTGAGAAGGATCGATTTTCGCATCCTTCATCGCCTTTTCCGCCGTGGGCGTGGCGAGGAACTTGTTGAGAGTTTCGATATTTTGCTGTCGAGCGGTCGTGGCCGTTTGCACCTGCTGCTGCAGTTGCGTGGGGCTCACCAGGTGCGTGTCCTGTGCGCGAACGGCGGGCGATGAGGCGAGAAGCAGAGGCAGAGCAGCGGCGGCCAGGCTGCTTGTGAAAAGGCGATAGATCCGGGAAAAATGCATTGGCGTCTCCAGGGGGAAAGGGAAATCGTGCTGTCCCTGGCGATGGGATGCCCGGTCAGTCTTGCAGAGTTGTCATGTTACACGATTGCGACACGACGGGTGCCGCGATGGGTCCGGCATGCCCGTGGCCATCCGTCTCAGGGCAACGCGAAGGCGATATACGTTCCGCCCACGGGAGATTTTGGATCGCGGCCTCCGCTGGCCGCGATCACCACATATTGCTTGCCGTCGATGGAGTAGGTGGCGGGCGTTGCGATTCCGGCGAACGGCAACTGCGTCTCCCACAGCAGCTGCCCTGTGTGGCTGTCGAAGGCGCGGAATTTCCGGTCGTAGACCGTGGCGCCAATGAAGACGAGCCCGCCTGCGGTGACGATCGGGCCGCCGTAGTTTTCTGAGCCCGTGTTGCTCATCCCCTGCGCTGCCAGCGCCGGATATTCGCCGAGAGGAACCTGCCACAGGAATTTGCCGCTGTTCAGGTCGATGGCGCTCAGCGTTCCCCACGGAGGAGCAATCGCGGGATAACCATCCGGATCGAGGAATTTGCGATAGCCGGTAAAGGCGTATTGAACGCCGGGTCCACCCTGCATTGTTTTGGCAGCGCCGACACCACGAGGTGCCGCTGCGCCGGATCCGGTTCGCAGGAAATCGAGCAATGCGCTGGTTTGTGCGGTGGTCAGGTTGGGTAACGCCGGCATGCGCCCGCGCCCGTGCCCCAGAATGGCGGCGATCTCTGGGTCGGTGAGCCGCTGGGTGACGCCGACCAGCGAGGGAAAGGCCGGGGGCGAACCGGCGCGGTTGGTTCCGTGACAGATCGCGCATTGCGCCTGGTAGACTGCGGCGCCTGCTGACGCTTCGGGATCCTCGCGTACCAGACCGCCCGTATACGCCATCTCGTTGGCATTCACGTAGAGCACGCCAGTCGCGGGATCGACTGCCGGGCCGCCCCATTCGGCGCCGCCGTCGAATCCCGGGAAGACCACGGTTTGGCGATCGAGGCTCAGAGGTACAAACTGGCCATCGCTGCGAAAGGTACGGAAGATCTGCAG
This sequence comes from uncultured Acidobacteriaceae bacterium, assembly GCA_963702295.1. Classification (GTDB taxonomy): domain Bacteria; phylum Acidobacteriota; class Terriglobia; order Terriglobales; family Acidobacteriaceae; genus Palsa-343. Next base: position 14,182 of record CAVPCE010000020.1, on the reverse strand, counting down.
CGCCCAGGCATGAGCTTCCGGTGTGCGCGTCGTCACCATGCCCTCGGTCAGCCGCTGGCGGGCAAACGGGGCGGGCTCCATGGGCATTGGCTGCGTGGGCGAGGTCTGCTCGCCGGGCAAATCGCTGGACGGATAGGGCTTTTCCTCGACCGGAAACAAAGGCGCACCTGTCACGCGATCGAAGAGGTAGACGACACCCTGCTTGGTCGTCTGAACGACGGCATCGATGCGGCGCCCGTCGTGGATGACCGTGACCAGAGCGGGCGGAGCCGGAAAGTCGCGATCCCACACGTCGTGGTGCACACCCTGGAAGTGCCACAGCCGGCGTCCGGTCGCTGCGTCCAAAGCCAGCAGCGAATCGGCAAACAAATCGTCGCCGATACGGTCGCCGCCGTAGAAGTCGAATACCGCGGATCCGGTTGGAACATAGACGATGCCGCGCTCCACATCCAGCGTCATGCCGGCCCAGTTATTCGCCGCGCCTGCCTTCTTCCATGCGTTGGGCGGCCAGCTCTCGTAGCCGAACTCGCCCGGATGCGGAATGGTGTGGAAAGTCCAGCGCAGCGCTCCCGTGCGTACGTCGAAGGCGCGAATGTCGCCGGGAGGGGCAGGGTGCGTCTCAGGATTGCGGCCGCCGACGATAATCAGGTCCTTATAGATCAGCCCGGGCGAGGTGAGTGCGATGGACTGGCGGGTAAAGTCCTCCTCGGGGCGCAGGCCTTTGCGCAGATCGATGCGACCGTTATCGCCAAAAGACTCGATGGGATGGCCGGTTGCCGGATCCAGCGCGTAAAGGTAGTTCACAACCCCGGCGAAGATACGAGTCTTGTTTCCGTCGGTCCAGACTGCGAACCCGCGGGACGGCTGCGTGTTCGTGACGCCGGAATCAAACGTCCACAGCAGATGCCCAGTGGCGGCATCGAGGGCGACCACTTTCCCTGTGGGTGTGTAGCCGAAGAGTGTGTGTCCGACGATGAGCGGGTTCGTCTGCAGGTCGCCTTTTTCGCCGGTGTCGTATCGCCACGCGACGCGGAGCTTTCCCACGTTAGAACGGTTGATCTGTGCCAGGGGCGAATCGTGGTCGCCATCGCGACTGCCGTTGTATGCCGGCCAGTCGATATCCTCATTCGCGGCGAAAGCCACGGGCGATGGCGTGCTCTGTCTTCCCGCTACGGCTACAAGGGCCCCGCAAACCAGGCCCAGCAGGAGAAGAGCGAAGAGGCGAGAACCGGAAGCCAAGAGCAGAACTCCATCGCGCCGGGGCGGCGCAGGTTGTTGAAAAGCAGGCCACAGTGTACCGCGAAGAATGGCCGTGAGAGCCGCTGGGGACGGGGCGTGAAAGCGTTGACGCGAAGAAGTCGCGGTCTGAAAGTCTCACTTTCGTGGGAGTGTTCCGGGTAAACGCCCAATGCTATGATTCCGGGCAAATGATCCGGAAATCCAGGGTTTGGACGATGGCGCTCGTGGCGGCAGCCTTTCTGGCGGCCTCGCCTTCGCCTGCCTTCGCCGACGCGGGCATTCCCATGCTCCCGGTGAAGTATCCGACGGTCCTGTGGTTTCTGGTGCCGGTGATTGTGATTGAGGCTGCCTATCTGCAGGCGGCCCTGCATACGCGCTGGCTGCGCACGCTCATTGCGGTGATCTCAGTCAACGTAGGCACAACCGGGCTGGGCTATCCGCTGGCCTGGCTGCTCTATGCGGCGCTGAACGAGTATGCCGGCTTTCCGGGGGGCCGCTCGGGGGCGCTGACTGAATGGCGCATGGTGCCGCTCTGGGTCGGGATGAAGTTCTTTCCCGAGTGGTCCAGCATGCAGAATCAGTTGGTGGCGATCCTCGCCATTTTTATTACGCTGCTGGTGCCGTCGTATCTTTTTTCGCGCTATCTCAAAGCATGGGTGATCGAGTGGTACGATCTGCTGCGCAGCGACAGTGACACTCGACCGGCCGTGATGATCGCGAATCGCTTTTCGTATCTGATTATTGCCCTGACCGGGTGCGGCCTGCTCTATCAGTTCTATCGGTAAGCGCGGGGACCCGCTCCCGAGTCACTGCTCCGTTTCGTTGTAAGGGCCGCTCCTGTGGTTACGTGTCGTGAGGCGGCGCAGGACGAATTCCTGCGCGACGGCATTGGCCATGCGTCCGCCCGTGACAATCAGGGCATTTTCGAAAACGAGGCCGGCTCCGCGGTTGCTCGCAGGTTCGTAGGCGTTGGAGATGGCGCCCGCGGCCAGATCCCCGCCAATGCTGGAGTAGTTGGGCTGTCGGTGGCCGTTGTCGCCCCGGGCGACGAAGGGCGCGGAGAGCGCGTGGAAAAGCCTGGAGTGCGTGGAGCCCGTGCCCTGGTAATAGTAGCGAGGATCCTGATGGAACAGCGAAGGCAGAATGGCGCCACCGATCATGATGTCGGTGAAGCCGGTGGTGTAGTTGGCGCCGAGGCGCTGTCCGTAGCCCGCCATGCCCTGCTGGTAGTTCGGTGTGCCGCCTGCCTGCTGGAGCGCGGAGATGAATGCAGCGCCGGCGAAGGTGACGGGATCCGCTTCCGCGCGCAGAGCCAGCGAGAATTTCAGTTTCGTCGTCAGCGGCGCGGCATTCGTGTTGTAGACGACGTAGAAGTTGGGAACAATCCCGAGGACGCGCTGCTGCTCCGCGGCATGGACCTGCTCCGTGGCGAGCTGCACCGAGTTCCCGACAACCAGCACTGATGTGACGCCGCCGGAGAGCGTGAGGTGCACGGCGGGGAGAAAGACAAACTGGCCGGGCTGCAACTCGAGATCGGCCGAGGTCCAGTTGGCGAAACCGGCTGCACGCACGGCAATGCGATACGGACCTCCGGGCGGGACCTGTTCGAAATTAAAGGCGCCACTCTCGTTGGCGGTTGCGGTGCGGGGCGATGCGGAGCCGGGCGCCAGCAGCGTCACATTCGCGCCCGGAACCACGTCGCCGGCGTTATCGCTGATTGTGCCATTAATGTTAGCGGTGGGCAGCGCAGTTGTGCCCGTGCTCTCTGCGGGAGCCGGGGTCGCGTGCAGGAGAGCGGCAGATTGCGCGCGAGCCGCGACGGCGAGGGCCAGAGAGATAACGATGAGAAAAGAAATTCGTTGGTGTTTCATGCGACCTTCCATCGCTCGTCGTGAGCGAGCGCTCTGTCCTTACGCGCAGTCCATTGCGCTCAGGATGTGTTATCGATGGCCAGAAGAGGGGCCTCGATTCAACTTCAATGTCGTAAATTGTCAGGAAGAACAGATATTTTCCGAGTAATTTTTTGCGACCTTTTTTGGGGGAAGGATCGCGGGTCTTGCGTTCTGAGCGCGGAACCGCAAGAGAGCTTGTGATTGAGCGCCGACACGCGAACGACGTGGTGAACGGAGCGAAATGAAGTCTCAGCGGAAGGAACTGCCTCGCGTAGGATGACAATGGTTTCTGCGGAGTGCGGCCATGCGTTTTTCGGGAAGACTACTGTTACGGATCGTGCTGGTGGTGGCAGTGGCCATCATCTTCTGGACGCGGCTAATGCCGCATGGGCACGTGCGTCCGGCGAAGAATCCGGCGGTCACGGACTTGTCGCAAACCAATCCACTCAACCAGCCAGGAGGTGGTCCCGCACCGCAGGAAGCCTATGCGGTGTACTCCGCTCTGTATGCAGCCGGAGAGGATGAGCCGCTGGTCTTTGCCGGACAATCGCAGACGGATATTCCGCAGGTGGGCGGCAGCTGTCTGAAGCCGTCCACGCCGGAGGAGCGGACGATGGCCGACGCGTTTGTTGCGGCCAATCACGCAAGCCGTACGTGGGAGCCGCAGTTCACAATTCCTCAGGGCTACCGCGTGCTGGCACCTGAAGAAGTGGCGAAGGCGCGGAGCTGCCTGGCGACTGGCGGCCACGATGCCGCCGCCTGCGATCGCTACAAGGGAGTCAAACATGTGCGGTTTCTCGGCGTGCCGGGATTCGACGCGAGCCACACTCACGCGCTTGTTTCGGTGATCAAGAATTGCGGCGGGTTCTGCGGCAGCGGCGGCATCTTCGCGGTGGAAAAGACAAGTGGGACGTGGAAGCGCGTTCCCACCACGGACTTCACCCGGGACTGCAGCTGGATGTATTGAGCGGTTCGTCTCCCGCGGAGAGCGCGAAACTAACGCCAGCCGAGATGCGCTGCGGGCGCTGCGTTCTCTGATATAACGGTCCGTTCGCGAGGAGGATACCGATGCGCAGAACGAACTGGATCGGGCTTGTGTTGATCGGAGTGCTGGGCGCGGGATTATGCGCCTCGGCGCAGGATACGGCGGCGAGCGGGGCGGCGGATTCCGGGAAGCTGTCCACGCAGTGGGAAGAACTCACCGGTCCGGATTTCATACAGGCCATTCACAAGGCGCAGGGAGTCTGCCTGCTCCCGTTTGGGATTCTGGAGAAGCATGGGCCGCATCTGCCCATTGGGACCGACCTGATCAATGCGCGCTGGGTGGCGCAGCACAGCGCTGCCGAGGAATATGCCGTCGTCTTCCCGGCCTACTACTTCGGGCAGATCGACGAGGCGCGGCACCAGCCTGGTACGGTTGCCTACAGCCGGCACATCCAGTTAGACCTGCTGCAGGAAACCGCCGATGAGATGGGACGCAACGGATGCCGGAAGATCCTGATCGTGAATGGACATGGCGGCAATCTGTCGCTGCTGCCCTATTTCGCGCAGACGGAACTGCAGGAGAAGCACGACTACGTGGTGTACGTCTATTGGTGGGACAACCGCAAAGGTTCAGGGCGCCCAAAGCAGCAGACGACCATGGATATGCATGCGGGCGAGTCGGAAACCGCGCACACGCTGGTCACGCGACCGGACCTTGTGCATATGGATCGCGCCGACGAGCAGTCGGGAGCCGATCAGGCGCGCCTGCATCTCCCCGAGGACGTTTACACCGGGATCTGGTGGTATGCTCGATTCCCGAACCATTATTCGGGTGACGGCACGAAGGCGACGCTGGCGCTGGGCGAGTACGACATGAAGGCCTGGGTCGCGGATCTGGTGTCGGCCATTCGCGCGGTGAAGGCGGACGACGAGAGCCTGAAGCTGCAGAACGAGTTTTATGAAAAGGCGGAGCATCCGCTGGACACGAAGCAGTGAGAAGACAGCCTGCAACCCGTCGCCGTCCATCTTCCCGGAATTAGTGCCTATTCGAGATACAAATAGGCGCATGCGGAACAGCGAAAGAGCTGAGATTTTCCGAGGAACGGTGCTAATGCACTGGGGCTGGTGCAAAGCGCGATTCTCGGGGTGATTTGCACAGAAAACACCCGGATTTGCACAGAAATAAAGGACTTGCGACGAGCCAAAGTTGTGGCATGATTCTTTCAACGGGAGAGCAATCTTCCACGAGAAGAGAGCCAAACGGCAGTCGTCAGGGGAATCGGAAACGAAACCCAGGAGCCTCGGGAGACCGAGGTCTCAGGAAGCGAAGGGCAACCTAAGTTTCCGGATGGATGGCGAGATGGCTCGTACAGCCCGAGTGACAGAAACGGGCGGGAGTTGGGAGCGCAAGCTCACAAGACCTGCATGCGTCTGACAAAGGAGGCTGGACTCAGGCAGCCGAAGCCAGATCTTTGAGGAGTTCGGATAGAAGGGGGCGAGGTCCCGCAAGGGATGTCGCCCCCTTCGCTTTTACCCGCAGGATCCTGAAGTGAGTCGGGCCTGCGGTCCCCGCGGACCTCTCCGCTCGCGCGACCTGCTGCGGGGAGAGCCGGAAACCTGAGTCGCGGCAGCGGCCGTTACTTGTGGTTCAGGACCTTGCCTGTGTTGGCGTCGATGAGGGTCGAATAGCCGGAGCCCTTGGTGCCCCACTGGCTATACCAGACCGGCCCAGCGAACTTATAGGTCTGGCCCAGTTCGAGCGCGCTGATTTCCTTGCCGGGATTGGTCTTCAGCCATGCGGCGGCGTTGGCGGAGGCTGCCTGGTAGGCGGCGTCCGAATCCACGTTAAACGAAGCGAGGTCGACGGCCATGGCGTCGCGCGACTCTCCGCCCCAGGGCATGGGCAGGCCAGCCTTCACGCCCTTGAAGATGTCGGGCGGCACGTCGGCGACGGCGTAGGTATAGAGGCGGTACTGGTGCAGACTGGCGGATCCGAAGGCGGCTTCCCACAGGCCCGCTTTGCCCGCGGCATTTTTGTAACCCTGCAGACTTCTCTGGCTCAGGCGGATGGCGATGACGTCCGGCGCCCATTCGTGGGCAGATTTATACATGGCCCAGAAGGGATCTTTGGCTGCGACAATCTGCGGCGCGGTGGCTGCGGACACCACCGGCGTTCCGGTAGAAGAGGCGGCCGGTGCGGTGGACTGAGAGCAGCCCAGCGAAAGAAGGGCAGCGAGGGTGAGGGCGAAAACAGCGGTTCGACGATCAGGGCGCGGCAGCGTGGACATGGCAAAAGCCTCCGGGAAACCGCCCGTGGCTGTGAACCTCGAAGCGAAGCAGCGCGGATCAGTTCCAACTGTCAGGGGTAACACAGGGAATTGCCGCCTTCAGTGACATGGATCACTCGGGGCGAGTCGAGGGTAGCGGGTGACTGCAGTTCGAAGAGCGCTTCGCTCGCTGATTATTGATAAGCAGCCCACTTCCAGGCGCCGCCGTCCAGCCGAAAGAGCGAGCGGCCGGGATGAGGCGCCTGACCTTTGAGAATATAAGTCCTGAGCCTGTTGGGGCAGGCCGGTGAAGTCGTATTCCCACAGGTACTGGACGTATTTGGTCTGCGGGTCGCCGGTGTCGTCGGTATTCAGGTCCACGGTGACGATGTGCCAGGGAAAGGCGCGGGAGAACTTGACGTCGAACGCTGTCTGTCCGGGCCGAAGCCGACGGGCAGGATGCCCTTGCACACGACAAACTGGTGGGACTTGACGCGGGAATCGCCGGCATTCAGGACGCAGGGGCTGGAAAAGAGGCGATGGGCACGGCGCTGCGGCCGCCAAGTCGGGCGGCAGGCTGTTCAGCTGCTGTTGCTGCTGGTCGGTGAGTGTGAATTGTCGGCGGCGGAGGCTTGTCCAAGCTTGTCGAGCATGGCTTTGGCGTCGACCGCGGTGAGCTGTTGCGCAAGGGCCGGGAACGACAGGAACAGGCTGAGGAGCAGGGCCGAGAAACACGTGGACTTCCGGCTCATGGAAACCCCTTTCTCTGTGAAGTGGGCGGCTGCTTGTGGGAGAGGTGAGTGAGCCATAGTAACCCGAAATTCATAACGAGGAAGCAGGATTCCCGACCATGCCCATAATTTCGTGGGGGGCGCCGGGGTACCCCCTCTCCCCTGGGTGAGGAAGGCGGTGTTTGATTCCGTTGAATTTTCGCGGAGGGCGGCAGCGGGGCATGCGGCAGATTGTTGAGAGGCGAGCAGTTGCTTTCGTGGCCGGAGTGCTGCACAAGCGGCCATGAATGCTGCATTCGAGGACAGGAAGGGTGTGGATGTTTGGGCAGGCAAAGCAGTTGCGCTCGGGGCCGGAGTGCTGCATTCGTGACCTCGAAGGAGGGGGCGGGCATGGGCAAAGGAGCGGTGCGAGTCGGGACTGGTGCGAGGCTGGGCACGGGTCTTCCTTTGCCGGAAACAGAAAAGCCTCGCGCAGGGCGAGGCTTTTTTTGTTTTTCTACTCTAAGTTCAGAATAGCAAATTGGGATGGGTTTACTGCCAGGGATTCTGGCGTGGAAGTGCTGTGGGATCAGGGCGAAGTACTTTGGTAAGGCTTGACAGGATTTCCACAAATGGGGGAGAAGTGCGTATTGGCAGGGTGCGGGTTACAGGCTTACGGTTACAGGAATGCGGCTTGCTGGTTGCAGCGAGGAGTCATCAGGGCTGGTGCATCTGGATCGCCGGTGATACGAACAGAGCCTGCAGATTGCCGGCGACGCAGGCATTGTCGCTGAGCGCTCTGGCGATTTGGCGATCAACTCAAGTGATCCAGGGTGCAAGGGAACGCGTTTCTAGTTACTGATCTCAGATGGTGCATACGTATATTGGCCGACTAGGACGTATCGACTTTGCCCGCGCACTCTTCTCCAAAGCCGTTCTCCGAGCTTTGAGGTAGCTTGAACTGTTCCGCGCCATCTAGCAGGATGCAATCTCCGTCGGACACATCGCCTGGATCAGGCAATGTATTGAGGCCCCCATTTCTTCCTCGCGGAGCACTGACCAGTCATGAATTACAACGCTCCGTCGCGATGTTGAAACGTAACAAGGAGTACGCGGCCCGGCAGTCCAAGCCGGGCGCCCTATGCCACAGTCTTTGCCGAATGTGAAGGCTGTTATCATCGGTTGCGCCGACATGCGCGTGGACCCTGCTCATGTTCTCGGAATCAAACCGGGTGAGGCCGTCGTCATGAGAAATATCGGCGGCCGAATCACACCGGGACTTTTGGAGCAACTGGGTATGCTCGGTCGAATCGGAGAGGTTGCCGAAGCGATTCCTGGAGGCGGCGGGGAGTTTCACCTGATCGTACTTCACCATACAGATTGCGGCATTACGCGCCTCGCGAAAGACACAAATATGCTGGCGCACTATTTTCAGATACGGGAACGGGAAGTTGAGGCCAAGTCCATTCTGGATCCGCGCGCGGCGGTGGCTATCGACGTTGCTGCTCTCAGGGCGATTCCGGCGTTGCCTGGCGAGTGGCTCATCTCCGGCCTCGTTTACGGCCGCTGCGCGACCGATTCCCTCCGCGCAGAGAGCTGCATTGGCGCTTGCAACTCGTTTCGCTACGGGGATCCATTCGACTCCGCGCCGGGAAACGGCGTGCATCGCTGGAAAGATTCCGGCGGCGCTTCGCTCAGAATGACATTCGTTTTCAGGGTCGCAAGGTCTGGAGGGTCGGCAATACGGAGATTTCAGGCGACTGGAGCAGAAAGACAAAAGCCGGCTCCCTGCTCCGCCTACCCCATCTGCGCGTGTTGGAGCAGATGGAGCTCCAAAGCGCTCCGCTCGGGAGGCAACTCAGAGTTTTGGGTGATGGATGGGTGGTCGGCAACTCGGACATTTGGGGCGTTGGAAACACCGGCAACGTTGAAGTTCTTCTCGGTGGCTGCGCCATCGATCCCTCCGCTCGAGACATGGTGATGGTGCGCGCGTCCGGTTTCGCTACGGGGGTTTCTCCACTGTCGCGCCGGGATGCCGCGTACATCTCTTGGGAAGATCCGGCCCCGGCGCTTCGGTCGGGATGACAATTGTTTTTGGTTAGGAATCCCTTAAGCCTGGATTGCGACAAAGGAGTATTCAGCGCGGATCGTGCGGAACGGCACCCGCAGATTCCTTTATCGCTCATACTCCGCCAGCTCTTTGATCGTCTGGTAGATCGTTTCGGGCTGGGGAAGGATGGCGTCTTCTAACTGGGGCTGGTAGGCGACGAAGGTGTCCATGGCGCCGATGCGGCGGACGGGGGCGTCAAGGGAGTCGAAGAGCTGCTCGGCGATGCGGGCGGCGATTTCTGCCCCGTAGCCCCAGCTGAGCGTGTCCTCGTGAGCGACGATGACCTTGTTGGTCTTCTGCACGGAGGTTGCGATCGCGTCCCAATCGAAAGGGTTGAGGGTGCGCAGGTCGAGGATCTCGGTTTCGACACCGAGCTCGCGGGCGGCGCGCTGCGCGGCCTGGAGCGCGCGGGTCACGATGGCTCCATACGTGACGATGGTGAGGTGTTGGCCTTCGCGAACGATCTTCGCCTTGCCGAAGGGGATGCAGTAGTCGGGGCCGGGGTAGGGGGCGCGGCCGTAGGTTTCGCGATAGAGGCGTTTGTGCTCGAAGAAGAGCACGGGGTCGTCGCATCGGAGCGCGGTGCGGAGGAGGCCGTTGGCGTCGAGAGCGTTGGAGGGGAAGACGACGCGGAGGCCGGGGGTGTGGGTGAAGAGGCTTTCGCCGCTCTGCGAGTGGTAGATCGCGCCGCCGGTGAGGTATCCACCGATGGGCACGCGGATGACGGCGGGGGCAGAGAATCCGCCATTGGAGCGCCAGCGGATGAGGGGCAGCTCGTTGCGGAGCTGATGCATGGCGGGCCAGATGTAGTCGAAGAACTGGATTTCGGCGACCGGCTTGAGGCCGCGGACGGCCATGCCGGTGGCGCGTCCGACGATGGCGGCTTCGGCCAACGAGGAATTGTAGACACGCGCGGAGCCATAGTCGCACTGCAGACCGGCGGTGAGCTTGAAGACGCCGCCCTTGCCCTTGACCTGCTTTTCCTTCAGATACTCCTCGCGGGAGCAGTCGGCGACATCTTCGCCGAAGACGACGATGCGGGAGTCGCGGCCATTTCGTCGTGGAGGCAGGCGTTGATGAGCTCGGCCATGGTTTTGTCGGGGCCGGGGGTTGCGGATCGGTGGCGAGGTCGGCGCGGGTGGAGTCGAACTCCTCTGAATATTGATGGAGCAGAATCGCGGACGGTTCGGGCGAGGGGAGTGGCGCGCGCAGGGCCTCTTCGGCGGCGACACGGACTTCTTCTTCGACCTGCTTCTCGAGGCGTCAGAGACTCAGGCGTCAGGATGCCCTCGCGAAGAAGGTACATCTGGAAATTATGGATGGGGTCGCGGAGGGCTTCGGCCTCGCGCTCGGCGGCGGGGCGGTAGAGCTTGTCATTGTCAGAGTGCGAGTGGGAGTAGGGCCGGGTGACGTGGCCGTGGATCAGCGCCGGACCCTTGCGGGCGCGGCAGTGAGCGACGGCGTCCTGCATGGCATGCATAGCAGGCGAGCGGATCAGTGCCATCGATCTCGGCGATATGGAAGTTGGGGAACTGGGCGAGGAGGCGCGAGATGCTGCCGCCGGGGGTGTTGACCTCGACCGGGACGGAGATGGCGTAGCCGTTGTCTTCGACGACGTAGAGGACGGGCAGCTTCAGGTTCGACGCGATGTTGATGGACTCCCAGAACTCGCCCTGGCTGGTGGAGCCTTCACCGATGGAGACGTAGACAACCTCGTCGCCGTGGAAGGCGAGGGGATGGGCGCGGCGGTAATCGAGACGGGGCCCCTCGGAGGCAGGCGGCGGCTCGGCGGCTTCAGGATGGAGACCGAGGTAGAGGGCGGCTTCCGCGCAGCCGACGGCCTGGAGGCACTGGGTGGCGGTGGAGGAGGACTGGGTGACGATGTGGAGTTTGGGGCTGCTCCAGTGGGAAGGCATCTGGCGGCCGCCGCTGGCGGGGTCGGTGGCGGCGCCCACGGCGGCGAGAAGCTGGTCTTCGACGGTCATGCCCAGGGCGAGGCACAGGGCGCGGTCGCGGTAGTAGGGGAAGAACCAGTCGTAGCCGGCGCGAAGCGAGAGGCCGGCAGCGACGAGGAGCGCTTCATGGCCGGCGCCGGAGATCTGGAAAAAGGTCTTCTGCTGATTCTTGAGGATGATCTCGCGGTCATCGGTGCGGCGCGAGAGGAGCATCAGGCGGTAGATTTCAATGAGCTTGTCGGCGGAGAGGCCCTGCCCCTTGCCGTTGCCATTGTGCGAGGCGGCGGAGTGGGTTGAAGAGTCCTGTTGTTGCCGTGGGGTCTCGGCGCCAGAAACTGCCGTACGGGCCATGCCTACCTCTTACCGCTTAGATGATCGTCCTATCAGTTTAGAGCGCGCGGAGAGGAAAACGAATCGTCCGGGGAAGCGCTCGCAGCCGGGTGGACGGAAGATTGTATCGCGACAGGTTGAGGATTGGCAGGGTGGCCGGTGGCTGTTTTGGGGGAGCGGCGGGGACGCAGGGGGCAGGGTCGGGCACAGGTGGCAGACGGCGGGTTATAGGTTACCCACAGCAGACAGGGGGTGCTATCGGCTGTCCGGCGCTCGCTGGTATCCTGGCTGCCTATGGCCGAGGGCACAAAACCCTGGTATATGCGGCGTTCGCGACGGTGGGAACCGTTCCGGGATGTTCCCTGGAAGCGGCTGTGGTATTTCTGCGTGGCGGTTTTCTTTCTCTTTTCGATTATTGGGTTTTTCAACGACCTGATGGTGCTGGGGAAGACACCGTTTGCCATCGTTCTGGTTCTCTCCGCCATTTCCGGGCTGAATGCGGTGATGTGGGTGATGGTGACGGCGCGGCTGCCCTGGTTCTGGATGATTCCGCTGGGGCTCGCGCAATACCCGATCGGGGTCGGGATGGGCCACCTGGCGCACTGGATGGGCGTGACCTTCTCGCTGCGTGCGCCTGCGGGAACGGTGGGGGTCCGCTTTGCGGGGGTAGCGATTCTGCTGGTGGTGATGGCCTCGTATGTCCTGTTCATCAACTTCTTCAGTGCTGAGGGCAAGGAGTCGCTGAAGCTGCGCAACGAGCTGGCGCTGGCGCACGGGATCCAGAAGACGCTGGTGCCGCCGATCTCTCTGCGCACGGAGCGATTCGAGGTCTATGGGATTTCTGAGCCGAGCGAAAAGGTGGGCGGCGATCTGGTTGACGCAGTGCTGTTGCCGGGCGGCGACATCATCGCTTACGTCGCGGACATCGCGGGGCATGGGCTGTCGGCGGGGATCCTGATGGGCCAGCTGAAGACGGCCGCGCGGACGGCGCTGCTGGATGCGGATGAGGGTCCGGCGAGCGCGAGCCTGCCAGCGTTGCTGGAGAAACTGAATCAGGTGCTGCCCCAGGTGAAAGAGCCGCAGATGTATGCGACTCTGACCGCCTTCCGCCTGAATGCGGATGGGAACGCGTGGTATGCGATGGCAGCCAGCCCGCCCGTGCTGCACTGGAGCGCGGAGCGGCAGGACCGGCGGTTGATGCAGGAGGAGCAGTATCCGCTGGGGCTCCCGGTAAGCGGCTTTACGGGTGAGGCGATGGAAGTGGCGCCGGGGGATCTGGTGGTGGTGGCGACCGATGGGGTGCTCGAGGTCTGCAATCGCCAGGATGAGGAATTCGGGATCGAGCGAGTGGAAAGGGCGATCGAGGGCGAGCCCCGGGCGCCGCTGACGCAGATGGCGGAGCGGATTCTGCGCGACGCGCGGGCGTTTGGAGCGCAGGTCGACGATCAGACGCTGCTGGTGATCCGGCGGATGAAGTAGGTCGAGCGGTGCGCGGATTTTCGGTTAGGAATCGTTGCGGAAGCGGTGGATTTTGCGGCGGTCGCGCTTAGAGGGGCGTCCTGCGGGCGCGGGCGTGAAGTGCAGGCCAACTTTACGTTCTTCGGCGAAGCGCTGGCGGGCTTCGCGGCTGGCCTCGGTTTCCTGGTAGAGAGTTTGCGCGACGGAAGCGGGACCGCGCATTTCGCTCAGAGCAAGCACGTCCACTTCAAAGCGTCCGCCTTCATTCTGGATGATGAGGCGGTCGCCGATGCGCACTTCACGCGATGAGCGCGCGCTCTGGCCCTGCGCTTCGATGCGTCCAAGCTCGCAGGCCTTCGCGGCAAGGGTGCGCGTCTTGAAGAAACGCGCTGCCCACAGCCATTTATCGAGACGCACTCCGTTCATGGATTGATCTTAACGAGGGAAAATCGCCAGGTTTCGTTGTCTCTTCGCCCCAGGGCGCGTACCGCGAACCTTTTCGCCTGACAAGGGGGTGAGGCGCAATTCCAGGAGGGAGGAATCCTTCTGATTAACCGCAATATCTTGTGGCTGAATCGTCGTCAACACCCAAGGCGTGAGCTTTTGAGGAAATCCGTCGGGCGGTCCCACTAACCCCTCCCCAATCTTTTTTAGAATCACAGTTTTTCCACTTTGCAGGGAGAATCTGACCGGTTACGATCAAGTGGTCAAAAGTGGTCAGAGTGGAGGACGACGTCGATTTCGACTGATTCAGCGCGGAGAATCGCACGGAAAAAGACACTGAATCCCGTTTCAACCTCGAACGTTCCTCCCTCGATACCCAGCCAAGCCCATGTTTCGCGGAAACCATCCAGCTCGGGTTGATGAAAAGGGGCGGCTCAAGCTGCCGGCGGAATTCAAGCGCCGGATTGAGGAGCAATACGGGGCGCAGTTCTACATCACCAGCAAGGATGGGCGAGTGGCCGAGATCTACCCGCTGCAGGAGTGGGAAAAGTTTGAGCAGAAGCTGGCGGAGATTCCGAATTTCAATCCCGCCAAGAAGAAGTTGCTGGACCGGCTGAACTACTACGGGCAGGTGGCAGAGATCGATGCCCAGGGCCGGGTGCTGCTCCCGCAGATTTTGCGCGAGTCAGCGAAGTTGAGCGGGGACGTGGTGGTGTTCGGGATGCAGACGTACCTGGAGGTCGCGAACCATGAGGCCTTCAAACAGAACATGGAGCAGAACCAGCAATACATC
>CAVPCE010000019.1:0-26799 GCA_963702295.1 uncultured Acidobacteriaceae bacterium | reverse complement strand
GCGCAAAATACACGTGTCGAAATACAGCTCGTCTGATTCGGCGGCGCATACTGCCGCGACGTCACGCCGTCCGCTGTCACCATCACCAGTTCGCCCGGCATCACCTCACGCTCGTACTTCGCGCGCAGCAGGTCGAAGGCGCAGGTCTCCGAAGCAAAAACCACCGTGTCCGGCCCGTCCGCATTCACAATCCGCCCCATCGACAGCGGTCGAAACCCATGCGGATCGCGAGCCGCAAAGATGCGGTCCCGCGTCATCATCACGATCGAGAACGCTCCCTCCACCTGCCGAAGCGAATCGGCAATCGCATCCACCAGCGTCGTCGCCTGCGAGTGCGCGATCAGCTGCACAATAATTTCCGAGTCCCACGTCGTCTGGAAGAACGCGCCCTGGCGCTCCAGATGCACGCGCAGATTCCCCAGGTTCACCAGGTTGCCGTTGTGCGCAATCGCAATCAGCCCCTTCGTCGACTCGACGCGTATCGGCTGCGCGTTCAGCAGCGCCGAGTCGCCCGTCGTCGAGTAGCGCGTGTGCCCAATGGCCATGTCGCCCTTCAGCCGCGCCAGCACCTCGTCGGTAAAGATTTCCGAAACCAGCCCCATTCCCTTGATGTTCGAAAGATGCGTGCCGTCCGCGGTAGCAATCCCCGCCGATTCCTGCCCGCGATGCTGCAGCGCATAAAGCGCGAGATAAGCCTGCCGTGAAGCATCCGGATGCCCATGAATGGCAACCACCCCGCAATGCTCCCGCAGTTTGGGATCTTCCACTTCCGCTGTCATCCTGAGGTCAGGCCGCATAGCGGCCGCAGCCGAGGGATCCGCGGTTGTCTTGTGTCAGGGCACCGTTGATCCTCCTCGCGGCAGCGCGTACGGAGAAAGCCCCGGCCTTCAGGCCGGGGAAGAAGCGTCATCAGAGGGGCTTTAGCCCGGGCTTCCGAACCCCTCCATCACCAGCCGCCTCACGCGGTCACCTCTTCCGCGAGCTGGGACTCGAGGGCGCCAGACCAGACTGATTCCAAGTCGGCTACGGTCGTCTGAACCGCGCACGAGCCTGGAGAATCCGCGGCTTGGTAATCAATCCGAATCAAAATCGGGATCGCCCGTAACCTCATGCGAGGAAACTGTGTTGCCTATATCCAGGGCAAATACGCCGAGTTCATCTACGACGGACCTCAGCTTCTCCAGATTTCCCTGAGGACATGAAACTACAGCTAGCGAACTGTCTTCGCCGAATAATTCGTTGATTTCGTCCCGCGGAGATTCTGCATTCAAATGGACTCGAATGCCCAATCTGGTCCCGAAACAGCCTCGCGCAAGAGCCACTACCAGGCCACCATCCGCGACGTCCGCAGCGGAATGAATCAACCCCGCATTCGCCAGCTCTTGCAACGCGCGATGCAATTTGAATTCTTCCTGAATCTGGAGCGATGGCGGCGTACCCCATTGCTCTCCGAGGACGGTCTTTGCGAATTCAGATGAACCGAGCTCGCGGAGACGAGGGCCATCCGTCGCCTCTGCAGGCAACACCAGAAGGAGAACTTCATCCAACGCCCGCTGAAATCCCGCAGGCACCGCCTTTGTCACATCCTCCAGACATCCCCACCATCCCCACCACCGGCGTGGGATAAATCCCCTCGCCCCGCGTCTCGTTGTAGAGCGAAACATTCCCGCCGGTAATCGGCGTCCCCAGCGCCGTGCAAGCCTCCGCGATCCCATCAATGGCCGCCGAAAGCTGCGCCATAATCTCCGGCTTCTCCGGATTGCCAAAGTTCAAACAATTCGTCGCCGCCACCGGAGTCGCGCCCGTGCACGCTACCTTGCGCGCCGCCTCCGCCACCGCATGCATCGCGCCCAGCTTCGGATCGAGATAGCACCAGCGCCCGCTCCCGGCCAGCGCCATCGCGAGGCCGCGCTCATGGCCGGGGTCCCCGAGTCCTTGATCCGCATCACGCCCGCTTCGCCACCCGGCCCCTGCACCGTGTTCGTCTGCACCATCGAGTCGTACTGCTCATACACCCAGCGCTTCGAGCAGACATTCGCCGACGCCAGCAGCTTCTTCAAGTCCGCTGTGTAATCGCGCGGCTTCTTCAGTTCCTCGAGCACATGCGCCGGCGGATCCAGCGGCACCTTGATCTGCCCCGGCCGCGCCCACTCGCCCACCGGCCGGTTGTACAGCGGCGCTCATCCGTCAGCGACCGATTCGGAATGTCCGCCACCAGTTCGCCGTGATGCAGGATCCGCAGCTGCGGCTCCTGAATGACCGTACCCACAATCACCCCCTCCAGGCCCCACTTCTCGAAGACCCGCAGCACCTCCTGCTCGCGGCCCTTTTCAGCCACCAGCAGCATGCGCTCCTGGCTCTCGCTCAGCATCATCTCGTAGGCAGTCATGTGGGTCTCACGCTGCGGCACGTGGTCCAGATCCATCTCGATCCCGACGCCGCCGCGCGCGCCCATCTCGCAGCTCGAGCTCGTCAGCCCCGCCGCGCCCATGTCCTGGATGCCGACCACTGCGCCCGTCTGCATCGCTTCGAGGCACGCCTCCAACAGCAGCTTCTCCATGAACGGATCGCCCACCTGCACGTTGGGCCGCTTCTGCTCCGACCCTTCCTTGAACTCCTCCGAGGCCATCGTCGCGCCGTGGATTCCGTCCCGCCCCGTGTTCGCGCCCACGTAAATCACCGGGTTGCCGATGCCGCTCGCCTTTCGTAGAATTCTCGTCGATGCGGACAGGCCGAGCGCGAATGCGTTGACGAGAGGGTTCCCCGTAGCACGCCTCAATTTTTGTCTCGCCGCCCAGATTGGGCACGCCAAAGCAGTTGCCGTAGCCGGCGATCCCGTGTACCACGCCTTCCACCACCCAGTGGTTCTTCCGCACCACTTCTTCCGGTGTCTCCTTGTCAGCCGTCAGCGGACCAAACCGCAGCGAATCCATCACCGCCAGCGGCCGAGCACCCATCGTAAAATGTCCCGCAGAATGCCGCCCACGCCCGTAGCCGCGCCCTGAAATGGCTCAATGTAAGAAGGATGATTGTGCGACTCGATCTTGAACGCGCACGCCCATCCGTCGCCCACATCGATGATGCCGGCATTCTCACCCGGCCCCTGCACCACCAGCTTGCTGCGCGTCGGCAGCCGCTTCAGGTGCACCTTCGAGACTTATACGAGCAGTGCTCGCTCCACATCACGCTGTAAATGCCCAGTTCCGTGTAGCTCGGCGTGCGCCCCAGGGCATCTTCGATGCGGCGATATTCGTCCGCAGTGATGCCGTGCTGCGCCAGAAGCTCCGGCGTGATGGTGGCTGGCGGGGGCGCCACTGCGGCAGAAGATTTCATGATCTGTTCAACTTTATTGTCGCATGGCCGAGAAGGCCTCCTGTCTCGTCTCCAGTCCGGCCAGACTTCCGAAAGACGTGACCTCCGCCCGCTTGCTCACGAACTGGTCAAAATTTCCAGATCCTCGGGCCGATCCACATCCACCGCCCCCTCGGGCCACGCAACCGCCTGCACCCGCCCCGAATCTTTGCGGATCACCTCGCGTGCACCCTGATCGCCCCTGCACTCCAGCAGTTCCGGAACCAGGGCTGCTGCAAACACCGCCGGCACTCCCGCTCGTCCCGCGTACTGCGAAGCCGTGATCGCCGCACTGCCCGCGGCGTGCTGTGCCAGCAACGCGCGCAAATGATCTGCCGTCAGCCGCGGTTGATCGCACACCAGCAGCAGGACTTCGCCGAGCATGTTGTTGCCGGCCCGCAGTGCAGAAACTCCGCAGCGCAACGACGAACCCATCCCCTCGCGCCACTCGGCATTCACGACCGCCTCGGTCTCGAGCCCGGTCAGCTCCGCGCGCATCCGTTCTGTTTCAAATCCCAGCACCACAACCACTGGAGCGCACCCCGCCTCCAGCGCCAAACGCGCGGTCCGACGCAGCAGAGATTCGCCGCTCACTTCAATTCGTTGTTTCGCTTGTCCCAGCCGCGTGGAGGCGCCAGCCGCCAGCACCACGGCCCCGCATCGCGTCTCAGGCATGCACCGTCGGCGCTCCCGACTGCTTCTTCGCTCCACGCCCGGCAAAAACCGCCTGCAATTCCGCCGCAATCGACAACGCAATCGACGCCGGCGCGTGTCCCCCAGGTCCAGACCCACGGGAGAATGTAGTCCGCGCGAGACACGCCTCAGGTTCCAGTCCGATTTCCTCGGCCACTTCGCTCACCAGCCGCTCCGTCCTCGCCCGCGGACCCAGCACTCCGATGTATTTCAGCTCCTGGGCCAGCAGCTCCCGCAGAATCTGCCGGTCCTGCTCATAGCTGTGGGTCATCACGACTACACCATCGTCCGGCGTCAACGCGCCCAGAGCCGCTCCAATCTTGCCCACCCGTGCCGCCTGCGGAAAACGCTCCGTCCGCGCCAGATTTCCGCGCCCATCCGCCACCGTCACACGCCAGCCCAGGGTATCGGCGAACTCCACCAGGGGGCCGAGGTCGTCCCCCGCGCCAAAAATCGTCACCGCCGGCGGAGGCCCCACCCACTCTGGCAATAAGCCCGGCATACTCCCTGATGTGCGTGCTGCCAGCACCTCCCGGCCCAGCCGTTCCCACTCGGGCTCCACATCCAGCGCGTACACAGTCTCGCCCGCGGCGTTCATAATCAAACGCGTACCCAGGCCATGGGTCACTGTGTCGGTTACGATCACCGACGCCGCCCGCTCTTCGACGCTCCGCCGCACCGCTTCCATGCATTGCGCCGCCGGCACACCGCGCTCCAGCAGCACGATCACCGTGCCGCCGCAGCCAAGGCCATACGGCATGTCGCCGTCATCATCGAAAAAGCTGCTATAGCGCTGAATCGCAGAGCCCTTCTCTGTCAGCCACCACGCCTTTTTCGCAATCTCCGCCTCGAGGCAGCCGCCGCTCACCGTCCCTGCCCTCCGGCCACCCGCGGTCAGAATCATTCGCGCGCCGGGTCGCCGGTACGCCGATCCCTCAACGCCCACCACCGTCGCCAGACATACGTCCTCGCCCGCGGCGCTGGCGCGCTTCCACAGGTCCAGGATTTCCCTCAGCTCGGCCATCCTCGTCGGCCCTACGCGTTCTCGCGCGCTCCGCTCATCAGGTTTTCCAGCCGGATCGGCAGCTTGCGGATGCGAACGCCTGTTGCGTGATACACCGCCATTGTCAGCGCCGAAGCCACCCCCGTCAATCCGATTTCCCCCACACCGCGCGCGCCATAGTCATTCAGGTGCAGATCCGGATGCTCCACAAAGATGCACTCCATCTGTTCAATATCCGCATTCGTCGGCACCAGATAATCTGCATAGTTGTTGTTGATCGGCTTGCCGGTTCGTGGATCGTAAAGCGTCTCCTCGAACATCCCCATGCTGATCCCCCACACCACGCCGCCCAGAATCTGATTCCGCGCTGTCTTCTGGTTGATCATCCGGCCCGCATCGATCACCGTTACCGACCGCGTCACCCGCAGCCGCGCGATCCCCGGATCCCATGCCACCTCCAGAAATTGCGCGCCAAAGCTGTGGCTTGAAAACTTGCCGGTCTCCTCAGCCCCGCCCGTATGCGCCTCCGCTTCCAGTGAGGCCAGCCGTCGCAACTGCAGCAGCTTTTCGAAGGGAACGCCACTCTCCGGCGCCCGCCCCTGCGCGTGGACTCGGCCGCCCGTTAGCGCCAGCGTCTTAGGATCCGCCTTTTCAAAGGGCGAATTCGGCGTCTTCACGGCGACCTGGAACAGCAGGTCCATCACATTTGCCGTGGCCTTGTCGATCGCCGGCAGCACGCTCGCCGTCGCTGTCGATCCGCCCGACATCGGCCCGGGCGGCAGCGCTGTATCGCCCAGCGCCACATCCACGCGGTCGATCGGATCCCCAGCTTATCCGCCACCCTGCGCCAAACACGGTATACGTCCCCGTTCCAATATCCTGCGTCGCGCTTGAGGCTCGCACGCGTCCGTCGGCGCCCAGCCGCACCCGCACCGTGGCCGCGCCGCGCCCCGCATGCCACGTCGACGTCGCCATGCCCCAGCCCAGAATCTCGTCCCCGCGCCGCATCGATCCAACTTCCGGATTCCGCTTCGCCCACCCGAACCGCTCCGCACCCTTCTCATAACACTCCCGCAGATGCTTGCTCGAGAAGGGCAGCTTCTCCCCTTCATCCATGTCTGCGTAGTTCTTGAGCCGCAACTCCAGCGGATCCATCTTCAGCTTCAGAGCCAGATCGTCCATCGCCGCATCCAGGGCATACAGTCCTGGCGTCGTGCCGGGGCCCCTCATCGGCGTCGGCGTGCCGATGTTCAGCGACACCACTTCCTGCGTCGTCGAAATGTTCGAGCAGTTGTACAGCATCCGCGTCACGCCGGTGCAGTTCTCCGTGAACGGATCGATCTTCGATGTCGGCTGCAGCACATCCTGCAAAATCGCCACCAGCGTCCCATCCTGCTCCGCGCCCAGCCGCATCCGTTGCCTCGTCTGCGGACGATGTCCCACTGTGGTGAACATCAGGCTGCGCGGCACCGTCACCCGTACCGGACGCCCCACCTTCTTCGCCGCCATCGCCGCCAGCAGCGACTGCGGCCACGGAAACAGCTTTCCACCGAACCCCGACCCGCAGAACGGCGAGATCACCTCGATCCGATCCAGCGGCACGCCCAACATCTCCGACATCACATTGCGATGGTTCACCACGCCCTGCGTCGTCTCGTACAGCCGCAGCCGATCGCCGTTCCACTCCGCGATCGTCGCGTGCATCTCCATGGGATTGTGCGTCTCGGTCGGCGTCTCGTAGGTGTAGTCAATCTTCACCGGCGCGCTCGCATAGGCTTCTTCGGGATCGCCCCGCTGATAATGCTGCTTCGGATCGCCGGCCGCGCGGTCCTCGTCCTCCAGCACCACCGACGTCTTTTCCGCCGCATACTCCACTTTCACCGCAGCGGCAGCCGCGCTCGCCTGCTCGAACGTATTTTGCCACCACCAGCGCGACAAATTCCCCGTCAGTAATAGACCGTGTCGTCTTCAAACGGCGGCCGGCTCTCGCCCGCCCGGCTCTCCGACTCAAACGGACCTCCCGGCCGGTACAGCGGCAGGCTGTTGCCGTGATGCAGCACGGTCAAGACTCCCGGCATCGCCTGGGCTGCCGATGCATCGATCCGCGTGACGCGTCCGTTCCCGATCGTGCTCGGAACGCCGACGCCATACGCCAGGTTCTCCACCGGATGATCCACGGCATAGGGAGCCGCCCCCGTCACCTTCAGCGGCCCATCGATTCGCGTGACTGCCGACCCAACCAGCGACGTGCTCATGCCTGACCTCCCGCCTGGGTAACCACAGTCAGCGCCCGCACAATGGCCCGCTTCGCCAGCTCGATCTTGAACCCGTTGTCCCGCAGAGGCTTTGCCCCTGCCATCGCCGCATCCGCCGCCTTACGAAAATTCTCCGCCGTCGCAGGCTGACCTTCCAGCGCCTGCTCCGCCTCGCGCGAGCGCCACGGTTTGGTCGCCACACCGCCCAGCGCGATCCGCGCCTGCTCGATGTGCCCGCCGTTCGTCCGCACCAGTACCGCCGCCGACGCCAGGGCAAACTCGTACTGCTGCCGATCGCGCAGCTTCAGATAATACGACTTCGTCCCCGCAGCACCCGCGGCAGCGTCACCCACGTGATCAACTCGCCCGGCTACCAGCACAGTCTCCCGGTCCGGCGTCGATCCCGGAACGAGATAAAACTCATTCAGCGCAATCTCCCGCTCGCCCTTCGGCCCTTCGTGTGCACCGACAGCCTCCAGCGCCATCATTGCGACCGCCATATCTGAGGGATTCGTCGCCACGCATTGCTCATTTCCGCCCAGCACCGCATGAATCCGGTTATACCCATCAATCGCCGAACATCCCGAGCCTGGCTTCCCGCTTATTGCACGCGTAATTCGTATCGCGAAAGTAGTAGCAGCGCGTCCGTTGCAGCAGATTGCCGCCCGTCGTCGCCATGTTTCGCAGCTGCAGGATGCGCCTGACAGCAGCGCCTGCGACAGCACCGCATACCGCTGCCTCACACCGGCATGATTCGCCAGATCGCTGTTCGCTCCACGCGCCGATCCCAGGCCGCCGTCCTTGCTCCTCCTCGACCTGTCTAACGGCAACAGTTGATATCCACCAGCTGGTTCGGCTGCATCGACGTCCAGCTTCATCAGATCGACCAGCGTCGTCCCGCCGGCGATAGAACGTCCCAGCACCGAATTCCGCAGCGCTCTCCACCGACCGCGCCTGGCTGTATCGAAATGCCTGCATCCTTCTCTCCTGCCCCTTGTTTTTCGTTTCGCGTCTGGCGGCTGCCGTTCTATCCGCTGTCCGCTGTCCGCTGTCCGCTGCTCCTCCGCTATCCGCTGCTCTTCCGCGCCTGCTGCACTGCGGGGCACGATATTTGAATAAGCTCCGCACCGGCAATATTCCCGCTCATCGCCCGCCCGTACTGCGTCGTCATCCGGCCCCAATCGGTTCGTGCAGCAGCGCCGCCGCAGACATGATCTGCCCCGGCGTACAGTACCCGCACTGGAACCCATCGTGATCGAGAAATGCCTGCCTGCACCGGATACAAGCTGCCCATTTTGCGCCCAGCCCCTCGATGGTCGTGATCTTGTCGCCTTGGTGCATAACGGCGAAGCTCAGGCACGAATTCACCCGCCGCCCGTTCACATGCACCGTGCACGCCCCGCACTGCCCGTGGTCGCAGCCCTTCTTCGTTCCAAAAAGCTGCAGATGATCGCGCAGCGCATCCAGCAGCGTCACCCGCGGCTCCAGCAGCATGCGGTGGGTCTTGCCGTTCACACTCAGGGTTACCGGCACGGCGCTGGGCGGGGTGTTCGGCCCGCGCCCCGGTTCTTCCTTCTTCTCTTCGCTCTGCGCTGCATGCGCCAGCGGAGCCGCCGTCGCTGTTACGCCCGCCGCGCCCAGCTGCGCGAGGAACGACCGCCGCGAGAACGTCCCCGTCGCAGGCTCACGCTTCACTTCGGTTTTCGGATGCTCGTTTGTGTCTTTGTCTGTCTGGGTATCTGTAAGGGGATTCTTCGGACGGTCCATCAAGGCTCCTGCGTCGTTGGATGAGTTCATTTCCCAGAGAGACACGAAAAAATTCGCTGCCCCCCGAAACTCAAAGCCCGCGCCCCTGCCTCGGAAATCGCTACAGTAGTGTTGCTTTATTGCGCCGCTGGCGCTGTGCTCTTCTTTCGCCGGCTCAGCACATATTCATTGTCGCTACGGCGCCGCGTCGCAGTCGCCTTGTCGATCTTGCGCCAGAAGGCCCAGAAATAATCCACCGCCGAGAAGATTGAAACGGCGGTCATGTAGTAGATCCCCACCACCGCGATCAGGTGCACCGGCACGATGAACCAGCCCCAGTGCCAGGCATACCAGGCGTGGTCCAGAATTACCGCTACCACTGACACTATCTGGATCACCGTCTTCAGCTTGCCCACGTCGCTGGCTTCGATCGTGAAGCCCTCGGTCGAGGCAATCGACCGCAGGCCGCTCACCAGGATTCGCGCCCAATCACCACCACCACAATCCACGGCTTCACCACGTGGGGACTGAACTCTACCAGCGCCACATACGCTGAGGTGATCAGCAGCTTGTCTGCAATCGGATCGAGCAGCATCCCCATCGTGGTGATCTGCCCGCGCCTCCGCGCCAGGTATCCGTCAATACCATCGGAAATGGAAACCAGAATGAAGCACAGCGACGCGACAACTTCCTGCTCGCCGTGCCAGCCCCCGTGCGGGAAATGCGGGGAAAGCATCCAGATGAGCGCCGGCACGCAGAAAATGCGGCCCATCGTTATGGAATTGGGGAGGTTCACGCCCGGAGCGCCCCTTCAGCCATTATGCCACCAGGCCCCGTTGGCGCGGATGAAGGCGGTACCTGTCCGCCTTCTCTGTGTTCTCCGTGCTCTCTGTGGCGGAATTCCTCACTGAGCAAAAGGCCGCCCCCGGCTCCCGGCTGCCTCCTACCCCCTACCATCTGATGCGCGCGCTCACCTGCATCAGCCGTGGAGGCGCCGCCGACACAATCTGTCCGAACGTCGTGCTCCCAATATTCCCCTCCACCGCCGACGGTCCGAAGAACTGGCTATGATTGAACACGTTGAAGGCTTCCGCCCGCAGTTCCAGTGTCTTCCCCTCCCCCAGCTCGCGTTTCCTTTTCCAGCGCCACATCCGTGTTGTCCGAACCCGGCCCGTGGAAGAATCGCCGCCGTGCATTCCCAAACGTCCCCAGCGCCGGCAGGTTAAACAGACCGGCATTGAACGCCGGCTCCTCCCCGGCCGCCCCCGTAGTGCCAGGGCTCCCCCGGCATACTGCATCTCGTCCGCGCCCACTGAGTTCACCCCGTTCGGCTGCGTCCCCAGCAGAGAAGTGTCGTTATTGTTTTCCAGCGTCACCGGAAACCCCGTCGTCACCCTCGTCAGTCCCGACACCGTCCAGCCATTCATCGCCCATCCAGGCACGCCCCGAAGCCGCCGCAACGATGGCCGATAGTGGTAATTCGCCACAAAGTTGTGCGTCAGATGAACGCCGACAGCCCCCGGCTCAGCCCCGGATCCACCGGGTTTACCGGGTCCGCCAGGCTCGATCCCTGATCGAGACTCTGGCTCCATGTGTACGCCAGCGAATACCCAAGCGCGCGGCCCTCGTGCTTCAGCATCACTTCGAGCGCGTTGTCATGAGAGTTCGCAACCGTCTTCTGCCAGGTCACGCTCCCGAATGCCGGTGAAAACCGCTTCCGCGTCCCCTGCACAACCGTCCCGTCCGCGCGCGTATACGTCCCGCTCTCGCCAAACGGACCACAGGTCGCCGACCCGGGCGCCACCTCGCTCACCTGGCTCAGTCCCAGGCACAGCGCCGAATCCCCCGGATTCGCCTCCATCAGCGACAGCAGATGATGCGCCTGCGTCCCCACGTAGCTCACCTCCAGCACCGTCCCACGCCCCAGTTCCCGCTCCACGCCCAGCAGATAATCCTCCGCATAGGCGTCGTGTTCCCCGGCGCTACCGCTGGAATCCCGGTAAACGGCTCAAACTCTGCCCAGTTCACATCGCTCAACGGATGCGCCCGGCTCGCCCCATAGGCCACCTTCGGCAGCGGAAACCGCGGCTGCCCGTTCGCTTCCAGGCTCGATCCATCCGCCGCCGCCGTCCAAGGCGTGTCGAACAGAGTCGGCACCGCACTCGTGTACGTATACCCATACGGCGGATTCGCGCTCATGACCGCCGGCGACAGTCCCTCCACCGGTGTGTAAAGCTGCCCCCAGCTCGCCCGCACGCTCGTCTTCCCCGCGCCCAGCCAGTCAGGAACCATCCATACCACACCCACCCGCGGCCCAAAGTTCGTCTCCTTCGTCGGCGCCAGCGACCGCGGCACGCCAAGATCGCCCGGAAACACAATCCCCGCCGGTGCATTCGGAAACACAACGCTCTGCTCGCCCGGCACCAGCGTCTGCAGCTGGTTGTACTTCTCCTGCCAGAACGGCAGCCGATCCCAGCGCACCCCATAATTCAGCGTTAGCCCCGGACGCACCTGCCACGAATCCTGCGCGTATAACCCGGCCAGCAAATTGCGGTTGTAGAAGTCCCGTGCATCGCCCTGCGTGTAGTTCGAATCCACCCCCAGCAGAAAATCCGCAAAGTCCAGCCCCGTCTCGCTCCCTGTGAAGGCGAAGCTTCCGTTGTAGTACACGTCCGGATGATTGTTGATCTGGTCCGAATGCACATCCGCCCCAAACTTCAGGTTGTGGCCGCCGACCACATGCGAAAAATCGTCGCTCGCCTCGAGAATGTTCTCCGCCTGGAACAGCGCCGTCACATCCACGCCCATCGTGAACCCGTTGAAGATCACGTTCTCCACGCCTTCGTTCTGCGGTTTCAGCGGAACGATCCCCGAATACCCCTGAGATGCCACTGACGGACCCACACCACCCTGCGGCCGCCCTACATTCGCCGCATTGCGCATGAAGTTCACCCGCGCCAGGTTCACTGTGTTCGTCCCAAAAGTCTTCGTATCGGTCACCGCCAGCAACTGCGCCCGCCCAAATTCAGCGCATCGAAACCCGGTACCGTCGCCCCGCCTGTCCCCGTTGGATAGGGACGTCCACCGTGTAATCGTCCAGTAAGTAATACCCGGCGATCGAGCCCATTCGCGTATTCCAGTCCACCCGTAGCGCTCCCTTATCGTCCCGGATCGCCTGCTCCGCCGCCGACGTCGAGAACGTCCCGCGCCCCCACTTCCCAGTCCATTCGCTTGCGGCACGTACCCAATCAAATTCCCCGCCGCCTGCGACCACGCCGCCCCCGGAATCTTCGCTCCCGGCAGCACGCATTGCGAAGGATTCGTGCACCCCGCCGTGGTATACGGCTCGCCCTGCGTCACCGTTGTAGCCCAGCTTCTGCGACAGCCGCTGCGCCAGATACGGCCCGCCCACTCGCCCCGTCAGCGCGCTCGACTCTCCCGAAAAATCCCCCGCGCGCTCGGCGACCGTCGGCACCGAAATCAGCCCGGTGTCGATCCCCTCCGCCACTCGCGTCCCCTGGTAATCCCCGAAAAAGAACAGCGTCTCCCTCTTCACCGGCCCGCCCACGTCGCCCCAAACTGGTTCTGGTGAAATCCAGCCCGCTCCTGCGAGAAATAATTCCGCGCATCCAGATTCGTGTTGCGCAGATACTCGAACCCCGACCCGTGCCAGTTATTCGTTCCGCTCTTCGTCACCACCGCGACTTGGCCGCCGCTCGCCGTCCCATACTCCGGCGCATCGTTGCCCGTCACCACGTTCAGCTCGGCAATCGCATCCAGCACCGGCACGATCGCCACGCCCATGCTCACGTCTTCCTGCGCATCGGCCCCGTTTACGCGAAAACTATTCGCGCTCTCCCGCTGCCCGCCGATCGACAGTGTTCCCGAATCCAGCTCGCCCGAAGGAGGCGTGCTCGCCACCCCGCTCATCACGATCGAGTTCGGCTGCGACGAACTGGCCGGCGCCACCCCCGGCTGACAGCAATCGCATCCGTAAAACTGCGTCCATTCAGCGGCAGCGCCTCCACCGCCTTTGCATCCAGCGTCCCACCGGTTGAGGTATCTGCCGTCGACAATGCCGCACTCGTCGCATTCACAGTCACCGTCTGGCTCATCGAAGCCACGGGCAGCGCCAGATGCAGCGCTACCGCCTGCGCCGCAACTGTGATCTGCTGCTCCACAGCCGCAAATCCTGGAGCGCTGGCCCGCACCACGTATTCCCCGGCTCCAGAGCCGAGAAACGAAACGCCCCTTCCGCGTCAGCGACCGTGCGCATCTCGCTGGGCCCGCCCGCCGCCACCCGAATCACGACCGTTGCCCTCGGGATCACCGCCCCGGTCGCATCCGTAACCTGTCCGCAGAGGGAAACCGTCTGCTGAGCCCACGCCGTTCCAGCCAGGACCGCCACCACTGCTCCCAGCAGAAGTCCCAAACCTTTTTCTCGAATACGGTGCACCGCGATCCTCCGAATATCCGACTCCCGTGGTCCTATTTAAAGGCGGACCAATTCATCCGACTGTGACAGCCATCACGCTCCTTTCCCGATATGCGGCCCACGAGTCAGGTATCAGCAGTCTCAGCCAGCCCGTCCCTCAGTTTTGGCGCGAAGCCCGCCCGTGCGGCCGGCACCCTACGCGTCGTCGTAGTCTTCGGTGAGCGACTTCAGGAACGCCACCAGCGCACTCAGATCGTCCTGACTGATCGACATCGCTGCGAACTCCGGGGGCGCATTCCGTAACTGCCCCGCCCGCGCCAGCTCCGAGTTCCGCATGTAAGAAGTCACCGCGTCCTCAAACGTCAGGGCGCTTCCGTTATGGAAAAACGGCTGTGAGTCCTCCATATCCCGCAGGATTGGTGTCTTGAACTCCGCGATCGTCCGCGCCAGCCCCTGGTCCACGCTGCAGTCCATGCCTGCCGCGCACACTACGCTCTTCAGGTTCGCCTGCGGACTCGGCATATCCGGATTCAGGTACACGTTCCACATGCCCAGATCCGCGTACTCCGGATGCGCGGCATCGGCCTCCCGCCGGAACCGTTCCGAAGCGCTCGGGTGCAGCAGAGTCGTCGGCAGGTACGCGTCGTAATCTGCATTCCGTTCCGCCAACCCTGGAATCGCGAGCGCCATGAAGGCTCCAGCCCCGTGCACGCTGTCGTACTCCGCCTGACTCACGCCCGTGTTGTGAAATCGGAAGTCGGTAAAGTCCGGAGCCGTATGACATGCGGCGCAGTTTCCGGCATGCTGCGAGCCGTCTGTCGCCCCCGGCGCCGACCGCAGAAACACCTCCATCCCCTGCACCTCCAGCGGCCCAAATTCAAAAGGCTGGCTATGGTATTCGAATGCCCCGTCCGCTCCCGTCACGTACACGGGATTCGTCAGTGCCACAACCTCCTGAAGCAGTTCCTGGTTGTAGTCGGCGGCGCTCTGCCCAGCCCGAGGCTGCGCCGGCAGATGATTCAGTCGCAGAAACACATCGTAGGGCGACCCGATATACCGTCCATACTCGTCCTGCTTGAATTTCAGATCTTTCATGTACGTGGAAATGCACATCGCAATCTCGTTCAGGATCTGCTGGTCCGTCGCTGTCTTCACATCCAGCCGCTCGTTCGCCGGCAGTTGCAGATCGCTCGGGATACTCGTCGCCGTCCCCGCAAACAGCACCGCATACGAAAGCCCGTTCAGCCGATCCGACGCCAGTTGCCCCGATCCGTCGTCCTCGCGGATCACCCGCGCAATATGCGCCACTGCCTGCGCATATTCCGTCGGCGCCCATCCAAAATTCCGCCCCGTCATGGTCCCGATGACCAGGTCCGGCGCCGTCGCAAACTCGCCGTCAAAATGAAAAAACTGCGGCCCCGTATGCGGCTGCATCGTTCCCACCATCTGCATGGCGTTGCGCGGCGTATGAGAAAACCCGTTCATCGTTCGTGGAATCGGGCTCCTCGTTGTGAAATCCGCATACGTCCGATTTCCCCCTGCCGCCACCCCTTCGAACTCCGTCACAAAGTGGCACGACCGGCAGTTGATCGATTGTCCCGCGAATGGCCCGGCCAGTGGCCCAATCGTCGTCTCCACCCAGTCCACCACCGGATCGCCAACAGCCAGCGGGTCGTTCACCCCCGTCATATGCGTCGCGAAGTACTCGGCAAAGCGCGTGTCCAGAAACAGGGCTTCCCCGATCGAGTCTGCGGCAGGCGTCGCATCTGCCTCCGGGGGAAACGGCGGCGCAACGTTCGACCCACACCCCGCCATCGCTGCCGTCAGACACCCCGCAAGCGCCACACCGCAAGCCGCACCCCACCATGATTGATGCGTTGTCATTTCCAGCTTTCTCCGTTGTTCGGCTTTATCGATTGGTGTTATCGGGCGCGGAGCGCGACTGCCCGTCCGGCAAAGACCGGATGAACGCCACAATCTCCCATCGCTCCGGCTCCGGCAGGCTGCTCCACGACGGCATCCCGTGCCGCAGATCGCCGTTCTTCAGCAGCCAGAACAGCTCACCGTCTTTCGCCTGCTCCACCGCAGACGTCCGCAGACTCGGCTTACCCGGCGTCCCGTCCAGATCGGCTCCGTGGCACTTGGCACAGTGTTCCTGAAACATCCGCCCTCCTGCCGCAACCGCCGCGGGATTTCCCGCGTAGGGATTCACCCGCTCTCGATCCTTCGCAGGAACCTTCTGGAACCAGTCCTGATTTACGTTGAGGTTCACCTTGGCGCCCGCAGCCAGCGCCACCGCCAGCCCCGTCACACAGCAAAGCCATCCTCCTCGGCGCATCACAGCCGCCCCTTTCCGCCGCGATGGAAGCGGCTGAACGCCTGCTGAATTTCGTAGGAGACCGACACCCGCCACAGCACTCCCATGCTGTTGTCATTCAGCCCAAAGTTCGGCGAGAAGCGCAGCGTCGGCCCGTTCGGCAAATCCCACGCCACCGTCGGCGCGAGGTAGTGCGACGTCTGCCGCAGTCCAAATTGGTTCGTCGTCCCCAGGCCGCCGTAAATCTCCGCCCCCGCCGCAAAATGTTCTCGGCAGAAGACACACGGCTTCGCTCCCGCCAGTAGCGCCAGCGGCCGGCTTGCGCCCACCGCATAACCAAACTCCCAGGGCTCGCTTTCCGTGGTGCTCAGGTTCTTCCCTGAAATGAAGTTTTCTGAGAAATTCCACCCCTTCGCATTGCTCGACAGAATCGCCTTCAGTTCCATCTCCCGCTCCACGTCGCTGCGGCCCTGCATATTCGTCAGCAGCAGGTCCTGGACGCTGTCGTTTCCCACCACCTCCAGAAAGCTCCGGTCGGCGTTGTTCGCGTCCTCGTACTCCACGTAGGCCACGGGATTGATCCAGTGCTCGCCCAACAGCGGCCGGAAACGGTTCTCCCAACGGAAGCCCGTGAACAGCGTGCTGTCCGCCGGCGTCGTCTGCCCGCTCAGATACAGCTCCGTCGTCCACCACGCCTTCGCTCCGTACTCCAGCTCCAGCGTCCCGCCGCCGAACCCGTTGACGTTTTTCGGAGAAGCCGCCGTCCCCTTGAACTCCACCTCAAGATTCCCCGGCTCTTCCAGCGCATGCGAGTACGTCACGAAGTAGGCCGGCTCCTGCGCGGCCGCCGTTCGCGCGATGCCCCCCAGCAATGTGGCTGCGAGCAGCGCGAAATGTCCCCATCGCGGCCATATCCTCATCAGCTGCCGCTCTGTCTTCCTGCGGCTGTCGTTCACGATTGCCTCCTATATCCGATCAAAACGGTCCTATTTAGGCGCGCAGCGATCCCCATCGGGATGAGCCACGGTGCGTCCTTCACATGTCCGAAGGGCCCTGGGTTGAAGATGAACAATTCGTCATCTTCAAGGAATCAATATACGACAAAGTAGGTCGTATATCCGCCCGCAGATCGGCGCTCCTTCGTAAAAAATCTGTCACAGATATTCGGTCATCTCCCGGCACCCGCCCCTCGCCCTCACTCCCCGGGACGAGTATGCAAATCAGCCCGCTCCTGTGGATATCTTGTCAAGCCCCTCGCGCTCTGACCAAAGTAATAAACCTTCATTCCGGAGGACTTACGGGCCAAAATACCGGTCCAAAACTGGCAGGAAATTCATCCCACCCTGCTATTCTAAAAATAGAGGGGGAAAACGAAATTTTCGCTCGCGAAGGCTGCCCATCCGGCGGCCTTTTTTCATTGAGGATTGACTGCCCATGCAGCAGCGCCCGCGTGTCCAACTCGTCCCTGATCGCCAGTCGCAGACAGCATCGACGACCCATCGATGTTACCGATGCGCCCCTGCAGAATCAGCAACATCCCTCCGCGATGCCATCAAAAAACGATCAAATTTCCCACCTCAATCACTGGCACTGGGGCTGTCCAATGAGGTAGCGAATCGGTACGCGGCCGTCACCGGCTTCGCCAATCTCCCAGGAGTAGTCATCCGCGGTGAGTCCCTGCGTCAGCTCAGCCAGATCAGCCAGCGAGTAGCTGCGGAGGCAGGAAAGCAGGCCATCGATCCACAAAGTGGCCGGCACCACCGGAAGGACAAAGGTCCAAAAGAGACGCCGAAGTCGGGCAGGCCGTGCGAGGGCCGCTTCGCGCATGCCGAGCAGCGGAACAGCGCTGACAGCGAGCAGAGTCCATGGATTACAGCGGGCAGCCTCGAAAATCCCAATTCCCTGACGGTGTTCGAAGGCATCGGCGAGCATCGCCCGGGCCGACGCGGGATCGAAATGATGGAAGGAAGAAAAGATGGTGCGAAAGCCGGGCAGATCGGCGGGAACGGCGCGGGCATCCACGGGCTCCGTGCGCGCGGTGAACTCCCTGTTTTCTCCCATGGCCCGGTGCATCATGCTCACGTTCGGATACATGTCGGTGAGGCAGACGTGAAGCTCCCTCCCATCCGCGACCTCGGGATAAAGTCCCAGCCACGGCCCGCCCCCACCTGAGCAGAGATCCACGACCTGCGTCGCGCCCGATTGGCGGATCGCTGCACGCAGCCGCCCGGCGACCGGGCCGTAGGTCCGGTTGCCGATCCACACTGCCTCCAGCGCCTCCGTGACACGGTCGCGAAGGACGGCGGGAAACCAGGGTTGATCGTGAATCTCGAACCAGCGCTGTCGGCGCATCCTGTCCTGCTACCTGGAGGTGATCGTGAAGGTGTCGCGGTCCTGCCACTGCGGTGGATCGGCGATGGGGTAACCGAGACGGAACATCGTGGCATCGAGCCGCTTCCCCTTGAGATGAAAGAGGATGTAATGAAAATTCGGGAAGTCGGTCAACTGGTACTGATCCTGCGATGTGCGGACAACGGGATAGGGATGCGCCCCGCCGCCGCCGGAGACCAGGTAGGTGACACCATCTTCACTCGCTCGCTCGTAGTTGTGGATGTGGCCGGCAGCCACAATGAACTGCGCATGGGAATGCGGTGCAATCTGTGAGAGGTAATCGCGCAGAGAGATCTCGTTGGGACGGGGATTGTGGTTGACCTCAATGAGGGTCTGGATATCGGCGACCGGCGGATGATGGAGGGCCACGATGACGAAGTCGACTTTGCCAGACAGGTGCGCGATCTGGTCTTCGATCCACCGGCGCTGCTCGCTGCCCGGGGTGAGGGCGGAATTGCTGTCGAGGCACAGCAGATAGACCCGGCTGCCCAGAGCCACCGAGTACCAGCGCCGGTCCTTCAGCTCGGGAAAGACATTCCACCAGTCATCCAGCCGTGGATCGGGGCCGCGGCCGGCCAACTCATGATTGCCAAGCACGGGATAGATCCGGAGATGCTCGTCGCGCCAGGCGGCGGTTTCCTTCTGATATTCGGCGTAGTCGGCCGGGTAGGTGCCCCGGTACGGCAGATCACCCGTAATGATGAGGGCATCGGGATGAACTTGGGCAATTTTCGCCACCAAAGCGCGACGGGCAGGCGGATCGGCGGCCTGCGTATCGGCTGGGTCCGTAAACCGGGTATCGCCGTAAACGATGAAGGAGAAGTCCTTGGAGAGAGCGGAGTCGGGCACGGTGAAGGTCGGTCCAGGCTGGCTGAGGAGGGCGGTCTGAGCGAGAGCCGGCCCCGAAACAATGGCGACAACGAGCAACGCAAGAACAGGGAGAGCACCAGCATGCGAGCGCATGGGCCCAGTGTAGTGAAATCCGGAGCACAGAACGATAAGCGGCGGTTGTGCCGGCAGGTTCTTTTCGCGAGCGAAAACGCGGTATCCTCCGTCCTTAGAGCAGACGAATGGAATCTTCCCCCGCCAGGAGAACAAGCCCAGCCGGGGACAATCAGGATTGAACAGGATGAGTTTGCTGGAAGGTCAGCTCGCCTCCTGGATGGCGCCTGCTCCGATTGCGAAGCCCTTGGATACGAGCCAGACGATCGCCCAGCTGGCGGCTGAATACTCGACGGCGCTGTATCGCGTCGCCTTTTCTGTGACCCGCAATGCCGCCGAGGCGGAAGACGCGGTGCAGGAAACGTTCCTGCGCGTCCTGAAGCATGAGGCGCGCCTGAGCGAGATCCGGGATTACCGGGTGTGGCTGGTGCGGATTGTCTGGAACATCGTGCTGGACAAGAAGCGCCGGGCGAAGACGCGGCCGGAGAACGAAGACATTGCGGATCAGGCACGGACGCTGCCTTCGGGCGATCGAAGAGCCGATGCGATGGTGATTTCCCTGCAGGAGCAGGGCCGCATCCTGACTCTGATCGACAAGCTGCCGGCACGGGAGCGAGAGGCGCTGCTTCTCTCCGCCGTCGAAGAGCTGACCACCGCCGAAATTGCAGCGGCGCTGGGGACGACCGAATCATCGATCCGGTCGCGCATTTTTCGAGCGCGCCGGGAACTGGCCGTGCTGTTGGAGAAAGAAGGAATCCCGCGATGAACCGCGAAGCAAATTCGGGACGGGCGTTGACCTCGGAGCAGCGTATCGATGCAGCGCTCCGGGCGGTGGGAACCGCGATGCCCGAGACAGGCCTGCAGGGACGAATTCTGAATCGTCTGGCGGCCGAACGGATGGCGATGGAACACGCGCCGGCCGGACTGGGCGGCCTGCTGCGCCGCATGCCGCGCTTCGCCGGAGCAGCGGTGACGGCACTGTTTGTGTGCGTGGCCGGCACGGCCGTCGTGGTCGGATCGGTGGAACATTCGCGAGGACTGCATCGTCCGCCGGTGATTGCGCCGCCTGTACCGGGCTTGCCCGGACACGGTATCGGCGCCGCATCCGCGGTGCATCCGGCGGCTCCGGTCTCGGTTCCGGTGCCGGCATCGCAGTCAAGCCGCGGCCGCCCGAACCGGACGGCGGACCATGGACGCGCCCGCATCCAGCGACATGCTCATAAGGCACAGGGTGTAGCCGTCCCGGCTCCCAGCGAGAATTCTCCGAAATAACGCCACATCGAACCGGGCGCGGTACTCTGATCTGTGCGTACTGTCCTGACTGCGAATCGCCTTCTCGGGCCGGACCGAATCGTGGAGCGGCCCATTGTCGTCATCGAAGACGGGCTGATTGCAGCCTTGTCCTCAGAAGAGGACACGGGCTTGCCGCCCGGACGCCACGTGGCACTCCCGGAATGCACGCTTGCGCCGGCGTTCTTTGATGTTCACATCCACGGCTGCGGCGGCCATGACTCGATGGAAGCAACCGAGCCGGCGTTATGCGGGATCGGAAGGTTCCTGGCGCGGCGGGGCGTGGGCGCGTACTGCGCCACAACGGTGACAGCGCCGCTGGACGCGCTGCTGCGGTCGCTGAGTGGGCTGGCGAAACTCATGCAGAAGCCGCTGGATGGAGCGCGGCCAGTCGGGATTCATCTTGAGGGGCCCTTCCTCTCGCCCCACAAGCGCGGAGCACACGCTGAAAACCTGCTGCTCCCGCCCTCGATCGAGCTCTTCGAACGGATGTGGCAGGCCGCGGAGGGGACGATCCGGGTAATGACGATTGCGCCGGAACTGCCAGGGGCAGAGGAGACCATCGCGCATGCTGCGAGGCTGGGGGTTCGGGTGAGTCTCGGCCACAGCAACGCCGAGGGCGAGGCAGCGCGGCGGGGCGTACGAGCAGGCGGCGTGACCGCGACGCACACCTTCAACGCGATGCGGGCCCTCGATCATCGCAACCCAGGCTTACTGGGCGAGGTGCTGACCAATGACGCGCTGTTCGCCGAGATTATCTGCGATGGGCAGCATGTGGATCCCGTGGCGGTGCGGCTCTTCTGGAAGGCGAAGGGCGCCGACAAGGCAATGCTGGTAACCGATGCCATGGCCGGCACAGGCATGCCCGACGGCCGCTACATGCTGGGCGAACTTGAGGTGCGCGTGGAGAATGGACGGTGCCTGATCGGCGAGAACACGCTCGCCGGCAGCACCCTGACCCTGGATCGGGCGGTGCGGAACTTTATGGAGTTCACCGGGGCGAATCTGGCGGAGACGGTCGGGTTGGCGACTCGGAATCCCGCGCGGATGACCGGGCTCGACGATCAGATTGGGACGCTCGCCCCGGGACGCTCCGCGGATATTGCGGTGCTTTCGGCAAAAAACGATGTAGTCGAGACGTTCCTTCGCGGCGAACCGCAGCTGATGAGTTCCGGGGACCGATCCTTCAACGGCTAGCCGGGTCCATGAGCACTCCGGAGAGAACGCCAAAGCTCCCATCGACCGGCGGCGAATCCAGGCCGAGCAGTTTCACGATCAGCGGATAGACATTCACGTTCTCGAAGGGTTTGAGCTTGACGCCAGACCGAATGTCGGGACCCTCCGCATAAAAGACCGCCTTCATCTCCGGCATCATGTACGGATCAAATCCGTGGTTGCCGGGCGTGGGAGCGTGGTCTTCACGATCGGGGGGCGGGGCCTTGGCACGGATGGCGTAAGCCCCGCGGGCAACGATGATGGGATCGCCTTCGCGGGGATTGCTGTTGAAGTGCAGCTCCGGCGGGACATTGCCGCGCCGGTAAACCATGAAGGAAGCATCGGCGGCCTTGAGCTTCTGGTAGGCGGTGTTGGTGCGGGCTTCATCGGGCGCATAGAGATACGACCCGACTGTGATGAGACCGTCGAGTGGGGCGAACCTATCGAGGTCGATCCAGCTGCCCTGAATCTTCGCCATTCCATGATCGGAAACGATGATGAGGTCGATGGGAAGGGCGAGTTCCTTCAGATCGGACTCCAGCGTGCCCATGAGGGCGTCAAGATGGCGGACAGCCTCGGCGGTCTGCGGGCTGTCCGGGCCGAACTCGTGACCCGCATGGTCGACCTCCGGGTAGTAGAGCGTAATGAAGTGGGGACGCTGCTCGGGCGGGAGCTTGAGCCAGTCGATGACCTGGGCGATGCGCTGCTCGTCGGGAAAATGATCGTCGTAATGGAGGTAGTAGCTCGGCCGCTCGCCAGCGATTTCGGCTTCGGAGCCGGGCCAGAAGAAGCAGGCGCTGCGCATGCCCTGCTTTTCCGCGAGCGACCAGAGTGGCGTGCCACCGTACCAGGAGCCGTCGGTGTTGGTCTTCGGATCTTTGTAAGAGTAGGTCTCTTTGCGATCCGGGTCGTAGAACTGATTACCAACGATGCCGTGGTGTTCTGGGTAGAGCCCGGTGACGAGCGTGTAGTGATTCGGAAAGGTGAGGGAGGGATAGGCCGGGATCATGCCTTCCGGCGCGCTCGCGCCATGAGCAGCGATGGCCAGCAGGTGGCGGGCTCCATATTTCTTCGCATAGTCGTAGCGGAAGCCGTCGAGGGAGACGAGAACGACGTATGCTTTGTCTGCTGAGCGGCGGCGTTCGGCCCGTGATCGACAGTGATGACCGGATTCGCCGGCTGGGCATGGGCAACGCAGAGCAGTACGAGAAAGAACAGCGGAAGCAGGCGCAACCTTCGCGTCATCGAGAAGCTCCGTTCCCGTGGGTGGTGGGATCAGGTTACCTGAAGCCTGCGCTTCCTGGATTGAATGCGCTGTCTATTCGTACGCCGCGGTCATCGGCTGGAATTCCTCGTTCATCCAGTGGGTGAAGGCGTCGCTGGACTGGCTGCGTCCGAGGAAGTGCTGGACGATCTCGCGGCCAGGCTGAGAGCCGCCGGGCTCGAGAACCATCTGACGGTAGCGCATGGCAACGGGCGAGTCGACGCGGGCGTGGCGCGGGAACTGACTGAAGAAGTCGAGGGCGATCACCTTGTCGTAGAGGTAGGTGTAGTAGTTCGACGAGTAGCCCACGAGGTGGGTGAAGCTCGCATACATGCGATTGCCCTCGATAAACGCATAAGGCAGGAAGCGCTCGTAGAGGCGGCGGAAGAGCGCGTCCAGATCGAGCGTAGCCGGGTCGACGCTATGGGTTTGAAGAGAACACGTCGTGTAGAAGAGCTGGGTACGGACCCAGTCAGCGCGGCCAAAGGCACCGGCACGATTCATGCGGAGGACGAGCTCGGCGGGGATGGGCTCATCGGTCTGATAGTGGTGCGCAAAGCTGGCCAGCAGGCGCGGATCGCGGAAGAACTCTTCTAGCATCTGGAAGGAACTTCGACGAAGTCGCCTTCGGTGGCGATGCCGCTGATGCCGGCCCAGGCCTGGCGTCCGCCAAGCAGCGCGTGCATCAGGTGGCCGAACTCATGGAAGAAGGTGACGACGTCGGAGTACTGGAGGAGGCCGGGATTGCCTTCTTTGGCCTCAGGGAAGTTGCAGATGAGGGCCGCTTCGGGAAGCTGGCGTCCGCGAATGCCGGGGACGAGTGGGTGCGCGGAGAACCACTTGTCCTTGCCTTCACGGGGATGCATGTCGAGGTAGAAGCGGCCGGCGAGCTCGGTGCGATCCCAGACTTCCCACGCGCTGACGGAGGGGTGCCAGACGTCGGGGTCCTGAACGCGGCGGAAGGTGACCTGAAAGAGCTTCTCAGCGGTGGCGAGGACGCCGGGCTCGACGCGGTCGTAGGGGAAGTAGGGGCGCACGGACTGTGAGTCGAAGTCGAAGGCAGAGCGGCGGTATTGCTCGAGCCAGTAGGTACGGCTGGCGCCGTCGATCTGCGTGAGGCCGGACTCTGCTTTTTGCGCGAAGTCGAGGATCATCGAGTATTCTTTCTCGGCGCCGGCTTTGCTGGCCTTGTCGAGGTCATCGAGGAAGGTCTGCATGTTCGCGGCAGACTCCATCATCTGGTCGGCGGTGGCGAGGTCGGCCCAGTGAGGAAAGCCCAGGATCGTCGCGATCTCCTGGCGAATCTTCAACAGGTCGAGAAGGACCTGGCGGTTGGCCGGGAAGGCGCGGGTGTTGTAGGCAAGGAACATACGGCGCCGCAGTTCGGCGGAACGCGCGAAGGTCATGACGGGGAGGTAGTCGGGGAAGTCCGTGGTCAGGACAATCTTGCCGTCCTCGCCGGGCTTGTGAGCTTCGAGGAAGTCGGCGGGAAGGCCGTCGAGTTCAGAAGGGTCAGAGAGGGTGACGGTGTTGCCGCCTTCCTGGACATTGCGGCCGAAGTTCAGGCCGTGGAGGGTGGCCTGGTCGGATAGTTCGCGGATGCGGGCGCGGGTGGCATCGTCCTTGTCGACGCCGGCCAGGCGGTACTGGAGGAGGGTGCGGTCGAGGTAGTGCTTTGTGGCTGGATCGGCAGAGCTGGCATCGATGGCGGCCAGGGCCTGGTAAACTTCGCGATTGAGCGACAGCTCGACGCCGGCCTGCGCGATGGTCTGGAGCAGGTCCTGCGCTTTGTCGCGGACGGGCTTCTCGGGGTAAACGCTGTGGAGCAGTCCGGTCAGCGAACCAACGGTGCCCAGTTCGGCGATGGCATCGTCATAGGCTCGGAGGGTGGCGTCAAGAGTGCGGGCTGCGCCTCCGGTGACACGCACGACCGCGTCGCGATGACGACGGAGGCGGTCTTCGACCCAGGAGGTCAGGGCTTCAGGATCGACCCCACCGGTACCCGCAGGGTTCCAGGGGTAGGCGAGGACGGGAGAGACAGAAGCGGAAGCCGGCGGCGTCATGCGAAGAACCTCTCTTCGCAGGGTAACGCATGGGCTGGGGTGGTTGGAGGGTCGCCTGAAGCCGTTCCTACTGCGGCCCGGTCGACCGCTCATTGGCCAGTTTTGTCGGCTCCGGAGAAATCTGGCAGACCGCAAGGCTGCGGTTATGCCATGGGCACGCCAATCCCGCCGTAACGGATATGAGATGAGGACCCAGTCGACGCCGTAGGTATCGCGAAGATTTTCGAAATTGGCAAGGGTGAAGTGATTCCATCCTTGCTGGGCCTGCTGCTGCGACTGCCAAACAGGGCCGAGGTAGGGGACTTTGGTGACGACGGAGGCGTCTTTGATGGCGTCGGAGAGAGAACTGCGCTCGGCAAGGGCGCGGAAGCTGTGATAGTCCTCGCCGGGAGCGGACATATAGTGCGGATCAAGGGCGAAGTAGGCGTCCTGCGGTGTGTTCTGACGAATCCAGGCAAAAGCCTGCAGCCAGGGGTTGGACGAGGTTATGCCGGGCAATTCCAGATGCGGCGTGGCGGCAAACAGCTGACGCTGTGCCAGGAACATACCTCCGTTCGCCAGTATGAGGAAGAGGGCCCAGCGCCAAAGCTGCTTTTGGAGGACGTAACGACCCAGATAGGCTCCGCCGAAGAGGCAGAGAAACACGTAGATGAGATGTAGAAAGCGCATGGGTTCCAGCGTTCCGAGCCCTGTGGGCGTATCCGGGGCCAGCACGACCATGGAGACGGCAAGAAAGAATCCGCCGTAGAGGGCGATGCCGGCGGCAAAGCGGGCGAGCGCGAGATTCCCTCGCGATCGCTCCAGGCGAGCGATGAGCCAGAAGATGGCAAGAGGCGCGAGAACGCCGAGCCATTCGTACCAGGTCCAGCGATAGAGACAGAACCAGTGCCGGCTCTGAAGCGATGCGAGCCAGACGCCGTGCGGCCGGTTGAAAAGCCAGGCCATAGGAAAAGCAGCGACGGCTGGGATGGTTTTCGCCATCTCGGGGACTTCAGGGAGT
This sequence comes from uncultured Acidobacteriaceae bacterium, assembly GCA_963702295.1. Taxonomy (GTDB): domain Bacteria; phylum Acidobacteriota; class Terriglobia; order Terriglobales; family Acidobacteriaceae; genus Palsa-343. Next base: position 834 of record CAVPCE010000019.1, on the reverse strand, counting down.
TCGGGAAGGACAATGGGAGAAGGCTGGATCAAAAGCGATCCCACGATGACGCAGAAGGCGACACCGAGAGCGCCCATGATGGGGTGGAGGAGCACGGCGAGAAGGAGCAGAGCGACGGTTCCCTGCCATCGTTTGCCAGACACCAGACGCGAGACGGCCAGAAGGATGAGCGCGGTGGCGAGGGCTCGGGGGTGCAGATGTTGATCGAGAATATAGATGGCCGTCCCGGAAACGGGCAGAGTAAACATCGCGGCGAGCAAGGCCACGGCACCCCATTGCGCCGACTCATCCGGAAAAACTGCCTGATGATTGACCAGGCGGCATAGAGGATGATGACTATCGCCGCCAGTTGCCAAAGGAGGGCCGCCCAGGCGAGAGAGATGTGGGTGATGCGAACGAACCCGGCCATCCAGCCGTCAAAGGAACTGGATTGGAGTTCCGCGCGGAAGAACACCGAATTATGGGAATAAAGGCTCGGGTTAAGGTTGGCCTTGACGGCGGTGAGATAGACTCCATCATCCTCAATGCCCGGGTGATAGCCCATCGCGAAAAATCCGAGGGCCGTAAAGAACAGGAGAAGCAGGAAACGTCGCAAAAAGTCCCCCTCGGGAGAGTAGTCCTGCTGCCTTAGACGCAAATGACCGCAACGAGCCTGGGGGGAGCGAGGGCTTTTTGCTGCTTACCGAGTATAGCTTGCGACGCCAGCAGGTTTCCTGACGCTGCGATTACAGGATCTTTTTGCCGAAGGCCGAGGAGATGAGCTCGACGGCGAGGTCGGCGGTGCGGTTGTGCTCGTCGATAACCGGGTTCACCTCGACGACCTCAAGGGCGACC
>CAVPCE010000018.1:0-18609 GCA_963702295.1 uncultured Acidobacteriaceae bacterium | reverse complement strand
GGCGGTTCGACAGCTCATTTCCGGAGACGGGGCCGCCTCCGGTGCTGATGGGGCGCGGGATTGTGGTTTTGTACAACGGAAAGAACGCGACCACCGGAGGCGATCCGCAGCTGGCGCCCAGCACCTATGCTGTGGGCGAGGCTTTGTTCAACGCGAAGAATCCGGCGAAGCTGCTGGCGCGCACGGAGGATCCTGTGCTGGAGCCTGCGATGCCGTGGGAGAAGAGCGGCCAGTATGTGGCGGGCACCACGTTCGCCGAAGGGCTTGTGGCGTTCCACGACCGGTGGTTTCTCTATTATGGTTGCGCCGATTCGTTTGTGGGCGTGGTGACGGCTCCGATGAAGCAGGAACCGGCGGGGCGCTAGACGGAACTCCAGTCACGGAAACCGTTTCCGATCTGAAGGGGCAGCGCTCTCTCGCCGCATCGCTTCCGAGAAATGAGAGTGCAGGTCCATTCGACTCGTGTCTGAACGGTTGTTGCGCCAAAAGCGGCGCACAAATTGGGAAGGCTCACTCAGGACGACGGACCTTTCCTGAACGCCAGCATCTCCGAGGTGGTTTCGGGAGAGGTTCCAGCCGTTCGGTCGAGCGTGTACTGAGCGGCGAGCTGGCGAAAATCTTCCAGTTGGCGGTCGATCCAGGCTGAGTCCTGGCCGAGTTCGCGAGCCATGAGCGCGGCCACGGCGGGCGCCATCCGCAGGGCTGCCCGCGCACGCAGGAAGAGGGCGCGGGTTCGGCGGGCAAGGATATCTTCGACGGAGCGGGCCATCTCCTCACGCACCGCCCAAACTACCTCGGCGGCGATGGGTGGAAGCTCGGGATCAAGAGCGCGCGACAGCTCCGGGGATTCGGCGGCGAGACGGCGAATCTTTTCGCCGTCCGAGCCGTACACCGCGAGAGGGTCGTCCTTTTCAGTGTTGTCCGCGTAGCCGTGCAATCGAAGGTCCTGGGTGACGCAGGGCTTGTCCTCAAGTCTGCCGAGGGTAATGGCGTGATCGACGGCATCCTGAGCCATGCGGCGATAGGTGGTCCACTTACCGCCTGCGATGGTGAGCAGACCTGAATCGTCGATATGGATAGTGTGGTCGCGGGAAATCGCGGAGGTGTTGCCGGTGTCGGAACCGGCGGCTTTTACAAGCGGGCGGATACCGACATAGACGCTGAGGACGTCTTCGCGACGGGGCGGACGGCTGAGGTATTCGCTGGCCGTCTCGAGGATGAACGCGATCTCGTGCTCGAAGGGGAGCGGCTCGTAGGAGGGAGCGTCGATGGGGGTGTCGGTAGTGCCGACGATGGTGTGTTTGTGCCAGGGGATCGCGAAGAGCACGCGACCGTCGCTGGTGTGCGGCACCATGATCGCGGTTTCTCCGCTGAGGAAGTCGCGATCGAGCACGAGATGGATCCCCTGGCTGGGCGCGATCATGGGAGGCGCGCCGGGGTTGGCGAGGCGGCGGGTTTCATCGGCGAATATCCCGGTAGCGTTGACGACGACGCGGGCGTCGATGGTGAATTGCTCGCGGGACTCGGATCTTCTGCGACGACGCCGCTGATGAAGCCGGCTTCATCCTTGCGCATGGCAACGACCGGCGCGTAATTCAACACGGTTGCACCGAGATCGCAGGCGGTGGCCATGAGATGGATCAGCAGCCGAGCGTCGTCGAACTGGCCGTCGTGGTAGATGACGCCGCCGCGAAGGCCGTCCTGGCGGAGATTGGGCAGGCGCTCCAGAGTTTCGTCGCTGGAAAGCAAACGCGATTTGCCGAAGCCGTACTGACCGGCGAGCAGGTCGTAGATCCTGAGGCCGATGCCGTAAAACGGCGTCTCCCACCAGGAGTAATTGGGGACGACGAAGGGGACGTCGTGGACGAGATGCGGGGCGTTGCGGCGCAGGATTCCGCGTTCCCTGAGCGCTTCCATGACCAGCGAGATGTTGCCCTGCTCGAGATAGCGCACGCCGCCGTGGACCAGCTTAGTGCTGCGGCTGGAGGTGCCTTTGCCGAAGTCCTCGCGCTCGAGAAGGAGGGTGGCGAATCCGCGGCTGGCCGCGTCGACGGCAATACCCGCGCCCGTCGCACCACCGCCGATGATCACGATGTCCCAGGGCTCGCGGCGCGCGCGGAGCTGACTGAGCATGGCGGTTCGATCCATGGGGATCCTCTCAGGGAGCGGTTGCTTCGGGCGGGCGGTTCCAGTTGCGGGAGCGCTGCACAGCGTCCTGCCATTTCTGCTGGCGGCGCAGCATTTCCGCGCGATCGGCCCTGGGCTCAAAGACAGTATCGGGGCCACGCAGTTTGGCGATTTCCTCGGTGCTGGTCCAGAAGCCCACCGCAAGACCGGCGAGGAAGGCGGCGCCGAGGGCCGTGGTTTCGAGCACCGCGGGGCGATGCACTGGAAGGCCGAGCAGGTCCGCCTGGAACTGCATGAGCAGATCGTTGGCGGCGGCACCGCCGTCGACTCGTAACGCGCGCAAGGGCTGCTGGGTGTCCTGATTTATGGCGTGGAGCACGTCGGCTACCTGGAAGGCGATGCTTTCGATGGCGGCGCGCGCGATGTGGCCGATTTGCGTACTGCGCTGGATGCCGATGATGAGGCCGCTGGCGTAGGGGTCCCAGTAAGGCGCGCCGAGACCGGTGAACGCCGGAACAAAGACGATGCCATTGGTCGAATCGACAGAGGCCGCAACCGATTCGACATCGGGCGATGCGGGAAAGAAGCGCATGTTGTCGCGGAGCCACTGGACGACGGCTCCGCCGACGAAGATGCTGCCTTCGAGGACGTACTCGGGCTTCCTGGCTGGGCTTGCTGCCAGGGTGGTGATGAGCTTGTTGCTCGAGAGCGTGAAGGTGTTGCCGAGGTGCTCCAGGAGAAAGCAACCGGTGCCGTAGGTGTTCTTCGCGTCGCCGGGTTTGACGCAGAGCTGGCCGAAGAGTGCGGCCTGCTGATCGCCCGCGATGCCGGCAATGGGCACTTCGCCGAGGCCGAGGGAGGTGGTGACCTGACCGACCTGTTCGCTCGACGCGACCACCTCGGGCATGAGGCTTTCGGGAATGTTCAGCAGCCGGAGGAGTTCGGGATCCCAGCGATCCTCAACGATGTTGTAGAGCATGGTGCGGCTGGCGTTGGTGCGGTCGGTGATGTGGCGGCTGCCGCTGGTCAGATTCCAGACCAGCCAGGAATCGACGGTGCCGAAGGCCAGCTTGCCGCGTTCGGCGCGGTTGCGCGCTCCTGAGACATTGTCGAGAATCCAGGCAATCTTGGTTGCGGAAAAGTAGGAGTCAATAAGCAGGCCGGTGCGGCTGCGAATCATCTCTTCCGCGCCGTCGTTGAGGAGGCGCTGGCAGAGAGGAGCGCCGCGGCGGTCCTGCCAGACGATGGCGTTGTAGACGGGCTTGCCTGTTTCGCGATCCCAGACGAGGGTGGTTTCACGCTGGTTGGTGATGCCGAGAGCGGCCAGGTCGCGAGGGCGCACGCCGGCTCGGCCGAGCACTTCCACGGCTGAGGTGAGCTGCGAGGTGAGGATGTCGTAGGGATCGTGTTCGACCCATCCGACATTGGGATAGATCTGGCGGAACTCCTGCTGCGCGACGCCGACGATGGCGGCATCGTGTCCGAAGAGAATGGCCCGGGAGCTGGTGGTTCCCTGATCGAGAGCCAGAATGAGTCCCATCGATCCTATGATGCCTCATCCGCCATGGACATTACGACTCGTGGATGGCGACGATGGGATTGGTGCGCATGGCGCGAAGAGCGGGCAGCGACGAGGCCGCGCCTGCCACGATGGCCAGCAACAGCGTGACGAGGAGAAAGGTAAGGGGGTTAGCCGGGCTGACACCATAAAGCTGCGCGCTGATAAAGCGGGTGAGCACCACGGTGAGGACAATGCCCAGAGCGATGCCCAGAGCAGCGAGGCGCAAACCCTGGCGGAGGATCAGCCAGAGGACATCTTTACGCGCGGCGCCCAGAGCCATGCGGATGCCGATTTCATGCGTGCGCAACTGCGCGCGGTAGGCAAGGACGCCGTAGATGCCGGAGGCGGCCAGCACCAGGGCGAGCAGGGCAAATGCGGAGGCGAAGGTGGACTCCATGATGGCGAAGGTGCTGGCGATCTCCGTGGTCTCGCGCATCGGACGCACGTCATACACGAGCCACTGGGGATTGATCTGGTGGATTGCCTCGACCACCATGGGCGCTACGGCCTCCGGATCGCCGGGCGTGCGCACCTGCAGAATGGTTTCCGGGCCGCCTTCCTGGAGGAGCGAGTTATAGATCATGGGCTGCGGCATTTCTCCCATGCGCAGATGGGCCGAGTTCTTTGCCACGCCGACCACGGTGTAGAGCCTGTTGAACATGCGGAGCCTGCGGCCCAGTGGATCTTTGCCCGGCCAGTATCGGGCAGCGGCGGTCTGGTCCACGATCATCACGGGCAGCGCGCTGGCATCGTCTGCATCGGTAAAGGCGCGGCCCTCGACGATGCGGATTCCCAGGGTTGCGAAATACCCGGCAGAGACGTCGGCGCGGGTGACCTCGCCGGATTCATGGGGCTGGGGCACATAGGCTTCGGGCCAAACGTCGCTGCTCTTGCGGCTCAGGCTCAGTGGCAGCCAGTCGGTGAGGGAGACTTCTGTCACGCCGGGAAGTTCGCGCGCGCGGGCCAGGATCTTCTTCTGAAACTGCCGGACTTCGCTGCTGGAGTATCCGGTGTCGAGGCCAATGGCGGCGGTGAGAACGTGGGATCCGTCGAAGCCGGGATTGGCGGTGGTGGTGTTGTGCAGGGTGCGCAGGAAGAGTCCGGCACAGACCAGAAGGGCTACGGAGAGTCCGACCTGGGCAACGACGAGTCCGCTGAGGACGTGGCGGTTGTGCGAGCCGGAAGAGAGGTTCGCGGATTCCTGGCGGAGGACCTCCGCGGGAGTGATGTGAGAGGAGCGCCATGCGGGCAATGCTCCGCAGAGCACGCCTGCGCCGACGGCGATCAGCAGGAGCACCAGCGCCACAGTTTGATCGACCGTGCCACCGACCGCGATGGGGTTGCCACTCGCGGGAATGAAGCGGCCCAGCATCCTCGACGTCCAGACGGTGAGGAGGAGGGCGACGGCCGATCCCGCCAGAGAGACGAGGAGGCCTTCGAGGATCATCTGGCGCATGAGGGCAGCGCGGCCGGCGCCGAGCGACTGGCGGATAGCCAGGTCCCGCGCACGCGCTACGAAGCGGACGAGCATGAGTGTGGCGACGTTGGCGCAGGTGAGCAGCAGCACCAGCGCTGCGAAGGCCAGAAGGACCGGGAGTGACGCGGCAAAGTAGCCGTTGCCGCCGAAGGGCGAGCGCCACATGGGATCGAGGGTGATGGTGTTGGCGCCGAGATGAGCTGCCGGATATTCGGCAACCAGGCGGCGCATGATGGTCTCGAGGTCCTGCGTGGCCGCGCTCCGGTTGACTCCCGGGCGCAGGCGGCCGATCACGTTGAGCCAGTCATCTTCGCGATGCAGGATCCGCCAGTCATTGCTGCCGGGCGCGGTGCCTGGGGCGAGCGGAGCCCAGAGGTCTTCGCGGATGGAGGGCATGCATCCGATGAAGCCTTTGGGAGCGACGCCGATGATGGTGAACGGCTGATGCTGAATCTCGATGGATTTGCCGATGATGGAGGGGTCGGCTCCGAAGCGGGTTCTCCAGAGCGAGTCGCCGAGGACGATGTAAGGCACACCGCCGAGGCGCGCTTCTTCATCGGGACGGAAGAATCGTCCGAGGGCGGGCTGGATTCCCAGCACATCGAAGTAGTTGCCGGATACCTGAGCGGCGTAAATCCGCTGGGGCGAGTCGCCGCCGGTGAGGGTGGCCCAATCGTGGTGGTAGCCGAGGATGCCGCTGAAGGTGCGGGTGGCGTCGCGCAGGTCGCGGTAATCGGGATAGGAGAGGGGCGGGACCGGCGAGGGATTCCAGGTGCCGCGCATGATGGAGACGAGGCTGCCGGTGTCGCGAGCGCCGGGAACGGGGCGCAGCATGGTGCCTTCGATCCAGCTGAGGGCGGTGCCGGTGGCGCAGGTGCCGAGGGCGAGCATGAGGATCGCGGTGGCGGTGAACCACGGGCTGCGGCGCAGCTGGCGCAGGGCGTAGCGGATGTCGTGCAGGAGTCCGGCCATGGCGATCTCCGGAGGTACTGGATTCGATCAGGAAAGTGTATTGTTCACAGGATGCACCTCCACGGCGAAATTGGATACCCCCTCCTTTCGGGGTTTTTGGAGCGGTGTTTGATTGTGCTGGAGTTGCGGGGCGGGGGCAACCGGGGTATGAGGCAAGCGGCTGAGCGCAAAGCAGATGCTTTCGGGGCCGGAATGCTGCAGTGGAGGCGGGAATGCAGCACTCGCGGACACGAGGCCCTGGGATGTTTGATTCCAGAGCACTTCGCTCGAGGACGGGAATGCTGCACTGGAGGCTGCGGCCGGGCGTTGGGAAGATGGGGCGCCTGGTGCGCTTCGCCTGTCGGAGCTGTTGTGCTTCTGCATAGCCGTGGAAGGATGGGCGGTGGGCAGCGCGCGGGCGGGAAAAAGGATGTCGAAAAAAGGGGGATCGGAAAGGGAAGTTGCTGATTGTGCTGGTGCGCAAAGGTAACGTCGATGGTCGGTGATGGGGTGATGGGGTGATGGGGTGCGGGGATCGGGCGGGTGTTGAGGGGCGAGGGGGGCGAGGGTCGGCGAGGGGCCGGCGGGCACTGTCACGAGGCAGGTAGGCTATCGACATATCGTGGTGGGCGCAATCTTCGGCGTTAGGAGGTTGCAGGCATGAAGAAAGCCGCCCGGAGAGGCGGCTTTTTTCTTTTTTTACTCTATAAGTTCAGAATACCAAGTTTGGTTGGGTTTACTGCCAGGTTTTGGACCTGTCGTGGTTACGAATACTCCTGTGATTTGAAAAGAGATGGGGGCGGGACGGTACTTTAGTCAGGGCGGAAGGGGCTTGACAGGATTTCCACAATGGCGGGGGAAAGTGCGTAAGAGGCAGGGTGCAGGGTGCAGGGTACAGGGTGCAGGGCACCGGGCACCGGGCACAGGGCACAGGGTACAGGGTACGGGTTACAGGTTACAGGGGAGCCATTCTGGGTGGGGCTGCTGCACGGTTGTTCCGACGTTTCGGCGGCGCTCCGTCTTTCGCCGCGACCCGATTCTTGTGCGGCGTGGGACCTCGTGGCGGTGGACAGCTTCTCCGCGCTGCGCGGCGTCTAGACGGCGTGCTCTCGCTTCCTGCGGCAGATGTTGATTCCGGGGTCCAGAAACTGGCTCCTTCTGGCAAAATTCCCGGCGAGATCGATTGCACCAAGGATAAGATTGGCGGCATGAAAATGTTGCTTGCTGGCCTTGTTCTCCTTGGTGCAGGCATATCCCGTGCGCAGACAGCAGAGACGCATCAGCCGAAAAGGCTCTACATCGAGGAACGCGTGAGGCAGGTAACTGGAAGCTCGGTTCATTGCGACAGCTACGGCAACTGCTATGGGCACCAAGGCACAAACACGAGAAACGTTTCGCTAGAGGTGACGAGAGAGGTGATGAGGCGATGTCCTGAGGTGTTGACCGTCACGGATAATCGTGAGGCGGCCGATTTCGACCTGCGCATCTCTCCCGGGAGTTCGACTCTCTACAGGCAAAACGGCGATGTGGCCTACGTCTCGCCGACGAGATTTCGAGTCTCAAACTTGGCAAAAGATGTGTGCAACTTTGTGGCTGAGCAACATTAGACCCGCACCCGAATGTCCCAATGGCTTCACAGGCCGCGCGAATCGAGCGGCCTGTGTTCTCGTATATCGTTCATTCAATTTGGCGTTTCCGGAGAATTCCAGCATGATAGAGAGCCGAATTGAAGGTGAATTTAAAGGATGGTCCGGCGATACCCAGTTCCACCTCACGAACGGACAGGTTTGGCAACAGTCTTTGTACTCATATTGGTACCACTATGCATACCGGCCTGAGGTCATGATCTACGAATCAGACGGACGCTATATGCTGCGTTTGGCTAGTGACGACTCGCACGCCATCCCTGTGCGGAGGATCAGCTGACCACAAGCAGCTGAGACCGGAGCGGGGGCTAAAAGGGGCTGAACCTATGCCCGGCTGGTATCCCCCACAACCGGTACCTTTATTTGATGTCTCTCTGTCCGTCGTTGCCGGCGTCATGATGTAGCCGTGGAAGCCGCATCGGCAGCGGCGCTGGGTGCCGGTAGACGACCCTTTTCGATCAGAATGGCCTCGACAGTCGGTCGGTCGTCGTACAGGTCTTCGAGAACTCGCTGCATGTAGCGATGAGCATCCTCGACCTCCTCATCGGCCACCATGCGCCAGTCGTCGTGAAGAACGTCGTTTCCCAAGACGCGGATATCGTCATGAGCCCTCTTCCGCCTCGCCTCAGTGATCACACCATCCGCCGCAGCTGCGTCGATGCGTTTCTGCAAGTCTGTCAGGGTCCGATCAGTGCCTTTGGTGTAGCCGTTCGATTTCAATGTTTTTTCCAGCACTGATCGAAACAGTGCCGACGCCGCCCGGTTCATGTTTAGGGCCTGGCATTTCTCTGCCTCTCGAAATTCTGTCTCGACATCAGCCGGCACACCACTGGGAATGTTTGCCGCGTCAATCGAGAACGGGTAGAAGTCATCAAGATACGCGTCCATTGAGCTGCCGTTGTCTGACACCACTGCAAACCCGCCGAGTCTGCAAGCTGCGCATTGGCTCAAAACGTATAACGCACGGTTGTAGTGCCTCCCATTGCCGCCCATGTGAGGAGCGTCTACAACCACCAGTTGCCTCTGCTCAAAGCTCGTAGCAGTCTTGCAGGTCGGGCAAGTAGCGGACACGTTATATGTTGGCCGCATAAGCCGAGCTTTCATCCGTACTCCTTCGCTCTAATACCGGCGTTGCCGCCCACCCATCCTGCAGTAGCCGAAGAGCCGTATTGCCTTTTCTATGCCGTACGCTTGACGTGCAATCTCGGTCTCCGGCAGCTCTTTTATTGATTTTATGGCGTCCCCGACGGGATTTGAACCCTTGTCATCGCCGTGAAAGGGACCCAAGAGCCGTAACTGAGTGAATCTGCAGAGCACGATTGGCCTCCAACCGTGCGTTTTGGCTCCCTGGAAGCCGCTATCGATGTTGGCGGCTGACATTTCACACGAGGGAAGATCCCTCCCCATTGGCCGAGATTTCGTTGCTTGTCTGCGATTGACGAGTGATTTGGCGATTTGTCTTCAACTGACAGTTTGGGGTGCAATCGGAGGGGACAGGTTTCGCCAACGCTGGAATCAGGCGGGAAACTCCGCGGTTTCGCGCCGGCAATCCTGCACTTTCCCTGAGCGACTCCTCGGAGTCCAGTTGGGATGGGAGGGCAGGAACACGGAGAAAACCGTACCGGTATCCGGGGGAGTGGCCCGGCTTTTTACGCGGATGGTGCCCCCGTGCCTGCGTACGATTTCAGAGCTGACCCACAAACCCAGGCCGGTCCCGGTATTACCCTTGGTGCCGACAAAGGGCTCGAAGAGCGTGTTTCTGATTCCGGGGAGAATGCCCAATCCGGTGTCACCGACGGTCACGCGCACCCCATGGCGCGATCCATCCTTTTGTTCTCGTGCATCGGCAATGCGGATTTTCAGCGTACCGCGACGGCCAATGGCGTCGAGGGCATTGGCGATCAGGTTCAGGGTCAACTGGCGCAGGTCGCCAGGGCTGCCGAGAACCGGTGAACATTCCCGAAAATCTCTTTCAATCGAAACCTCGGCAGCGGCCAGCCTCGCCTGATAGAGATTGAGAGCGGCATTCACGACCTGGGTGATCTCGACGGCGACGGGTTTGATCGACTCCCGATGAAACCTCAGATTCTGTGTGACCATTTCCGAAACCCGCGCCAATTCCCGCGCCGCAATCTCGGCGTACTTTCGTGACTCGTTCAGCGAAGACGAGCCGCCTACGAGGTAGAGCAGGTTCGTGACGGATTCGAGCGGATTATTGATTTCATGAGAGAAGCTGGCTGCCAGACGCGCAGCCACGGCAAGTTTTTCGGCTTTGCGAAGGGCTTCTTCGGCCACATGCCGTTCGGCCATCAAGTCTCTCACCTGGTATTGGCGGCGCCGGCTGCGCAGGGCTGCCTGGACGGCGCTGACCAGGGTTTCAGGACGGACGGGACGTTCCAGCAACACTACATTTCCGAGTGGTTCCCGAGCCAAAGCTTTCCTCTGGTTCTCCGCGTCGACTGCGCCAGCCACGGTAAGCAGGAGGAGAGGGAGATCGGACCACGAAGGCTGTTCGAGAATTTCCGCTGCCCATGCGGCGATGACGGGCAAGGTCAGGATCTCTTCCGCCATGATGATGGCGGCCGCCCCCGAGGTCAATTCCGCCTGGGCCATTTCCGCGGTCGATAGTGGAACGCAGGAGATGCCGTTGCCGGCAAGCAGATTGCAGAGCAGGAGCCCATCGCGCCCCGTGGGCGCGACCACGAGAACCCGGAGCTCGTTATCCCGGATGGTCATGGCGCATTTGTGTGTCTGGGGGCGTTCTGGGCCGCTGGAGACTATCCATCTTGCCGCGAAAGATCGGCGAACCGGTGAGCACGCCATCGAATTCCGTCAGGACGTCTCCGACGGTGATGACGCCGTTCTTCATGACCAGTTCACGGATGGTGCGTTCATGTTCTCCGCTGCGCTTCTTGATGACGGAGAGCGCCTGGCGCACTTCGCCGGCGGCTTCGAAGTAGCGAAACAGCAGGACGGTGTCGGCAAGGTAGCTCACATCCACGGGCGTATCGATATTCGTTCCCACGAAGCCGATCTGGGACACGGTCATCACCGTCGTGACTCCCTTTTGGCTCAGGTAACGCCAGCAGTTCATGGAGTTGCATGGCAAGAAATTTCTCGCCGGGCATGGCATTGAGAAACCCGTTCAGGCTGTCGATGATCAGGAGCTTCAAATCCTGATTTTCAACCAGTTGCCGGATTTCGTGAATCAAATGGCCGGGCGAGAGTTCCGCGGCATCGACCTGGCGGAGGAGCAGTTTTCCGGAATCGACGTGTTTCTTGATGTCCATGCCCAGGCCTTTTGCCCGGATCAGCAGGGTGGCCAAAGTTTCATCGAAGGCAAAGAGTGCCGCGCGGCCGCCCTGCTCGACCGCAGAGACCCCGTAACGGACAGCGATGGTCGATTTTCCGCAGCCGGCAGGACCCAGCAGCAGCGTGCTGGTCCCGCTGTCGATGCCTCCGCCCAGCAAGTGTATCCAGTGCGGGGATACCACTCTGGAGCTGGATCGGGTGGAAGGGCTCAAGATGTTCAGCCGCCACAAGACGCGGATAAACTTCGACCCCACCCCGCTTGATGGAGTAGTCATGGAATCCCTCGCGGAACCTTGAACCGCGCAATTTCTTCACTTCCAGGCGGCGCCTCTTGATCCCGTATTCCCGCTCCACGCTTTCCATCATGATCACGCCATGAGCGATGCTCTGGAGTTGCTGATCGTGACCTTCGGCAGTGCGATCATCCAGCAAGAGCACGGTACATTTGCGTCCGGAAAAGTATTGCTTCAGGCCCAGAATCTGCCGGCGATAGCGGAGGGAATCGCGCGCCAGCAGGCGCAACTCAGAGAGGGAATCGAACACAACACGCGCGGGCTGCAGCCTCTCCACCTCCGCCAGGACCGCGTTTGTGGTATCTGACATTTCGATTTCGGAGGGATTGAAGACAGTGTACTGGGCTTCGGGCTTGAGCTGTGCCTCATCGGGCAGCCAGTTCAAATATCTCAATCCCATCGAGGGACCAGCCGTGGGAATCCGCAATTTCCAGCAGCTCCGCCCTCGATTCGGAGAGAGTGATGTAGAGGCCCTTTTGGCCGCGACGAGTGCCCTCCATCAGGAATTGCATCGCGATCGTGGTCTTTCCGGTTCCCGGATCGCCTTCGATCAGATACAGGTGATTACGGGCGAGTCCGCCCCCCAGGATGTCGTCCAGCCCGGCAATGCCCATGGCGAACCGCTTTACGGCTGCAGACTTTTCGTTACCCTGGATATTGATTCCATTTCCGGATTGCGAGGTGGAAGTTTCCCCCTGGAAAGTTGAATCCACGATGACCCCCTCCCGATCTTGCTCAGGATGGCCCTGACCCACTCCACCGCTTTCTGTGTTGACCGGGCCTCGAATCGAAGGTCGGCACTTTCATAACGGGCTATCGTCGAATGCTGCGGTGTTCGCAGCTTCCACTTACGGGAGCTTCTGATGAGGGACTGTCGTAACGAGTATGTCGCTTCCCGCGTGTCGATTCTGGTCCGTTTTATACACTTCCGGACTATATTTCCACGGGTCCGAATGCTTCCAGTCGATCCGGCGCGCATCGACGGTCGCCGTCAGGCTTGGCGTGCAATGGTTTCAATCACCTGAGTCCCTTTGTCACGGAGACGACTCCCGATCAGGAGGCGCTCGCCGGAGGAACCAGGATCGGCGGCCTGGCGGCGTTTCGATCCGGCAGCTGATCGAGCAGAACTACGTTCAGCAGCGATTTGTGAACCTGGATACGGCCGTTGTACTGGATGAATCCAAGCTTGCGAAAACGGTTCATGAAAAAGCTGACGCGGGAGCGGGTGGTGCCAATCATTTCGGCCAGGGTCTCCTGGGAGATCCTGGGGATCATCGTGTCCGGGTGGCCCGGTTTTCCGATCTCGGCCATCAGCAGAAGAATGCGGGCCAGGCGCTTTTCGCTGGAGTTGAAGAGTTGATCGACCAGATCGGACTGAATTCGCATACTGCGAGCCAGCAAAAACGACAGGAAGAGATCGGAGAAGGCATGTTCCTCATGCATCACCCGGATCATCTCTGCCCGCTCAATCTTCAGCGCGGTACAACCGGTAATGGCAGTTGCGGTTGCCATGCGGAGCCCGGCCACCGCGGTGAGCGATTCCTCTCCGACGAAGTCGCCCGTGGAAAGAAGGGTGATCGTTGCCTCTTTGCCGGTCGTTGAAACGACGGTCAGCTTCGCGCGGCCCTTCTGCAGATAAAAGATGGAGTCGGCGGGATTTCCCTGCGCAAAGAAAGTCTGTTTTGGCTTGAGCTGGACAATCTTTCGCCCTAATCCTGCGCTCGCGAGAAAAGCCTCGGCATCAAACCCGGCCATCTTCGGTTCGATCACTGAAATGCTCCCTCTCCGTACGACCATCGCAGCAGAAAATCATGCGGACATCACGCGTTTGGGGAGATCATACTCCCTGCGGATGCAGCGGTCGGAGCGAGTACCTCACTCACGTCCTGTGGGCGATTTCGCCGCAGAGCCTCCCGGTGAAGCTGGGAGAGGTTCTGGTAAACGGGAACCATCGAAGCAACCTGCACGCAACCACGGATCTGCGGTTCTTCGCGTTGATTGTTGCTGTGCCGTTCGCCAGCCCAGCAACGCTGGTCGTGCTTGAAAGCGTCGTGCGCGGCAAAGGCTTCATTGGTTTTCTTTGTCACTTGCGGCGCGCTAAGAGAACGCATTTAAGATGAGCCGATTTAACTCAGACGGAAAAACTCTGCTCCACAATAGTTACAACAGATAAATAAGACAATAACTGAGCTAAATTGCTCACACTTGCAGAATCTTTTTAGTGCGGATGCAAATAGACACTGTGCTTTACCGGGATTTCACCCGCAAAGAGTCGAGTTTCCGGCGTATAATCATCAATAGTTTCCAATCCCCTCCTCGCCTTCAGCCCTCCACGCTTTGCTCCAGACGAGCACCTTTCAGATACGCAACGGATCGACTGGAGCTTTCATGAGCCTCATCAGGAAATCCGATGTCAGGAACGATCTCTCCACAACGATCAGGTCGTTGTACGCGTTCGGATTGCAACGTTCAGATGGGAAGGCGACCGCTGGCGGTGAAGAGCCGGATGCCCCGGCTGAAGGGTACGGCATCAGCAGCCGCCCAGGCATGAACGCCCAGGTCCAGGTCTCTGTCCGTGTTCTTCGCAACGCGAAAACCGGCAAACGCTCGTGGTAAAGCCGCCGGTGATCTTTCTGCGCGTGGGCTGCGTTTTGCCGAATGGGTTACATCTGAAGCAAAAGCACTTCGACGAGAGGTGGATGTCTGTAGAAAATGCTGCGCCTGCGCAACTGGACCTCGCCGTGCGCGACGCGGGATGGCACTTCATGTGGATCGAACAGGCCTGCTCGCGTCGCGGATACGGCACAACCGAGCAATCGGCTATCGCCCGAGCCGTCACCTGCGCTCTGACCCAAACGCCAGCGAGATTCAACGCTGCGGAGCTGGGCTCTGTTCGGGTTTCAAGATATCTCGGACTCCACGTTGCCAAAGCGACACTGCATGCCCGGCACATACAGCGCAAAGCTTCGCTCAGTTCGGTTGATGCCATGACCAACCCAGAGCGAACGACGGCATAGCCCGGGGCAGGCAGACTCCCCTAAAACAGAATGCCGCAACTTCCCGGGTAAACATCGACGGCGAAGCCCGCGCAACACAGACGATGAAAGCAGGAATCAGTGAGTCTCTCGGAGATGCTTCAAGTCGAAAAGATAACGGGACGTCCGTCAGCAGCGTCTACCCCGCCAATGGCGGCAGTAGAAGGGTCGCCGTTGCCGCTGCCGACGCGCATCGCTGTCATAGGCAACTATCTTCCCCGGCAGTGCGGAATTGCGACTTTTACCACGGACCTGTGCACGGCAATCGCGTCAGAGTATGGCGGTGCTCGCCTTTTCGCCATCCCTGTCAACGACCCGGAATCGAGCTACGAATATCCCGAGCGCGTGCGGTTGGAAATCGAGCAGGAAGATTGCGTCTCCTATGAACGCGCCGCCGAATTTCTCAATTTCAACGGCAACGATCTGGTTTGCCTCCAGCATGAATACGGCATTTTTGGGGGAGCAGCCGGTGGCCACATCCTGTCGCTGCTGCGCCGGCTGAAGATGCCGCTGGTTACAACGCTCCATACGGTATTGCGTGAACCGGATCTGAATCAACGCATCGTTCTGGAAGAGATCGCGCACCTTTCGGATCGGTTGATTGTGATGAGCGAACTTGCCTCAGCGCTCCTGCAGAACATCTATAGCGTGCCCTCGGAAAAGATCGACCTGATTCCCCATGGCGTGCCGGACTTCCCGTTTACCGACCCAAATTACTTCAAAGATCTGTTCAACACGCAGGGTAAGCCGGTGCTGCTGACCTTTGGGCTGCTATCCCCCAACAAAGGGATCGAAAACGTAATTCGCGCGCTGCCCGCCATCCTGGCAAGGCACAACAACGTGACTTACATTGTTTCGGGCGCAACGCATCCTCATATCCGGCGCCGGGATGGGGAGCGCTACAGGGAAGAACTGCAGAAGCTTGCCGTCGAGTTAGGAGTGTCTTCCCAAGTCATCTTCAATAACCGCTTTGTCAGCGCGGAAGAACTGGTGGAACATGTCGGCGCAGCAGACATCTACATCACACCGTACCGGCAGGAAGCGCAGATTGTCTCCGGAACACTGGCTATCGCTCTGGGCGCCGGCAAGGCAATTATCTCCACGCCCTACTGGCATGCGCAGGAATTACTCGCCGATGGGCGCGGCCTCCTCGTTCCCTTCGATCATCCGGCCTCCATCGCAGAGGCGACCATCCGGTTGTTGGATAACGATGCGGAGCGCCATGCGATGCGAAAGCGTGCCTATCTTCACTCGCGGGGCACAACCTGGCAACGGACCGCACAGGCCTATATGGCGAGCTTTCAGCGCGCGCGTACCGAGCGTATCCGGAGACCACGACCATCTCTGCAGGACATTCTCAAAGCGAGAACGACGGACGATTTGCCCTCGCTGAACCTGGCTCATTTGACGCAGATGACAGACGACACCGGCATCCTGCAGCACGCGGTCTTTTCCGTGCCCAACTGCAAGGAAGGCTATACCACGGATGACAATGCCCGCGCCCTGATCGTATCTGTGTTGCAGCAGAAATCAGCGGTCATCGGCAATGAGCTTCCTGCAAATCTCTCTCGTCGTTATCTCGCCTTTCTGGAGTTCGCCTTTCACGATAAGAGCGGCCGATTCAGAAACTTTCTTGGCTACGATCGTCAGTGGCAGGAACTGACCGGATCGGAAGACAGCCATGGCCGGGCATTGTGGGCGCTGGGAACCGTGCTTGGGCCATTCTGCGGATCCTGGGTTACGAGGAGCAAGCGGCCAGTTATTCGAGTCCGCCGTTCCGGCTACTCTCACCTTCACGAGTCCACGCGCCTGGGCGTTCTCGATTCTCGGCATGCAGGGATATCTTGACGGGTTCCCCGGAGACAGGATCATCCAGGGAACGCGCAATCTGCTGGCCAACAAACTGCTGGACCTTTATGAGCACACCGCCTCACCGGACTGGCGGTGGTTCGAAACGAGCCTCGCGTATTCGAACGCACGCCTGTCCCAGGCCCTCATTCTGGCTGGATGGAACGGTG
The DNA here is from genome assembly GCA_963702295.1 of uncultured Acidobacteriaceae bacterium. Taxonomy (GTDB): domain Bacteria; phylum Acidobacteriota; class Terriglobia; order Terriglobales; family Acidobacteriaceae; genus Palsa-343. Next base: position 2,189 of record CAVPCE010000018.1, on the reverse strand, counting down.
AGAACCGGAGAATGATCGATGTCGGGTGCGAGTCTCTGAAGTGGCTTGTTGCCGAGCAGCATCGAGACGATGTCACGTGTTTGTGCCGATCGGCTCCAGGGGCTTCTTCGAGAAGGGGAAAGAAAAGGCTCGTTTCGACCAGCAGCCGGTAGAGGCTTGCGCAACCGTCGCTGCCTGCGCTGAGGCATACCGGGCCACTGGAGACAGCGTTTGGCTGGAGGAAGCATGGTCGGCCTTTCGATGGTTTCTTGGAGAGAACGACCTGCAGGTTCCGCTGTACGATGCCGCGACCGGAGGATGCAGGGATGGACTGCATCCGGACCGCGTAAACGAAAATCAGGGGGCTGAATCCACCCTCTCGTTTCTCATGGCCCTCCTCGATATGCAAGCCGTCGAAACGTCCACTGCCCGACTCCCGAACCAGGAAATGAGCGTTTGCCCTTGACTCCCATTCTTCTTCCGTCCAAGCAGCCGGCACGCAATTCTGCCAATCAGCATTCTCGGGAAGGCGATCCGCAGCTGTCTCTGTTCACTCGTCATCATCGGCAATCCAATCCTGAGCCGGGATAACTGGCCCTATGCAGTCAACAGCGTCTTCAATGCGGGCGCTGTGCGTCTGGCGGACGGCGACACTTTGCTGTTGTGCCGAGTCGAAGACCGTCGCGGGCTGTCCCATCTGACTGGCACGCGATCCGCGAACGGAGTCGATGGATGGCGCATCGACGCGACCCCGTCGTTCCCTGCGGAGCCACGACAGTATCCCGAAGAACTCTGGGGAATCGAGGATCCGCGCATCACCTGGGTGCCGGAGTTGGACAATACGCTGTTGCCTATACCTCCTTCGCCCGCGGCGGTCCGGAGTTTCGCTCGCACTCACCAGGGACTTCAGAAGCTTTGAGCGCTATGGCGTCATCATGCCGCCGGAGGACAAGGATGCCGCCCTGCTGCCTCGCAAGATCGGCGGGTACTGGGCGTTGATTCATCGGCCAATGACATCGCTGGGCGCCCACATGTGGATCTCCTATTCGCCCGATCTGCGCCATTGGGGTCGGCACAAAATCATGCTCGAAGCGCGTCGCGGTGGATGGTGGGATGCCAATAAGATTGGTCTCTGTTCGCCTCCGATTGAAACTCCGAAGGGTTGGTTAACGCTCTACCATGGCGTGCGGAAGACGGCCTCCGGCAGTATTTATCGGATCGGTCTCGCTCTTTTCGACCTGGAGAATCCTGAGATTTGCCTGCAACGCGGGGATTCGTGGATGTTCGGTCCGGAAGCGGCGTATGAACGTGGTGGAGACGTCAAAGACGTCGTGTTCCCGTGCGGGCAGACCGTCGGCGCGGATGGTGACACGATTCATCTCTATTACGGAGCGGGTGATTCGTGCGTAGCGCTCGCCACCGGCAGCATAAGAGAGCTTCTTTCCTGGCTCGAGACCAATTCGAGTGCAGGGGATGATGCTACTTCATAGTGCGCAAAAGGGGTCGATCGATATGAACAGTGCGAGGCTGAGCTGGCCCCCCGTAATTCCACGCTTCCTTGCGATCAAGAGGAGATGTCCTCTGTGCAGTTCCATCGAATTCAAGTCGGCCGAGCCGGAGCGATTGGACGGGGTGTTCGCTCTGTTTCGGCTGCGTGCCATCCGTTGCGTCAATTGCTGGCGGCGATATTACTCATTTGCAAAGGCCAATACATATGAGCAATAGACGTTACGAAATCGTCAGTCCTCAATCGCCGGCCGAGCATACGTCGAAATGATCTCTTGTTCAGTCTCCGGATCCGGATTTCGCAGAAATCATTGAATTACGAGATCGTCGCACAAAGTTCGGACGAAGTTGCGAGACGTTCGCAATGCTCCCTCCGTCAGCATCGGAACCTGGCTGATTGAGTCCGGGCAGACCGAACTATTGACCACGATCAGAAGTTACAGCGAGCGTGGCGCGAGCCGTGGGCAGGTCCGATTGCTCCAGATGAACGGAGCCCTGTCGGATATGGAAGCCATGGGCAATAGCCCAACGATAATCGGAGCACAGCATCGTCCGCGCCGGACTGCTCTGCTGATGTAGGACGTTCCTTTTAGCGATCAGGGCTCGGGAGAGTACCGCAAGATTTCGAAAGGCTGTTGGCAAAATGTCGCTGGATCCTGGGGCGCGCAAGAGGGCGACGGCGGGGTTCCACTATTTGCTTTCTC
>CAVPCE010000017.1:0-40048 GCA_963702295.1 uncultured Acidobacteriaceae bacterium | reverse complement strand
GTGAATGTGAAATCCGTCCGGATAACTTGTCAGCCCAGCGCTGATTTCCTGGATGCGTTCGCGCGATAGCCCGGTGTCGACTTCCAGCTCTGCTTTCCACGCGCCGCCGCGATAAGGACTCCAGTAGTCCGGCAACTGCACCAGAACCGGCTTCTTCCGTGCTGTCGCCGCCCTCTTCTGATCCTCGGCAACTCCGTTCGCAGCTCATTCGCGATTCCGGAAGCATCGGCGCCGACCTGTTTTGCGTACAGCTCATAGAGGGGCGGATGGTCCTTGATGCGCGCATAACGCAGCGGCTGCGTCACCGTGGGATCGTCAACTTCGCTGTGCCCGTGACGGCGATACCCGATCAGATCAACCACAACATCCGTGTGGAACGCATACCGATACTCCGCAGCCAGTGCCGCCACGCGCACCACCGCTCCGACATCCTCGGCGTTGACGTGGAAGATGGGCACGGCGAGGCGCCTGGCCAGATCCGTGGAGAAGCGGGTCGAGTTCGTCTCCTCCGGCTCTGCGGTAAAGCCAATCAGATTGTTCGCAACGATGTGAATGCCGCCGCCGACTGAATAGCCGTCGATGCCGGCAAGGTTCATCGTCTCCGCCCAGATACCCTGGCCGGCGAAAGCGGCGTCGCCATGAATCACGACGGGCAGCACGCGATCGACACCGTCGGCTCCGTACCGATCCTGCCACGCACGCGCGCGTCCCATGGCCACCGGATCCACGGCTTCCAGATGGCTCGGATTCGACACCAGATGTAGCGCCACGGTGCGGCCATCGCGGGCAGGGAATTGCCCGGTCGCTCCGACGTGATACTTCACATCGCCGCCGCCCAAAATGCTGCGCGGATCCACGTCTTCAAATTTGGCGAAGATATCCACGGGCGACTTCCCCAGCGTGTTCACCATCACGTTCAGTCGCCCGCGATGGCTCATCCCCATGATCGAGCGTTGCGCGCCCAGCTCGGCAGCGCGGTTCAGCAACTCGTCAAGAAAGGGGACGAGAGCTGTAACGCCTTCCAGAGAAAACCTCTTGGTTCCCAGATAGCGTGACTGAATCACCTGCTCAAACAGATCGGCGCGGGCCAGCAATTCCAGAACCCGGCGCTGATCGATGGCCGGCGCATCGCTCTCCAGTTTTGCCGCGATCCACATGCGCCGCTCGCGGTCGGAGATGTGCATGAACTCTGCGCCGATGGTGCCACAGTAGACGCGCCTCGCCTCAGGGACGGACTCATTATCCACATCCAGCTCAGGTACGGCCAGGGGCTGCAGATACTGTCCCAGCGGATCAAGTTTCGCCTGCAGATATTCCCAGCGGCGGAACGCGTCCAGCGTCGTCTCGCGCACAGTGGAAGAGGAAACATCGGTCGAAATAGTTTGTGGGGGCATAAGGGGCAATAAATCCAGTATGAAAGAAAAATCCCGGAGAATGTCCGGGATGGGGTCAAGACCCGGGCGGCCTTGAGCCGGCCGCACTGTCTGCGTCACTCCGTTATTGTACCTGCCCGCGGTCAGTGGAGACGGCTTACGCGGGAGGCGGCGGCGCATGACAAATGCGCCGCTCGCCTTGGTCCTCTCCGCTGAAAACCTTCGCCTAGCGGCTCGCTTTCAGCAGCACTACGCCGTGACCGGGAACCGTGACTGTGTAAGAGCCGTCGCTCGCGGAAACGTCCTTATGCGCCCACAGGTCGCGCAGCTTCGCATTCGCCGGCAAACCCACATCACGCAGATGCAGTGTCACCGAGTGTGCTTCTGAGTCGCGATTGAAAAGACCGGCCGCCAGCGCGCCGTCACTCAGCGGCTTCGTCCAGATCTCTGTCATTCCCCAGCAGCCATTGCTGCGCGATCGCCCTGTTTGCCCAGTTTGTCCTGGTCCATGGCGATGACCTCCTTGTTCAGTCAGGATGGCTTTCGTCTCCGGCGTCATTTTGCTCAGGTCATTGCCGGCCAGCAGCGGCGCCGCCAGAATCGCCCACAGGCTCATGTCGTGCGGTACTCGTTGTCGGTCATCCCCCCGTTGCCCACTTCGAGCATGTCCGGGTCGTTCCAGTGCCCGGGCCCCGCATACCGTGCGAGCCCAGTTGGTTAAAGCCGATTTCCGCCATGCGGTCTAGGTGTCGTTGATGTCGCCGGTAGTGCGCCACAGATTCCCACCCACTGAGGCGCCCCACGTCCACACCGTTATCCCAGCCATACTGGCACAGGCTGAGAGACGATAGGGCCGGCCTGTTGCCTTCAGCAGAGCCTGGTGCATTTTTTCGTAAGCCTCGTGCTCAGCTGCATCTGCTTTGCCTGATCGTTGGGCGCCTCTTTGCGCATGATCCCGATATAGCTGCACAGGTCGTACTTCAGATAGTCGATGCCCCACTTCGCGTAGGTCTTGGCGTCCTGCTGCTTCATGGCCATAGCTGGCCGGCGAAGCCGGCGCAGGTTTTCGGCCCCGGTCCGGAGTAGATGCCCAGCTTCATTCCTTTCGAATGAACGTAATCGGCCAGCCCCTTCATGTCCGGGAATTTGCTGTTGGTCGTGATCTCGCCCTGGGCGTTGCGGGGGCCTTCCCAGGTGTCGTCGATGTTCACGTAGATGTAGCCGGCATCGCGCATGCCATTGGCAACCATCGCATCGGCTGCGGCCCGCACATCGGCTTCCGTCACGTGCTCGGCAAAGTGATTCCAGCTGTTCCAGCCCATGGGGGGCGTGGCTGCCAGTGTGGAATCCTGCCCAAGGGCGGCGCCAGTCAGCGTCACCAGAATGAATGCGGTTACAAGAATCTTTGAAATGGACACCGAAACCGTTCCTTTCGCAATCAGGATGAGTGCAAAGCCGAAGCCGCCCGCCAGTGTAACGCAAACTCAGCGCAGCAGCGCGCCCCACACGCTGTCGACGGTTGCATGTGCGATCGTTGAGGCGCCGATCCGGCGATCCTGCCGCCACGCGCGACCGTAGAAGACGCCGGCGATCGCCGCCAGCAGAACGTAGCGCCAGTTGAAGAACACGGTCCGCTTGTTGAAATGCGAGAGCCCAAACAGAACCGCTGTGACCAGCAGGGCCGTCTTGCGCCCGATCCTGCGCTCCAGCAAATTCTGCATCCACCCGCGGAAGAAAATCTCCTCGGGCAGAGCAACGGCGAAGAAGGTGAAGACCCAGAGCGGAATTACAAGCCGGGTTGATGCACGCGTCCGTGCCAGTGCAGAAATCCCAGCGCCAGGCCGAGGACAATCGCGATGGGTGCGTACAGCAGGAACTCCCGCAGGCCGATGGCGACATCGCGCCCCCGCAGACGAAGGTCGAATCCCACTCCGTTAAGCTGCCGCACAGCCATAAAGCCATAGAGCCCGGCGTCAAGGAGGGTGAGTTTGCCCAGTGCGCTCAAATGGGGCGGCCAGGCAGGTTCGAGCCAGCGCAGGTCCACGGCCAGTCCCAGCGGCACCAGCACAACGAGATCCAGCCAGTGGCCGCGCTGCTCGGGATCGAGCTGTGACGCCAGCGTCAGCAGACCCGCGATGCAGATCGGCGTCAGCAAATAAATGGCCAGCCAGCGCGCCTCGAACCAGCCCGTCCCCACGGCCACCACCAGCCATGGAATCGCGAGAAGCAAAGGCAGGGCGATCCGGGCCCCTGACGGCAACCGCTGCGCCGCCCGCCGGCAAGCTTCGCCGGCGAAGCCAAACGCCAGCTGAATCGCCAGAAGCAGCGCCAGCGCAATCGCTACCGGAAGCAAAGGCTCAGGCACGCTTCTATCGTAATGGCCTCATGGCTTACCCCTGATTGACCGGCATCCGGCCCGGTTGTAACGTTAAAAGTTCGCCTTGCCTCGGAAATCCTATGCCTGAAGCTTCTGTCTCCGCCCCCACCGCGCTTCGCAAAACCCCTCTCAACGCCACGCACCGCCGCCTCGGTGCAAAAATGGTCGACTTCGGCGGTTGGGATATGCCCGTCGAGTACTCCGGCCTCATTGCTGAACACATGGCCGTCCGCACCGGTGTTGGCCTCTTCGACGTGAGCCACATGGGCGACATTCAGCTGCGCGGCCCGGGGTCGCTTGCCGCCGTCCAGCACATCTCCATGAACGACGCCGCTCGGCTCGCGGTCGGCCAGGCGCAGTACTCGGCGATGCTGTATCCCGAGGGCACCTTTGTAGACGACATCATCGTCCACAAACTCAGCGAGAACGACTACCTGTTCGTCATCAACGCCGGCACGCGCGAGAAAGACTACAACTGGGTCCGCGCGGCCACAGGCTCGCTCCTTTGACCTGCCCATAGTGAGCGATTACAGCGACTACTACACGCAGCTCGCCATCCAGGGCCCGCAGCGCGCAGGAGACGCTGCAGAAGCTGACCAACGCTGACCTGTCGAAGATGAAGTTCTACTGGTTCACCTGGGGAACGGTGTGCGGACTGCCGAACACCCTCATCGCCCGCACCGGCTACACCGGCGAAGATGGCTTCGAGATCTACATCCCCTCTGACGTACCCACGAGCGAGCGCGTCTGGAACGAGGTCCTCGAAGCAGGAAAGGAATTCGGCCTCCTTCCCTGCGGACTCGGCGCGCGCAACACGCTGCGGCTGGAAGCGGCACTGTCGCTGTACGGTCACGAAATCTCCGGGTCGATCAACGTTTTCGAAGCCGGCCTCGACCGCTTCTGCAAGCTGGAGAAGGGGCCGTTCCTTGGCTCGGACGTTCTGAAGAAGGTCGAGGAGGCCGGCGGCCCCACGCGCAGGCTGGTCGGTCTGGAGGTCGTCGAACGAGGCATAGCCCGCGACGGTTATCGCGTCTTCGATCTCGAAGGAAAAGCGATTGGCTCGGTCGCGAGCGGCTCGCCTGCGCCGTTCCTCAAAAAGAACATCGCGCTCGCATACGTGCCGCGTACCTTTACCGAGATCGGCACCGAAGTCGCCATCGAGATTCGCAACAACCCCGTGAAGGCGCGAGTGGTGCCGATCCCGTTTTACAAGAAGCCCAAAAAGAACTCACCGGCGGCGTCCGTTTAATGGCGACCAGGAACCGCCCGGAGTTCCGGCACCCCGTACAATAAGAGGGAGAACTTTCTTACTTATGCCCTATCCCACGAACTATCGATACACCCGCGAGCATGAATGGATTGAGGCCGGCACAAAGACGGCCGCTGTCGGCATCACCGACCACGCCCAGGACTCCCTCGGCGACATCGTTTTTGTGGAATTGCCTAAAGTCGGCGACAAGGTCGAGAAGGGCAAGGTATTCGGCAGTGTCGAGTCCGTGAAGGCCGTCTCCGACCTTTACTCGCCTGCCACCGGCACCGTTACCGCGATCAACGAAGAGCTGGCTGCCTCGCCGGAGAAGATCAACGCCGACGCTCACGCCGCGTGGATTATGAAGATTGAACTGAGCGATCCTTCCGAGCTGGACTCGCTCCTCACCCCGGATGCCTACGAATCCTGGGCGAAAGAAGAAACCGGGCATTAATACGCCGGCACAGCTTTTCCCTCTGTCCGCTGTCCGCTATACGCTGCACCCTGATTTTTATGCGCTACTTACCCAAATCCGATGCTGAGCGCGCGGCGATGCTGCGCGAGATCGGCGCATCGTCCATCGACGACCTTTTCGCCATCATCCCTGACGAATACCGCCTGACGCGCGACCTGAACATCCCGCGCCAGATGGGCGAATCCGAGATCGTCGACCACTTCAAAGCTGCCGCGGCGCAGAACGCTAACGGCTATGCCAGCTTCCTGGGCGCCGGCGTCTACCGGCACTACCGGCCGGTGCTCATTGACGCCATCGTGCAGCGCGGCGAGTTCCTCACCTCTTACACGCCGTATCAGGCGGAAATCACGCAGGGGACCCTCCAGGCCATCTTCGAGTTCCAGACCATGATCTGCGAGCTCACCGGCATGGATATCGCCAACGCATCAATGTACGACGGCTCTACGGCCTGCCCGGAAGCCGCGATGATGGCCATGCGCGTCACCGGACGCGACGGGGTGCTGGTCGCCCGTACCGTCCATCCCGAATACCGCGAGGTGATGCATACCTACGCGCAGCATCGCGAGGCCGCTTCCGGCCACACCACCCAGGAGATTGGCTACACCGACGACGGCCGCCTCGATCTCGCCGCGCTCGAACAGGCTGTGACCGACCAGACCGCCTGCGTGCTCGTGCAGTCGCCGAACTTCTTCGGCGTGATTGAAGACATTCCGGCCATTGCGCAGATCGTCCAGAAGAAGGGCGCGCTGCTCGTCGTCGCCATCGCGGAAGCTGCCTCGCTCGGCATTGTCCGGCCACCTGTCGAAGCCGACATCGTCATCATGGAAGCGCAGTCCTTCGGCGTCGCCCCCAGCTACGGTGGTCCGTTCTGCGGCGTCATCGCAGCGAAGGAGAAATACGTCCGCCAGATGCCCGGCCGTCTCGTCGGCGAGACGAAGGATAAGCAGGGACGCCGCGGATTTGTGCTCACCCTCTCCACGCGCGAGCAGCATATCCGCCGCGAGAAGGCCACTTCGAACATCTGCACCAACCAGGCACTGGTCGCGCTGATGGCCACGGTCTTCATGACCATCTATGGCAAAGAGGGCATCCGCGAGCTGGCACTGCACAACCTGGCCAAGGCCAATTACGCCGCTAAGACTCTCGGGGCGCAGGGCACGTTGCTCTTCGCGCGCTCGCCCCGCTTCAACGAGTTTGTCCTCCAGACCGACGAGTCTCCCGAACAGCTCAATGGCCGCCTGCTGGAAAACAAAATCATCGGCGGTGTTGCCCTCAATCGCTGGTATCCAGAGCTCGGCAACGCAACTCTGTGGTGCGCAACCGAACTCACCACCCGCGAACAGATAGATGAGGCCGCATCCGTGCTGGCTCAGGCGCCCGCCGCGGCGGCAGCGCGATAAGGATTCATGATGGCGACCCCAACCGAAACCCCGACTGAAAAGTTCACCGGCACGCCGCGCAAAGTCACCGCGCACCTCACGCAGAATGAGGGCCTCAGTTTCGAAAAGTCCGCGCCCGGCAAGAAAGCCTATCGACTCGCACAGCTCGATGTGCCTGAAGTTGACCCCGCATCGCTGCTGGGTGACGCCGCTCGTGCCGAGAGCGCAGAACTCCTCCGGAATTATCCGAGATCGAAATCATCCGCCACTTCACGCGCCTCTCCACGTGGAATTACGCCATCGACCTCGGCATGTATCCGCTGGGCAGCTGCACGATGAAGTACAACCCACGCGTCAACGAGTTCGTCTCCCGTCTCGAAGGCATTGCTGAGGCACATCCCTACCAGCCCGAAGCGCTTTCCCAGGGCTCACTGGCCATCATGCACCTGCTGAGGAGTGCCTGCTCGAAATCACCGGCATGGATGCGATCACCCTGCAGCCTGCCGCCGGCGCCCACGGCGAATTCACCGGAATCCTGCTGGCCCGCGCTTATCACCAGGCAAGGGAAATCCGCGTCGCCACGTCATCATTCCCGACTCCGCGCATGGCACCAATCCCGCCACCGCCGCCATCTGCGGCTATGAGGTCGTTAACTTCAAGTCGAATCCCAACGGCGGCATCGACGTCGAGGCGCTGGCACGGGCCGTCACTGAAGACACTGCCGCGCTGATGCTCACGAATCCCTCAACCATCGGCGTCTTCGAGAACGAGATTCACCGCATCGCCGACATCCTTCACGCCAAAGGCGCATTGCTTTACATGGACGGCGCCAACATGAACGCCCTTTGCGGCAAAACCCGCCCGGGCGACTTCGGCGTCGACGTGATGCACCTCAATCTGCACAAGACCTTTTCCACCCCACACGGCGGCGGCGGCCCGGGTTCCGGTCCGGTTGCCTGCAAGCAGCACCTCGAGCCCTTCCTGCCCATGCCCGTCGTCGTCGAGCAGCAGACGGCACGCTTTCATCTCAACTACAACCGCCCCCAGTCAGTCGGCCGCGTCCGCGTCTTCTATGGCAACTTCGGCATGTTTGTACGTGCCCTCGCCTACATCCTCGCCAACGGCCCTGACGGACTCCGCCAGACCACTGAAGATGCCGTGCTCAACGCGAACTACATTCGCCACAAGCTGGAGGACGTCTACGACCTGCCGTACAAGACGCCATCGCTGCACGAGGTGGTCTTCAGCGATCGCCGCCAGACGCAGAACGGCGTCAAGACCGGCGACATTGCCAAACGCCTCATCGACTACGGCTTTCACCCCTACACGGTTTCCTTCCCGCTGATCGTGCACGGCGCGCTGATGATCGAGCCCACCGAAAGTGAGTCTCGCGAGGAACTCGACCTCTTTGTCGATGCCATGCGCCAGATCGCCCGCGAGGTGGACGAGAATCCGCAGATCGTGCTCGACGCCCCGCATTCCACCCGCGTTTCGCGTCTCGACGAAACCACCGCAGCCCGCAAGCCGGTGCTGCGCTGGCGCAGGACGTAGTCCGGGCATTCACATAGAAGAGGCGGAGACCCCAAAGAATTGGGCGTCGGCTCCTTACTGAGTCACTCCTTGTCCTCCGTGCTCTCTGTGGTGGGCAGTTCCGCCTGAGGTGTCGATCCCGCCCATCCGCTAAGATCGAAGGTGTCTATGCCCGCAAACCGCACCTTCCCGCACGCGATGCTGCGCGAGATCTACGAGCAGCCTGAAGCCCTTGCCGCCACCATGGCCCGCTACGCGCCCAACGGCGCCCTCGATCCGACCGCCTTTACCGCCGTGGCAGATACCCTCCGGGGACGGCAGCGCATCGTCATCGCCGCCAGCGGATCGAGCCGCCATGCCGGACTTGCCGGCGAAATCATGCTCGAGGACTATGCCGGCCTCACCGTGGATGTCGAATATTCGAGCGAGTACATGTACCGCTCGACCCATACGCTGCACGACCCCGGCGTCATCGTCATCTCGCAATCCGGCGAAACCGCCGACACACTGGCCGCCCTGCGCGAGGCCAAAGCCCGCGGACTGAAAACGGTTGCCATTACCAACAACGCGGATTCGTCGATGGCTCGCGAAGCCGATGCCTCGCTGCCCACGCTGGCAGGCAGGGAAGTGGCTGTTCCCGCGACGAAGAGCTTCACGACGCAGCTAAGCGTTCTCTACATGCTCACACTCTTCCTCGCGCGCCTTGGCGGACGCATGACTGCCCAGACCGTCTCCTCCCATTGCGAAGAAATGGAACGTCTGCCTCAGCTGATCGCGACGACCCTTCCTCGCTGGGAGTCGGAGATCGAGTCCATTGCTACTCGCCTGCGCGATGCGCGCACTTTCCTCTATCTCGGACGCGCCATCCACTACGCCATCGCCCGCGAAGGCGCTCTCAAGCTCAAGGAGTCGGCCTACGTTCAGGCCGAGGGACTGCCCGCAGGCGAACTCAAGCACGGCCCCAACGCGCTCGTCAGTCCGGAAGCGCCGCTGGTTATCCTCGCCACCCGCGACCGCAACGACCCTGACTCGACGCTGCGTTACGAAAGAACCCTCGCCCTCATGCGCGATATGCATACCCAGGGCGCAGAAATTCTCTCCATTCATATCGATGGCGACGAAGAAGCCGCCGCATTCGGTCGGTATTCCGTCGCCGTCCCCGCCGTCGACGAGTTCCTGCTGCCCATGCTGGAGGTCGTCCCCCTGCAACTGCTTGCTTACTTCGTTGCCACCCAGCGAGGCGTCAACGTCGATGCGCCGCGCAACCTGGTGAAAGCGGTCGTGCAGGAATAGAAGCCGCCAAACCTTTAGCCCGCAACCCACCTGCGAACAATCAGCTCTACTGCGTGCTCCAGTTCTTGTTTTTCCATCCTGCCAGCGCCACTGCCACCATCACGGCCAGCACGCTTTCGGTAAGCGCTACGCAGGCGGGCCAGTGGCCCACGCGCCACACCCATCCCGGTAACACGCCGCCCACCGTACCCCCAATGTAGTAGCACGAAAGATATAGCCCCGCGGCGCTCACCCGGCCGCCCGGGGGCGCAGCCATCCGCAGATAGCTCGCCGCAGTGGACTGCGCGATGAACACCCCCGTGCACACCAGTCCCAGCCCGGGCAGGATCACTATCCACAGCGAGTGGCTCAGGGTGATGGCTGCGCCCGCCATGCTCAGCATGATCGCCAGCAGAATCCCCCGCCGCATCCCGATCCGCGTCACCAGGTACCCGCCCAGCGGCGTCACCGCGAGGCCGACGAGATAAATCGCAAACAGATTGCTCAGGCCCACCGTCGACAGGTGAAACGGCGCGTCCGACAGGTAAAACGTTACGTAGGTGAACGTCGCCACCAGGGTGAACAGCATTCCAAAGCCGACCGTGAAGGTGGCCAGCAGCCGCGTGTTGCGGAAGTGGCTCAGCGCCACTCGCACGCCGTGTGCATGCGCCTGGGCGCCGGCAGGATGCGTCCGCTTCGACTGGGGCGGCAGCCATCGCGCGATCAGCGTTACTCCCAGCAGCGTCAATGCGCCCAGCACCACAAAGCTCCATCGCCAGCTCAGCGCGTCCGCCACCACGCCCGAGAGGTACCGCCCCAGGAACCCGCCCATCGCCGTCGAGCTCACGTACAGGCTCATCACCAGCGCAATCGATTCCCTCCGCCACTCCTCGCCCACGTATGTGATAATCGTCGCGAAGACGCCCGGCAGCGCCAGCCCCTGCACGAATCGCCACCCAATCAGCGCCCGGAGTCCCGGCGACGTCGCTGCCAGCAGCGTCGGCACGGCGAGCGCAACCAGCGATATCAGGATCACCCGCCTGCGGCTCAGCCGCTCCGTCAGCGCTCCGAAAACCGGCGCGGCCAGCGCCACGCCCAGCGTGGACGCGCTTACCGTCAGCCCCACCATCGCCTCGCTCGCGTGGAACAGATGCGCGAACATCGGCAGCAGCGGCTGGGTTGAATACAAATTTAGAAACGCGAAGATCCCGCACAGGCATACCGCCGCCACCGCCCCTGCCGATCCCAGTCCCAAATGCGGCTGCGGCTGCGGATGTTCGATTTCCAGTGCAGGATTCGCCGCCGCAAACTTCGATTCCGGCTCAGGAGTCTCCACCTTTCAAGATTACCGGACCCCACCCTGGGCGCCGTCTCCCTGGCGCCCCACCGGTCCTCCGGTATAAAAGACTTACTGATGCCCCAGCCCGCTGCCGCGTTCCTCTCCCGCGATTTCCTTCGCTATCAGCTCGCGCGCGTGGTCGTCATCATTGGCGCGGAGGCGCAGGCCCTCGCCGTTGCCTGGCAGGTCTACGAGATCACTCACAAAGCCATCGACCTCGGCTATACCGGCCTCGTGCTCTTCCTCCCCGGCCTCCTGTTCATCCTGCCCGCCGGCCACGTAGCCGACCGCTTCGATCGCCGCCAGGTCATCCTCGTCTGCTATGCGCTCCAGGCGCTCTGCAGTCTCGCCCTTCTCCGCTTTGCCTGGATCGGGATTCACCAGGTGTGGCCCATCTTTGTCGTCCTCTTCCTCGTCGGCACCGGCCGCGCGTTCTCCGGACCCGCGAGCTCCGCGCTGGTCCCGCACCTCGTCCCGACGCAGCACTTCGTCAACGCCATTACCTGGGGCTCAGCCATCTTTCAGATGGCCAACATCGTCGGCCCGGCTTTCGGCGGCGTCCTCTTTACCCTGCCCCTGCGCGGACATCTGCATGGAGCTGCTCTGGTCTACGCCTTCATGCTGCTCGCATCCTCTGGTTCCTCGCGCTGGTCCTCTCGCTGAATGTGCGGCCCGGCCGCATGGAACACCGCGCCATTTCGAAAGACGTGATTCTCGCCGGCTTCCGCTACGTAGCCAGAACCCAGGTGCTGCTCGGCTCCATTTCCCTGGACCTCTTCGCGGTGCTTCTCGGCGGCGCCGTCGCCCTCATGCCGATCTTTGCGCAGGACATCCTCCACGCCGGGCCCCGGGGCCTCGGCATGCTCCGTGCCGCGCCGGCTCTGGGAGCCCTCGTCGTCTCCCTCTGGCTCATGGTTCGGCCCATCCATCGCGGCGCCGGCGCGAAAATGCTCACCTGTGTCGCCATCTTCGGTGCCTCCACCATCCTCTTCGGACTTTCCCGCAGCCTGCCCCTCTCTCTGGCTGCCTTATTCATCGTCGGCGCGTCGGATATGGTCAGCGTCGTCATCCGCTCCTCCATGCTCCAGCTTGCCACCCCGCCCGCCATGCGGGGACGCGTCAGCGCCGTCAACTCCCTCTTTGTCGGAGCCTCCAATGAGCTGGGCGAATTCGAAAGCGGCCTTACCGCGCAATGGTGGGGTGCTGTACGCGCCGTGGTCATCGGCGGCATCGGCTCGCTGGCCATCACTGGCCTCTGGGCGGTCTTTTTCCCCAGCCTGCGGCGCGCTGGAGCCCTCACACCTGAAGCCCTGATGAACAAGAACCTCGACGAATCCGGCCAGGAGCTGCGCCAGCTGTGATCGAGGCCCGCGCCACGCCGCTCGCGCTTGAGCCCGAGCCGCATTCCCGCGCTCCCTGGTCGCTCTTCTGGATCGCCCTCATCATCCGCATCGCCTACATGACTCTGGCGCGCACCTGGCACATGCGTCCCTACGATCACGATTTCGCCTTTGGCTACGAGATGGGCCGTGTGGCCCGCGCTCTGGTCACCGGCTATGGATTCGCCGATCCCTTCCGCGGGCACACCGGTCCCACCGCCTGGGTCCCGCCGCTCTATCCCTGGATCCTTGCCGGCGACTTTCGGCTCTTCGGCGTCTACTCTGCGCTCTCCGCGTGGATGATCCTCGCGTTCGACTGCGTGCTCAATGCGCTGATGATTCCTCTGGTCTGGGAGGTGGGAGCTCGCTGCTTCAATCGCAAGGTCGCCGTCTGGTCCGCGTGGATCTGGGCCCTCTATCCCGCTGCCATGCAATATGCAGTCAAGTGGGTGTGGGAGATGACGCTCAGCGCCTGGCTCTTCACCTGGGTGCTGGTGCTGGCGCTGCGGATGCGTCGCATCGGCGAGCGCGATCCGGAACCTCAACCGCCTGGAATTCGTGAGTGGGCTCTCTTTGGCTTGCTCTGGGGGCTCATCGCCCTCACCAATCCCTCAATCTGCCTTTTCCTTCCGCCGTGCGGCCTCTGGATTCTTGCCGGCTTTCCCCGCCGCCAGGTTTGGCCGCGTCAGATCCTCTCTGCCACACTCGCTGCGCTCATCTTCATCGGCTGCCTCGCGCCGTGGACCATCCGCAATTACGAGGTCTTCCACAGGTTGGTCCCCGTCCGTGCCAACCTTGGCGTCGAGCTCTACCTCGGCAACGGCCCCGGGGCCACCGGCCTGCTCATGGAATACGACCACCCCTTCCAGGATCTGCAGCAACTACGTCTCTACAAAGAAATGGGTGAAATCGCCTATTCGAAAATGCGCGGCGACCTGGCAAAAAAAATCATCGCTGCCGCTCCGCTCCGCTTCCTCGATCTCAGCCTGCGCCGCCTCTACTATTTCTGGTTCAGCGTGCCGCACGCCCAGGATCGAGGCTTCGTCAGGGGCTTCGTCAGCGCTTACGGCCGCAATCTCAATTTCCAGTTCACCAGCATCGTTGGCCTCTTCGGCCTCGCCCTCGCGCTGCGGCGGCGCGTCCCGGCGGCCTGGCTTTTTCTCTGGGCCTTCCTGCTCATCCCGTGGACGTATTACTTCGTTACAGTACACGCCCGCTTCCGCCACCCGCTGGAACCGCTCATCGTGATCCTTGGCGTTTACCTGTTCCAGTCAGCGGAGAAGTCCTGGCAAATTCGCTGGTTCCGGCGATCCGCCCAACCGCCGTCCGCGGGCTTCTGACCTACGACCCGGTCTCGACCTTCACCCATCGCACTGCCATTTCCTGATCGGCGAAGGCTCGCATCGCCACCGGCACTCCATCGTGAAACGTGTAGACATCGGCCAGATGCACATCGTTCCAGGTCGTCGCACCCTTCACGCGAAAATGCGCGTGAACAAAGACCACGATTCGGTCGCCCTGCACAATGAACTTCTTTGGCTTGCTTACCCCTTCGGCCCAGTTTGCGCGCGAGTTCGTCAGATATCCCGCAACCGCCGCCCGCCCGTGATACGCGCCTCCGCCAGGAAACTCCGCCGGCTCGCGCCAGTCAATATTCGGATCCAGCCCGGACACGGCAGCCTCAATGTCATTGCGGTTGAACGCCGCATAGGCGTGCCGCAGCACCGTGATCGCGTGTGCTCGCTCCGCCGAGGTCATGGAATCCCCCTGCCCCGACGAGTGGCAGACGGCGACCACCACCAGAGCAACGATCACTGCACCTAAAATGTTTCGGAGAGTTCTCAAGGCCGTCTCAGCGCGTTCCCTATACCTTAAACCCTAAGCCGTAACTCGTAATTGCTGCCCCTCTCACCCCAGCGGCAGGAAGTACTGTGTCCCGTGCACTGGCTCCCCCAGCCTTTTGAGAAGCAGTTGCAGATCGCGATTGTTGTTTACAAAATCGATGTCGCTGGTATTTACCACCAGCAGATCGCTCGCCGAATAGTGAAAGAAGAAGTGCTCGTACGCTTCGGCCACCTGCTTGATGTATTTGTCGCTGATGGCCCGCTCGCCCGGCACGCCCTTGCGCTTGATCCGCTGCTGCAGAGCCTCCGGGCTGGCCTGCAGATAAATCACCAGCTCCGGCGTCGGCACGTCGGCGCGGAACATCTGGTAGTAGCGGTTATACAGGTCCAGCTCCGCGTCGCTGAGATTGATATACGCGAAGATTTTGTCCTTCTCGAACAGATAATCGGCGACCACCGGAGTGGAAAAATCCTCCAGCTCGCGCAGCTGCTCGAACCGCTCCGTCAGAAACCACATCTGGGTGGCGAAGCCCATCCCCGGCTGCGCCTGGTAAAAGCGGTCGAGGAAGGGATTGTTTTCCGGCTCCACAATGCGCCGCGCATGCAGCGTGTCCGCCAGAACCCTGGCCAGCGTGGACTTCCCGGCCCGAATTGGGCCCTCCACGGCAATAAAGCGCGGCTGTTCGAAAAGCTTGGCCATCGTCGAGAATTCCTGCAGCGAAGGAAAGTCGAACATACCACGCCGCGCCTGCAAAGAAAACCCGGCAGCGGAATCCTTGTCACCCCATTCCGTTGCAGTGAACACAAAGGAACACGAGCGGCCCGTCATTGAACTCTCTGCGCCACCCGTGTTCCCTGGGGTGAAGAGGGAATTGATCTCGAATCCCGCAAAGAAAACCCGCTTACACTGTTCGCAGATGCTCCTTGCCCTCGCTACCGCCGGCGCCGCTGCCGGCCTTGTCGCCGGAGGCTGCACCTACGCGGCCCTAGATCCGCAATCCCAGCTCTTCGGCCGCACCCTGGTTGCCGGCCCCGATCCCGCAGAGTTCGCCCTGACCTATGACGACGGCCCCAATGATCCCTGGACCGGACGCCTCCTCGATCTCCTCGCGCAACACCGTATCCGCGCCACCTTTTTCCTCATCGGCCGCCACATTCGCCGGCGGCCAGACATCGTCCGCGAGATCCAGGCCGCAGGTCACCTCATCGGCAACCACACTGTCACCCATCCCTGGCTGGCTGTGCAGAGCCACCGCCGCGTCCGCGAAGAACTTGCCGGATGCAATGCCGCTCTTGAAGACGTCCTCGGCGCCCCAGTCCGCTACTTCCGCCCGCCTCACGGCGCCCGCCGCCCTGACGTTCTCCGTGCCGCCCGCGACCTTGGCCTCACCGCCGTGCTCTGGAACGCCATGGGTTTCGACTGGCGGCCCAACATCACCGCCGCGCGCATCGCCGGCCATCTGGAGCGCGACATCGCCCGGAATCAACGCCGCCATCGTGGCTCCAACCTGCTCCTTCACGATGGAGGCCACCTGACTCTCGGTTCCGACCGCTCGCAGTCGGTGGAAGCCACCCGCCTCATTCTCGAGCGCCATGCCCCCGGCGCAGTCCAATACCTGACCGTCGACGCCTGGTCGTAAAACCTGCCCCCCGTGCCCGGCCGGTTAACCTCTCGCGGAACCGCCGGACCTGCGTTACCGTATCCCTAATCACGGAGGCCTTCCGATCCTATGCTGGAAGACATTCGCTACGCCCTGCGCCAGTTCCTCAAAACCCCCGGCTTCACCATCACCGCCATCCTTACCCTGGCTCTCGGCATTGGCGCCACAACGGCCGTCTTCACCCTCATCCACGTCGTTCTGCTCAAGTCGCTGCCGGTGGCAAAGCCCAGTGAGCTGATTCGCGTCGGCGACAACGAGAACTGCTGCATCAACGGCGGCATGCAGGATGACTGGTCGCTCTTCTCCACCGAGCAGTATCGCGAATTCCGCGACCACACGCCTGGCTTCTCCAGTCTCGCCGCCTTCCAGGCCGGCCGTTCCATGCTCGGCGTCCGCCGCGCAGGCAGCACTCACGCCTCCGAGCCCCTCGGCGGCGAATTCGTCTCCGGCAATGCCTTTCAGACCTTCGGCCTCAGCGCCTGGGCCGGTCGCCTTCTCGAGCCCTCTGACGACCACAAAGGCGCGGCGCCCGTCGCCGTGATGAGCTATCGCACCTGGCAGCAGAAGTTCGGCAAAGACCCCTCCATCGTTGGATCCACCTTTCTCATCAATGGCAATGCCTTCACCGTCGTCGGCATCGCGCCGCCCGGCTACTTCGGCGAGCGCCTCACCAGCGATCCCCCCTCCTTCTGGATTCCCCTCAGCGATTCACCCCTGATCCAGAACGGCAGCTTCAATGTTCTCGACGCGCCCGAGCTCGACTGGCTCAACATCATTGGCCGAGTCCAGCCCGGCGCCAATCTCAAACAGATGGAAGCTCAGCTCCAGGTCGAGCTGCGCCAGTTCCTCCTCAGCCCCATCAGCAAAGTTGAAAAGCGCGCCGCCACCCTGATTCCCAAACAGACCCTCCACCTCGCGCCCGGCGGCGGCGGCGTCCAGCAGATGCAGGACAACTTCAAAGACGGCCTCCACCTCGCCATGTGGATCTCCGCTTTCGTCCTGCTCATCGCCTGCGCGAATCTTGCCAACCTCATGCTGGTCCGCGCCACCGCGCGCAAAGCTCAGACCTCCGTCCGCTCCGCCCTCGGCGCTCCGCGCAGCCGTCTCGTGCGCCAGGCTCTCACAGAAAGCGTCGTGCTCGCCGTCCTCGGCGGTCTCGCCGGTCTTGCTTTCGCTTACGGAGGCGCGCGCCTGCTCATCCACATGGTCTCCGGCAAGAGCTACATCCCCATCAACGCCTCGCCTTCGCTGCCCGTGCTTGGCTTTGCTTTCGCTGTCTCGGTCGTTACCGGCGTCCTCTTCGGCGTAGCCCCTGCATGGATGACCGCCCACGCCAATCCCATCGAGGCTCTGCGCGGCGCCAATCGCTCCACCAAATCCAGCGGTCTCTGGACCCAGAAGATCCTCGTCGTTCTCCAGGCCGCCGTCTCCCTCGCGCTTCTCTGCGCCGCCGGACTTCTGATCCGCAGCCTCACCAACCTCCAGAACCAGCACTTCGGATTCCAGACCCAGAACCGCTACGTCCTCCACATCGATCCCCAGATGGCCGGCTATCAGGCCAGCCAGGCCGACGTCTTCTTCCGCCAGCTGCACGACACGCTGGCCGCAATCCCCGGCGTCAAGGAAGTCACCTACTCCCTCTACAGCCCCATGGAAGGCGATAACTGGGGCAACGGTGTCTACATCGAAGGGCAGGCGCCGGCCCCGCCCGGCAGCAATTTCAACAACGCCTCCTGGGATCGAGTCAGCGCCAACTACTTCGACAACATCGGCACCAAAATCATTGCCGGCCGCGGCATCACCGAGCAGGACACGCGAGCCACCCAGGCCGTTGCTGTCGTCAACCAGGCCTTCGCGAAACATTTCTTCAAGAACGGAGACGCCATCGGTCACCACTTCGGCGACCTCGATCAGAAATACTCCGGCAACTTCACCATCGTCGGCATTACAGAAGACACGCAGTACTGGGATCCGACCAGCCACATCCGTTCCATGTTCTTCCTCCCCGCCGACCAGTGGGTGAAATACGATGACCCCTCCGAGAAGATGTTTGAAGACGTCTCGCATCTGGAGCTGAGCGCCGTCGAAATCCAGACCGCTGGCTTCGTCCCCGGCCTTGAGGCCCAGGTGCGCCGCGCGCTCAATCAGATCAATCCCAACCTCACGCTCATCACCTTCCAGACCTTCGCCGAACAGGTGAAAGACCAGTTCCTTGAGCAGGAGATCCTCGTCCAGCTCACATCCGTCTTCGGGTTCCTTGCCCTCACCCTGGCCGCCATCGGCCTCTATGGTGTTACCGCGTATTCCGTCGCGCGGCGCACCAGCGAGATCGGCATCCGCATGGCCCTCGGCGCCGATCGCGTAGGCATCGTGCAGATGGTTCTTCGCAGCGCATTCCTGCAGGCGGCCATCGGCCTCGCCATCGGCATGCCCGCGGCCATCTTCGGCACCCGCTTCATGGCCAGCCTGCTCTATAACGTGCGCCCGTGGGATCCCGTGATCCTCATCGGTGCCACTGTCATCCTGGCCATTGCGGCATTTCTGGCTGCGGTCATCCCCGCACAGCGAGCCGCCAGCGTGGAACCCATGACAGCTCTGCGCGTGGAGTAGTGAAGATGAAAGCAGCCCAGTTCAGCGGGCCTTTATCGGAGCCGCTCCTCGTCATTGCCGATGTGCCTCGCCCCGTTCCGGGTCCGGATGGAGTTCTCGTCCAGGTCTGCGCCGCCGGTGTCACCCCCACGGAACTCGAGCTGGTCCCCTACGCTGCAAAAGGATGGAAGCCCGCGCCGGCACGCCATCCCGGGCCACGAATTTTCCGGTACCGTCGCAGAACTCGGGTCCGACGTCCGGGAGTT
This sequence comes from uncultured Acidobacteriaceae bacterium, assembly GCA_963702295.1. Lineage (GTDB taxonomy): Bacteria > Acidobacteriota > Terriglobia > Terriglobales > Acidobacteriaceae > Palsa-343. The sequence continues at coordinate 21,315 of CAVPCE010000017.1, read as the reverse complement.
TGCTGTGGGCGACGCCGTCTTCGGCATGAATGACTGGTTTGCCGACGGGGCCACCGCTGAGTTTTGCGTCGCGGCTGTGAGCAGCATGGCGCGCAAGCCGCAGGGGCTTTCCTTCGAGCAGGCTGCCGCTGTGCCCATCGGCGCGCTCACCGCCTGGCAGGGGCTTGTCGATCGAGCCCACCTACGGGCAGGGGATCGTCTCCTTGTCCACGGAGCCGCGGGCGCGGTAGGTGTCTTCGCCGTTCAGTCGGGCGTGCAACTCGGCGCCGAGGTCATCGCTACCGCTTCCGCGCGTCACCGGACGTTCCTGAGGGATCTCGGCGCCCGACAGGTCATCGACTACACAACCGAGCCGTTCGACCAGAAAGTGCGTGATCTCGACGTAGTCTTCGACACCGTGGGCGGTGAAACGCTGCGCCGCTCCTGGCCGCTTCTCAAGCCCGGCGGACACATGGTCACGATCGCATCCGAAGTGAGGGCAACGGGAGCGATCCACGCATCAGGGACGCCTTCTTCATCGTTGAGCCGAACGCGCAGCAGCTCGCCGACATCGGCGACCGGCTCGGCGCTGGCACGCTCTTCGTCTTCGTTGACGCGGAGGTCCCTCTGGAACAGGCCTCAGCCGCCTTCGCCCGCCAGTGCCCCCCGCGCCCATGGCTACGGCAAGGTGGTCGTCACGTTGCCCTGCGGCTGATCACGCAACGCTGCTTCTCCCTCAGTGGCCCGTTGCCGGCTGCAAGTACTGATCCACATTGCTGGCATCTACCAGCGCCGAGCCCGTGTCCACGAAAGCCGGAATCGGCGCCTGCGCATCGACCGCGTAATTCTTCGTCAGCGAGGGCAGGGGATCGTGATGCAGTTCATCCAGCATCTTCACCCCCACATAGGCCATCGTGAACGGTTTCTGCGCCACCGTGGCCGCGATCACGCCCTGTTTCACCAAGTCCAGCGTGTCCTTGTCCACGTCCATCGCAATCACCACGCGATCCTTCTCGTTCGCCCGCCTCAGCACTTCGCCCACTTCCTTCCCTGACGACGCCTCGAGGCACACGAACCCGTCGATCCGGTCTTTGCCGGTTTTTGCAGATCCTGCTGTGTCTTGTCGAAGGCCACCGTGCTCTGGCCCGCGATGTCGACCACATCCACAATGTGGATCCCGGCGCCGTCGCCAGCACGTCCTTATACCCAGCCAGTCGCTCCTCGAGATTGGGCTGCCCCGGCATGGTGAACACCACCACATTGCCTTTGCCTTTTAGTTTCTGCACCAGTGCACCGCCGCCCAAGCGTCCCGCCTCGCGGTTGTTAGTTCCGATGAAGTACAGCCGCTTGCTGTTCGGCGCGTCGGAGTCTACCGTGAGCACCGGAATCCCGACTCGATTGCCGCATCGATCTCCGGCCCGATCAGCTTCGGGTCGATGACCGACACCAGAATCCCAGCCGGCTTCTGCGCCACCACCGCCCGAAAATCATCCACCTGCTCCTTCGGGTCGAAAGTATCCGGCCCGCGCATATCGGCATGCACGTTGAATTCGGCAGATATCTTGTCCAGGCCCGCCGACGCCGACTGCCAATACGCCAGCTTGGTATTCGAGGCAACCAGGTAATAATGCTCCGCGCTGCTGTGCCGGCCACATCCGGCCAGGGAGGCCGCCACCGCGGCCGCCGCCACCACCCACGTCACTCGCATCCACCGCATACCGCACCCCCTCTGCCTGTTTGCGCGATCCGGTCGAGCGCGGCACGCTTGCCAAACCGCGGTGCGTTCCGGATTCTACGCCCCGGATTCGAGCCAGCACAGCCCTTTCCACTCGCCCGCCCGCACCATGGGAACCAGCCGCCTCTTTCTCCCGTAATGCCTTCCATGTTTCTGCTCCGGCGACCTCTTCGCCGTCTGTCTCTGGCGATCCTGCTCCCGTCCGCCATCGTGTACGCCCAATCCGACGCTCCGGCCCCGCCTCCCTCTGCTGCCGCCATCATGGCCCGCGTCGCTACTCTGCAGGATCATGCCCAGGCCGAGCGCGCCCGCTACGTCTATGTCCAGCACGCCACGGTCAGCTCCCGGCGTGGCCACACCATCCACTGCCAGGAGATCACCGACATCCGCATCACTCCCTCCAGCGCCGGCTCCCATGAGCAACTCCTCGATCTGAGCGGCCGCCTTCTCCGCAAAGGCCGCTACGTCGACTACCACTCGCTCGACGCCGATAAAGGCCATCCCGAAGACAACGATTCCGTTTCCATTGAACTCGGCGACGATGCCACAGACCGCGACATGGTCGAAAACATGCGAAAAAATCTTCTCGGGACGAACTCAAAAGACGGCATCAATGCCAATCTGTTCCCCCTCACCACGAAGAGCAGGCAGAGGAGGAGTTCCAGTACGTACGCCGCGAACGCCTCAATGGCCGCGATGTCGATCACATTACCTTTCGCCCCAAAGACAAGTCCGATTTTGGCTGGAAAGGCGACGCATACATCGACACCGCCAGCGGCGAGCCTGTCGTCATAAGCACCGCCCTCTCCCGCAGAATTCCTGCCGCGGTTCGCGTTCTGCTCGGGACCAACGTTCCCGGACTGGGATTTACCGTCGTCTACGCTCCCCAGCCGGACGGCATCTGGTTTCCTGCCTCCTTTTCCACTGAATTCCAGATTCATGTCCTCTTCTTTTTCCGCCGCACCATCCTGATCAACGCCTGGAATCGCGATTTCGAGAAGACTCACGTGACCGCAAACATCGTGGGCCCGGAAACACCCCAACCTCCACCCCATCCCTGAGTTCGCGGCTGCCGTCCCATGAAATCTTCGCTTTCCACGGTGGCCCGCAGCCCTCTAATGCCGTCCCGAAGTAGAATCAAGGAAGCGCAGTATGTCGACCTGGTACAGAATCCTCGCCTGGCCCCGGCGTTTCGCCTTTGCGAACCGCGCCCAGATCTGCGCCGACTCAGCCGCCTCCTCCTCGGCCTCGCCTTCGTTGAGCTCCTCACCATGCCCATCACCCAGCACCTCTGGACCTGGGACGGATTCCTCCAGGGTGGGCAGGACTTCGAGCTCGGGCTCTTCGTCATCGTCACCTGCCTGTGCCGGTGCTCCTGCGAGCACAGCACTGCCGTCAGACGATCGGGCTGGTCCTCGGCTTTTTCCGAGCCTGGCTCCTGCCCCGCCAGCGCAGCCTTTTTCAGCTTTGTCTTGCGCCCGCTTACATCGCGGCCGCTATGCCCGCCGATCCGCCGTTCCCTCGATCCGCCGGGGCCTTCCTCGTCCCGCTCCAGATCTGATTGCGGTTCTGGGCCCCCTGCGCAGTCCCGGCACCCAAGCCGACATCCCCAGCCCTTTCACGAACAGCCTTCGCACGGCTGTTACGGAGTTCGCATGAAAAAGTCCGAAGTCGTCCACGCCTGGGCCCGGATCCTTACCGGGCGCGCCCCTTCGCTCTCCATCGAGATCACCAAGGAGTGCCCCCTGCGCTGTCCTGGCTGTTATGCCTTCGACGCTGCGCACCTCGGCGGCGCCACCGAACTCCGCCAGCTCTCGGATTACAAAGGCGACGAACTCGTCACCCGCATCCTCGCTCTTCTTGACGAGCTGAAGCCCCTCCACGTCTCCCTCGTCGGCGGCGACCCCATGGTCCGTTACCGCGAGCTCGAGCAGCTCATCCCCCAGATCGAAAGCCGCGGCATTCACACTCAGGTTGTGACCAGCGCTTTCCGCACCATCCCCGCCGCCTGGTCGCAGTACAAGAAACTGAACGTCGTCGTCTCCATCGACGGCCTCCCCGCCGAACATGACGTTCGCCGCAAACCCGCCACCTACGAGCGCATTCTCAAGAGCATTCAGGGTGCCCGAGTCACCATTCACTGCACCGTCACCGCCCAGATCGCCGACCGCCCCGGGTATCTCGATGAATTCCTTCGTTTCTGGAGCGCCCGCCCCGAAATCGTCAAGGTCTGGTTCAGCCTCTTTACCCCACAGCACGGCGCCACGGATGCTGAGATCCTTTCACCCGCGCAAAGAGCCGTGACCATCGACACATTCCGCCGCTTGGGTCAGATGTATCCTCTCCTCGACATGCCGGAGCCGGTCCTGCGCGAGTTGGAGCATCCGCCCACGAGCCCGAGCGAATGCATCTTCGCGCGCACAACCCAGACCATCTCTGCCGACCTCACCACCCGCATTACGCCTTGCCAGTTCGGCGGCAATCCTGACTGCGCCCAGTGCGGCTGCATCGCCTCCATGGGTCTGGCCGCCGTTGGCCACTACCCGCTGGTGGGCGCCCTTACCGCCGGCCACGTCTTCATGGCCTCCGATCGTCTGGGAAAACGCTGGAAGTCCCTTCGCGACGCCCTCGCTCCACCTGCCGCCCCTGCGCCCGTCTCGCCCCCCTTCAACATCCTGCAACCGTGATGCCGGAGGCGACGATGACGATAAAGACCCCAGGGAGAAGTGAAATGGCGGCAGTAGGCAGACAGGAAAGGGAAGAGGACCTTCGTCATGAGCTCGTCCGCTATGGCCGGTGGCTCTATCGCCTTGGCTATACCCCGGCCACGGCGGGCAATCTCTCCGTGCGCCTCGATGAGCGCACCCTGTTGGTGACGCCCACCGGCGCCAGCAAACACCTGCTTCGCCGCTCCGACATGGTCTTGGTCGATCTCGACGGCCATCGCCTGGAAGGCGCGCGCAACGCCACCAGCGAACTCGGCATGCACCTGGCCTTCTACCGCGAGCGCGACGACGTGCAGGCCGTCATCCACGCCCACCCGCCCATCGCCACCGCCTTTGCCTGCGCCGGCCACGCCCTCGACGAGCTGCTCTCCCAGGAAGCCGCCATGATCCTCGGCCCTGTTCCGCTCGCTCCCTACGCCACCACCGGCACTGACGAGGTCGCCGGCAGCCTGCGCCCCTTCATCCCGGCATACGACGCCGTGCTGCTCGCCAATCATGGAGCCGTCGTCTGCGGCACCAGCTTGTTTGACGCTTTCTGCAAGATGGAAACCCTCGAGCACGTTGCCCAGATCCGCCTCGCCACCTGGCAGCTGGGTACCTGCAACACTCTTGAGGAAGACCAGGAGCGCCTGCTCCGCCGCGCCCGCGAGAAATACCTGCAGAACGCGTGAACCTGAGAATCCCGCCCCGCCTGTCGCGCCCCTCAGCGGAGGATCTGCCATCCGCGCACGCGGCGCGCGCTGGACGGTCTTTCCCATCGCCACCACGCCGATCCTCAACTGGCTGGGGATCGAAGACCACAGCCTGCACGCCGTCCCCAAGCGCTCCGCGGCCTGAATGAAAGCCAACCAGAGGGGGCTCGTTCCCCTCCGCATCGCTCGCGCCGCCTTTACGCCCCCTGGCCCAGCACCTTCGGCACGTCGATTCCCAGAGCCGTCGCCAGCGAGTGCTGGTGATCCTGCTCCTGTGTAATGATCTGCCGGATCTGTTCCGCCAGCGCATAGTGCCCCACCGCTTCAGCCTGCTTCACCCGCTGCCGGTAGTTCCTGATCGTCTCCGTCTCGTTGTCCAGATCGAACCGCAGCATGTCTTCCGCCTTCTTCGACAGCTTCACCGGCTTCGGCGTCGCCGTCGGCATCCCGCCCAGATAGTCAATCTGATCGGCGAGGATCATCGCGTGTTGCAACTCTTCGCCCGCATGCACCTTCAGCTCGGCGGCGATGTTCATCCACTGCGCCCCTGACAGTACGTTGCTGTACACCGTATAGGCGATGATCGCCTGATATTCGCGCGCAAGATCCTCATTGAGCGCGTCCACCAGTTCTTTCAGTGCCTTATCATTCTGCTGCGTTTTTTGCTCCGCCATGCTTTCTCCTTGGTTTTGTTGGATGTCGCCGGTTCAGATGGCGCAACCGCCATCGCGCGTTGTTCCGGCACGAAAAAGGAAACAGGCCCAATTGAGCGGGAAACGACGGCCTGAAACTCCACCATACCGCCGATCTCTTCCTCGCGTACAGCGGCCGACTCCACGCTCCGGCATGCCAGGCTCTGTCCTACCGCCGTGGCCTGGCCTCCACGATGCCCACATCACTCCCCACTGGATTGACACCGGTCAGACGAAAACCCGCTGCCTCCAGAAGCACTCTCCACTCGTCCTCACTGCGCTCGCGCCCGCCCGTCACCGCCAGCATATTGAGGTCGCTCATCAGGTGTCCCTCCAGCTGCGTGTCCGCCTGAGCAACCACAGGCGGCAGGATGAACTCGATGATCAGCAAAGTCCCATCCTCCGGCATGACCGCGAGGCAGTTCCTGAGAATCGCAATCGCCTCTGCATCCCGCCGCCCATGCAATACATGCTTCAGCATGTGCACATCGGCGCCCGCTGGAACCGTCTCCGTCAGATCCGCCACGATGAGTTTGCATCGGGACGCAGCGTTCTCCTCTGCAAAGCGCGCTTTCGCTGCCTCGATGCTGGGCTCGAGATCGACCAGCATCCCCTGAATATGAGGATGCAAATCCAGGATCGCCAGGATCAGCGACCCTCCTCCGCCGCCCAAATCAGCAACCACCTTCGCGTGCGAAAAATCCCACGCCTTCGCAATCGGAGCGTAATCCCCTGCCGGCGCCGTGCCCATCACCGCACGAAAAATCGAGCCCGCCTCCGGATCCTGCGCCCATCGAGACATCACCTTTGGATCCCGCACCTGCGAGGCCGGCTTGCCCGTGCGGATGCAGTCGGTCAGCAGCGACCACTCGTCAGCCAGCAGATCGGCCCAGAAAACAACAGCCGGCCACGCGGATTGTTCCACGTCCTTGCGCAGCGGCCGACCCAGCGCCGTCAGCCGAAAATGTCTCGGCGTCACCTCTTCCGTCACGCCGAAGCTGGCCAGCGCGCGCAGTAGCCGATACAGAGCATCGACATCCGCCCCGCAGGTTGCGGCCACTGCATCGACGCTGCGCACGTCATCCCCCAGCGCATCGGCCACTCCCAGCCGCGCCGCCGCGCAAAGCACACGGCTGCGGGAATATGCCATCGCCATCTGCACCAGCGTGGCATTCGGTGTCACATTGCCAATGCCGCCAACCGACTGAGCCATCGATTCCCTCGAATTACCGGCGAGGAATCAGAACCGCCGGCCCGTCTCACAGCATATCCACTTTCTGCCGCCTGCGTGGGCCGCTGGCCCTGTCGTTCCCAGCGGCCTGTCGATAGAATGTCTCGAACCCTCAGCCCTTCACAATTCTGATTGCAGGAGAAGCCGATGACCTTAGAGGTCGGCAGCATGATGGCGGCAGGCGTCGTCGCTCTGGTCGCGGGACTCATCCTTGCCGGGCCGCGTTTCCGAGCCGCTTCCCGCGCTACGCGCCTGATCGTCGTCGGCCCCGCTTTCGAAGCCTCCGCCCTCGCCGCCTTTGCCGCCGAGCACTTCACCGCCGCGCGCGATCTTGCCCCCATCGTGCCCCACTGGCTCCCGGCGCATCTCTTCTGGATCTACTTCTTCGGCGTTGGCCTGCTGGCCGCTGCCATCAGCTTCGTCATCTGGCGCTGCGTGCGTCCTGCGGCGGCGCTGCTCGCCCTCTTCTTCCTGCTCGTGGTCGTCACCATCGACCTGCCCATCCTGCCGCGCCACCTTCATGACCACATCTTCTGGACCCTCTTTTTCCGCGAAACAGCCTTCGCCTCGGGCGCCCTCGTCCTCGCCGGCAGTCTCTGGCCGCGCGATCATGCAGCAGGGCAGGTAATCGTCCGCATCTTCCGGACACTCCTCGCCGCCATCACGGTCTTCTACGCCATCGAGCACTTCCTCTTTCCCCACTTCGTCATCGGCGTTCCGCTGGAGAAGCCCACTCCCGCCTGGATTCCCGCGCCGGTGCTCTGGGCCTCGATCGTCGGCATCGCCCTGCTCCTCGGCGGCATCGGCCTGCTCTTCCGTCTCACCATCCGCATCGCCGCCGCCGGAACCGGTCTCGTGCTTCTGCTCCTCGTCGCATTCTTCTATGTACCCATCCTGATCCATGACTTCCACGCGCCGGGGGGCGCCGTCGAAGGCCTCAACTACGTCTTCGACACGATGCTCTTTGCCTCAACCGTCCTGCTCGCCGGCTTCGGCGCGGAACCAACACCGGCCTGAAAGCCATCGCCTCAAACCTGCTGGCTTCCGGCCACGGCGGCTGCTTCCATGAAAGTGGCAGTTACGCAGGGAATCACGGGTGGTAGGGTATGCGGATGGTACGCAGGGGCAGCTGTTCCCGTTGGCTCAAGGTTCTCTTTACACACTCTCTTCTGCTTTTGACCAGCCTCCAGCTTTATGCTCAGGCCTCGGCTTCTCCCACAGGGAATGCCGACAACGTCAGCCTGCAGATCACCCGCCTGAAAAGTCCAAACCCGGAACTTCGCCAGTATGCCGCCGACGCTCTCGGCAAGTTTAAGGATCGTCGTGCCACAGAACCGCTCATCGCCGCTCTGCCCGACGCCGACCCGCATGTCCGCATGATGGCGGCCATCGCTCTGGCACAGTTGAAAGATCCGCGAGCGGTCGAACCCATCATTGAACTACTGAAGGATTCGAACGACGACGCGAGAGACGCGGCTGAATTGGCACTCGAGCAAATTGGGGACCCGCGTGCCGTCGAACCTCTGATCAATCTGTGGCGCTCAGGAGCAAGGTTGCGTGTGGATCTTGCGGTCTTCGGTCCGCCCGCCATCGATCCGCTGCTGTCGGCACTGAAGGACAAAGATCCCGCAGTCCGCCGCGGCGCTGCCGACGCTCTGATCAGCTTTCCGCAGCCAAAAGTGCTTTCTGCCCTGGAAGCGGCCTTGAAGGACCCGGATCCGGGCGTGCGTCAGGAGGTCCTGCTGGGGCTGAGCGCGCACGCTGACGCCCACCGGGAGGCGCTCGTCAGAGTTGCTCTGAATGATTCAGCCCCGGAGATACGCAAAACGGCCATTCAGGCAGCTGGCTGGACCGAAGACCGCACCATGGCGGACGCCGTAATCGCCCGCCTGAACGACTCGGATCCTTCCGTACGCGTGGCGGCCGCCGTATGCCTTATCCAAAACAATTTCGCTGACGCGCGCGCGACGCTGCCGCTGATTGCCATGCTCCAGGAGGCGAATTCCGATTTGCCTGGAGCCGCTATCCAGGCCCTGGCGGTCGTCCACGATCCGCCAGCGACCGACGCGTTGATAGCGATCGCCGAGGGCAAGCGCAACCCTGCAGAGCGGTCGCAGGCTATCGAAGCGCTTCCCGACACCCACGACCCCCGTGTCGTGGATGTGCTGATCTCTCTCCTTCAAAGCAGCGACACCGGCGCCCAGGCAGACGCGGCATGGCAGCTGGGGCGCACGCACGACGTGCGAGCCGTCCAACCGCTCGCAGACGCCTCAAGGGATCCCCGGATGGCCAACATGGCCATGAACTCTCTTGCCCATATTGGCGGGCCCGCCGTGGATGTCCTGATTGGCATGCTTCACGACCCCAACCGAATGAGCGATGCCATCGAGTCACTGGGCATCGCGAAAGATCGGAGAGCCGTGGATCCCCTCATTGCTCTTCTCAAAACTCCGTACCAGGGCAAGCCGCAACCCTATGGTCCGGGAGTTGGGCAATCGTCCACCGACCCGGGGCCGGTCCGACCCCTGTCCTACTGGGGCATCCTCAATGCCCTGGGCTCAATCGGCGATCCACGCGCCATTCCGCCTCTGATCGACTACATGAAAAACGGCCCCATAGCCAGAGACATGGTTCCTCAGCAGTTCGCGGGGATCGGACCCGCCTCAACCGAGTTTCTGACTCCGCTTCTTCACGATCCGGACGCGCAAACCCGCCGTCTGGGTGCAAGCGCGTTGAGCGATCTGGCACTGCTCCCTCCTGCCGATCCTCGGGCGAGCCAGGCGTTGCTCGCTGCTGTTCCGGAAAAAGATCCTGCCGTCTTCGGTGGCGCCTATCAGTTTCATGTCGGCCTCGGTTCTGCCGGAACCGAAGACGTGCTGGTGGAGGCACTGAAAGAGTATGGCGGCCAGGAAATGGCCGAATACTTCCTGAATTGCGGCGACGTCGCCCTCGAAGATGCAGCAATCGCATGGGGTGACCAGCACCACTTTCACATCACTCAGGAAATCTTCGGCGTCAGCTGGGGAAGGATGCCGGAGGCAGCGAAAGACAAGTCTGGAGCCAGAAACTAGACTCCGTGGTGCTGGCCCCCGAGTCAGAACCTGCCTCTTCAGCCTTCTGAAAACCCGCTCCTTTGAAAGGGCACAGTTTTCAGCCGTGTGCAGGAGCGTCAGAGTGTGTCCGGCTTAGCCGCTGGGGACGCCGCGATAACGCCCCGTTACCCCGCCATCTCCCGCAGCCCCGCACTCTCCCGCAACTTCGGCTCCGTGACCCGCTGCACATCCTCCACCGTCACCCCCGGCGCAATCTCCTCCAGCACCAGGCCCTCCGGCGTTACCTTGATCCACGCCAGCTCCGTCGCAATCGTCTCTACCACCCGTACCCCGGTCAGCGGCAGCGTGCATTTCTTCAGGATCTTTGGCGCGCCCTCCTTCGTCGTGTGCTCCATCGCCACAATCACCCGCCGCGTGCTCGCCACCAGATCCATCGCGCCGCCCATCCCCTTCACCATCTTTCCCGGGATCATCCAGTTCGCAAGCGTGCCCTCCTCGTCCACCTCCATCGCCCCCAGCACGCTCAGATCGACATGCCCCCCGCGGATCATCGCGAACGAGTCCGCACTTGAGAAGAACGACGCCCCCGGCAGCACCGTCACCGTCTCCTTGCCCGCGTTAATCAGGTCCGGATCCTCGCTGCCCGCCACCGGATACGGCCCCACCCCCAGCAACCCGTTCTCCGACTGCAGGACCACCTCAATCCCCGGCGGCACGTAGTTGGCGATCAGCGTCGGCAGCCCGATCCCCAGGTTCACGTAGAACCCATCGCGCAGCTCCCGCGCCACCCGCTTCACAATCCGCTCCCGTTTTGCGGCTGCCCCTTCCACATCCCGTGCGCGCACCGCGCTGCCCGCAGACTTGCCCGTACCGCCTCCAACTTTTTCGCCCGCCGCGCCCCCGCCTGTCGAGGACGCTCCCGAATTCGGTACATTAGTCATGTTTGCTCTCCGCGTCCATGCAGTACGCCGTCTTCAATATACGAGCCCGGTCTCTCCTCCGGGGAACCGCGCTCGTCATCGGCAGCGTCATCCTGGCTCTCGTCCTGGGCGGCTTCCCCGATATCCATCCCTCGCTGTTGCTCGTCTTTCCCACGCTGCTCACCGGCTGGGGCACCTGGGAGACGATTCGCTGCCTCCGCCGCCGCTGGAGTTTCTACCATGGCGGCGTCCTCCTTCTCCTCTACGCCGACATCCTCGCCCTGGCCCTCGTCGTCTTTCTGCTCCTCTACCCCACGCCCAGTGGCTTCAGGGTCACTGAATCCTGGAGAACGGCAAAATGCCAGCCTCTGTGGAAATCTCGTCAAGTACCTTCAGTCACGGTACGACTGCGTTCCGCCTGATTCCACATGACCTCTGCGCCATCTGAATTGGCAGTAAATCTGCTCAGACTTGGTATTCTGAAAGTAGAGGGGTAGATCCACAAAACGCCGCCACAAAGGCGGTTTCTCTAATTGGTGAACCGCCAGCTAACTTGGGCGTTAAGTACCGCGAGGGCCAATGGCAACAGGATTGTTTTCAATGCTTTGCCACAACCCAAAACAGACCTCGCAGAACTTATTTGGATTCTGTTACTTGCCACATACCCTTCTCGGGGGTGAGGGGATAGAAATGGCATTCATTGCGACAGGCGCAGGCAGTCGTTGAACGTGCTCGTATCCTCTCAAAAGAAAGCTCTTTTCAACCGATTGGAGATCGCGAAGCAAAGCATTTTCCGATCCCTCGAAAGAAGAGCCACTTTGGTAACATAAGATGAGCATCAGATGAATTAGCCGCGGCGTTCCACACTCGCAACGGCACCAGAGTTACTGGCGTTTTGGCGGTCCCCCAATAGGAGATTGACGCCTCGAAATCAGGCTGCTACGGTTCAGGGGTTGAAGCTGAAGCCGTTTTCTTCTGCCTGTGGGTCCGCGGAAATCAGGAGATCTTCCGGAAGGTTTCCGGAGCTGGACGTTGCGAAGACGCTACTACATTATTTTTGTCGCTCGCGAGAAGGACGGCCCTCTCCGTAAGATTCCTGTGCCTCTTCACTATGCGGGCATCTTCGTCGCCGCAGCGGTTGTCGGTGCCTTTACCATTACCGGTCTCGCCGGCTCCTACACGCGCATGATGCTCAAGACCGCCAGCTTCAATCAGCTGCGGTCGCAGCGCGAAGCGCTCCGTGAAGATTACAGCCGCCTTCAGGTCGTCGCCCACGAAAAGGATCTGCAGGCCGCGTCGCTGGGCACTCTGCCAGTGAAGTCAGCGCTCTCTATGGACTGCGCCAGAGCCGCACGGCTAAAGCTGCAACGGCCGCCGTTGTGCCTGGCAGTTCGGACTCGGCATCGGCCTTCAACGAGGAGGCCTACTCGCAGTCTTTGAGCCAGCTCGCGCAGTTGCGGACCAGTGCTCTTTCCGGCCGCGTCCAGGCGTTCGACCTTGGCTTGGCTCCGGCCAGCACTCGTGACTGGGCGGCTCTGGCCGGCGCTCCAACCCTCTGGCCCGTCGTCGGTCCCATCACCAGCTCCTTTGGGGAACGTGAGGATCCGTTCAACGGTGAAGGCGCCTTCCACGCCGGTATCGATATCTCCGCCACCTTTGGCGACCCGGTTCGCGCCACCGCCGACGGTGTCGTCCAGGTGGCTTCCATGGCCAGCGGTTATGGCCGCGAAGTCATCATCGATCATCCCAACGGGATCGAGACGCTCTATGGACACCTCTCCGGCTTTGCCGTCACTGCCGGTCAGGAAGTTCGCGAAGGCCAGGTAATCGGCTACGTGGGTATGAGCGGACGCTCCACCGGTCCGCATTTGCATTACGAGGTCCGCATTCACAACACGCCGGTGAACCCTCACCGTTATCTGCGCGAAACCATGCAGCAATACGCCAGCGCCACTCAACTCGCTGACAGCGCAAAAACAGGGAACTGACCCTTAATCCTGGCCGACTCCGGGCCGCTCTGCCGTCGCCTGCACCTCGCGGAAAAACCGCAGGAAGTTCAGCCCCAGAATCTTCCGGCAATCTTCCGCCGAATAGCCGCGCTCCATCAGTGCCGCAGTGATCTTCGGCAGATCGGCCGCGGAATCGATTCCTTTTACAGCCGAAGGAATGCCGTCAAAATCGGAACCAAGCCCGACATGATCGATTCCCGCGACTTTGACGATGTGGTCGATGTGATCAATCAGCATACTGAGAGGCGGTCGCAGAATCTTCGCCGCCCAATGCCGGTCCAGCGCGCTGATCATCGCCCAGCTGATTGGCCTGTCTTCTGATTGCCAGCGCGCCATCTGCCGGTTGTAATCGGCTTCCAGTTCGGGACGGAGAGCGTTCCAGGCGGCACTCCAGCTCTCGCTGATGAAGGCGGAGTAGAAGTTGACCATTGTGAGACCACTAGCGTCTGCGCATGGCGCGCAGCATAGCGTCTGTCAGGTTGCGGGGGGTTCTGGCGAGCGCCGCGCCGAAGAATGCGAGGCGAATGCGGGAGCTCGGGAAGTCTCCAGCACGCGCCAGAATGTCGGGTCCGAGACGTGGGAGATATCCACCATCATGCCGAGGCGATTCATCTCGTGGATGACGTCTGCTCCGAAGGCGGAGAGTCCGTCAGCGGTGTGCTCGACCAGCGGATCGCCGAGGTCGCCGGAGGAGTCGGCCCAGCCATTGGAGTTGGCCCAGGTGAGGGTCATGTAACGGGCGCCGAGTCGGTGATATTCGCGGAGACGATCCAGGGAACCCTCGATCGAGTGGCCTCCCTCGATGGCCAGCAGGATCGCCAGCTTTTGTTCGCGATGGGCGTGCTCGATGTCTTCGGGCGAGGTCGCCAGCAGTGTTTCGTCAGGATGCGCGGCAACAGAATGATGGACTGACTGGATCAGCTCAAGTGTGCGGCTCGCAAATTGTTGTCGGGGGAAGCGGCGAGGATCGACCCAGGCAACAAAAAACTCTGCGCCCAGACCACCGGCTCGGGCGGACTCGAGGTTCAGGTGGCCGCCGTCGAGCGGAGCGGCCAGATTGTAGCCGTCATCGAGCAGCCGCTGGGGGTATCGGCGTGGCCATCGATGACCAGAGCCGAGCGGTGGAGGGCGAGGGCTGCTTCAGGAGTTTCCTGGCGGGTCACGGGCAGAACTCAGCGGTGCAAGGGGCCAGTTTGAGCATAGGCGACGAATGGCCCTGACTACTTCTTCGCGAAATCCCAGTTGGTAACGGGCGCGATGGTGGTGACCGCCTGATGACGTTCTCGCCATGCGCCTGAGAGGTAGTCGCGGTTCATCTTTGCGATCACCTCCAGAGGAATTTCCTTGGGACAGACGCCGGTGCATTCGCCGATGTTCGTGCAGCTGCCAAAACCTTCGGCGTTCATCTGCGCCACCATGCGGACGGCGCGACGATCGGCCTCCGGCTGCCCCTGCGGCAGAATGCCGAGGTGAGCGATCTTGGCGCCGGTAAACAGTGCGGCCGAGCCGTTCGGGCAGGCCGCCACGCAGGCGCCGCAGCCGATGCACGCGGCCGCGTCCATGGCCCGATCCGCGATTTCCTTGCCGACAGGAATTGCATTGCCGTCGGGTGCGTTGCCGGTCGAAACCGAGATGTATCCGCCGGACTCGATAATGCGGTCCAGAGAGCGACGATCGACGGCGAGATCCTTGATGAACGTGAAGGAGGCGGAGCGCCAGGGTTCCAGCACCAGCTCGTCTCCGTCTTTGAAGTGGCGCATGGTCAGCTGACAGACGGTGGTAGCGGGCTGCGGCCCGTGAGCAATACCGTTGATCATGAACCCGCAGGAGCCGCAGATGCCTTCCCGACAGTCGTGCTCGAAGGCCACCGGCTCCTCACCCTTTTCGATCAGGCTTTCGTTCAGGACGTCGAGGCACTCCAGCATCGACATTTCCTGACTCACGTCGTTCATGGGATAGCTGACAAACTTGCCCTGAGTGCCCGGGTTCTTCTGCCGCCAGATGGTTAAGGTCAGTTTCACTTGTAGCTCCTCTGGCTGGGATGAACGTAGGCGAACTCCAGCGGCTCTTTGGTCAGCTCGGGCGGCTTGCCGGGACCGCTATAGCCCCATGCGGCGACATAGCTGTAGTGGTCGTCATCGCGCTGCGCTTCGCCCTCGGGCGTCTGGTACTCCTCGCGGAAATGGCCGCCGCAGGATTCATTCCGCTCAAGCGCGTCGATACACATCAACTCGCCCAGTTCGAAAAAGTCGGCGACACGGCCGGCCTTTTCGAGGCTCTGGTTCAGGTCATCGCCGGAGCCGGGAACGTTCACGTTCCGCCAATACTCCTCGCGCAATGCGCGAATCTTCCCGATGGCCTTCTGCAGGTCCTTCGCATTGCGGGACATGCCGCAGTCGTCCCACATGATCTTGCCCAGTTCCCGATGGAACGAATCCACGGTACGTTTGCCGCGAATCGCGAGCAGCCTGTCGACGCCCTGTTGCACCGAGGTGAGCGCAGCCTGCACCTCCGGGCGCGACTCGCTGACCTTGTCCGGCTTCGCCGTTGCGAGATAATTCCCGACCGTGTAGGGGATGATGAAGTAACCGTCCGAAAGACCCTGCATGAGAGCGCTGGCTCCGAGCCGATTCGCTCCGTGGTCGGAGAAGTTGGCCTCGCCGAGCACGAACAAGCCGGGAATCGTGCTCTGGAGCTGATAATCCACCCACAGTCCCCCATCGTGTAGTGGATGGCCGGATAGATGCGCATCGGTACCTTGTAAGGATTCTCGTCGGTGATGCGCTGGTACATGTCGAAGAGATTGCCGTACCGCTCCCGGATCGTTTCCTCGCCGAGGCGCTGGATGGCTTCGGAGAAGTCGAGGTAAACGCCGAGCCCGGATTCACCCACGCCGCGGCCCTCGTCGCAGACTGCCTTTGCATTCCGTGAGGCGACATCGCGGGGCACCAGGTTGCCGAAAGCGGGATATTTGCGCTCCAGATAGTAATCGCGCTCTTCTTCGGGAATCTCGCTGGGCTTTCGCCTGTCGCCTTTCTTCTTGGGGACCCAGATGCGGCCGTCGTTGCGCAGCGATTCGCTCATCAGCGTCAGCTTCGACTGGTAGTCGCCGGAGACCGGAATGCAAGTGGGGTGAATCTGCGTGTAACAGGGATTCGCGAAAAGAGCGCCGCGCTTGTGGGCGCGCCAGATTGCCGTTGCGTTCGAGCCCTTGGCGTTAGTCGACAAATAGTAGACGTTCCCGTAGCCACCGGTAGCGAGAATCACGGCATCGGCGAGCTGCACGCCCAGTTTGCCGGTGATCAGGTTGCGGGTGACAATGCCCCGCGCCTGTCCATCGATAACGACCAGGTCCAGCATTTCGGTGCGCGGAAACATCGTTACCTGGCCGAGGTCAATCTGCCGCTCAAGTGCCTGGTATGCGCCCAACAGAAGCTGTTGCCCGGTTTGGCCGCGGGCGTAGAACGTACGCGACACCTGGGCGCCGCCGAAGGAGCGATTCTCCAGCGAACCTCCGTATTCGCGAGCAAAGGGAACGCCCTGCGCGACGCACTGATCAATAATGTGCACGCTGTTCTGCGCCAGCCGGTAGACGTTCGCTTCGCGCGCGCGGAAGTCGCCGCCTTTTACCGTGTCATAGAAGAGGCGGTAGATACTGTCGCCGTCGTTCTGGTAGTTCTTGGCTGCATTGATGCCGCCCTGCGCAGCAATGGAATGGGCGCGTCGCGGCGAGTCCTGAAAGCAGTAGCAAAGGACGTTGTAGCCCAGTTCACCGAGAGTTGCGGAAGCTGAAGCGCCTGCCAGTCCCGAGCCGACGACGATCAGCGTGTGCCGGCGTTTGTTCGCCGGATTAACCAGCTTCATGTCAAAGCGGGCTGTGTCCCATGCCTGTTCAATCGGGCCGGAGGGAATTCTTGCGTCGAGTTTCATCTATCGAACCCAGCCCGCCAGGACGCTGACGGGAATCGAAATGTAGCCAACCGTGATCAAAATCGCGATCCACAGTGCCGCCTGCTTCAGCACGGGCGTGTGACGCGGGTGGTTGAGCCCCAACGACTGGAACATGCTCCAGATACCATGGCGGAGATGAAATCCCAGCAGGATCAGGGAGAAGATGTACCAGGCCGAAACCCACCACACCTGAAAACCCGCAACGACGTTGTGATAAACGTCGCCATCGATGAACTGCGATTCGGGATGGACGTAGCCGGCGGTGAACTCAAGCAGGTGGAAGATGACGAAGGCCAGAATGATCGGCCCGCTCCAGTACATCGTGCGATCTGCGTACGACGAAGCGACGGACTTCTTGACCTTGTAATCGACCGGCCGGGCTTTGTGGTTGCGCGACCACAACTGCACCGTCGCCCATATGTGCAGGCCGACGGCCACCAGCAGAGTGCCACGCGCGATCCAGAGCAGCTCGCCCAGATTGTGCAGGAACGCCCGTAAGCGTTCAGCCGGGCACGGCCGTCGAAGACCTGCAGGTTGCCAAGCAGATGGCCGATGACAAACAGGAACAGGATCGCTCCCGTCACGGCCATCACGGCCTTCTTGCCATTAGTCGATTGCCAGAAACTGACGGCCCGGCGTTCGGGAAGACCAGCGAGCGTGGCACTCATGCAGCGAACCTGGAGCGATGGATCAAGGAGAATGTCCTTCTCTGCTCTGTAGTCCGGCGCCCGCGCAGGTTGGGCGCAGGCAACGGTAGAACCGATCACTCGCTGCGAAAGCCGGCTGGGCCAGGTCTGCCGAGGGCCGCCAGGACGCAGAGGGCGAATCTCTATTATTGGTGCCTGGAAGAAGCAGCGTCAACCGCGGTGGATCGCCGAGGTACTGGACTGACGGTGCAGACGTGCGGTGATGCGGGCAATTTGCAGCTCTTCTTCAGCAGGGATCACCAGCACTTTGGCGCATTGCGCCGGGTCGCCGCTGGTGAGACCGAGAAAATCCAGGCCCTCGCAAATCCGGTCCCGCATGCGCGCATTATGCTCACCGATTCCGCCGGTAAAGATCATGCGGTCGAGACCGCCCAGTTCTGCGGCATAGGCTCCAATCTGCTTCTTCACCGCCTGGGCGAAGATTTCTATGGCCAGCCGTGCGCGGGAGTCCCCTTTGCCGAGCACTCCTCCAGCAGGCGCATATCGGACTCGCCGCCGGAAATCGCGCCCAGTCCGGAATCGTGGTTCAGCAGCGACTCCATCTGATCGGCGGATAGATGCTCGGTGCGCAGCAGGTAAAGAAGGATCCCTGGATCGAGGTCTCCGGGCCGGGTTGCCATAGGAATGCCGCCCGTCGGCGTCATCCCCATCGTTGTGTCCACGGAGCGGCCGCGGAAGAGAGCTACCAGGCTGGCTCCGGCGCCCAGATGGGCAGCGACAGCACGGTCGGGAAGCTCGTCACCCAGCCGATACAGGAGCGATTCGTAGGAGATGCCGTGGAAGCCGAAACGCTCCACACCCTTCTTGTAGAGGTCTTCCGGGAGCGGATAATGCCGGGACGTCTCCGGCATGGTGCGATGAAAAGCCGTATCGAAGCAGGCGTATTGCGGAACGCCGGGCAGGAGCTTTGTCGTCTCGTGAATCAGCTTCACCGCCGCAGGAATGTGCAGCGGGGCGAAATGAACCGCGGCCTCCAGCGTTCGAACCAGGCCTTCGGTGATCTGCTGGTGTTCGCGCAGGTGCGGTCCGCCATGCACGATGCGATGACCGATCATCGACGGCCGCCGCTGGCAGGTGCGGTCGATGGTCTTCAGGATTTCAGCAAGCGCGTGCCCCTGTGAGTCCAGGCGATAGGGCTGGTCGATCAGGGCCACACCCTGAGCACCCTTGATCTGCAGACTGCCGTTCGAATGGCCGATCCCGATGGCACCGCCGGTGAGCACCGGCGCGGGATCTTCATCGCCAGTGGGTGGCCGATAGAGGCCGAACTTGAGCGACGACGACCCGCTGTTGATGGACAGAATAAGGTCGCAGTCGGGCTTCACTGGGGCCATGTCCAGGTCCGGATCTCCGGCCGGTCGATGCCGTTGGCGTGAGCATAATTCAGGCTGTCGGTGATCTGATCGCGCAGCCACTCCTGCGTGTGCGATCCGATGTCGTGCAGCCGCGGCACGCGATCGATGATGTCCATCGCGAGGTTGAAGCGGCTTACGTTGTTCAAGATCGCCAATTCAAGAGGCGTGTTGATGTTGCCCTTTTCTTTGTAGCCGCGGACGTGAATGTGGTCGTGGTTGTCTCGCCTGTAGGTGAGCCGATGGATCAGCAGCGGATAGCCATGGAAGTTGAAGATGACCGGCTTGTCGCAGGTGAAGAGGGAATTGAAATCCGCGTCGCTGAGGCCGTGCGGATGTTCCGTGGACGGCTGCAGGCGGAATAGGTCTACGACATTGACGAAGCGCATCTTCAGGTCGGGGAAGTGTTCGCGCAGGATCGCCGCGGCGGCGAGCGCCTCCATGGTAGCGATGTCGCCGGCACAGGCCAGGACCACGTCGGGCTCCGCGCCGTCATCGGTGCTGGCCCAATCCCAGATGCCGATCCCTTTCGTGCAGTGGAGGATGGCAGCATCCATGTCGAGAAACTGAAGATGTGGCTGCTTGTCCGCGACGATCACGTTGACGTAGTCCTGGCTGCGGAGGCAATGATCGGCCACGCTCAGCAGGCAGTTGGCATCGGGCGGAAGATAGATGCGCGTTACCGATGCGCTCTTGTTTGCCACGACATCGAGGAAGCCGGGATCCTGATGCGAGAAGCCGTTGTGATCCTGCCGCCAGACGACTGAAGTAATCAGCAGATTGATCGATGAGATGGCGGCGCGCCAGCGGAGCTCCTTCTTCGATTCCTCCAGCCACTTGGCATGTTGGTTGAACATGGAGTCGATCACGTGCACAAAGGCTTCATAAGTGGAGAAGAAGCCGTGACGGCCGGTAAGCACGTAGCCTTCGAACCATCCTTCCAGCGTGTGCTCGCTGAGCATTTCCATCACCCGGCCATCGGGCGCGATCTCCGTCCCGTCGGCGTCTTCGGGGAGGATCTCCGCCATCCATGTCTTCGGGCTGGCTTCGTAAATCGCCTGCAGGCGGTTGGAGGCAGTTTCGTCGGGACCGAAGACCCGGAAATTCGTTGGGTTGTTCCTCATTACGTCGCGGAGGAACTGGGCCAGCACCTCCGTCGGGCCGACATAACTCGGTTCCGGGCTTCTTAATTTTCACCGCATATTCGCGGAAGTCAGGCATGTGCAACGGCTTGCGCAGCATCCCACCGTTGGCGTGAGGATTCGCCGACATGCGGCGGCTTCCCTCAGGCGCCAGAGCACGCAACTCCGGAGCCGGACGGCCCTGCGGATCGAACAGCTCCTCGGGGCGATAGCTCCGTAACCACTCCTCCAGCATGCGCAGATGCTTCGGGTTTTCGGCAACTTCGAGGATCGGCACCTGATGCGCGCGCCAGAAGCCCTCCACCTTGTGGCCATCCACTTCTTTCGGACAGGTCCAGCCTTTGGGCGAGCGCAGGACGATCATCGGCCAGCGCGGCCATCCTGCGGACCGCCACTCGTTTCCCTTTTCCCGGGCGTCGCGCTGGATGGTGCTGGATTTCGTCGACGCAGTGTTCCAGCGCGGCCGCCATGAGCTGATGCATTCGATGCGGATCGTCGCCCTCGACAAAATGCGGGGTCCATCCGTAGCCACGGAATGAGCCATTCCAGCTCTTCATGAGGAATGCGCGCCAGAATGGTGGGGTTGGCGATCTTATAGCCGTTCAGATGGAGAATCGGCAAAACCGCTCCGTCGCGTACCGGGTTGAGGAACTTGTTGCCGTGCCAGGAAGTGGCCAGCGGCCCGGTCTCTGCCTCGCCATCGCCGATCACGCAGTTCACGATCAGGTCCGGGATTGTCGAAGGCCGCACCGAAGGCATGAGAAAGGCTGTAGCCGAGTTCTCCGCCTTCGTGGATCGATCCTGGCGTCTCCGGCGTGCAATGGCTGCCGATGCCGCCGGGAAAGGAGAATTGCCGGAAGAACTTCTCGCATTCCTCCCAGGTCCTGGCTCTTGTCCGGGTAAATCTCGGAATAAGTTCCTTCCATCCAGGCATTCGAGAGCATGGCCGGTGCGCCGTGACCTGGACCGGAGATGTAGATCATGTTCAGGTCGTGTTTCCGAATGACGCGATTCAGGTGCACCCACACAAGGTTCTGTCCCGGATCGGAGCCCCAATGACCGAGCAGACGCTTTTTGATGTGTTCGGCCTTCAGCGGTTCGCGCAGCAGAGGGTTGTCGTAGACCC
>CAVPCE010000016.1:0-29962 GCA_963702295.1 uncultured Acidobacteriaceae bacterium | reverse complement strand
CGTCCGATTTCCGTTGGGCTGGGTGAACACGATGGCGGTGTCGGGAGACATCGACGGACGAAGGCGCCTGAACTCTTCTTCGAGGTGGTTGCGACGACCTGAATTTTCTGACCTGGAGCGAGGCTCCTGAGATTGTCCCAGTTTGAAGGATTCGTTTGAGCGGACAACGCACAGGATGCGGCAATGACGCCGATCATTGGCAGGAGATTTCGCATGGGCGGACGTGCTCCTCGAGGGTGGCGGCAAGGATAGCAGACGGCCGGGCTACCAGGATGGGGGGAGGCCCATTTTCTTGACGAGGGCGCGGTAGCGGGGTTCGGCGTGGAGGAAGTCGAAGGCGGAGTCGGTCTGGATGTACAGGGTGTCGACCTGGTGCTGGCGATAGCTCTCTTCGAGAAGGGCCAGCGTTTTTTCTTTGTCGCCCAACTGGGCATTGTAGACAGCCAGTTCGCCCGGAGAGACGTAACTGGTCTTCGCCTGCGTCAGCCGACGGTCGATCTGCCAGTGGATGAAACCGCGAGAGCCGCCCTGTTCCCAGGCGCGCCGGAGATTCGCAGCGGACTGCGGATCGCCGAAAGCTTCATGCCATTTCGCCCAGGTATCCACGGCATCGCGGTAATTCCCCATGCGGCGCTGGGTGTCGAAGAGATTGAAGAGGAGGTCGAGGTTGTTGGGATCGGCCTCGAGGCGCAAGCGCGTTTCTGCCAGCGAGGCATCGTACTGGCGGGCCGCCGGATAGAGGGAGGCGAGCGCATAGGGTCGTTCGAAGGGGTCCACTTCCATCGCTTTTTTCTCGATGGCGATGGCTTCGTCGAAGCGATTGAGAGCCTCGAGCATACAAGCGCGGACATAGACGTATTCCGTGGATCGCGGGTCCATGCTGATGGCGTGAAGGAATTCGCGGTCGGCATTGGAGAAGTCCCAGCGGACGAGGAAGTATGCGGCACCCATGGCCCAGTGGGCATCGGCCAAGTCGGGGTCGAGCTGCAGGGCACGCTGGGCGGTGTCCCACTCCGGCAGCAGACTGGTGCGAGGATCGAGGACATGGGCGGCGATGCCCTCTCCGTAATAAGCCGAGAGCCAGGCCCAGGCATCGGCGTAGTCCGGCTGGATCTCAGTGGCCTTCCGAAAATATTCGCCCGACTCATCCATGCCGGTCGTGAACCAGAGATAGCCGCGGAGGAAGGCGTCGTGGGCGGCGGGATTCAGGTAACGGACGGCGGCCAGCGAGGGCGCGAGGCTGTGCAGGCGGGTGGCGATGGTGAGGGCGGCGTCATGCGGGGAGGAGACGACGTCGTCGGCGTTGCGCTCGTAGCTTTCCGCCCAGAGGTGGGAGTCGGTCGAGCGCCTGGATGAGCTGGAGGGTCATGTGAACGTTGCCGTCGGAGCGAGAGAGGAGCCCTCGAGAATGCCGTCGACGTTGAGGCTGGCGGGCGATTTCGGGCAGCGGGCGGTGGGCGCGCCTTTGTACTGCATGACGGAGGTGCGGGAGACGATGCGGAGGGTGGAGTCTTTGGCGAGCATGGTGGTGAGCTCGTCGGTCATGCCGTCGGCGAAGTAGTCCTGGGTGGGGTCGCCGGAGAGGTTGTCGAGGGGAAGGACGGCGAGGGAGTGGATGGGGGCGGAGCCGTGGCGCATCCACGAACGCGACGCGAAGCCGATGGCGGCGGCGGCGAGCAGGAGGGAAGCGACGATCCAGACAGCGGGGCGGGGGGTGGAGCGCGGGCGTGCGGCTGGCGGGAGAGGTATCGGTGCAGGGCCAGAGCCGTTTGCGGTGGGCAGGATTTCAGGAATGGGGATCGGTCCGGGTGGGACGGCGTTGAGCACGGTGACAGGAGCAGCCAGCCGGTATCCCTTGCCGGTGACGGTCTGGATATAGTGAGGCTCATCGGGATCGTCGCGGAGGGCGTAGCGGATTTTGCGGATGGCGGTGTTGATGCCGTGCTCGGTGTCGACGAAGACCTCGCGATCCCAGAGGCGCTCGGCGATTTCAGCGCGGGTGACGAGCTGGCCGTTGCGCTCGGCGAGGAGGATGAGGAGCTCGAGGGGCTTGCGTTCGAGGGACAGGGGGCGGCCGAGGCGGCTGAGTTCGAAGCGGCCGGCGTCGAGGGTGAAGTCGCCGAACTGGTAGACGACTCCGATCATGGGCCAGCAGTATACCCCGGGTGATCGCGGGGAATCAGCAAGGTTCTGCAGGGACTGAGTTTGGCGCTTCACCCAAACTTCACCTCAGGCTTTACCCGGGGTGTCTTGCCGCGGGGCGGGCGGTCGCGGTTTGCTCATGGACCAGCCGGAAGCTCCGGCAGAGGAGAATCTCCATGAGAACGCAATTCCGCAAGTTTGCGCCCGCCTTCGGTGCGCCGTTGTTTCGCTGGCGCTGGCCCCGGTTGCCGGGGCACAGTGCGGCGGACTCCACCTTCCGCTGTGCATCCCAGCTCGGGTTCCGGGGTGGCGGCGATGCCGCATCTGCTGCGTGCCGGTTTGGTGACAATCGGCGACGATGACGATGACGGCGGCGTGCCGGTTGTGGGCTTCTGGCATGTGAAGTTTGTGGTGGGCTCGGGGTCGAGCGCGCAGGAGATCGATGCGGGCTATCAGCAATGGCATTCCGATGGCACGGAGATCATAACTCCGGCGGCCACCCACCGGTGACCAGCCTTTTGTTTCGGCGTGTGGAAGCGGGTGGGCTATCGGCAGTACAAGCTGAACCACTTTGCAGAGTCCTGGGATCCGACGCCGGCGACCCGACCGCTACCGTATGGGACGCTGATGGGCCCGGCGCAGATTCAGGAAGCGTGACGGTGGCTCCGGACGGGAACCACTTGAGCGGGACGTTCACGGTGGATCAGTATCTGGAAAACGGCAACCTTGTGGCTCATGTAGCGGGGAATGTTACCGGGACACGGATCACGGTCTATACGCCTCACAGCAGCATCTTCTAGCCTTTTCGTTTTGCCTCTGGCCCCGGCCCCGTCTTCGGATGGGCCGGAGCCTTCTTGTTTTAGGACGCGCTGCTCAGAGTGCAGGATCGGCGGCGGGCTGGATGGCATCGTGAGCGAGCAGCGCGCCAGTGAGAGCGGCCGCATCGGAACTTTCCTGGAAGACCTCGCCGGCAAGGAGAATGGCGGGGGAGGGGCCTGGGAGGAGCGCTGGCAGACTCGCGAGGGTGGTGCGCTGGATCTGCTGCTCGGGCTGGCCGGCGCGGGAAACAACAACGCAGGGGAGCGAGGGGGGAGCGCCTTCGGCCCGGAGGCGGGCGGCGATGGGAGCGAGGTCGCGTCCTGGCATGTAGACGACGCGGGTGGGCGGAAGCGCTTGCTGCGCGTCGGGCGCTTGGTGGCCGGTGGAGAGGACGACACTCGACGCGGTGCGGCGATCAGTGAGGGAGGTGCGGAGGGCGGCGGCAGCGGCGAAGGCAGCGGTGATGCCGGGGACGATTTCGAACTCGATGCCTGCTGCAGTGAGCGCGTGGATCTCTTCGCCGGCGCGTCCGAAGAGGAGGGGGTCGCCGGACTGGAGGCGGACGACAGAGAGCCCGCGGCGGGCGAGATCGATGAGCATGCTGTGGATTTGCTCCTGGGTGATGCTCTTGCGGCCGCAGCGTTTGCCGACGTTGATGACGAGACCCTGGCGGCGGGCCAGGTTGAGGACGGCGGGCGGCACGAGGTCGTCGTGGAGGACGACATCGGCAGTAGCGAGGAGACGGATTGCGCGAACGGTGAGAAGTTCTGGATCACCGGGACCGGCGCCGACGAGCCAGATCTTTCCGGTTCCGACGCTGGCGGGAGAGGCGGCTGTTGGACGAGCAGGGGCCGGGTGCTTCATGCAGGAACCTCGCTGCGAATTTTTTCGATCTGCTGCTGGGCATATTGGCGGGTTGGGCAGGTGGGCGAGCTGCAGAGCGGGCGATGAGCCAGGTCGTGCAGAAGCTGCGTGCGCGCGGGCGTGGCGGGTGCGCCGGCGCGGATATCGCGACGCAGGGAGCCGAGCTGCTGGAGCCAGGGACCGAGGTCAGAGGGAAGCTGCTCGTCGAGCTCGCGGCGGAGGCGCTGGGCGAGGGCTGGGCTTTCGCCGGCGGTGGAGATGGCGATTTGCAGATCGCCGCGGGCGACGGTGGATCCGAAATAGAAATCGCAGTTGGGGAGTCATCGACACCGTTGCAGAGGATGCCGCGCGTGAGCTCCTCGTAGACGGCGTGGTTGACAGCGGGTCGTTGGTGGCGGCGATGACGAGGAAGGCCCCATTGAGATCCGAGGGGGTGAAGGAGCGCGGATCCATTCAGCTTGCCCTGGACGGCCTGTTCGCGGATAGCGTGAACGGCGGCTGGAGCCATGACGGTAGGTGCGCGCCGGTCGGGAGCAGGCTCCGATTTTGGCGAGGGCGACGGTGCCGGCGCCGACCAGAAGACGGGGCGGCCATCGAGGCGGAGGAAGATGGGGAGGAGGGTCATCCGGCTGACCCCTGCGGGGACAGCGGCCCGTAGGCAGATCGCGCTCGACGGGACCACGACTTCGCCGGCGAGGTGGGCGCGGAGTTCATCGTTGGTGTGGCGGGGAAACCATGCGCGGAGATTTTCGCTCGGCGCGCGGTCGACAGGTATTGGCGAAGGAGACGCTCGATGGCATCGGGCACCAGCGGAGCAGGGCAGCGGATAGCCAACGGGGCGCGCGATTGCGGCATGCTGGCCGACGGCTCCGCCGAGGCAGAAGTAGTAGGCGTCAGTGAGCTTGCCGTCGTGTTTGATCTTCTTGCCTTCGAGGCCGATGTCGGCGATCCAGTGCTGGCCGCAACTGTTGGGGCAGCCGGTGACGTGAAGGCGGAGCTGCTGATCGAACTGGGGCAGGCGCTCCTCGAGCTCGTCGACGAGCCAGCGGGGGAAGCCTTTGGTTTCGGTGATGGCGAGCTTGCAGAATTCGGTGCCGGTGCAGGCGACGGCGCCGCGCCAGAACGGGGAGCCGTCGACGTGGAGGCCGATCTCGCCGAGTTCGCGGGCCAGTTCGCCGGAGCCTCGGAGTTGGGGATGTTGAGGAAGAGCAGATTCTGCATGACGGTGGCGCGCAGGCTGCCGCTGCCGTAGCTTGTCGGCGAGGTCGGCGGCAGGCTCGAGCTGTTCGCCGGTGAGGCGGCCGCGGAGCACGGAGGCGCCGACGTAGCTAGAGGCCCGGCTGCGCTGGCGGTGGATGCCGACGTGATCGCGGTAGGATGTCGTCGGGGACGATTCTTCGGGACGGCCGGATCGAAGTTGAATTCGAGGCGGACTCGAAGTTCGTCGAGGAAGCTGTCGGCGGTCCAGCCTTCTTTCATGAAGAGATACTTGATGCGGGCGCGGTCGCGGCTTTCGCGCAGGCCCTGCTGATCGCGGAAGATTTCGGTGATGGCGCGAACGACGGCGAACGCCTGTCGGGCAGCACAAAGGCATCGAGGCGGACGGCGAGGTGGGGCTCGTTGGAAAGGCCCCCGCCGACGCGAAGGGAGTAGCCGACTTCACCGTTGTGCTGCACGGCGGTGAGGCCGATGTCATTGATCTCGGGATACGTGCACCACGACGGGCAGCCGGTGACGGAGATCTTGAACTTGCGGGGCAGGTTGTAGAAGTCCGGATTGGCGGTGAGCAGATGCGCCGACTTCGACGGCGACCGGGGACGCGTCGAGGATCTCATCGGCGGCGATGCCGGCGAGCGGGCAGCCGGTTACGTTGCGGACTACGTCACCGCAGGCGCCCTGGGCGAGAGGCCGATGGAGTCGAGCGCGTCGACGACTTCGGGCAGGGACTCGATGGTGAGCCAGTGGAGCTGGATGTTCTGGCGCGACGGTGATGTCGGCGAGATTGCGGGCGTGCTTGCGCGTGATGCCGCCGATGACGCGCAGCTGATGCGCAGTGAGGATGCCGTTGGGAATGCCGATGCGCATCATGAAGTATTCGGTGGCCAGGCCCTCGCCGCCCTTGCCGCCGGTGGCGCCCACGCCGTCGCCCTGGGTGTAGATGCCCCACCACTTGAAGTAGATGGAGGCCCACTCGGGCACCACGCTGGAGCGGCCATCGCGGGCAAATGCGCGCACTTCATCGAAGGCTTCCCACGGATTCTTCTCGCGCTTGAGGCGTTCACTTTTTGGGCTTTCGTCTCTTTGGGGGGAGCGGCGATGGTCATGGAGTCCTCATGAATTCTTGAAAAATAAAAACCCGCGTCAGCAAGGGCTGAAGCGCGGGCTTATGGATAGGAAACCGTTGAAGACGAAGCTACCCACAAGTCCGGCACGGCGCGCAACAACAGGCGCAACAGAGCACGGAGGTGGGACACATCTTCATAGTTCGACTATAGAAACGATGGCATCGGACGTCAAACGCAGGCCTAAGGAAAAGATGCGGTCAGATGCAGGGACGATTCATGGCAGGCGGGTATTTTGAGCATGTGAGGGGTGGACGAGGAGTGCCAGCCGCTTGCGGCGGCGGCGCGATTGGCGAGCAGGTGTTCTGTTTTGGGCTTTCCAGCGAGGAGGGGACGCGCTATCCTGCATGTCTCCCCGAAACGTTCTCTTGTTGTCTTCCGGAGGCACTTGATGAAGTTCCTGCGCTCCGTTGCAGCCGTTCTGCTGAGTTACGTCGTTGTGTATGGGATTGTGTTTTGCAGCACGCCCATTCTTATGCATTTCTTCCCCAACCAATACTTGCGGGGGCAGGTGCCTCCGGTGTTCCTGCTGTGGATCAGCACGTCGATTTTCGCGCTGGCGACGATTCTGGGCGGGTGGATGTGCGTTCGCATTGCGCCCTTCCGTCCGGGCGGACACTTGTTTGTGCTGTTTTTGCTGGGCGAACTGGTAGGTGTGTACTTCGCCTTTCAGATGTGGGGGCAGGGATGGCCACACTGGTATTCGCTGCTGTGGCTGATTGTGTGGCCGGTATGCCTGTGGCTGGGCGGACTGGGACGGCGGTCGGTGCCTGCGCCGCGATTCGCCACGTAGTTTCCTGAGTCAAGTTGCCTCAGGTAGTATCGAATGAGTAAATGTGAACCGCGCAGCCACACCTCCGGAGTGAATCGGTTTCACCTATTTCTCCATCGGTGCGATGAGGCGCGGACCGAACAACTAGTTAGCTCCCAGGAGGAATGTTGGCCTTTCTCGACCGCGTTATTCAGCAATCCCTAAGGCCGATTCCACTCAGAACACTCATCCTCCGGAAGATCCTTCGCCGTTGGGCGATCGGGTCGTATGAGACTCGGGTTCGGACGGGTGCCGTGCATCGACCGCACTATGGATGGTGCCTGTGCTTTGCAGCGCAGCAGGCAAAGCTTCTGGGGTATTCAAGGGTTACCGCGGTGGAACTCGGGGTTGCCGGTGGCAATGGACTGATCTGCATGTGCCAGCATCGCGTGGAAATCAAGAAGGACCTGGGCATCGAGGTAGTGGTTGTGGGTTTTGACGCGGGGAGTGGTCTACCGTCAACGCGAGATCCTCGCGATGTGCGTTACTTCTGGCCGGGCGGCTCATTCCCGATGGATCGTGGTGCGCTGGAGCGACGAACAGAGGGACAGGCCTCTCTCGTTATAGGCGATGTTTCTGAAACGATTGCACAATGGAATCCTGAGCCGGACGCACCGCTGGGTGCGGTTCTCTTCGACCTGGATCTGTACACCTCCACGACGGCGGCTCTTCCACTGCTGACAAAATCAGATGTCCTTCCGCGTATCTGGTGCTATTTCGACGACATTTGCGGCGGCCCGGAGAATTTGTTCACAGACCGGATTGGAGAACGGGAGGCGATCCGGGAGTTTAACCAAAAGCCCGAGCGCGCTCAGCTCAATGACCACCTATCTCCGGCTTATGCATTCAAAGGCGTCGCGCCCGAAGCGTGGCATCAGCAAATTTACCTGTACCATCGGCTCAGCCATCCCCAGTACAGTCAATGCCTCTATGCTCCGGGGGAGCGAGGCCAATTGTCGCTGGCCTGATCAGCTAGCGGTATTTTGCGCCTTCCTTTCGACTCCGCCGGCATGTTCGCAGGGATTGAGCAATCTCCTACAATCTCTCTGTGGACTTCCAGTTAGTCAGCGATTACAAGCCGCGCGGGGATCAGGGGCGCGCGATCGAGGAGCTTGTCACCGGAATTGAGGGCGGCGAGAAGCACCAGGTGCTGCTTGGGGTGACCGGCTCGGGGAAGACCTTCACGGTCGCGAAGATCATTGAGCAGCTGAACCGTCCGGCGCTGATTCTGGCGCACAACAAGACGCTGGCAGCGCAGCTCTATCACGAGTTCAAGCAATTCTTTCCCAAACAATGCGGTCGAGTACTTTGTGTCGTACTACGACTATTACCAGCCGGAGGCGTATATTCCGGCGGGCGATCTCTACATTGAAAAAGAGGCGACGATCAATGAGGAGCTGGACAAGCTGCGGCTCTCGGCGACGCGGTCGCTGTTCGAGCGGCGGGACGCGATCATTGTGGCGTCGGTGTCGTGCATCTATGGCCTGGGGTCGCCGGAGGCATACTACGGCATGCTGCTGCTGCTGGAAAAAGGGCAGAAGATGCGGCGGGACGACATTACGCGGCGGCTGGTGGAGATTCTCTACGAGCGCAACGATGCGGATTTCCGGCGCGGAACGTTTCGGGTGCGCGGGGATGTGATCGAGGTTTATCCGACGTACGACGAAAACGCTTATCGGATTGAGCTGTTCGGGGACGAGATCGATTCGCTGGCGCAGATCGATCCGCTGTTTGGCACGGTGCGGCAGAAGTATGCGCGACTGCCGATTTATCCCAAGAGCCACTATGTGGTGCAGCCGGAGCGGAAGAAGACGGCGATTGAGAGCATTCTGGACGAGCTGGGGGTGTGGGAGAAGGAGCTGGAGGCGCAGGGGCGGATGGTGGAGGCGCAGCGGGTGCATCAGCGGACGCGCTTCGATCTGGAAATGATTAAGTCGATGGGGTACTGCCACGGGATTGAGAATTACTCGCGGCATTTCAGCGGGCGGCTGCCAGGGGAGCCTCCGCCGACACTGCTGGATTATTTTCCGCGGGACTTTCTGTTGTTTATCGACGAGTCGCATGTGACGGTGCCGCAATTGCATGGGATGTGGCATGGGGATCGGTCGCGGAAGCAGAATCTGGTGGACTACGGGTTTCGGCTGCCTTCAGCGATGGATAATCGGCCGCTGAAGTTTGAGGAGTTCGAATCGCGCACGAATCAGATTGTGTATGTATCGGCGACGCCGGGGCCGTATGAGCTGACGAAGGCGGCGGGCGTGGTGGTGGAGCAGATCATTCGGCCCACAGGGCTGGTCGATCCGGAGGTAGAGATTCGACCGGTGCGGGGGCAAATCGACGATCTGCTGCATGAGATTCGCGACCGGGCGCAGAAGAGCGAGCGGGTGCTGGTGACGACGCTGACGAAGCGGATGGCTGAGGATCTGGCGGGGTACTACTCCGAGGTGGGGGTGCGCTGCCGGTACATGCACTCGGAGATCGAGACGCTGGAGCGGGTGAAGCTGCTGCGCGATCTGCGCAAGGGCGAGTATGACGTGCTGATCGGAATCAACCTGCTGCGTGAGGGGCTGGATTTGCCGGAGGTATCGCTGGTGGCGATCCTGGACGCGGACAAAGAAGGCTTTCTGCGGTCGTCGGGGTCGCTGATCCAGACGATTGGGCGGGCGGCGCGGCATGTGGAGGGACGGGCGATTCTGTATGCGGACCGGATGACGGATTCGATGAAGCAGGCGATTGGGGAGACGGACCGGCGGCGCGCGACGCAGCGAGCGTACAACGAGGAGCACGGGATCACGCCGACGTCGATTGTGCGCAGCGTGGATATGTCGCTGGCGAAGATTCTGCAGGCGGAGTACGCGGATCTGGCGGAAGAGGTGGAGACGATGCCGGAGTTTGCGTCGCAGGCAGAGCTGGATGCCTACATCACGAAGCTCGAGGCAGAGATGCGAGAGGCAGCGAAGAAGTTCGAGTTCGAGAAAGCGGCAAAGCTGCGCGACACGATCAGAGAACTGCGGACGAAGGAGTTCTTGTTCAGCTAGCCCGCGAGGGAGAGCATTCGCCGCAGAGGACACGGAGAGGGCAGGAGGGTTCCGGTGCGCGCCGTTGCTGGTGTCTTTCCTCGTTAGCGGTTGGTGGCGAAATGCCTGGCGGCGGTTACCACAGGGTGGGCCATGGATGCAGGCTCTGCAGTCGTGTGGCAGGTGATCGGCCGGCAATTTTTGCGCGGCCCTGGGGCAGCTAATACACGGTCATTTCGCGATTGTGCTGCCAGGCGGAATAGCTCTCGTCGATGGAACGGCGACGCTGCTTTGAGTTCCGGAGTTTCAGCTCGGCGTGGATGCTGATGGTCCACGCAATTGCCATCATGGCGATGCCGACTACGGCGAATGAGGCGATGAAGACTGCAACCGTGGTGGTCATTGGGGGGCTCTTTCTCCCTGCGTTGTGCTGTCGATCGCGCGTGCGTCTGCAGGGGAGGAAGGGGAAGCGCAGCGCCATCGACAATCTGTTTGGCTTGAGGAGGTGCACGAGGGGAGCCAGATCCGCGGGGATCCCACGAAAGGTGTAGGCGTGGCGAGTTAGCGGGCCCGGAGGCGGTTCATTGGCAATCCGCTGCGAGGGGAGCCTTTCCTTTTTCGCGGCCTGTGCTGGCGGCGCACGACTGTTCAGGACAGAACCGTGCGTCCTCCGCGAGATTCATGGAGATGCCTGCCGGGATCATGCCATGGCGAGGCGTTCCGCAGACAGAGCAGGATTCAGCTCGATCGGTGATCTCCGCGCCACAGCATCCGCAAAATGCAGCCATGATGTTCGCTCCTTCGGGCTTTTCGATTTGGATGTGCGGCCCGGTGAGAAGGGTTCAGCAAGGTGGGATGCCCTTACGGAGCGATTTCTGCAGGCCTCGATTGCCGTTTGCGGAAGAGCGGATAGAGGACCAGCCCTGCCAGGATGAGGGCGGTGCCGATGAGGGAGTTCTTCAGGTTCTCCGCGTAGGAGTAGACGAGGAGAACCGCAGCGGCGGTGACGAAGATCGCGGGTATGACGGGGTAGCCCCAGACGTGGAAATTGGCGGTTCCGCGATCACGACGGCGGTAGTGGAAGATGGTGGTGGCCGTGATCATGTAGAAGAGCCACTCGGCAAAAATGGCAAGCTCGAAGAGCTGCTGGAAGCGTCCGACGGCGAGAAGCAGGCCGGTGGTGAGGAGCGCCTGGACGATGAGAGACGTCGAGGGGCTGGAGAAGCGTGGGTGGATGTCGGCCATGCGGCGGAAGAAGAGGCCGTCGCGGGCGGCGGCGTAGGGCACGCGCGCGCCTGACATGATGGTGCCGTTGAGGGTGACGATGATGCTGACGGCCATGGCGATGGAGACGAGTCCCGCACCCCAGGGACCGGTGATGGCCTGGAGGGCGCTGACGGCGGGACGGGGCGAAGCGGCGATCTGCGCGGCGGGAAGGATGTACTGGATGGCGGCGTTGGTGGCCATGTAGAGGACGCCAACGATGCCGAGGCCTGCAATGAGGGCGATGGGCAGGCTGCGCGCGGGGTTGCGGACTTCGCCTGCAACCATGGTGAGGTCGTTCCAGCCGTCATAAGCCCAGAGGGCGGCGATAAGGGCGATCATGAATCCGCCAAAGCCGCCGTGTGCACCGAGGAAGTGGGTGGCGAAGTTGCTCCAGTGTCCCCTGAATGAGAAGAAGCAGAAGCCGGCGATGACGGCGATGAGCACGCCTTTGAGCCAGGTGAAGATGAGCTGGAACTCGCCCGCCTTGCGCATGCCGAGATAATTGAGTCCGGTCATGAGCCAGGTGGCGGCGATGGCGAAGACCTGCGACCAGGCGACGGCAAAGGGGATGTGGAAGGCGGTGCCGTCGAGCCATTGGAGCGCGGGGAAGATGGCGAGGGTGCGGGCGAGGCCGGTGGTGACGCTGGCGATGGAGGCGGGTTTGGCGACGGCAAACCACGTCCACATATAGAGGAAGGCGAGCATGTCGCCGTAGGCGCCGCGGATGTAGACGTACTCACCGCCGGCGTAAGGGAGCAGCGTGCTGAGCTCGGCGTAGGTCATGGCGCCGAAGAGGGAGAGCAGGCCTCCGGCGATCCACGCGAGGTAGACGAGGCTGGAGGAGCCGGTAGCACGCATCATTTCCTGGGGAACGAGGAAGATGCCGCTGCCGATGATGGTGCCGACGACGATGGCGGTGGCGTGCGAGGTGTTGAGCACGCGGGGAAGGTCGGGCGCGGACGAGGTGGGTCGCGGCGGGTTGGCGATGCGCGGGCCTGGTTCAGGAAGGCTGGTCAAACGCGGGGAGCTCCACGTCAGTAGTAGAACTTGAAGTCTTTCCAGTCTGCCTGATATGAGCGGAATCTGCCACGGCAAAGGTCGATGTCCTTGTGCTCCCAGGGCATGGAGAGAGGATTGTCGGCCTTTGTCATGACCTGGCAGGAGGCGTAGTAGGGCTTGAGGTCGGCGAGGGATTCATCGGTGATGATGATCATTTCCTGGCCGGTGTAGCCATGGGGACCCCAGAGCCAGTAGGTCTGGTGGCCACTGATGGCGACGGGCAGGCCGTATTTCGGGCCGAAGAGGTTGATCGCGCTGGCCTCGCCGTAATTTCCCCCAAAGATGCCGGTAACGGCACGCTCCTGCGGCGGCAGGGCGTTATAGACCTGGGCGACTTTCTCGACCATCTCGTGCCAGCCGAAGCGGTCGGCATAGAACTGCGGGAGGATTGTGGCGGAGTGGTTCTCAGAGTCTTTGGGCGCGAAGTGCATGGTCTTCATCCACGCGACGAGCTGCTGCGGGGGGAGGACGGGAATGGAGAAGGGAACGGTGAGGACGAAGCCGATGCAGAGCAACAGAGCATAGCCGCTGACCCGGATGATGCGCAGCTTGCTGAGGCGGCCAGACGGGAGGTAGCACATGCCTCCGACGGCGAAGTAGACGGGGTAGATGGCGGCGAGGTAGTAGTCCTTGGCGTGGAGGGCCATCATGAGGGCGAGGAAAACCAGGTAGAGGACGCCGAGGAAGAGAAAGGGCCGGGCGCGGCGGGCGACGAGGAGCCAGATGACGCCGCTGATCCAGAGGGGGGCGGTCCAGGGCGTAAGCATCATGATCTGTCCGCCGAGGAAGGCGAGCGGGGGGAGCTTCACATCCTTATTACTGTGGGAGACGTCGATGAGCCACTCGAGGGTAGGGAAGTGGTGGTGGACCTGCCAGAGGAAGTTGGGGAGGGCGAGGAGAACGATGAGGCCGAGGGCGACGGCGAACCAGCGGCTGGCGAGGATGCGGCGCTGCGGCGTGAGCAGGAGCGTGATGAGGAGGGCGATGAGGAAGAAGACGATGGTGTCTTTGTTTTCGAGGCTGAGGCCGGCGCTGACGCCGAGGACGATCCACCAGAAGCGGAGGAGGTGTTCGCGGCCCGGTCTTTCGTGCTCGGCGGCGATCCGGATGAGGGCGAGGGTGCAGAGCATCCAGAAGACCGGGTCGAAGGAGTTCATGGAGAGGAAGCTGTCGAGGCCGAGGAAGACGCCGGCGACGGTGACGCCGAGCATGGCGAAGGCGGCGGCAGAGCGGGTTCCGCGCATGGCCCAGACGATGGCGCCGGTGAGGAAGACGGTGGCAGCACCGGCGAGAGCGGAGATGAGGCGCAGGGACCACATGTGGTCGTAGCCGAAGAGAAGCTCGGAGAGGCGGGCCTGGAGGGCGACCATCGGGGGCTGGTCCACATAACCGAATGCAAGGTGATGGCCGCAGATGAGGTAGTACATTTCATCGCGGAAGATGCCGTAGCCAGCGTGCTGCGCGACGATGTTGCCGATGATCTGGATGGCCAGCTTGACCGCGGCGAAGGCGAGACAGATTCCGAGAAAGCGGCGGAAATTCTGCTGCTGGGCGGTGGAGGTCGAGGTTTGTGTCGTCACAGTGCTCATACGAGAAGAAAGCTTCGGGTGCGGCTAACAGGCTTAGAATACGCGTTGAATCGCGGATCGGTTCCGTACCGCGTGGGGGCTGAACGGAACGCGCAACAGGCGATTCGCATCGCAACTTCCATGATGGACGTATTTGAGGATCGCCGTGACGCGGGCCGTGCGCTGGCGCATGCCGTCCGCGAGCAACTGGATTGGGCGGGGGCGATCGTGCTGGGACTGCCGCGGGGTGGAGTGCCTGTGGCGTTCGAGGTGGCGTGGGCTTTGCATCGGCCACTCGACGTTTTTGTTGTGCGCAAGCTGGGCGTTCCTGGGCAGGAAGAGCTGGCAATGGGGGCGGTGGCGAGCGGGGGCCTGGTGGTGGTGCAGGCGGATGTGGTGCGGGCGTTCGGGATTTCTCAGGAGACCATCGATGCGGCAGCGGCGCGGGAGATCAGGGAGATTGCGCGGCGGGAGGCGTTGTATCGGGAAGGGCGACCGGCGGTTAGGGTTGAGGGGCGCACGGTAATTCTGATTGACGATGGGCTGGCGACGGGAGCCACGATGAGGGCGGCGGCGCGGGCGCTGCGTCCCTTGGCGGAGACGGTATTGGTGGCGGTGCCGGTAGCGGCAGCGGCCACCTGCGACGAGCTGCGGCGGGAAGTCGACGCGCTGGTGTGCCTGGAGACGCCGACACCGTTCCACGCGGTCGGCGAGTTCTACCGAAATTTCGATCAGACCTCCGATGATGAGGTGCGCACGCTGCTGGCTGCGGCTTACCACGAAATGGGGACACGGGCCGGCGATCCTCTGACGCCTCGTCCGTAGCAGCGACCAAATCGGAACTCTTCGGGGGTGTAACCCAATCTGATACTTCGGGGTAGTTTTGCCCCGGTGGTGTTATGGGATGTCCCACCTGGGGCACTTAGAATGAAGTTACCGGTCCGAATCCGAAAGTAAGGGGAAACTGGTGCACTGGTTCGAACGCGTCACAGAGGTTGTACTGGCTGGCTGGTTGCTGATCAACATGCTGGGCGTGGTGCTGGTAAGTGTAGGTTTAGCGCGGCAGTATGCCCGCGCCGCTTTGGCACGTCACGAGGAACAGACCGGCGAAGTAGTGTTTGATCAGGCGCTGACCTTTACTGAATAACCCACGTTCCGGAAGCCGTCATGGCGGTGTCGTAATATCCCGCGCTGACATTGTTATTCCAGACACTGCGACCCGCGGTGGTGGGATTGACGCCAGAGGTCCGGGTGTTGGTCAGATCGATCTGATCCTGAATGCCCATGGCTTTGTAACGGCCGGGATTGTTCTTCAGCGGCTGGGCGATGTTGAGAGCCGAGCAGCTTCCATTGACACAGAGGTCGTCAAAGTAGACGCAGCCGCGTCCGCCACAGCCGGTATCGTTCGGCACGCGATGGCAGGTGAGGGAGACGTGCGTCGGATTGGTGGTGGAGAGAGGGCAGCCGGTGCGGATGCCGGTGTCCTGCCAGCCGGTGCCGGCGCCGCTGTCTACCTGCCAGTCGAGCCAGCGGTGCTGCTGGTTGCACTGCAGGCCGCACATCATTTCTTTCTGATCGACGGGGTCGTAGAGGTAGGCGTCCATTTCGTTATTGGCGATGGAACGCGCGTCGGCGGAGGGCTGGAGGATCTTGTCCTGGGCAAGCAGCGTGCAGTCGTAGCAGCCGGGACCGCCGAAGATGTAGAGCTGCTGGGTCTCGCTGGAGGAGGCTGTGGTGGAGAGCGACTCGGTCATGGGCTCGCCAAACTGCCAGTCCCACGCAGAGGGCTGCTGGGTTCCAACGCCGCCGCCGGGCCCGCAGTCGATTCCATTGGAGCTGCCGCCGTGAGGGGTGAGGCATTTCCAGCCGCGAGAGGAAGCGCCGGTGTTCTGGAAAGCCTGGCCGATGCGAGCGGCGAGCACGTTGAGGGTTTCCGTCGCGGAGACAGGGATGGACCGGGTGTATTCGGTGGAGG
The DNA here is from genome assembly GCA_963702295.1 of uncultured Acidobacteriaceae bacterium. Taxonomy (GTDB): domain Bacteria; phylum Acidobacteriota; class Terriglobia; order Terriglobales; family Acidobacteriaceae; genus Palsa-343. Next base: position 14,099 of record CAVPCE010000016.1, on the reverse strand, counting down.
CAATGTTGGGGGGCGAGCCATCGGTGGTGTAGAAGCAGCGCAGGCCGTGGGGGCAGTGGATGGCTACGGTGACGGAGTGGTCGTACGTGCCGGGCGCGGGGGTGAAGGTGATGGCGGAGCTGAACTGATCGCTGGGCTGATTCGACGGCACGACGCTGTTGGCATCGCTTTGAGCGGGGACTGCGATGCTGGCGAACATTAGAAATAATGCGGAAGTGAGAATTTTTCGGGTATGCATCAATGAGTGACGGGACGGCCAGGGTCCATCAGAAGGGTGGATGCGCGTGCGTTGATTTGGCTGCCTGGCGGATTGCGGCGCGGGAGACGGAGATGCGGCCCGTCGATCGGAGCGTTGCAGCGGCAGAACCTTCTTCATAAGAGCCAACGCTTGCGCCGCGCGAGACGCCGCTGGTGAAATTTCTGTTGCCATCGTTGCAGCCAGGAGAGGAGCAGAATACAGACTTCGCGCATATGAGGGGGAATCGTCCAACGGAGCAAACCCGCCGAGAGGAAGTTTTGTCGCTCGGATTGGCTAAAAGAATGGCTTCCGGGCTAAAAAAGGCAGGGCGGAGGTCGAGTGCGGTTCAGCGCGGTCTCTGGATCGGTAATGGACGCTGGTTCAGGCGAGAAACAGGGGGTGACGCGACCGGCAGAGGTTGGTGGGCAGTGCAGGGCTCGAACCTGCGACCTCCTGCTTGTAAGGCAGGCGCTCTAACCAGCTGAGCTAACCGCCCGGCGAGCCGGCGTGGCGGAACCGACGGGGTCGAGTACGCCACGGGTATTGTCACTGATTCTATCAGTGCGAGCGGAGGTTTCCTGGCGAACCAAGGCGCGGTGTACTGCAGAGCCACGGCCCGGAGGACGCAGAGCTCATCACACGAAAGGGGCATTCGTTGCGGTTCCGAGAGCGCAAGGCGAGATGCGATAATCGAGGCAAGCTCCCAGGCGAGTATTTTGAACAGGCCGCGACCGAGCCGGCCGCAGGTGTATGCGCCGCTTTCTCTCCCTCCGCGATTTTGACTGGACGCTGCTGGCCTTTGTGCTGACGCTGTCGGTCATCAGCGTTTTCGAGGTTTACTCCGCAACGCTTCACACCAAGTTTCACGGTTTCCAGCGCATGCAGATCCTGTGGATTCTGGGCGGACTGGGGGCGATGTTCGTGATGTCGGTGATCGACTATCACAAGCTGTTGAGCATCATTTACTGGCTCTATGGTTTCTGCCTGCTCGCCCTGATCGCGGTCCTGGCGGTGGGCACGCGGGTGAACGGTGGCAAGCGCTGGATCAAGCTGCCCGGGGGCGCGCACTTTCAGCCTTCAGAGTGGGTCAAGCTGGTGCTGATCGTGCTGGTAGCGCGCTACTTCTCGAATCTGTCGGGAAGGGAACTCACGTGGAAGGACATCTTCAAGGTGATCGGCCTGGTGGCGCTGCCCATGCTGCTGGTTCTGAAGCAGCCTGACCTGGGGACGGCGCTGACCTACACGCCGGTACTGCTGCTGGGGCTGTTTCTGGGCGGCATCGATTTCAAGCGGGGCGGCATTCTGTTGCTGGTGGTACTGCTGTCGGTTGGGGTGGTGTGGAAGAGCGGGAAGATTCTGAAGCCGTACCAGAAGGCGCGGCTGACGAGCTTTCTGAATCCGGACGCCGATCCGCGCGGGACGGGATACCAGATCCTGCAGTCGAAGATTGCGGTGGGGGATGGTGGCGTTTTCGGGCGCGGGGCGAACCAGGGAACGCAGACCCAGGGCGATTTTCTGCCCATTCCCTACACGGATTTCATCTTCGCGGCATTCAGCGAGGAGCATGGGTTCGTGGGCGCGATTCTTGTGCTCCTGCTATACTTCTTAATACTGATGCGTTTGATTCAAAACGCTCAGACAGCCGCGGACCTGCCAGGGTCGCTCTCTGGTAATGGGCGTGGCGGCCGTCCTGATCTTTCAGATCGCCGTCAACGTCGGAATGGTTCTGGGGCTGATGCCCGTAACCGGGATTCCCTTGCCGCTGATGAGTTATGGGGGGTCTTCGGTACTGTTCACGTTCCTGGCTCTCGGTATGGTAATGAACGTCCGGATGAGCCGGTTTGTGAATTAGGCGGCAGACAGGTTTGCATAGTTGGGCCCGCAGGGCGGGCGCAGTTTGAGTTTCACGAATTTGAATAACCGGCCAGGGATTTGGACACGGGCCGGGCAGGATCAGGAATGAGCGTGCAGAGACGGGCAACGACCCCGCCAGATCGATCGGCAGGAGCGGTCACAAACTCTCGGCACGCGGACGACTCTCCGGAAGACATGAATATCCTCAGCACACTTTCACCGGTCTCCCCCCTGGACGGTTCCCAGACAGTCCACGAGCGGGCGGCAGGGGTTTGCGCGCGACCGATACCGGTCCGTCGTCCTGCATCTCCGATTCTTTCCGGTAATCCCGTGCCGTCTGCCCTGGCGATTTGAGGCAGAATGGCAAAAGAGATTTGCATATCGAGCACGCCGCATGAGACGCGGCTGGCGATTCTTGAAGACGATCAGCTCGCAGAAATCTACTACGAGCGCGAAAACGAATACACCTTAGCCGGATCCATTTACAACGGGCGTGTGACGCGCGTGCTGCCTGGCATGCAGTCGGCATTTGTCGACGTAGGCCTGGAGCGGGATGCGTTTCTGTACGTGACGGATTTCCTGGAAGAGCAGGAAGAGTCAGAAGAATACGAGCGGGTGGACGGCGGTAACGGCCGCGAACGCCGGCCGGGTGCCCCGGCGGCCGCGAGGGCGGCGGGCGTGAGAGCAGTGGCCGCGAGAATCGGGAAGCGCGCGAACCGCGCGGACGGACATCTGAGCCGGAGGCGGAGCTGTCCGCCGCCGCCGGGGAAGCACCGCGGCAGGAGCGCTCACCGGCACGTGACGAAGGCGGAGAATCCGGGGGGCGCCGCTGGAGAGGGCGCCGGGGACGCGGTTTCCGCGGACGCGGAGGCCGGGACGAGCGGGGAGATCGAGGCGACCGGGGCGAAGGCCGCTCCGAGCAGCGCACCCAGACCCAAAGCAAACTGGAGTCGCCTGAGATTGTCGAAGAGGCGATCAGCGCCGAGCCGGTTTCGCGACCGGAGCGCGGCGCGCCGGGTGGCATTCCGGCACAGAACCTTCCCATTGTTTTGCCGGGCGAGTCGCTGTCGAAGTACGGTGGGCGACCGACGGAATCGCGGACGGCGGGGAACGGGCCAGCGCGGAACGGACCGTCAGGGCGTGGCTCCGCGCCGGTGAGCAGGGGTTCTTCGCGGCCCTCCACGCTGGTTGAGGTGCCGACCGGGTGGGACGGCGGAGCGGTTTTGCCGGGCGAGACGCTCTCGCGGCGTCGCGGAAGTGCAGAGCCGACGGCTCCGGTGGCCAGGGTTGCGCCGGTTGTCCAACCAGAGGCAAATCTGCAGGAAGAATCCTTCGCTGCAACATCCGCACCGGCAGTGGAGACGCCTGAGGCTCTCGCGCCGATTTCAGAACACGACGTACCGGCCTCTCCGGTGGCTGAACCGGTAGAGGAGACGGTCGAGGAGGTTGAGGAGGTTCACGAATACGAGCCGGAGGAGGCTTCGGCTTCGCATCGTGTGGAGACTCCGCGGAGCGAATTCCGCTTCTCAGCACCCGTGGAAGAGGAAGTAGAGATTGAAGAGGAGGAGCAGAGTCCGGAGTCTGCTGCCCAGGCCTGAGCCCGAGCGCGAGGAAGTGGGGCAGGCCTCTGCGAAGGAGGAGCCAGCGGCCGAAGGGCACGCGGCGGTCGAGCCTTCGCCTGAAAGCGAAGTGGTCCAGCAGCTCTTCGGCTATGCGCCGGGCGTGGGCGTTCTGGAAGAGGAGACGATCGACGAAGACGAGTACGACTTCGAGCCGATTCCCGGGCAGCACGACGAGCACCTGAGCGACGAGATGGAAGAGGAGACTCTCGACCAGGCGGAGACCATCGAGGACGCTGTCCGCGACGAGCACGTTGAGAAGCGGCTCGGCTACAACACGCCGGCCCGGGACAGCGAAGAAGAAGAAGAGACGGACGATTTGCAGAGCGGCTTTGCTGAGACGGAAGAGTCTGAGTTCGAGGGTGACGACGCGGGCGAGGAAGAAGTCGAGGAGGGCGGGGAAGAGACGGCGGGGGAACCAGCCGCGGCCGCCGGAACTCCGGCGCGTCGCGAGGATCGACGCCTGGGACGCCGCGGAGGACGCGGGCGCCAGCAGCCGGGTCGCCGCCACGGCGGACGCCGGCCGAACATGCAGACCTCGAATCTGCCCATCATCAGCGAGCTGCTGAAGCCGGGGCAGGAGATCCTGGTGCAGATTGCCAAGGAGCCGATTGCTCGCAAGGGAGCGCGCATCACCAGCCACATTGCGCTGCCGGGGCGGTTCCTGGTGTTTATGCCGACGGTGAACCATGTGGGGGTCTCGCGCAAGATCGACTCCGATGAGGAGCGCCAGCGGCTGAAGCGGATTCTGGTCAGCGAGAAGGGAACGGCTTCGGGCGGCTTCATTGTGCGGACCGCGGCCGAGGGCGCCAGCGAAGAGGATCTCCGCGCCGATCTTCGTTTTCTCATCAACCTGTGGAACGAGATCAAGCAGCGCTCGGAGACGGCGAAATCCCCGGCGCTGATCTATCACGACCTGAACCTGATCGAGCGCATTCTGCGCGACCAGGTGAGCGACAACTTCTCCACCATCTGGGTGGACAGCGAGTCAGAATACGAGCGGATTTTGCGCTTCCTGAATCGCTTCCAGCCCTCGCTGGTGCGGCGCGTGAAGCTCTACACCAAGGAGACGCCGCTGTTCGAGCAGTTCGGCATCCAGGAAGAGATCAGCAAGGCGCTGAAGTCGAAGGTGTGGCTGAAGTCGGGCGGCTCGATTGTGATCAACCAGACTGAAGCGCTGGTGGCGATCGACATCAACACCGGCAAGTATGTCGGCAAGACGGCGCGGCTTGAGGACACGATCCTGAAGACGAACCTCGATGCGATTCCGGAGATCGTGCGGCAGATTCGGCTGCGCGACCTGGGCGGGATCATCGTGATCGACTTCATCGACATGGACGAGCGGCGCAACCGGCAGAAGGTGATGCAGGCGCTGGAAGACGCGTTGAAGGCGGATCGGGCACCCTCTAAAGTGCTGCAGTTCAATGATTTCGGGCTGGTGGCGATCACCCGCAAGCGGGTGAAGCAGTCACTGGAGCGGACCCTGAGCGTGCCTTGCCCGGTGTGCACGGGAACCGGCATGGTGAAGAGCCCGGTGACGGTGGCCAACGAAATCTACATCGAGCTGCGTAAGATGATGCGGCATTTCGAGCGGAACGACGTGCTGATGCGGGTGCATCCGGATGTAGTGAAGGTGCTGAAGGCCAACAATGCGAAGTGGCTGAACGAGCTTGAGGAGGTGATCGGCAAGACGATCATCGTGAAGAGCGATCCGGCGCTGCCGCCGGAGCAGTTCGATATACAGGGGTAAAATGCCGGGGTGGGCCGGGTCCTTCGGGGGCCTGGTCCCTTTGGCGGTTTGGCGGCCGAGCCTGCCTGTGGCAGACGGGACTGTGAAGGCGGCTTTCCTGTTGGGAAAAAGCATCTTACCCTGCAACTTAGGACGAAATTCCGTGTCCAATATCTGCGGGCAGGCGTAACGCCTGCCTTTTCCGGCTTCGTATTTTCAACGACTCTGAGGTGTTCTTAAAATGGTTGCGAACTCTGATCGGAATTGCCCGCTTCTGCGGCGCCTGTTGGTTGTTGCATCCGCTGTAGCCGTCAGTTGTACTCTTCCCGTCGTTGCGCAGACCGCTGCCTCTTCCAATCTCGCAGCGGATGCGCAAAGCTCTTCCAGTTCGGTCACCTACCAGGCGTCTCTCAGCACGGACGAGCTGCTGGGCGGGTCATCGACTCCCTATCACTTCTCACTGGCGGCGGCTAACGGTTCGCCACAGTATGGCGGCGGCCGCAACAACAGCCCACGCTACCCCAACTATGAAAGCCGCGCGAGCCATATCGCGATCGTCGCGGGCGGCGGCTTCACGGGGCCGGTGGGCAACGATACGAACGGCTACGATACCTGGGGCTACAACCTCGACTTCGGCGGCGGCTGGAATTTCAACAAGAAGTTTGGCGTCGTCTTCGAGTACCAGTTCGACCGGAACAAGATTCCGGGTGCGACCATCGCTGCGATTGGCGCGCAGGGCGGCAACATCAACACTCACCTTTTCCTGTTTGACCCGATCTACTACTTCGCTACGGGCAAAGGCAGCGGCGCCTATGTAACGGGCGGCGGCGGCTTTTCGCGCAAGGTGACCAACTTTACCGATCTGCAATCCGTGCAGGAGTGCTACTACTTCTGCTATTACGGGTATGCTCCGGTGACGGTGGCGAGTTTCTCCAGCACCCAGGGCGCTTTTGATATCGGTCTGGGCGGCTACTGGAAAGCCTTCGGCCGCGACAGCAACGCCAAGCTCTTTGCTGAAGCGCGGTACGTCTGGGTGGATTCCCCGAAGCCGACAGCTACGACCAACGGGGAAGGCACGGAAGGCCTGATCCCGGTGACCGTCGGCATTCGATTCTAAACGGCAACCCGGCTGGCGCCAGTTTCTCGCGAGAAGAGAGACTGGCGCACCCGGCCCTCGGTTTACCCTTTCGTTCTCCCGCTCGTCCCCACACCGCTCATCGACGGACTCGATGATCCCCAGCCAGCCTGATTGCTATCGAGTATCGGAGTTCGATTCGTGAAGACACTGCGCGGGAGTGTTCCCGCGATCGCGCTTTTTGGCCTGGTCGCTCTCAGTGTCACGGGTTGTGGCGTCACACAGGGAACCGAACCGCCACCGCCGCAGGCCGCTCCTACCCAGCCTCCTCCGGTGGCAGCCAACTTCGGGTCGGTGAGCATTAGCCCGCAATATGTGGCGCTGTTCCCTGGACAGACCCAGCAATTTACTGCATCGTCGAGTTCCGGAGGCGCACTGACCTGGCTGGTGAACGGCGTTGCCGGCGGCAGCGCGGCGTTCGGGACGGTGGATTCCACGGGCAAGTACACCGCGCCGGCCTCGCTGCCGCAGAGCGTAAACGCGAGTATCACGGCGGAGCTGACCTCATCGCCGCAGCAGAATCAGGCCACGGCAGTGGCAGCGATCGTCGACCAGGGAGTCATCTATCCCACGAATAATCCCCAGGTGGTGGAGTACTCGATGTATCTGCCGGCGCCGGGCAAGGTGTCGGTGGAGTTCGGTCCCACGACGGACTACGGACGCAATACCTGGCAGGTAAGCACGCCGACTCCCTATGGCGGGCAGATCAATCTTCTGGTGGCTGGGATGCTGGCGCAGACGACGTATCACATGCGCGCGCAGATTGCCCTGAACAATGGCGCCACGCTCACCGATGTCGATCACGATCAGTTTTCCTCCGGGCTGCCTCTGACGACGGGCACGCCGCCGGCGACGAGCGCGGTGACGATCTCCAACCCGGGCACGCCGCAGGCGGGGATCGAATTGTGGAACACGATTATTCCGGCGACCCAGACGCAGCTGTTTGCCACCGATCTCGCGGGTCATGTGCTGTGGACCTACACGTACCAGGGGACCACGCTCGATACCATTCAGGGCGCGCAGCTGCTGCCGGACGGCGACATGCTGATGGTCATCTCCTATCTGTCATCACTTACAGCGGGGGTGGCCAGCGCACATCCGGGCACCATCAACGCAGTGCGGGAAGTGGACCTGGCCGGCAACACCGTGCGCGAGCTCACCATGGACCAGCTCAACCAGAAGCTGGCCTCCGCAGGATTCCACGATTCCGACGGCAGCCCCTACCAGCTGAAGAGCTTCCACCACAACGTGATTGCGCTGCCGAACGGGCACTGGGTGCTGCTGACGGCCTATGCGAAGAACTTCAGCAATCTTCCGGGATTCTCGGGAACAACGGGTGTGCTGGGCGACGTGCTGGTGGATGTGGACGCTAACGGCAATCCGGACTGGGTGTGGAGCACCTTCGATCATCTCGACATCAACCGTCATCCGATGAATTTCCCGGACTGGACGCACTCGAACGAAATCCTCTACTCGAGCGACGATCACAATCTGCTGCTTTCCATGCGTCACCAGAACTGGATCATCAAGATCGACTTCAACGACGGGCGGGGGTCGGGAAACGTGCTGTGGCATCTGGGCGAGGGCGGCGATTTCAAGCTGGTGGGTGGCGTCGATCCAACGGACTGGTTTTATGCGCAGCACGGCATGAATTTTTTCACGCCGAACACGACCGGGGTGTTTCGCCTGGGGCTGATGGATAACGGCAACGACCGCATTTTTCCGAGCGGCCAGGTGACCTGCAAGCCGGATGCGCCGACAACGCCGCAGTGCTACTCGACGGTGCCAGTGCTGGAGATCAACGAGAGCAACATGACGGCCACGATGGTGACGCATTACGTACCGCCGGATACGGACTTCAGCTTCTTTGGCGGCGACGTGCAGCAGCTGGCCAATGGCGATATGCACATCGACTTCTGCGGGCCGCTGGCCGGGACCCTGGTGCAGGAGCTGAATTCATCCGCATCGAATCTGGTGTGGCAGGGTACGACGCCGAACCAGGATCAGTTCAAGGTGGATCGACTACCGAGCCTGTATCCTGGCGTGCAGTGGTAGGGAAAAAGTAAAAGCGGCCGATGCCGGCCGCTTCCTATCCATAAAATCTGATTCTGCTTTTCTACTTCCAGCTAACCGCGAGCTGCCAGCGAAGGTTGCGAACCGCGGTTTTGCGCAGGACGCGTTCGTACTCTTCCAGCTCCGATACGACGGAAGCGGTTTCCGCGCCCAGGGCCGACGGGGCCTCACGCAGAAAATCGTGGAGGGTACAGATGGTGATGAGACCGTCTTCCGGTGCGAACCACTGGGGCGGGGGAAGGGTGCGCGCCCACTCCGGATCGCCTGCGCCCTCTTCCAGCAGCAGAGCCATGGAATTCTCATCAGCGGAGAAGAACTCCAGCAGGGGTTTCACGCCGAGACGCAGAGCCAGTTTCTCCAGAGAATCCTCGTTGCGGGCCAGCGCATGGCCATTCACGAAGATGTCGTAACCGGGGTCTTCTCCTTCGACAACGATGTACATCGATGCGCTCATTGGCGACAGTCTACCTGATCAGAGGATGCCTGGAGGCGGGCAGAGGATGCAGCGTTGCCAGAACAGTAAATGGCATAAAAGGATCGCCTCCATTTCGTATTGGACGACGCAGCGGCGCGGTTTGCCTCATGAATTCCGGCAAAAAATGAAAGGCCGGACGATGGACGTCCGGCCCTGGAAGTTGTTGTATCAAACGGTCGTATGTTATTGACCGCCGCGGCTCCCGCCAGCCGGACCGCCGGGTCTGCGGCCGCGACGGCGCCGCCGGCGTGTACCGGGGCCACCGCCTGGACCGCCTGCACCGCCGGGACCAGCGGGACGGCGTTCGCCTGCGGGACCGGTGACGACAGGAACGCCGTCGGCACGGTTGAAGTTGATCTCTTCACCTTCTTCGAGGTTGCTTTCTTCGTCGAAGTCCTCGCCGCCCTCGATCATGATGGTGCTGGCATTGGAGGTGGGCTGACGCTCTTCCGGTGGCGCCGCCGGACGCGGCGGACGCGCTGGGCGCTCGGGCCGGTCGCCGCGATCGCTGCGCTCCCCACGTTCCCCGCGGTCACTCCGTTCTCCGCGATCCGAGCGCTCGGGGCGCTCCGAACGTTCCGGACGTTCGCCTGACGCGGCCATGTCGCCGCCCTGAGTCGGCTCGGGCAGACCCAGCTTCTGGCGCTGTTCGCGCAGGATGGCTTTCCGCGACAGCTTGATGCGGTTGCCTTCGATGCCCAGCACCTTCACCAACACCTGATCGCCTTCGCGCAGCTCGTCCTTCACTTCGTGGACGCGATGCTCGGCGATTTCGCTGATGTGCAACAGGCCATCGGTGCCGGGGAAGATCTCGACAAATGCGCCGAACTCCGCCAGACGAACCACCTTGCCGAGGTAGGTCTTGCCGACTTCCGGCACAGCGGTCAGATCGTTGATCATCGCGAGGCGCCTTCTTCAGACCTTCCTCGTCGCTGGATGCCACGTTGACGCTGCCGGTATCGTCCACGTCGATCTTGACGCCGGTGGCTTCGATGATGCCGCGAATGGTCTTGCCGCCGGGCCCGATCAGGTCGCGAATCTTGTCGGTCGGGATCTGCAGGGTATGGATCTGCGGAGCGAACTTCGACTTCTCGGTGCGCGGTCCGCTGAGTGACCGCCTCCATCGTGTCCAGCAGGAACATGCGTCCGCGCCGCGCCTGCTCCAGCGCCTCGCGCATGATCTGTCCGGTGATCCCGCCGATCTTGATGTCCATCTGCAGGGCGGTGATCCCGTTACGAGTGCCGGCGACCTTGAAGTCCATATCGCCGTAGTGATCCTCAGCGCCGGCGATGTCGGTGAGGATGGCGTAGTTGTCGCCCTCCTTCACCAGGCCCATGGCGATCCCGGCCACCGCTGCCTTGAGCGGAATGCCGGCATGCATGAGCGCGAGGCTGGCGCCGCAGACCGAAGCCATCGACGACGATCCGTTCGACTCCAGAATGTCCGACACCACGCGCAGCGAGTAAGGGGACTCTTCTTCGCTGGGCAGTACCGCGCTGATGGCGCGCTCCGCCAGTGCTCCGTGTCCCACTTCGCGGCGTCCTACGCCGGTCATACGGCCACTCACCAACAGAGAAGGGCGGGAAGTTGTAATGAAGCATGAACTTTTTTCGCTGCTCGCCTTCGAACGTCTCCAGCCGCTGCGAGTCGTCCGTGGTGCCCAGAGTTGCCGTCACCAGCGCCTGGGTTTCGCCGCGGGTAAAGAGCGCCGAACCGTGGGTGCGGGGCAGCACGCCCAGCTCGATTGAAATGGCGCGAATCTCGTCGAAGGCGCGATGGTCGGGTCGTACGCGCTCCTTCGTCACCTGCTCCCGGAACATGCGCTCGCGCAGAGCTTCGTAGTAGTGGGCCAGCTTTTTCTTTGCGCCGGCGCATTCGCGTCGTCGGGAATCTCCGCCTTGAGCTCGTCCTGGATCTGCTTGACCAGAGCCTGGCTCTCGAGCTTCGGATGCTTTTGGTGTCCAGCGCATCCTTGAGCCGCGCGCCCATCTTCGCGTGCAATGCGTCGTAATACGCCTGGTCGAATTCGGGAGCCGTGACGGGGCGCTTCGTTTTGCCCGCCTGCGATACCAGGTCTTCGATGGCGGCGACGATCTTTTTGATCTCGGTGTGCCCGAAATCAATGGCGTCCACCACCGTCTCTTCCGTGGCCTCACTCGCGCCGCTTTCGATCATCACGATGCCGTCTTTGGTTCCGACCACCGTGATGTTGACCTTGCTGTCGCGGCGTTCCGTGTAGGAGGGATTGACGACGAACTCGCCGTTGACCTGTCCTACGCGAACCGCGCCGATGATGGCGCCGAAAGGAATGTCGGAAAGCGCAAGCGCGCAGCCGGCGGCGTTAATGCCCACGATGTCGGGATCGTTTTCCTTGTCCGCGGAAAAAACCAGGGCGATGATCTGGGTCTCGTTGCGGAAGCCTTCGGGGAAGAGCGGACGGATGGGCCGGTCGATCTGCCGGCTGGTGAGAATTTCGCGCTCGCTGGGGCGTCCTTCACGCTTGATGAAGCCGCCGGGGATGCGTCCGCCGGCATACGCGTACTCGCGGTAGTCCACGGTGAGGGGGAAAAAGTCGATGCCTTCTCGTGGGTCGGGGGAGGCGACAGCTGTCGCCAGCACCACCGTATCGCCGGAACTGACCACTGCAGCGCCCGAGGCCTGCTTGGCCATCCGGCCGGTTTCAAAATGCAGCCGCTTGCCGCCGGCAAGCTCGACCGTAACTTCCTGCTTCATAGTTTCCTCTTTTCTTCAATGGGAGCGATCGGGCGGGCATCCGCGGCGCTGCGGGTGATGGGGAGCCGGGAAGAGCGGAGAGTTGAGATCGCTGCGATCGCTTTGACCAGGGTAAGCGCAACCTGCGGATGGGCGCCACCCCTCACGGTCCGTGCTCTTTTCGGTTCTCGTCGCGCGCGCGCCGAAGACCAGGCCCGGCCGTGTTATTTACGAATGCCCAGTCGGGTAATCACAGTCCGATACCGCTCGGAATCATGAGTTTTCAGGTAATCCAGCAGACGCCGGCGCTTGCTCACCAGCATCAGGAGGCCGCGGCGCGAGGCATGATCCTTCGCATGGGCCTTGAAATGCTCGGTCAGGTCGCCAATGCGCTCGCTCAGAACCGCGATCTGCACCTCAGGACTGCCGGTGTCGCTGTCATGAGTGCGGAAACGCGCAATAACTTCGGTTTTCTTTTCGGGTGCCAGCACGTCCGTGCGTACTCCTCTGCTTTTTCGTCGATTCCACTTCCTAAGTGTCTGGCCCAAGAATAACATGGGCCGGACCCCGGCGGCCATCGTTCGTTGCCTGCGGCTCACCTTTTCAACCAGCGCACCCGCCGCCAGCCGACCGCCTTACAATGAGTTGCCATGCGCTCGGTTCTCCGCAGGAACGCCCTCGCCGTGTGCCTGCTGGGCCTCGCTTTCATCCTCCATTTTCAGCTGGCGAAACACTGGAGTCCCTGGTCCGCCGTCAATCCCTTCAGCGAGGATCCTTATGACGCCGTTGGTTCCTTCGCGGTCCAGTTTGTCCTGTTCATGATGCTTGTGTCGCTCGTCCGGGCGTTTCGTCCCTTGTCGGACCAAGCGGCGGCCGTCGCCTGCTTCACCCGTGGGGCGCTCATGACATCGGTGGCCATTGGATTTACCTGTCTCTCCGATCTGGTTGCCATGGCCCGGCATCTTGTCCTTTGGCGGGGCCGGCCACGGGAATCCAGCTCTTCGCGGTGACCGCGCTGCTGCTGTTCTGGTCGGTGTCTGTCGCCGTGTGGTTCGTGCTCTCGACCCGCCCCGTACGTCCGACCTCGCCGAGACAAAAGAAAACTCGTCATTCCCGTCGCAGCCCTGCTCGTTTTGGCCATCTACCCGGAGAATTTTCGGAACTCCGTCGCCGGCGCGGTTCTCACGGCACTGTGCGGCTCACTGCTGCTGTTCGTTGCGGTCTGGTCTGTGGGTACGGCACTCCTGCCGGTCTCGGGGGTCTCCGACTCTGATCTGGCGGGCAACGTCTCCGCGCTTCTGTCTCCGCGGCTGAGCAGGACTCTCGGCCGCTCCTCCGGCTGGCTCAATCCGCGGCGGTTCGGATGGGGTCTCGCCATTCTCACCGGGCTGGCCTGCGGGGCGTTGCTGGTCGCGCAGGAACTGGCGCAGCCGGGGCCTTCGCCTCATGGCTCTCGCCGGGTTCTTGTCGTGGCTGTCTATCTTTTTCTGGAAAGCGCCGGGGTCCTTACCGGCTATGCGTTGTTGGCCGAACCGCTTGGCCTTCTCTCCCGGAAGTGAGCGTGGCCCGGAGACAGTTCAGCCCTGTGGCTGGCTTGAGCGGACCAGCAGGCGCCGCACCGCTATCCCTGCAAATGCTCCTGCCATGGGGAACGCCAGGATTACGAAGCCACCGAGAACAGTGGCGGCTGATGGCTTCAGCACTACGAGATGCAACGGCAACCAAATGCCGACGGACAGTGCCCAGAGCCAGGGGCGGCGTGCCGGATCAGGCTCAGCACGGCTGCGCCGATCAGCAGCATTCCCGCGGTGATCCCGGAATCGTCCCAGTGGGGACGGGAGTCGACCCAGGCGATTGCCAGGCCGAGGGCGATGGCGAGCGCGAGAAAGAGCAGATCCCAGAGGGGCTTTGGGGATTGCTTTAGTGGAGTGGATCGTCCGACATTGCAAGCCACAGTACACCCGGTCGTACTTTATGGTTCGGCTGTTTCACTTGACATCTATACTGTGTATCGCATAGTGTGTGGCGTATAGGATGCTCGACATCGTACCGGCCATGCAGCCCGAAGCCCTCGACAACCTTCGCCTTGAACTCCGCCGCGGCTCCCTTGTGCTGGCGGTGCTGGCCGCTCTGCGGTCGGAGCAATACGGCTACACGCTGCGGCGGGAACTGGCCGACAATGGCCTTGAGATGGATGAGGGCACACTCTATCCGCTGCTCCGCCGGCTCGAGTCGCAGGGGCTGCTGGTGAGCGAGTGGCGCG
>CAVPCE010000015.1:0-52457 GCA_963702295.1 uncultured Acidobacteriaceae bacterium | reverse complement strand
GGCAGTCCTCGTTTCGAATCGGCCAAAATGCCCTCCCGCCTCACCACCACAGAGATATTCCATGGCACCGTTGCATGGCTACACCACCCTACGGAGCGCAGGCGTCCCCGGTTCCATCGACCCTGCCGAATGTCTGCCGCTCAGCACTCCGCACCGCGATTCCGCCCGTCGCGCCGCCCAAGTATGCACTTTTCCCCCTTCCTGTGGAAATCTTGTCAAGCCCCTCGCCGCATTACCTAAGTGCATCTTCTTCAACCCAAACAACTTATAGGACGTCCAGGTTGGCAGTAAATCCCTCCTGACTTGGTATTCTGATAATAGAGAGATAAAACGAAAATAAGGCCCGCACCGGGCCCCCTGGAATGGACGCCGACTGCGGCCCTCCCAGGGACAACCGGGCGGGCCTTTTTGCGTCTGCCCTCTCATCCCGCACGTGCAAAGGAAACCAATGAACGTCTTTCAGAAAATGGGCGTCAGAATCGCAGACTTCGGCAAATGGTTCGCTGGCGCGGTTAAATCCGTCATCGGCCTCGCCATCCGCGTCGAGAAGATCCTGAAATCGGAGAAGCCCTCGAGAAGCCCTTCATCGCCGGCCTCTCCACCGTCATCGCCGACGTCGAAGCCCTCATCGCGGCCTCCGAGACCGCGGTCACCGCCGACGGCCTCAACTTCGCCGCCGACTCGAAGGTCTACTCCGAGCTCGTCACCCTCATCGACGATTTCAGGAAGCTCGCCCCCGTCGTCGAGCAGACCCTCGCCATCCTCGAAGCGAATTAGCTGTCACAGTTGTCATCCTGAGGGTCGCCGGCAGACAGGTGCTTCGGCCCCCCCACGTCTGATCTGTAGTTGCCACCGTTGTTGTTGTTCCTGTTGTTGTTGTCATCCTGAGGGTCGCCCCAGCGACCCGAAGGATCCGCGGTTGCTCCGACTCCGTCCGTGCACTCAGGCGTCCGGAAGGAGCCAAAACTCAATCCGCTGCAGGCTCCGCTTCGTATCAGGCCACGAGTTCACTCGTGCCGAAAGCCGGCCCAAAAAGCGAGGGCTTGAGCCCCCGCGCGCAGCGGTCCTGCGCAGCAGGACAACGGAGAAAGCCACGGGCTTTAGCCCGTGGAATAGCGCCAAACGGGAAGAGGGGCTTTAGCCCCGGAAGATTTTCACCATGCCAAACCGCTCTTCCACAATCCCGCGCGCCCACTGTCACTCCTCACCCCTATAATCGCCCTGTCGGCCAATGGGAGGTTCCTATGCCGCGCCTTTCCCTCTGGACCCCGCGCGTCCTCGCCATCCTCTTCGCCTCGACGTCTTTGCCGAGCCCGCCGGATTCTGGCCGACCTTCCTGCACTCCTCATGCACCTCATCCCGTCCGCTATCGTTGTTCTCGTCCTTCTCATCGCCTGGCGCCGGGAGGCCCTCAGCTCGGTCCTGTTCTGCGCGCTGGCCGTCGGTTATTTCGGTTGGGTCTGGCCACTTCGACTGGGCCGCCTACACCTTCATCTGGCCCTCTCTTCCTCATCGGCGTGCTCTTCCTCTTCGACTGGCTCCGGCGCCCAGCCCCGATCTCGCATGCCTGACTTGCGGGACGAAACAACCGGCCATTGCGCGCATTACCGGCCACGTCCTTCCCTAACTGGTACCCCTGCGGTACATTAGTAACCACTATCCCCACTGGGCCCGCTCCGGAGCCACGACAAGGAGCACTGTGAAAAGTACGACCCCACAGCAGGACACAGGCATGGAACTCCGCGACCTTCTCGCGGATCCTGACTTCCCGGCTCGCACCCCCCGTCCTCGTGCGCCCCATCAGTACGTCGAAGCCGTCAGCCGTCTCGCCCGCGTCTTCGCCGAGCAACCGGAAGCGGTCCTGCAGGAGCTTGTCGAAATCGCCGTCCGCTACTGCGGCGCCGACAGCGCCGGCATCAGTCTGGAAGAGCCATCGCTCGCCGGCGAGAAGAAGTTTCGCTGGGTGGCCATTGCTGGCAGCTTCTCTCAGTACCTCAACGGAACCACCCCGCGCTTTTTCAGTCCCTGCGGTACCTGCCTTGACGCCGAGCGTCCTCAACTCTTTCGCGTCACCCAGCCCTACTACGAATTCCTGGGCGTTACCGCCGACGAAATCACCGATGGCATGCTCATTCCCTGGATCAACGAGTTCCATCGCGGCACCATCTGGGCCATCGCTCACCATTCTCGCGAAGCCTTTGATCTGGAGGACTACCGGCTCCTCGCCATCCTCGCCGACTTCGCCTCTATGGCGCTCCGCCACCAGCAGCAGCAGCAGCTTCTGCGCGAGCAGGAGAAACTGGCACCCGCCACCGCCCGCTCGAATGAGCTCGCACACCTCATCAATAATCCTCTCCAGAGTCTCGTCAACACCCTCTACCTTGCGCAGCTCCAGGCCGGTTCCGCATCGGAACCCTGGGTGAGAAGGGCTGTGGATGAGCTCTCCATCCTTTCCCGGCTCGTCAGCCAGCTGCTGGACCTGAGCCCGCGAGCCCCGAAAAAAGGAGATGCCCGCTCGATGGCTGCATGAGCCAGAGCCCAGCTGCGGCCGGCCCCCCGTCGAGGAGCCTCCTGCCAACTGTTGAATCAATCAATTGCGAGGGAGAGGCCCCCTGGACTGGCGAGCAACTCGCTCAAAAAAAGCCGCTTCCGCAAAAGTTGACGATTGGTTTTGAATAAAAAAAGCAGCCGTCAGATGCCCGCGAACCAGGCGTATCCGCCTTCGGGCGACGCTGACCCCAGCCCCTTGCCGTACCGCTGCATCGAGTCCGTCGCCGTCAGCCGCAGCACATACTTCACGCTCTTGTACCCCAGTTGCCGCGGTACCCGCATCCGCAGCGGGCCGCCGAACCCGACCGGCAGATCGCCGTCGTTCATCCCCCAGGTCAGCAGAGTCTGGGGATGCCGAGCCTCACTCATGTCCAAACTGTCCCACCACTCCTTGTCGATTGAGAAGTACGCCAGATACTTCGCCTGCGGCAGGACTCCAACCTCCCGCATCACCGCCGACAACGGCGTCCCAATCCACTCCGCGATGTACGACCAGCCCTCCTCGCACACCACCTCGGTGATCTGGCTCCCTCGCCCCCAAAGCCCTGCAGATCCGCCACTGAAAATGAAGTCGGCCGAGCCACCAGCCCGTCCACCGTCAGTCGCCAGTTCCGGAATCCTTCCGCCTGCTGCTGCTTGAACGCATCTCCATGCGGCGAAACCTCATTCAGAAAAGGTGTCTTCGAGATCATGCTCGGCGGAAACTCCCGCGCCAGCGCATGCCGCCCCAGCAGCCGCTGCGTCGCATACGTCAGCGTTCCGCCTGCTCCGTACAAAGTCCCGTGGTCCGGAGGAATCAACCCATACCGCTCGCGCAAGCGCCCCGCCGCGGCCAGTCCCGCGATGCTCACCGCAGCAGCGGCACCGCCAGTAATCAGCTTCCGCCGGAAAATCGGACGATCCTCCCCCCTCCTCCCGGATCCACGTGCGCGCCCGTGATCATGCCCCGCATCCGGCTTCGGAATCCCGCTCCGCGCCACCATCGCCACGTGTACCACGAGGAAGACCGTCAGCGCCATCGTGATGAAGAAGTGCAGCGTCCGCGCCGACTGCCGTCCGCCCAGCACATCGACAAACCACGGAAACGCCGCATTGAACGACGGCGACAGCGCCAGTCCCGTCCAGATAATCATCGGAAAGAGGACAAAAATCACTCCAAGATACGCCGTCCGCTGCACCACGTTGTACGTCGCCGACCCGGTCTTGTCCCGAGGCGACCGCCAAAGATCGCGCCAGAACGCCCGCCAGTTCCAGTCGCCCCGCGCCGGCAACAGGTTCCTGCGAAAGTGCCCGGTCGCAACGCCCCAAACCAGATACACCAGCCCGGTCAGAACCAGAAGCCACGCCGCCTCAAAGTGCAGTGCCCGTCCCCAGCCATTCCAGTCCGGCAGCACCGTTTTGTAGCCCGTCGGCACCGTGTCTCGCGACGATGGAATCGGAATCCGGAACAGCGGCCGCATCGTAACGTTCCCGGTCTCACCCCAGTAAAACCTTGGGTGGGTCAGGATAATTTCCCCTCCCGTAAACAACAGGACCAGGAAAGCGATCGCCGTCAGCCAGTGCGTCACTCGCACCACCGCGGCATGGCGCGGCGCCCTGATTTTGGTCGGAACAGCCGTCGTGGCGGACACGCCGGGAGCATAGCATAACAACCCCAGCGTTCGTCAGGCTCCTTCTCTTCTAAACCTGCTCTCACAATCTGCTCTACTTCAGCGCCCGGTGCCCAATGTCTCGCCTGAACACCATGCCCTCAAAGAGATTCGGCCCACCGCCTCATACGCTGAGTCCAGCGCTTCCCTGAGTGAATCACCCGTCGCAGTCACGCCGAGCACGCGCCCGCCAGCCGTCCGGTAATCCGTCCCGTCAAACGTCGTCCCGGCATGGAAGATCTCGACGCCCGGCACCCGCGCCGCCTCCGCGAGACCCGTGATCGCCTTGCCCGTCGCGTACTTTCCCGGATATCCCTCCGATGCCGCGACCACGCACGCCGATGCTCCCGGTTTCCAGCGAAACTCCGTCTCGCTCAGCCGCCCTTCGACACACGCCTCCACCGCTTCCACCAGATCGCTCTCCATCCGCGGCAGAATGGCCTGCGTCTCCGGATCGCCAAAGCGGGCATTAAACTCCAGCACCATCGGCCCTTTCGCCGTCATCATCAGCCCGCAGTACAGCACGCCCACAAACGGAGTCTCCTCCGCCGCCATGCCGTCCACAGCCTTCTGCGCCACGTGTTCGAGAATCCACGCGCGCATCGGGGCATCCAGCATCGAATCCGTCGAGTACACGCCCATCCCGCCCGTGTTTGGCCCGGTGTCACCTTCGCCCAGCCGCTTATGATCCTGCGCCGGAACCAGTGGCACTGCATGCTTTCCGTCGCTCAGCACCAGGAACGAAAGCTCCTCGCCGGTGAGGAATTCCTCAACCACCACGCTTGTTTCAATGGAGCCCAGCAACGCACCGCTAAACAGACCGACGATCGCCTTCTCCGCCTGCTGCTTCGTCTCGCAGATCAGCACGCCCTTGCCCGACGCCAGCCCATCTGCCTTGATTACCACCGGCAGATGGAACAGGTCGACCGCCGCCAGAGCCTCTTCGCGCGACGTGCAGGCAGCGAAGTTCGCCGTGGGAATCGTGTGCCGCTGCATGAAGCGCTTCGCGTGCCCCTTGCTCGTCTCCAGCAGCGCCGCCTCGCGTGTCGGCCCAAAGACTTTTAGCCCACGCTCCAGCAGCGCATCCGCCAGGCCCAATGACAGAGGCAGTTCCGGCCCCACCACCGTCAGATCCGGGCTCTCCTGGCTCACTACCCGCAGCAGATCGCCTAAGTCTTTCTGACTCGCCGGAACGCAACGCGCCACCTGGGCAATGCCGGCGTTTCCAGGCGCGCACACCACTTCACTGACCCGAGGCGATTTCCGAATCGACGCGCACAGCGCGTGCTCGCGCCCGCCTCCCCCAATCACCAGCACCTTCATCGCTTTTTTGGATTCTCCAGCGTCGAGCCTATCGCAGCCTCGCCGCGAACGCTACTTCACGGCCAGCCACGCCTGCCAAAACACCACGACCAGCATGAAGACCAGATACACCCTCAGCGTCCACGCCAGCGCGAGTTCGCCGCCCTTCAGACGGCGTCGGGGCACCGGCGTTTTCTTCGCCAGTGCCAGCTGATCCGGTTCCAGCGTCGCCAGAATCCAGTCCGCCGCGGCTCCGGTCACGTGTTGTTCTTCTTCTCTCACGGAATCCTCACCGCCCGCCGATCCAGGTAAAGGCATGCGGAGCCACCACACTTAACCCATACAGAATGCCCGCCGCAGTTAGCAGCAGCACCACCAGCGTGGCCAGCGCATTCGCCCATCGCGGGCTCTTCACCCCGTCCATGATTTCTTTGTCGTTCACCAGCAGATAGAGGAAGACCAGTGCCGGCGGCATCGCCAGCACCGCCACCACGTTCACCACCAGCACCACGAACACCAGCGGCAGTCCCGGAATCAAAACAATGCCGGCCGCCGCCGCCGCACACACGCCTAACACCGCGTAGAACGACTTGCCTTCCCGCACCGGGAGATTCAGGCTGTGCGGCCGGCCCGCTACCTCGCCAAACGCGTACGCCGACGAGGTTGAGATCGTGATCGCCGCCACAATGCCCGCTTCCACCATGCCCAGTGCAAACAGGCTCGCTCCAAACCGGCCAATGATCGGCTCCAGCGCCTGGGCAAACTGCGCGGCTTCAAAATTGTCTGCGCTGATCCGGTGAAACAAAGGTGATGTGGCAAGAATCACTCCCAGGGCCGCCAGCGCCGCCAACGATGCGCCCAGCGCCGTGTCGATCCGGCCACAGTGGATGTCTTTCGTCGTCATCCCCTTGTCGACCGTCGCGCTCTGCTGGAAGAACAGCATCCATGGCGTCACCGTCGCGCCGATGTTCGACAGGATGATCAGCATCACCTCATTGTCGAGTCGCGGCAGCGGTCGCCAGGTCGCGAACGCGTGCCCAATCGGTCCCCAGTGCGGATGCGTCATCAGGGCTACCGGGATGAAAATCAGATTGAAGGCCGCCGCCGCCAGCGTTACCCGCTCCCAGGTCCAGTAACGATGGCTTAACAGCGCCGAATACAGCACCGCCAGCGCCAGCAGGATCGCCGCCCATGGCGGTACGCCGAAATATCCCAGCCCGGCGCGAATGGCAATGAACTCCGTGATCAGCGTGAGGAAGTTGCCAATTCCGAGGTCGATCATCGAGAACCAGCCCCAGAACGGTCCAAAGCGCTCGAAGATCAGCTCCGCGTGGCCACGATGCGTCGCGGCTCCCAGCCGCACCGTCATCTCCTGGACAACCAGCGCCATGGCAAAGGTGAGCACCACAAACGGCAGAAAGAAGCCGATCCCGTACTTCGCCCCGGTCGCCGCATACGACAGCATGCTGGGCCCATCGTTCTCGCCCAGCATTACCAGAATCCCCGGACCAATCAACAACCACAGCAGCCACAGGCGCGACCGCAGTCCCCCGGTCCGGCGGGCACTCTCTACACGCGAGCGGTCGAAGGCACGATCAATGTCTTCATGCGTGACGACGACCTCGTCTTCCACGCTCTCCAACACGCGTACCTTCCGCCCGGATTGTGCTCCTGCACTCACCCTGCCATTGCCCGCCTTGCTTCTTGTGGAATGATTACGGCTCGAAGGTCCTTCCGCGACTGGGGATGGCGGAGAACCGTCCTCGCCGCAGTGTAGCTCTCTCAGGAGAATATGTAAACTATAGTTAACGTCAACGCATTAAGAATAATTCACAAATGCCGGAGACCCGCCAAATGAATCTGACCCCGGCTCCGCGCATCCAGGAGAATCGACATGCTGCGTTTTGATCCGGCCAATGAGTCCCCGGAGAACCTCTACAAGCTGATGATTGGCGTGATCGTCCCACGGCCAATCGCTTTTGTCTCCAGCATTGATGAACAGGGCGTGCGCAATCTGGCGCCGTTCAGCTACTTCACCGGTTGCAGTACCAACCCGCCCGTCGTTGGCTTCGTCAGCGCCGTTCGCCCGGGACCACGGCCCAGCAAAGACACGCTGCGCAATATCCTCGCGACGAAGGAATTCGTTGTGAACATCGTCTCCGAGGATTTTGCCGAGCAGATGAACCTGACTTCCGCCGAGGTGTCTCCCGAAGTCGATGAGTTTGTCCTGTCCGGCCTCACACCTATGGACAGCGAACTGGTCCGTCCGCCCCGCGTTGCGGAGAGCCGCATTCACATCGAATGCCGTCTGCGTCAGGTGGTGACCATCAGCGAAAAACCTGGAGGCGGCAACCTCATCCTCGGTGACGTTGTGCGCTTTCACATCGATGAGTCCATCGTCGACAACTTTCGCGTCGATCCGGACAAGCTCGACGCGATCGGGCGTATGGGTGGACCCACCTACGTCCGCACCCGCGATCGCTTCAACATGCAGCGGCCGAAAGCGGACCCATCGGGGGCCTGAGAAGGCATCTGGCCCACCAACGGCCCATGGCTCTAAAATAGATTGCGATGATCGTGGGTCGAGCGATCTCCGAGCCCCCTCTTCTCCGGCGCTTCCGCCGTGGTCGTCCGGACCGCGGACGACCTGTTCCTTTCAACTGACTGACTCTCCCGCTCCGCAGATGCCGTGCGTGAGCGAAGCTCCCGTGCCCCTCATCACGAAAGGAAACGTCATGAACTCCTTTGGCAGCCAGTCCGAGCTGAAAGCCGGTGGCAAAACGTATCAGATCTTCCGCCTTAGCGCCCTTGAAGGCCAGCGCGGAATCCGCCTCGCGCGCCTCCCCTTCAGTCTTCGCATCCTGCTCGAAAACCTCCTCCGCTACGAAGACGGCAAATCCGTTACCGCGGATGACATCGAGTTCCTCGCCAAATGGGATCCAAAGGCCGAGCCTTCCCGCGAAATCTCCTGATGCCCGCGCGCGTGCTGATGCAGGACTTTACTGGTGTGCCCGCCATGGTAGACCTCGCCGCCATGCGCGACGCCATGAAGCTTCTTGGCGGCGATCCGCAGAAGATCAACCCGCTCCAGCCAGCGGAGTTGGTCATCGATCACTCCGTCCAGGTCGATGAGTATGGCACCGGAAACGCCTACTCCCTCAATGCCGCCCTCGAATTCCAGCGCAATCGCGAACGCTATGCGTTTCTCAAGTGGGGACAGACCGCCTTCCGTAATTTCTCCGCCGTGCCGCCCGGCATGGGCATCTGCCACCAGGTGAACCTCGAGCACCTGGCGCGCGTGGTCTTCACCACATCAGGCGCGGGGCCACAGGCTTATCCTGACACGCTGGTCGGCACCGACTCGCACACCACGATGATCAACGGCCTCGGCGTTCTTGGATGGGGCGTCGGCGGCATCGAGGCCGAAGCGGCCATGCTCGGCCAACCGGTATCCATGCTCGTCCCGCAGGTCGTCGGCTTTAAACTCACCGGCAAGTTGCGCGAAGGCGCGACGGCGACTGACCTCGTCCTCACTGTGACCGAGATGCTCCGCAAGCTCGGCGTCGTCGGCAAGTTTGTCGAGTTCTACGGGCCGGCATCGCCGAGTTGCCCCTCGCCGATCGCGCCACCATCGGCAACATGGCTCCCGAGTATGGCGCCACCTGCGGGCTCTTCCCCGTCGATGCGGAGACGCTCCGCTACCTGCGGCTCACCGGCCGCTCCGCCGAACAGATCGCGCTCGTCGAGGCCTATTTCAAAGAGCAGGGCCTCTTCCATACCGCCAATTCACCCGAAGCCGAGTACTCGCAGACCCTCTCGCTGGACCTGGCCACGGTCGAGCCCAGCGTCGCCGGACCCAAACGTCCACAGGACCGGGTCCTGCTCCGCGAAGCCGGCGCCAGCTTCAAAAAGCAGCTGCCGTCGCTTCTCGGCCCCAACGCCGACAAGGTCAACCGGCGTCAGGCCATTCGCTGGGAAGGTGAAGGCGGCCACATGTCTGCCAACGGCAATGTCGCATCGACGCATGCCGCTCCGGAGCCCGGCGGTAACGGCCACATCGCGCACACCGTCAAGGAGCGCTTCGGCATCGACGTCGAGCCGTATCTGGATCACGGCTCAATCGTGATCGCCGCCATCACCAGCTGCACCAATACATCAAACCCGTCCGTGATGGTCGCTGCCGGACTGCTGGCGAAGAAGGCTGTCGAGAGAGGCCTCAGCGTCCCGCCGTGGGTCAAGACCTCACTTGCTCCTGGCTCTCGCGTCGTCACCGACTACTATGACAAGTCCGGACTGACCCAGTGGCTCGACGAGCTCCGCTTCAACACCGTCGGCTACGGCTGTACCACCTGCATCGGCAACTCCGGCCCGCTGCCCGAGGATGTCTCGAAGGCCATCGAGCAGCACAGCCTTGTCGCCGTTTCCGTGCTTAGCGGCAATCGCAATTTCGAAGGCCGCATCAACTCCGAGGTTCGCGCCAACTACCTCATGTCGCCGCCGCTGGTCGTTGCGTACGCACTCGCCGGCCGCATCGACCACGACTTCGACAAGGATCCCCTTGGCAAAGACACAAACCGGCCAGCCTGTCTTCCTGCGCGACATCTGGCCCAGCCAGCAGGAGGTCTCCAGCGTTATCGCCTCCTCCATCACTCCCAGAGCTTCACGAAGGAGTACGCAACCGTCTCCGAGGGCGACGCCAACTGGCAGAAACTCAGCTTCCCCACTGGCGACGTCTACCAATGGGAGCCCGACTCCACCTACATCCGCAAGGCGCCGTACTTCGACGGCATGCCCGCCCAGCCGGCCCCGGTCGAGGACATCGCAACGCCCGCGTGCTCGCCGTTCTCGGCGACAGCGTCACCACCGACCACATCTCGCCCGCCGGCTCCATCAAGGCCAACGGGCCGGCCGGCAAGTACCTCACCGACCACGGCGTCAAACCGGCGGACTTCAACTCCTACGGCTCGCGGCGTGGCAACCACGAGGTCATGGTCCGTGGAACCTTCGCCAACGTCCGCCTGCGCAACAAGCTCGCGCCCGGCACGGAAGGCGGAGTCACGCGTCTGCTGCCGGAAGGCGAACCGATGTCCATCTTCGACGCCTCGGTGAAGTACGCCGAGCGCGGCACCCCGCTCATCATCCTCGCCGGAAAGGAATACGGCTCTGGCTCCTCGCGCGACTGGGCGGCGAAAGGCCCGCGGCTGCTCGGAGTTCGGGCGGTTATCGCCGAGAGCTTCGAGCGCATCCACCGGTCAAATCTTGTCGGCATGGGCATCTTGCCCCTGCAGTTCCTCAATGGGCAAAATGCGGAGTCGCTCGGCTTAACCGGCGAAGAGCTGTACAGTTTCACGGGTGTCAAGCAAATGCTCGCTGACAAATTCAAGAATGGCAAAACAATAAGAGTGCTTGCCATCTCTGGAGATTTGACCAAGCAGTTTGATGCTGTCATCCGCATCGACACGCCCCAGGAGATCCTTTACTTCCAGAACGGGGGCATTCTGCAGTACGTCCTGCGGCAGCTCGCCGCGCAGAAGTAGTCTTAGCCAAAAAGAAAATGGCCCCCCTCGGGAGGCCATTTTTTTTTGCCCGTCCTCTACGCCGCGAGTTTCGGCTGCTCGCTCATCCGCCGGACCATCACGAGTCCGCCAAACGCAACCGCGGTAATCGCCGTAGTCGCCAGCAGGTCGTTCCGGTAAAACGGAAGGGCCGCCGCATAACAGGCTTCCAGACCGGCCAGCGTCTGCGGATACATCGCACTTCCCGCCCAAACCGCAAAATTACTCACGGCAAAAAATGACGTCGCAGCCAGCACGGGTCCCGCGACCACGCGGCCCACCGTGATCTGCTTCTTCAGCAGCACTCGTCCCAGCAGAATCACGCCCGCGTACCACGCCCACGTCACCAGATAGGCGCCCGTGTGCCAGGCGTAGTGGTAGACAAACGTCGTCAGATAGAAGTCCGTCGCCATCAGCGCCAGGACTGGCAGGGCCATCTCCTTCAACGGCCGCCGCGCACCAAAATACAGCAGGCCCGCGCCCACCGCCGTGAAGTTCATGCCCGGAAAGGGCACCACCCGGCTCAGCACCGCCAGTAACATCAGCAAATAGGCAGCCATCATTCCCTCATTCCCTCGAATCAACTATGGTCCTTCCATTTTGCGGACCGGCACGCCCCTGGGTCAAGGCAAACGCTTCGTTTTATCAACCAGACGCTTCACCACACGAAAAATTCAAGGTAGACTAGCCCAGCCATACCGCATCAGGGATTCTTCTGCTCGTGCCCCTGCATGAACATCCCTTCAATCTCGTTACCCGGTCCCACATATACCCAACCGCTTAGCGGAGGAACCCGCGGCTGCCCGGCCCGTTCCGATCCCAGCGGCCAATAGCCGAAGCGGAGATCCTGAAACTCAACCGTATTCCAGTCCCGCTCCGGCGTCACATCTACCCCCGGCGCCGCAACGTTTCCGCGATCAGTCACTACCGGCCACTTCGACCAGTCCAGATAGACCTTTCCCAGATACGTCTGCTTCGCCGCCGCCACCGCGGGCGTCACCGGCGCCTTATAAATCATGTCGTCATACGCATCATTTCACTCGATCACCGATCGTGTGGACCTCCGCTGTCTGGTAATAATCCTTTGTTTCCATGACCACGTGCCAGTCGAAGGGGCTGATCATATGTGGCTCCGCGGCTACGCGAATCAGCGGCTCCCGGGTATAGTCCCCCGTTCGCACAAGCTCCAGCGCATGCAGGTGCTCGGCATTGCGCAGTCCCCACCACAGGACCATGAACACCAGGCCGGCAACGGCCCACCCGCGCCCGCGAAACGGCCTCTTCTTCGCCCCAATCTCCCGATCTGCCAGACCGAGAATCCACGGAATCACCAGCGCCAGCAGCAGAGCCAGAAACCAGATGGGATCGAAGATGAACTCAATGTTCCAGGCATACCAGTGCGCATTCCAGGGAAAAAACGGCCGCACGCCGTAGTTCACCGTGTAATCCAGCAGAATGTGGCTGAGCGCCGCGATCAGCGCGCACAAGTACAGGAAGCCCCAACGCGGCGGGATGACCGGATCTTTCCGTCGAAAACGCCAGATCAGCCAGACGAACCCCAACGTCACCAGCGCCACGACCGGCGAGCCGATGAAGGCGTGCGTCCACCCACGATGGTGCTGCAACTGCTCGACCGGACCCTTGAAGCCCCACAGCATGTCGAGGTCCGGAGCTTCCGCCGCCAGCGTCATTGCCAGCGTCGCATAGGCCGTTTTGCGATTAAACCCGGAGCGTCCAAGGCATGCGCCGGTTAAAAAGTGCGTTACAGGTTCCATGCCCTCTTTCAGAAACGAATCGGTTGGCTTCTCCAGAGGCTCAAACTCTATCTCTGGTCCTGGATCCGCGCCCTCAAACGGCAAGCGCCACGGCGAACCGCGGCGCTGCCTCTGGGCTCCTGCCAGGCCTACACCAGCTTGGCGTCCAGCGTGATCTGCGTATTCCCCTTGAACAGCCGCGAGATGGGGCAGCCGCTTTTGGCATTGTTCGCCGCCGTCTCGAAGCTCGAAGCGGTGGCACCCGGCACCTTCGCCCGGGTGGTCAGATGGATCGCCGTGATCGTGAAGCCTTCATCGGTCTTCTCAAACTTCACATCGGCGGTCGTTTCCAGCGATTCCGGCGTCAGGTTCGCATTCCCCAGCTGTGCGCTCAGCGCCATAGTAAAACACCCGGCATGCGCCGCTGCGATCAGCTCCTCGGGGTTGGTCCCGACACCGTTTTCAAAACGTGTCCCAAACGAATATTGCGTTTCCTTCAATACACCGCTCTGGCTGGAAATCGTTCCTTTGCCATCCTTCAGTCCTCCGCGCCACACGGCGCTTGCCGTTCGTTGCATACTTCTCTCCTTGGTGAAAATGGCTGAGTCGTTCCTGAATTGCGGGTTGGTCCCGCAGGACTTGTTACTCATGGGATGCGGCGCACGCTCTTCCGCCACTCGGCACCGGACGAGCCGCCGACTTTGCCCGCGACCATCATATGCGATTCCCCTCCATCTCGCGCCGCCGGCGGAGCCGCGACTAACATTTTGGGCAAGGCGCCTCGCGTATGATGGGACCGTCATTGGTCATGAGTTCCTATTCCATCGGCATCGACCTCGGCGGGACCAACCTGCGCATTGCGGCCGTCACCCCGGATGGTGAGCGGCTTATACCATCAGCCTTTCGACCCGGCTCGCCGACGGACCGCACGCCGTTCTCGACGACATGGCTGCCGCCATCCGAACTCTCGTAGGACGGCGTGGCTCTGTGCAGCCGCTCGGTATTGGCGTTGGCAGTCCTGGCCCCCTTGAATTGCCTCTCGGCGTGCTGCACCATCCGCCGAATCTTCCCGGCTTCGATGGGCTCAACCTCCGCACCGAACTCGAGCGCCGCGTCCATTTCCCAGTCCAGGTAAACTCCGACGCGAATCTCGCCGCTTATGGCGAATTCCTCCTCGGCGCCGGCAAGACCTTCGCCGTCGATTCTCTGTGCATGCTCACTCTCGGCACCGGCGTCGGCCTCGGCATCATCCTCGAGGGACGCATCTGGCAGGGTATGCAGGGCGCCGCCGGTGAATCCGGCCACGGCCCCATCATTCCTGACGGTCCTCCCTGCCCCTGCGGCGCGCGGGGCTGTCTGGAACTGTATGCTTCGGCCACCGGCATCGTTCGCCGCGCCAAAGCCCTCGGCATTCCTGATTCTGCCGGCAATGGCATCTCCGCCTCTCTCTCTGACTTTTGCCGTCGCCCAGCTCGCCGCTGCCGGCGATCCGCGCGCCATCCAGGTATTCGACGAGGTCGGCTACGCCCTCGGCCTCTCCCTCTCCCATCTCATCAACGCGCTCGATCTGCCTCTGTACGTCCTTGGCGGAGGCGCCGCCGCGGCCTTTCCCCTCTTCGCGCCCAGGATGTTCGCCACCGTTCGCGAAGGCAGCTACGTCTACCGCATGTCCATGCCAAAGGATCCAGACATCTACGAGAAGGGCAAAACCCACATCGCGCCCGCGCAGCTCAACGATGCCGGCATCGTCGGTGCGGCGCTGCTTCCCCTGATGTCGGCGAAAAAACCGGCATAGGCCTTGTTAGCGCACCAGAGTTGCAGACACCCGGGCTGCAACCTGTAACCCGCACCCGTAACCCGCA
Organism: uncultured Acidobacteriaceae bacterium; assembly: GCA_963702295.1. Taxonomy (GTDB): domain Bacteria; phylum Acidobacteriota; class Terriglobia; order Terriglobales; family Acidobacteriaceae; genus Palsa-343. The sequence continues at coordinate 37,785 of CAVPCE010000015.1, read as the reverse complement.
ACCTCTCACCTTTCCTGCCTCTTTCCACCCCTGTTGCGGTGTGCTATAACTGCTCCCCACCAAAGCGCATCTCGCGCGCAGGATGCCCACGGATGAAACGCCGCTTCCTCGCAATCGCCACGCTCCCGCTGCTCTGCACCTTCGCCGCCATCGCCTCGGCCCAAACCCTCGAACCGCCGCCCATCAAAATGGGACTCTGGCAATCGGAAGTCACCAACACGGTGCAAGGCATGCCCAATTCGCCTATGGGCCAGGCAATGGCTGGCGGACACACGGTTGTCAGCCAGGGCTGCCTCACTCCAGACACCTGGAAGAAGGACATCCAGGGTATGCAGCAGCACATGCGCAACACTGAATGCACCATGTCGAACTTCCAGCAGGACAGCCATCACATCTCCTTCGACGAGGCCTGCGCGTCCGGCCAGCAAAGCGGCTACTCCAACAACGTCCATTTTGAAATGCTCATCGACGACATGGAGAACGCCCATGGTCACGCTGACATGAAGATGACGGGCCCCGCCTTTCCCCAGGGCATGTCCATGCACATGACCATGAAAACGAAGTACGTCAGCTCCGATTGTGGTGACGTCAAACCCGGTGCAGGTAAGGTTATTCATTAGTTCGATCTCGCGGCGTGGCAGCGCGCTCTCCCAAGTCGCTGCCCGCTGATGCCCGCGACCCTGCGCATGACTCCCGACCTGGAAACGCCACGCCTCCTGCTGCGGCCGCTCGTCCTCGAAGACGCCGAGCCGATTCAGCGCGTCTTTCCGCAATGGGAGATCGTCCGCTACCTCAACGCCATCGTCCCGTGGCCCTTCCCCAAGGAGCCGCGCTGGCCCACATCCGCGACCACGCGCTGCCCGCGATGGATCGCGGCGACGAGTGGCACTGGACCCTCCGACGCAGGAGCGATCCCGAGCGGATCATCGGCAGAATTCACCTTTCCCGCGGCGAGGCCAATAATCGTGGATTCTGGATCGTTCCAAAGTGCCGAGGCCAGGGCCTGATGACCGAAGCCGTTGTGGCGGTCACGGACTACTGGTTTGATGTTCTGGGATTTTTTGTGCTGCGCGCGCCAAAGGCCTCTGCCAATCTCGCCTCGCGCCGCATCTCCGAGAAAACCGGCATGCGCATGGTCAGCGTCATCGAGCAGGATTGCGTCTCAGGCCGTATGCCCGGCGAGCTATGGGAAATCACCGCGGAAGAGTGGCGCGCCTACCGGAACAACAGGGTTTAGCGTTTCGACGTTGGAATAGGGAGTTCAGGGACGAGAGTTGTTGCGTTCTATCCCGCAGACCGTAACCCGTAAACCCTGCCTTACTCCTCATCTCCCACGGCAAAGTACCCCTTGCGTGCCTGTACTTTCAACTGCCCATCCTGCTGGTCTTTGCAAAAGACGTCTACCTTGCGGAAGGTACCGTCCATCTGCTTGTTCGCCGGCACATACTGGGCGACGTACTGTGTCCGCAACTCCTGTTCGATCTGATCGAAGGCGTCTTCAAGCTTCTTACCGTTATTTCCTACGTTGATCACCCGGCCGCCGGTCGCCTCGGTCAGCTGTCTCATCTGCATGTCGCCCGAGTATCCGCCCATAGGGTAGCCGTTGCCGAAGTAGAAGCCGCGGTCGGCAATCAAAATCACGTAAATGATGGCATTCGCATTCTCGGCCGCCGCGATCGCTGCCTTTGGCTTGGTCTCGCTGCCCTCATCCTCGCCGTCTGTCAGCAGGATCAGCGCCTTGCGCCCGGTTTGCGCGCGCATCTTGTCGTTGGAGACTTCATAGACCGCGTCGTACAGCAGCGTTCCCTTCGGCTGGCCGATCGTCGGTACCGGTCCTTGCCCGATCCCCGGCACACCGGCCGATCCGCCCCCGGCTGCCGTGTTGATCTGCACCTTGCTGATTGCCCGATTCAGCTCACGCGGATCGTTGGTGAAGTCCTGTTCGAGGTTCACGCCTACGTCAAAGCTGACCAGGAACGCCTGATCTTTCGGCCGCAGAATCCGCTTCAGAAATTCTGATCCCGACTGCTGTTCCAGGGGCAGAACGTACTGCTGGCTCCCGCTCGTGTCGATCAGAATGCCCAGCGTCAGGGGCAGATTCGACTCCGCCACGAAGCTCTTCAGAACCTGGGGCTGCTTGTCTTCGAAGACGTTGCAGTCGTTTTTCGTCAGAAAGGGAATCAGGGCGTTATGTTTGTCGCGCACCGTGAAGTACTCGCTGACCAGGTTCGACCTGACCCGCAGCGTCTCCCGCGGCGTCGTATCCACCGGCGAATTGTCCGCCGGAACCGTGCTTACCGGCGGCGCATCGGGTGACGGAGCCGCCTGTCCCCACGTCAGAGGGACAGACACTGCCATGCAGACAAGCGGAAGACTCCAGATTCGCAGCCAGCGCACAACCATGTCTCCTTAGACGAACGCGTAGATCGGGGGTTAACCGGCCTGGGGGCCGAGCCTCTGGTACTCTTGAGCATACGCCGGGTTCATCCACCACCCCGGCTCTGCATCTCAACCCGGTGGAGGCTGCTGCAGGTCGCTTCCGGAGACATTGCCATGAAGCCGCGCAGTGGTTGGAGTCGTGAACGGATGAGGGGTTTTAGTTCGATGCGGGCCGTCTGTCTTGCCGCACTGTCGTTAGTTCTTCCGGGCGCAGCCCTCCCACAGGCACAGCAGACTGTTCCCAATGCCCCAGGCCCTCAGGCCCAGCCCTCCTCTCTCCCCAATCTCAGAGATCAGGTAGCTCCCGGTAAGGGCACCGGCGCCCCTCTTGACCAGGATGCCGCCGGCGCGGCAGCTGCCGGCCAGCCTGCTCCCAAAGTCAGCCAGGGTGCCGCTGGCGAGCCACCGACCTCCGCCCCGCAGACCCCGCCGCCAGGCACCCAGCAGCAGCCGCCCCAGATGGGCCCGGCAAGCCAGTCGCCCTACACCTTGCGCACCTACCTGACCGTCGTCGACGTTCCGGTGACCGTCCGCGACAAGCATGGCAATCTCGTTTCCGGAATGCCTTGGTGGCGTTTCCGCGTTTATGAGGATGGCGTCCGGCAGAATATCGCCTTCTTCAGCACCGATGCCTACCCGCTCTCCATCGCCCTGGTTGTCGACGCCACCCTGCCCTCCGACATCATGCAGAAGGTCAACCAGAGCTTCTCCGTAATCTCCAACACGTTGACCCCCGCCGACACCGTGTCCGTCATCAGCTACGCCGGTACCTCGCCGCAGCTGGTGACCAGCTTTACAGCCGCTGGCGGACCCCGCCTGACCGCTGCTCTCAACATTGCTCGCAAACCAGGCGAGCGCCCGGGCGTACCTCTTGTCGACGACCCCTTCACCGGCGGACCCATGGTGAACGGCCAGGAGGCAGACCCCACGCTCGAGCTACAACATGGCAACGCCTCCGGTATCCTCCTCCCGCAGAAGGAAGCCCATCCGCTCAACGATGCCATCCTCTATGCCGCCGAGCAGCTCTCCAGCCAGCCCCGCGGCCGCCGGCGCGTCATTTACGTCATCAGCGACGGTAAGAACTCTCGCAGCAAGGCCAGTTATAAGGAAGTCGTCCAGTACTTGCTGGCCCACAACATTTCGGTTTCCGGGACCAACGTCGGCGACTCCGCGATCTGGGGCATCGGATATCTCGATCGCATGAAGCTACCCCTGCTACAGCCGGAAGACGTGCTGCCCCGCTACGTCCTCGCTACCGGCGGCGATATTTATCACGAAATGTCGGAGAACGGCATCCAGAGCGCCTTCTCCAAGATCGCGGATTCCGTCCGGACCGCCTACGATCTGCAGTACGTGAGCCACCAGCCCAACATCAGCGGCAAGTACCACGTCATCGATGTCCGTGTGGAAGGTCTGTCCGGCCTCACCGTCGATGCCAAGCAGGGCTATTACCCCTCGGCGTCAGGCAACGACTGAGGATCTTCAGCACTGCGCCCTGTGCGGCACGTGAATGCATTTCTGCGCGCAGGTTAGCTGTTATCCTGTTGTGTCGCACGTTTTTGTCGAACACCTGACCCAACCCGCGCCAGCAAGCCTGCCCGAGCGTCCTCAGGCAAGCCCATTCCGCGCATCTGCCTGGCCTTAGCCAGCTCTACCGTTTTGATCCGTTTTCACTTTCCTTTCCATGGCCGACGCAAAACTACAAATTATCCCCCTTGGTGGACTCGGCGAGTTCGGCATGAACTGCCTCGCCCTCCGCTATAAAGACGACATCATCGTCATCGATGCCGGACTCATGTTTCCCGAATCCGAGCTCCTGGGCGTCGACATTGTCGTCCCCGACATCACTTACCTCGTCGAAAACAAACAGCACGTCCGGGCCATCATTCTCACTCACGGCCACGAAGACCACATCGGCGGCCTGCCCTGGATCCTCTCCGAGCTCAACGTCCCCGTCTACGGCACGGAATTCACCCTCGCCTACGTGGATGGCAAACTCGAAGAGCACGCTCTCGACGACGCCGAGTTGATCGAGATCGTCCCCGGCGAAAGGTTCACCCTCGGGGCCTTCACCGTCGAGCCCATCCGCGTCACCCACTCGCTCGTGGACTGCGTTGCCCTCGCCATTGAGACCCCGGTCGGGGTCGTCGTCCACACCGGCGATTTCAAAATCGACCTCTCGCCGCCCGACGGCAAAGCCTTCGACCTGCACCGCTTCGCGGAATACGGTAAGCGCGGCGTCCTCGCCCTTCTTCAGGACTCCACCAACGTCGACCGCCCCGGCTACACGCCCAGCGAGTGGGCTGTGAAACCGCGTCTTGACGAGATCTTTTCCGCACCAAGAAGAAGCTCTTCTTCAGCTGCTTCTCCTCATCCATCTACCGCATTCGTATCGCCATGCGAACTGGCCCGCCACCACAGCCGCAAGGTCGCCATTGTCGGCCGCTCCATCGCCAATCCACTGAGATCGCTCAGGACCTCGGCTACCTCGACCTGCCTCCCGGGCCTGATCATCCATCCCGGCCAGATCCGCGATTACTCCCGCCGAGCAGATCATGGTCCTCATCACCGGCACCCAGGGCGAGCCCATGTCCGCGCTCTCAGCCGCGCCGCCGTGAATAACCACAAGTACGCCCGTATCGATGCCGGCGACACCGTCGTCCTCAGCTCCCGCGTCATTCCCGGCAACGAGAAGTCCATCTACCGCATGATCGACCACCTCGAGCGCCGCGACGCCGATGTCATCTACGACGACGGCACCCAGGGCCTCATCCACGTCAGCGGCCACGGCTGCCAGGAAGAACTGCGCCTGATGATCAATCTGCTCCGGCCGAAGTTCTTCGTCCCCGTCCACGGCGACTACCGCCACCTGAAGCGGCACGCCGAACTCGCGCAGCGCCTCGGCATCGTTGACCACGCCATCCTGCTTGAGGACGGCGAAGTTCTCGACCTCGACCAGCGACAACGCGCCGCGAAACCGGTAAAGTCACAGCCGGACGCGTCTGCATCGACTCCGGCGGTCCATCGATGTCGTCGAAGACATCGTTATCCGCGATCGCCAGCATCTTTCCGAAGGCGGCATCGTGCTGCCCATTCATCACCATTAACAAGCTCACCGGCAACGTGAGAACGCCGCCCGAATCGTCATGCCGCGGCTTCGCCGTCGACGATCCCGACCATGATGGAAGGTGCGCGCCAGGTTGTCACCCAGACCCTCGACACCTCCAGCGACGAAGAGAAGGCGGACTACGGCGTCATCAAGGAAAAAATCCGCATCGATCTCAAGCGCTACATCCAGAAAAACACCAGCCGCCGCCCCCTCATCATGCCGGTGATTTTGGAGATCTAGCCTCGGTTCACCACGAAAGACAAAGAGGGCTGCATTATCGCTCGCATTCCTCTGTGCTCTCTGTGTCCTCTGTGTCCTCTGTGTCCTCTGGTGGATCGTTACGCCGCAACCAGCTCTGCCCTCGGCCGTCCCATCCCCCAGGCAAGCCCCGCCTGCCGCCGCGCCCACAGGAACCACGCCAAACACGCGGCCCCCGTCCACGCATAGGCCGGGGAGCTGAGCGGCATCATCGTCAGCAGCAAAAGCAACCCAATGCCGTTGAGCACTGCCAGCGCCGGCACCATCCCCCGTGCCAGCCGCGCGGAGCACATGTCAACGATTGCCGGCAGATACAGCAGCTGATCGAAGGGCCATGAGTAGGGAGACACCGCCGCGGAGATCGCCAGCAGCTGCGCTCCATCGCGCCGCCAATCCCATTGCTCGCGCCGCCGCCGGTAGAACCGCGCCGACAACAAGAGCCCGAGCACCGTGGGCACGCCCTGCACCCACGCCGGATGCCCCGGCACCAGCGCGCGCAGTGAACAGGGAATGTTCGGCAGATATTGCCCGTCGATATGCTCGGCGCGCATCGCCGCCAGATAATGCGTCCACACGTGCGGATCGAACAGCAGCGCCACGCTCATCGCCGCGCCCAGACCCGCAGCCAGCCCGGCCAGAATCCGAAACTGTTTCGTTCTCCAGCAGTGCACCAGCAGCACCGGCCACAGCAACAGGAAGAGGTGCGGCTTCATCGCTGGCAGCACCAGCGCCATTCCCGCCCAAAACGGCCAACGCTCCTGATAGCGGAAGAAAAGCGCAATCCCCAGCAGGAGAAAGATCGAGGTCTGTCCCGCGATCGCGCAGCCGAGAATCGGTGCAAACAGATACACCACCAGAGGTGGCTTGTCCTGCCCGCCGCGCAACAGCCGGATCGACAGCAATGCCGACCCAATCAGCGTCACCAGCCATAGAAATCCAGCCACAGGAGCCGAAAAGAAACCCAATGGCGCGATCAGAAACAGCGCCCACGGCGGGTTGCGCATGATGAATGGCTCGCGATAGGCGCCACCGGCCGCGTTCTCCAGTGCCAGAATCGCCTGGGTCGCGTACGGATTCGCATGCGCCCGCAGCAGCCGCGCCGAGCTCCAGTAGCAGATAAAATCACGGTTCGCCGCGTTCCGCGACAGCGCTGCGCCCAGCACCGCCAGACACGCCGCCAATAAAATCAGCGCCCCGGACACCTGGAACGCTCGACCAACACCGATTCCGCGCAGCTTATTCCGCATCCACCGGCTCCCGTGAACTCAGTCTAGGAGAGGGTGCCGCTCGCTAACATCCCACCGCCGTGAATCGCGCTTGCCACGCCGGAGTAAAATCGCTGGTTACTGCGCGGATCTCTGCCGCATTACCGTTGATCGTTTTCGTGCGAGGCAATTTCCCCGCCCCACGCGCATCTCACCCTCTGAGGTTTCCATGCGCAAAGCAGTCCTGACCCACGCCACCCCCGATCCTCGTCCCGCCCTCGACGCCTGGCTCGATCTGGAACGAATCGCCTCCGCTGAGCTGTCATCCGAAGACCCTTCTCATCCCTTTGAAAACGCACTTCGTGGCCGCGGCAAGGGTGGATGGCGCGCAGCCTCTCCCGGCCCGCAGGTCATCCACCTTCGCTTCGATGAGCCTCGCTCCGTGCGTCGGATTCGTCTCACTTTCAGCGAACGCGAGCAGCGCTCCCAGGAGTTTTGCCTCTCCGCCATTGACGCCGCCAGCCAACGCCGCCTCATCGCCCGCCAGCAATGGAACTTCAGCCCCGGCGGTTCCACGCTCGAAGTAGAAGACTACTCGGTCAACCTCCCTGAAATCGCCGCCCTCGAACTGGAAATTGATCCCGGCCACCATGATCGCCATGCCGTCGCCACCCTGCAGTCGTTCTCCGTCGCCTAGCGTTTGGCTTTCTTCCGCACTGCCGCGCGAATCCAGTACTGGAACGGATCGGCGTACAGCTCCCCCTCAAGGTCCGCCACCCGTAGCTGCAGCCGCTCCTGTACCTCCCTCACGGCGGCGTTATGAATCACCGGACCAACGTCCTCCACAAAAAAATCGAGGAGCAGGCCCGCGGCCAGCTCCCCGATTGGTTCCGGCATGTTCGTTTCAAAGTAGCGGCGCAGCGAAGCAATCGCCTCGGTCCGCGCCTGCTTCTCCAGCTCAGGAGTCTTCATGCCCCGAGCTTCACCTCTCCCCTGCCTCTGGTTACCCTGTACCTGTACCTGTCCGCTGCTGCTACTTGCCCCATACCGCCAGATACTCAGGGTGAGTATCGGATAGGGCGAGCCCGGCGCCTCCTGCGCACCCTTAGCCGTGACCGTGAAGACAAACAGCTTCCCGGACTTCCCGCTGATCGCGTACAGATGTCCCCGCTTTATCCCAGAAACACTGGCTCGATATCGAATCCGAGGTCAGCAAACCCATCAGGTGCGTCACCGGCGCCGCTCCATTGAAGTGCAACACCTCCACGCCGCCGCTGCCCGCAACCGCCAAAAGCGTCCCGCCCGGCGCCATTTTCAGATCGCTCAGCGTGCCCACATTGGCCTGCGGCATGTTGGCCACGGTGCTGGTCGTCGTCAGGTTCCCGTTGCTCTGCGCCGTATAAACCGCGATCTGCGGAGCCCCCACCGAGCTGAAATCCAGCTGTTTCACCGCCTGCATCGCGATTGCTACGTGGTTGGCTCCGTCCGCCGCGGCATCCGAGGGGCAGAAGAATTCCCCGTTCGGTGGCGGCGGAACCGGCGCGCTGATCGGGATTTCAGTCAGCAGTCCGTTGCTGCTCCGCTTAAAGCCAAAGATCCCCCAGTACATGTTTCCCAGGCACGAAGCTGAGTATGCCCAGGCATTATTACCCATGAAACTCGCCGGCTGATACAGCCATGAGTTCCCGCCCGACTCGCCCAGGTTCTGGAGCCCGCCCGTTGCGCTCTCTGTCTTGAACGAGCGATAAGCGTTATTCGCGCACCCGTCCCCGCGGTATTCCATGTTGTAAACCGTCGTCCCTGAGTTATCCAGGAACACGGCGCCCGCGCTTGCGCAGTCCGTGTCGTTATAGCGCGTGATGTTCGTCGTCACCGCATACCGCAGCCCGCCATTCGCCTCGATCCGGTACGAATTCACGTCGCTTCCCGAGGTTGTCGACCCGAACAGGAAATTCCCGTTCGCCGCCATGCTCGTCACGTTTTCCTGGAAGGGCGTTCCCGGAATCGGGGTGAGCGCACCGTTGGCGCTCGCCGTCCAGGCATGCACCTCATTCCGCCCCGTGCTGCCCGCGGGCGTAGACACATACACGTACGCCACCGGCGCCGCGGACGCTGCCTGGGCCAGCGGCACTGCCGAACACAGTGCCACACCCAGGCTAAGAGTGAACTTGAGCGTGCGTCCCATGACGAATCTCCTGTTCCTGCAAAGCCTCTGTTGAAAAAATTCCATTGAATGAGTGAACCTGAAGCGCAAGATGGACAGATTGCAAAGCTAAAGATGGACAGACACACATAAGTCGTGCAGAACGGCAGCCATGCACTACAGCATTTGGTCTGCTGTTTGGATGCGCCGACTGCCTTAATCGTGGGCTTCGTTTTTTTAGAAATGCGCGTCGAGCCCAATCCCAATGGCGAAGACAAGCGCTGGGCCCATGACCCGCCCAGTGCGGAGGATGCATCGGTAACCCGAGACCAGAACCAGGTAACCTCAGTACGGCGTTCTTCCCCCCGTCGCCCCGTAGATCTCACCCGTTACATACGTCGCATCCTGAGAAACCAGAAATACATACAGCGGAGCCAATTCCGCGGGCTGAGCCGCCCGCTCAAAAACTGTATTCTTTCCGAATTCCTTCACCTTCTCCTTCGGCATCGTCGAGGGAATCAGCGGCGTCCAGACCGGCCCCGGCGCCACCCCATTCACACGAATTTGCTTTTTTCCCAGTGCCTTGGCCATCAGCTTCGTAAAGCTCACCAGGGCTGCTTTGGTCGGCGCGTAAGCGATCAGGTTCTCGCTCGGCTCAAACGCCTGGATCGAGCAAGTGTTCACAATCGATCCGCCCTTCGGCAGCACAGCGACCGCCGCCTGGGTCAGAAAGAACGTCCCAAACACGTTGGTTCGGAATGTCCGTTCGAATTCGTCTTCCGGCACGTCAGCCACGTCGTCGTAGGTTCGCTGGAACCCCGCATTGTTCACCACGATGTCCAGCCGCCCCAGCTTCTTCCTCGCCGTTTCCACCAGCTTCTCGCAATAGCGCTTTTTACCAATATCGCCCGGGACCAGCAAAGCCTTCCTCCCCGCCTGCTCTACCCACCGCGCCGATTCGCGCGCGTCATCCTCTTCCTCAGGAAGAAAGCTGATCACCAGATCCGACCCCTCACGCGCGAAGGCAATCGCCACCGCCCGTCCAATCCCGCTGTCCGCCCCGGTAATGATCGCTGCTTTATCTGTGAGCCGCCCGTTCCCCGTATAGCTTTCCTCGCCATGGTCGGCCTTGGGCGTCATCGCCTTGTCCTTGCCCGGCGGCAGCTGCTTTCCCTGCGAATACGGCGGCTTCGGGCCGGCTTCCTTCGGATGCGGATGTGCGTGTCTCGACATAATCCGCTTGGATGCATCCTGCAGCCGCGACTGCATCGGCTTTTCGCAGTGCGACGCCGACTGAACCGATGACTGTGACTGCCCGCCATGCGCTAACCGCGATCCGCTCGCGTTCCGACCAACTTCCCGCCCCCGCCTCGCTTCCTAACCACTGAGGAGAGAATCATGAACGCTTCAGATATGTTGGTCGAACGCCTCATCGCCTGGGGTGTGGACACGATTTTCGGTCTGCCCGGCGATGGCATCAACGGCGTCTTCGAAGCTCTGCGTCAAAACAAGGACCGCATTCGTTTCATCCACATGCGGCACGAGGAATCCGCTGCCTTCGCCGCCTGCGCGTATGCCAAATTCACCGGCCGCATCGGCGTCTGCATCGCCACCTCCGGCCCTGGCGGCATTCATCTCCTCAACGGCCTCTACGACGCCAAAATGGACGGTCACCCCGTGCTCGCCATCACCGGCATGCAGCACTCTCGACCTCGATCGGCACCTTCACTCAACAGGATGTCGCCCTCGACAAGCTCTACCAGGACGTTACCGTCTACAACGAGCGCATCATGAGTGGCGCTCATATGGAAGCCGTCGCCGATCTCGCTATCCGCACCGCCATCGAGCCAGCGCAGCGTCGCCCACATCACCATCCCCGTCGACGTCCAGGTTCAGGAGGTGAAGAAGGGGCGCTCCCCGCGCAATCCCCCCCACCACACCTCGGCCACGCCCGCTTTCTCTTGACAACCTGCCCTCCCAGGTCGATCTCGAGCACGCCGCCGACATTCTCAACCCGCGGCAAGCGCATCGCCATCCTTGCAGGCCAGGGTGCCTTGGGCGCCACCGATGAGCTCGAGCACATGGCCGAACTTCTCGGCGCGCCCATCATCAAAGCGCTCCTTGGCAAAGCTGCTGTCCCTGACGATAGCCCCTATACCACCGGCGGCATCGGCCTGCTCGGCACCGAGCCCTCCCAGGACGCCCTTGAAGACTGCGACACGCTCTTCATCGTCGGTTCCTCGTTCCCCTACGTCGAATTTCTCCCCGAGCCCGGCTCCGTCAAGTGCGTCCAGATCGACATCGACCCGCAGCGGATCAGCCTGCGCTACCCTGCCGACGTAGGCCTCATCGGCAGTTCCTACCGTTGCCTCCGCGCCCTCATGCCACTGCTTAAAAAGCACGACAAGGGTTTCCTGAAAAAAGCCCAAAAGGCCAAAAAAGACTGGCAAGAACTGATGGAAACCCGCGGTACCAATCCGGAAAAGCCTTTGAAGCCGCAGGTCGTCGGCTGGGAACTCGGCAAGCGTCTGCCTGCCAACGCCATCGTCACCTCGGACTCCGGCACAATCACCACCTGGTGGGCACGCTACGTTCCCGCCCTGCGCGGACAAATGCACAGCTGCTCCGGCAACCTCGCCACCATGGCCTGCGGCCTTCCCTACGCCATCGCCGCCGCGGTCGCCTATCCCGACCGCCCCGTCTGCTGCATCATCGGCGACGGCGGCCTCAGCATGCTCATGGGCGAGCTCATCACCATCGCCGCCTATAACCTCAACATCAAAATCATCGTCATCAAAAACAACACACTCGGCCAGATCAAATGGGAGCAGATGGTCTTCCTCGGCAATCCCGAATATGCCTGCGACCTCTATCCCGCCGACTTCGTCACCATCGCCCGCGGCTGCGGCCTCACCGCCATGCAGATCACCGAGCCCTCTGCCTGCGGGCAGCAGCTCGATACCGCGATCGCCAACCAGGGTCCCATGCTCATCGAAGCCGTCGTCGATCAGTTCACGCCGCCCATGCCGGCGAAGGTGAAAGCCAGCCAGGCTGCCAAACTGGCTGAAGCGCTCATCCGCGGCGAACCCAACCGCTCGAAGATCGTCCTCACCACCGCTCATGAGCGCGTTCGCGAGCTGGTCTGATCAAGGGTGCGCGATCGAGTGAACCATTCAAGCCAGCTTTGGCTTGAGTCGGCCCGATAGAGAACCTGTCTCAAAAACCTGAGCGCGACGACTTAAGGTCGTCGCGCCATTCTTGTGGTCGCCTCAGCAATCGACCACGAGGCGGCCGGGAAACGTCAGCTCGCCGTTTCCGCCACCGTGTCATCCTCGCCGCTCACCACCGTTCCCTGGTGATACAGAACCTTCCATCCCTCCGCTGTCGTTTCCCAGATCGTCGCGCGACGCGTCACCCGCTGCCCCTGCTCGAGCGTGTACGTGAGCAGATGAGTATGCGTCCCCAACCGACGCAGTCCAAACTCCCGGCACAACCATCCCGCCCCCTCTGCCTCCACAGGCGGGCCTTCCGTCAGAATCCGCTGAATAAATTCGCGGCTGTATCGGCGTCCCGACGCGCCCACCTCCCAGTACGCCGGGTCCATCGCCCGCTCGCGCTCCGCCGCCGTGAGTCCAAATGCCTGTGTGTGGAAGATCGGCTCTCGCGCACGAAGCTCTTCCAGCACACCCTCCAACCCCTCCTCTACCCGCATGAACTCCGATGCCATGTCGACCTCCGCCTGCCAAACCCTAAACTCTAATCCCTAAACTCTTGACGCACTCTTCCCTGACCCCGTACCGTGGACACAGCGCGAAGGGCGCATCCAGTCCGCGGAAAGGGCCGTGCCCACCTTAGCCGTTCACAACCTGACGAATCTTCTTTCAGCCTCACGCATGCGGACTCCCTGAGGCGCACCCGAAAGGAGCTTCGTATGCCCGAAATCCACGCACGGCCTTCACTCGAACAATATAAGAAGCAGGCCAAAGATCTCCTCCGCGCCTGCACCGCCCGCAACCTCGATGCGCTCGACAGAATTCGCCGCTGGCATCCTCGCTTCCACAAGGCAACGGATGAGCGGATCTCGACGATCATTCTGGCGGATGCGCAATTCGCCCTGGCGCACGAGCATGGCTTTCCGTCGTGGCCCAAATTTGTAGCCCACCTGGAAACGGTGAACACGCTCCGTGCTCTGGAAGGCCCTTCCGATACAGCCGATCTTCGGGATCCAGCGGCTCTCTTCGTTGAATTCGCGTCCGTCCCACGCCACGGCTGGCACGCCTCCGGCACCGTCGACCAGGCGAATCTCATTCTGTCTCGGTATCCGCATGTCGCGACGGACAGTATCTACACCGCGTCGGTCCTGGGCGACGCGACCAGCGTCGCGGCTTTCCTCGCCGGCGACCCCGACGTGGCCACCGCTCCAGGAGGCCCGCATGGCTGGGATGCCCTCACCTATCTCTGCTTCTCCCGGTATCTTCGCCTCGAGCCCGCCCGCTCGGAAGGCTTTGTGAAGGCGGCCCGCGCCCTGCTCGAGGCGGGCGCCAGCGCCAACACCCGCTGGTACGAGACTCTTGACGAGGACCCGCCACGCCAGGTCCCTGAAACCGCGATTTACGGCGCAGCCGCCCTCGCTCAGAACCCCGGCATAACGCGGCTCCTGCTCGAATACGGCGCCGACCCCAACGACGAGGAAACGCCGTACCACGTCGTTGAAACGCGCGATAACACCGTCCTGCGCATTCTCCTCGACTCCGGCCGTTTCAACGAGCGCTCTCTCGCTACTGTCCTCGCGCGCAAGGCTGACTGGCACGACGACGCGGGCCTCCGCCTCGCCCTCGATGCCGGCGCCAATCCCAACTACCTCACCAGCTGGAAAGTCACTCCCTTCCAGCACGCTATCCGTCGCGACAACGGCCTCGTCATGATCCAAATGCTCCTCGATCACGGCGCCGATCCGTTCTTGCGTAATAACTATGATCACCGAAATGCCTTCCAGATGGCTGCGTACCACGGGCGCGGCGACATCCTTGCCGAATTCGAAGGCCGCGGCTTCATCCCCAAATTGGATCAGCCCCTCGATGCCCTCGTCGCCTTCTGCGCCCGCTCGAACCGCGCCTGCGTCGACACTCTGCTCCGCGACATCCCGTTCTTGTCTCAGAATCTGTTACAAATCGGGGGAACCCTTCTCGCCCGCTTTACAGGAGCCGGCAATCTCGAAGGTGTCCGCACCCTCCTCGACCTCGGCGTCTCCGTCGACACCCTCTGGCCCGACGGCGATCCCTACTGGGAGCTCACCCGCAACTCCACCGCCCTCCATGTCGCTGCCTGGCGCGCGCATCACGACATCGTCCGCGAATTGATCGCCCGCGGCGCCCACGTCAATGCGACCGACCCCCGCGGTCGCACCCCGCTCCAGCTCGCCGTCCGCGCCTGCACCGACTCGTACTGGAAATACCGCCGCCAGCCCAACTCCGTCGACGCCCTCCTCGCAGCCGGTGCCACGAAGCAAGGCATTCAACTCCCCACCGGCTACGACGCCATCGACGCATCATTGATGTCGTGATGCCTCGCATGACCGCATTTCGAATCGCGCATGCAGTTCACGCGATTCGAAATGCGCATCGCCCCTCAGCTTTGGCCGCGAGCACAGACTAAAATCGATCCGACCATGCGCTCCGCCACATTTGCCTTCGTTGCACTCGCACTGTGCCTCCCGGCTCAAACTCAAACCCACCCCACGTATCCCACCCGTGATCCGCACACCCCCGGCTACGTCCGCGCCACCGAGCTACCCGACGGCGCCCTTCCGCCTCCCGCGCAGGACGGCAACTTCATCCTCGGCCCCACCCACACCGCCGCACCCGAATTGTCCGCGCACCCCGGCGTCCCTCAGGGTCGCGTGGAAGAGTTCACGCGTCACCTCGGCCGGAGACCCGTATTACCCCGGCATCGCCCGTGACCCAGGAACCTTCGGCACGCCCGACCCCGCCAACCCGGCAAAACTCAACCTCACCACCACTCACCCCCATCCCTGGAACCGCACCGTCGCCGTCTATATCCCCGCACAGTACGAGCCCGGCACCGACGCCCCCTTCATCGTCGGCGCCGACGGACCCGACCGCTCCCTCTTCTCCGCCCTCGACAATCTCATCGCCGAACACAAAGTACCCGTCCAGATCGCCATCTCCATCGCCAACGGCGGCGGCGATGCCCAGGGCTCCGAGCGCGGCCTCGAATACGACACCATGTCCGGCAAATACGCCGAATGGATCGAGCACGTCGTCCTGCCTCAGGTCGAATCCCGTTGTCACGTCCGCCTCACCCGCAACCCCAACGGCCGCGCCGCTATGGGCGGTTCCTCTGGCGGAGCCGTTTCGCTCATCATGGCCTGGTACCACCCCGAGTGGTACCACCGCGTCCTCGCCTACTCCGGTACGTGGATCAATCAGCAGTGGCCATGGAACCCTGCCACCCCGCACGGCGCCTGGGGCTTCGTCGACAACCTCATCCCCAATTCGCCCCGCAAACCCATCCGCATCTGGATGGAGGTCGGCGATCGCGATCTCTACAACCCCAACATCATGCGCGATGGCATGCACGACTGGGTCCTCGCCAACGAGCAGATGGCGAAGGCCCTCGCCGCAAAGCACTACCACTATCAGTTCGTGTTTGCCGAGAACGCCGGCCACGTCGACCACGCCACGAAGCTTCAGACCCTTCCCGAAGCTCTCGAGTACCTCTGGCAGGGCTACCGGTAGCGCTGATCGGCGCAGCGATCCCGTCGCGCTTTTACACTTTCCTCTGGCAATCCGCCCGCGCTTGTCCCCAATCCGATATGGAGGTTCAGGCGTGCCTGCGTTCCGCCCCTACTGAATCCCCTTCGGAAACCGCGCAACCGCCTGGTCCACCAGATTCTGCTCCTCGCACTCCAGTTCGCGCGCTTCTTCCTCTGAAATGCCCAGATCCCGCATCAACTCCCGGTACGAGGTCGCCTGCAGCGGCTTTCCTTCCCACAGCAACATCAGCCGTTTCCGGAGTTCCTCGCCCTCACGACCCTGCAGCGCCGCAAGCACCCGGCACCCGGGACATGTCCCCGGCCCCGGGCACGCTCGCATCGACTTCGGACAGACAAACCGCTCAGCCGCCATTGGCGCTCCTCCCCGTTCTGTGCGAGCCTACATCGGCTTCTCAACCGGGTAAAGATCACTTTCGATTCAGTCCCGCCGCCTCGGTACTTTGGTACCCCACACGCATGCAATTCTCCTTGCTTTCCCACTCGCGGCCGTGCTCATGAAAGAAGAAAAGCCCTGTCCCGATCCGGAACAGGGCTTCCCCGCACAACTCGCAGAACATCTTCCGCGGCCTAGCGCCGGCGAGCCGCCTTCTTTCCCATCTTCGCTTCCTTTGGCGCCTTCTTCACCGGTTGCCCCGGCTTGCCGCCATCGTGGCCGCCCGCTCCGTCCGTCAGCCGATCGCCCAGAACATGCAGACGCAGGAAATTCGTCGATCCGGACCGCGTCTGCGTCCCTGCGACGATGCCCATGATCTCGCGCGGCTTCACGAAGCCCATCTTCTCCAGCGTGTTTTCTGCGTGATCCACCATCTGCTCCGCCGTTTGCAGCTTCGGGCACCGGATCGGATACACCCCCCACAACAGCGCCATCCGGTGAATCACCGCATCAATGCTGGACAACGCGTAGATCCGCGGCTTAGGCCGATACTTCGACAGTTGCCGCGCCGTTGTTCCCGATTCCGTGAATACCGCGATCGCGCTCACGTCCAGGTCTTCCGCCGCATGCGCCGCCGACTCGCAAATCGTCTCCGCAATCGACAGCCGCACTCGATTGTGGTGCAACTCCGGCGTCGCGCCTTCGCGCACATTCGACTCCGTCTCGCTCACGATCTTGGCCATCATTTTGACCGCTTCGACCGGATATTTCCCCGCCGCAGTCTCTGCCGACAACATCACCGCGTCCGTTCCGTCATAGATCGCGTTCGCCACGTCGCTGGCTTCCGCCCGAGTCGGCCGCGGATTCTCGATCATCGACTCCAGCATCTGCGTCGCTGTGATCACCGGCTTCCGATACTCCGCCGCCCGCCGGATCACGTGCTTCTGGATCGCCGGCACCTTCTCCGGCGGCATTTCCACCCCCAGGTCGCCGCGCGCCACCATCACCCCATCGGCGCTTTCCAGAATCGCTTCCAGGTTCTCGATCGCCTGCGGCTTCTCCAGTTTGGCAATGATCCACGTCTCCAGACCCAGCGCCGCTACCCGGAACTTCACATGTCGGATATCTTCCGCCGTGCGCACGAACGACACCGCGATCGCGTCGATCCCGTGCTTCATCCCGAACTCGAGGTCCTCCTCATCCTTTTCGGTCAGCGAGGGCACCCGCACCGCGATCCCCGGCAGATTGATCCCCTTGTGTTCGCCGAGCATCCCGCCGTTGATCACATCGCATTCCACGTTCTCGCCGGGAATCTCGATCACGCGCAGCTCGATCAGCCCGTCCGACAGCAGAATCCGCGCCCCCGGCTCCAGATTTTCCGCCAGCGTGGGAAATGTCGTCGCAATAACGCTCGAGGTTCCCAATATGTCGCGCGGGGTGATCGTCAGCCGCTGCCCGGCCTTCAGTTGCACCGGGATCCGGTTCTTCAGCCGCCCGGTCCGAATCTTCGGTCCCTGCAGATCGCCGAGGATGCAGATGCTGCGCCCTTCTTCCCGCTCCACTTTGCGCACCATCTCGATGAGCTTCAGCTTTTCCGGATGCGTTCCGTGTGAGAAATTCAGGCGCGCTACATCCAGACCGGCGCGCAGCAGTTCGCGAAAAACCGTCTCATTCGACGAAGCGGGACCCAGCGTGGCCACAATCTTGGCCCGCCGCGGATTTTCCACCAGGAGGCCAGGCCCTGACAGCGAAAAATTCATCCATCCCCCAAAAGAGTTGTAAGGATTCAAAACGAAAACGAAGAAGTGGAGACTCTGGGTTGTTCCATCCCGATTCTACCGTGCAATGCGCCGCTCTTCATACCGCCCGGGGCGGAACCAAACCTTCTCCTGACTCCAGGACGGTGAATTCCTGCGGCCCGACCCTCTCTTCCGCCAGCATTGGCTTGCGCATTTGCTCCGACCGCGGGAAAACCTGTGCATTGATCTCCGCACCCATCAGCACGCTGAGTGACACCATGTACAGCCATACCAGCGTGGCGATCCCCGCTCCCAGAGAGCCGTACACCACCGAATAGTGTCCAAAGCGAATCACATACCAGCCGTACAGCAGCGTGGAGAGAAACCAGGTCGCGGTGGCGATGGCTGCCCCCGGCAGGGTTTCCCGCCACTGCGCGCGCCGTTCCGCCCACCGCTCGCGGCCAACCCCCAGTTCCTCCCGTGGCACGCCGAAGTGATACACCACCATCAGCGACAGGACGCTGGCCAGCAAGGCACTCACCCAGCGCACCAGCCGCCATCCTACGATCACGTAGTTGTGCAGCTCGTGACCGGAATTCTCGATCATCCAGCGTTCGATGGCATGCCCGAAGGCCAGGAACACAGTGGCGGCCGCCATGGGGACCATCGTTCCCGGCACCAGCAGCAAGGCCACGATTCGCTCGCGCCAGAACCCCCACACCCCTCGCGGCAGACGATAGGCCCGCCGGAAGCCTTCCATCAAAGAGAGCAGCACGCCCATGGCGGCAAAGATGGTGATGAACGCCGAGCCCCACACAATCCGCACCGAACGCGCGTGGTTGATCACAAAATACATCTGGACCAGTTGCATGGTATCCGGTGGCAGAATCCGTTCAAATCCTGAGCGCAGCAGCCCGCGGATGTCGCCGCCCGCAGGCATCATCGCAAAGATCGTGGTCACCACCAGCAGCGCGGGAAAGATGCTGAGAATAGCGGAATACGCAGCCGCTTTGGCCATCGAGAATACGCTGTGGCCAAAAGCCGCCCAAACCGCCTTCCGCAGATGGTGAAAGAGGCGCAGCATCCGTTCCACAGTGTATCCGTCACTCGTGACGCGAGCGAGGACGAAAAAGTCGCTGCGAAAGAATGAACTCCCGCTACCCGCTCACTTTCCACTGTTCCAGCATCTGCGTCACCGATGCCGGGTCGACCCGGCCCATCGACGAGAACTCGCCGTCGTTCTGGCTGTACAGCACATGCCCCTGCGCATCCACAATCGACAGCGCGGGAACTCCGTGCCTCAGGGTCACACCGTACTGATTCGCCAGCGCCACATTGTGGTCCAGATGACCCACGTCGATATCCACCACGATGTAGCTGTGGTCGATAAGGTCGGAGTTGGGCGGCTGGTGGAAGTAGTAGTCCAGGATCTGGCAGTCGCCGCACCAGTTCCCGCCGAAATCCAGCAGTACCCGCTTGTGCTGGCGAGTCGCTTCGGCCAGCGCGTCGCGCACCTGCGTCGCAGCGTCAGCGCTGGGATCGAAGATTGCGTGCACCCGGAAAGGAGTGGATGGGGTCGCCGGCACCTCAGAGGAATTGCAGGCCACAACGGCCGCGGCTACAACCGCTAGCAATACGCAGTTCAGGACTCGCCGCATATTCGCCATCAGGCCAACCGCGCCTGCGCCAGCTCTTCGAGCACTCGCAGCGGAGAAATCTCGGGGCGCACCATGGCCTTCATCGGCACTAAAAACGTCTGCTCCAGCGCGTACTGCCCCGCCAGCACCGCGTGGGGAACGGTATCCGTGTAAACCATCCAGCTCGAGCCCGGGGGAAACTGGAATGGATATTTAGGACATTCAGCCTGCCAGCGCGGATTCTCCTTCAGAAAATTGTGGAACCTCATCATAAATTCGTCGTAGGGCGAGCGCTTCAGCGAAGGAATTGCCGCCCCCAGGCCGAGGCTGCGCCCTGCCGATTTTCCCAGCCGCGCAAGCGCCGAATCGGGCCCTGGCGCAATTTGGCCCGGAACAAACTGTCGAACCGTCTCCGCAAATGGATCGCTGACCACCCAGTCGCGCGTACGCGCCGGGTGAATGTTATTGAAGAAACGCAAAATCCGCGCGCCGTGCGTGGGGCGCGTAGGAAACGCATCGGTGTGCAACAGGTCATTCCGACGCCGAAGCGGCAGGTCGCGCCCCTGTTCCTCCTGGGGTCGGAAGCTGGCGTAGTCGAGTTCCCAGCGCTCCTGGTAAGGTGACAGAAATTCGCCCAGGAACCGCGCTACGGAAGCAGAATAGCGGCGCATGATGCCCTGCAGCCGCTCCACGGCGGCAGGGCTGGCCGTTTTTGTGTCAACGCCGCTCAGGCGATCGACCTTCGGTTTGTAAGCGATGTTCTTGTGCAGCGAGCTGTCAGTCTGTTGCTGTCCCAGCAGGAAACTCGCGTCCTCCGACACCAGAGGAACCGGTGTCTGCGGAAAGTAGAGGATGTCTCCCGCTTCGAGACGGGCGCACCATGTCCGCGCCTCTTCCGGCGATGGATGCAAATGACCGGCCGGGATGGGAACAACCGCCATCAGGCCGCTCCCGCGAACCTGCGCCGGACCCAGACGCCGGTGAAAAATACGAATCCAACAGCCATGACCGCCAGGCCGACGGGGAAGGCGATGTAGCGATACGAATCCGCGTAGTTGATCTGCTCGTGCGCCAGGGTGTTCCAGAAAAGCAATCCTATGATCGCCAGAAAGCAGGTGCCGAAAAACGCGAAGAAACCGGCGGCGACCGAGAGCAGCACGCACGAAAACAGGCCGAAGTCGCCCAGCGGAATGCCCAATAGCCGCGCGGGCTGCGGATTGGCCGTCATACCCTTACTCCTCGTCAGCTAGAATACAGACTTATGGCTGGAGCCGCCCAGATCCCCCTGTATGCCGCGACCAAAGTTGCCCAGGAAGCCGCGGTCCGCCAGGCGGATAACGGCATGTGCTATGCCGTTTTCGGCGAAGTGCATACCGCCCAGAACGATCTGGAGCGGATCGTGCAGGCAGTCCCCGCCGTCGTGGCGGGAGCGCTCCGCCAGCGCGCCTGGTACTTCGTCCCCCTGGCCATCGGTGAAAATGACGATACCGTCGTTGCGCCGGATTACTCGGTCGACCTTGGCGATCGCGCCATCTGTCATCGCAATGTTCGCTTCGGCGGCTCGGAGTGCATCTTCATCTCCACCCGGCTCATGCAGGACCGCTTCGCCCTGGCCTTCGAGTTCCTCATCAACGTTGGCCACCACTTTGTAGACGTCGTCGGCGTTCCGCAGAGCTTTGGCGATCTGGTCTGGTCGCAGGCCACCGCCGACGTCCGCGGAGAGACCAGCCATGACGCCTGGGAAAGCCGTCGCCGCGCCCTCGACGCCAGCCGAGGCGGCGTTGTCGATGAGAAGGCGAAGACCAGCTTTCTGGAATCCGCCTTTGCCGACACCCTGGCCGTTTATATGCTCTCGCTCACCATCGACTTCGATTACGCCGACCTGCGCGAGCGCGAGTACCCCCTGCTGGCTGCTCCGGCGCTGGCCGAACGCCTGCGCCACGTCGCCGAGCTCTTCCCTCCCAATCAGGGCTACGACTTCGAAATTCGGTACCGGCGGCGATCGTAAATCGCGGCTGCGCTACAGCGCATTTGTACTAGGCTGGTCGCATGCGTTCCCGCTCGCGCAAGCCGGCCATTCTGGATGAACCCGCGCTCTACGAATATGCTGTGCGCCTGCTCGGTCAGCAAATGCGAACCGTTTCCGAAGTGAAGCGTCTCCTGAGGCGTCGTGTGGAGCCCGGCGAGCCAGGGGAAACGATGATGAACACCGTGATCGCTCGCCTGAAGGGGCATCGCTATCTTGATGACGCCGTCTATGCCCAGGATTACGCCCGGCTGCGCCAGGAAAATGCCAGCCTCGGCCGGCGCCGAGTCCAGCAGGACCTGATGCGCAAAGGCGTCCATGCCCCCCTGATTGCCACCACCCTCGAAACCTCCTACGCGAACGTCGATGAAGAAGAACTGGCTCGCCGCCACCTGGAACGGAAGCGCGTGTCAAAGCCGCAGAACGACAAAGAAGCCGCCCGAGTGATGCGCATGCTGGCTCGAGCAGGCTTTTCGACGGGCATTATCTATCGGATTCTGCGACGATGGGAAGTCCCGGAGGAAGCGCTCGCGCCTCTGGAATCGATGGACAGCGGCGGCAGCGAGAGCGATTCCGAAAGCTGACTCCGCTGTGGATCGCAGCCCGAGCGCATGCAGGATATTTAGGCTCCTTCTCTTCCCGGAGACCCGCTCATCGGGAGCACTGAGCCCTCCGCATTTCGTTGGAGAACCTTTCCACTGTGCCGATCTTCGCTCTTCTCAGCACGCTTGTTTGCCTGGCTGCCGCGTTCACCTTCATCAGCCGGCGATTCCTCCGACTGCCGGCGACGGTCGGGGTCATGCTGCTCTCCCTCGGAATGTCCGCTGTCGTCGCCATCGCCGGCCGCGCCATCCCGGGTCTGCACAGCCGCGCGGCAGACTTCATCAACCACATCAACTTCTCCGCCGTGGTTCTCCACGGAATGCTCGCATTCCTGCTCTTTGCTGGCGCTTTGAATCTCAACCTCGGCGATCTGGCAAAGCAAAAAGCTGCCGTGACTTCGCTCTCCACCTTTGGCACCTTGTTTTCCGCGGGACTGATCGCTTTATCCCTGAAAGCCATTCTCGCCATCACCGGCTTCAATGCCCCGCTGGTCGCCTGCCTTCTCTTCGGCGCTCTCATCTCGCCCACTGATCCCATCGCGGTGCTGGAAATGCTCCGCCGCGTCGGTGCTCCGGCACAACTCGAGTCCCAGCTGACAGGCGAATCTCTTTTCAACGACGGCGTAGGCGCGGTGCTGTTCTTAACCCTGCTTGAATCCTTCAGTCACGGTGCGCGGCCTTCGATCGGCAACTTTACCTGGATGCTCCTGATCAAGGCCGGCGGCGGAATCGGTCTTGGACTGGTGCTCGGCTATTGCGTCTATCGCCTGCTGCGCTCCCTCGACAGCTATCGGACCGAGGTACTGCTGACGCTGGCCCTTGCCATGGGCGGCTATGCTCTTGCTGACTCGCTCCACCTCTCCGCGCCCCTCGAAGCCGTGGCCTCCGGACTCGTCGTGGGTGGTCGAGCCCGCGCTCTCGCCATGTCGCCCACCACCCGCGATCACGTCGACGACTTCTGGGATCTCATCGACGCCATCATGAACGTGATCCTCTTTCTGCTCATGGGCCTTGAACTGCTCGCCATGCCCTGGAAGGCCGCTTACATCTATGCAGGACTGCTGGCAATTCCCGTCGTGCTCGGCGCGCGCTGGCTCAGCGTTGTCACTTCGCTCGGCATCGTCCGTGTCTTTCACAAACCGGCACGCGGCGCCATCTCCGTCCTCACCTGGGGAGGACTGCGCGGCGGTCTCGCAGTCGCCCTCGCCCTGTCGCTCTCGCCGGGCGTCCTCCACGATCAGCTGCTGGCCATCACTTACGTCGTCGTAATCTTTTCCATTGTGGTGCAGGGCCTCACCATGAGTCCCCTGCTGCTCCGGTTGCGGCTTTCCTCTGCCGCGGAGCGGGTCCCGCATCCCTGAACGAGTGTGCTATTCTTCAGCGTTCCTATGTCTGAACGCACCACGCCCATTCGCGTTTTAGTGGCCAAGCCCGGCCTCGATGGCCACGATCGTGGTGCCAAGGTCATCGCCCGCGCACTGCGCGACGCAGGCATGGAAGTCATCTATACCGGCCTGCGCCAGACCCCGGAAATGATCGTCAACGCCGCCCTCCAGGAAGACGTGGACTGCGTCGGCCTCAGCATCCTCTCCGGCGCTCACAATGCCATCGTCCCGCGCATCACTGCCATGCTGAAAGAGCGCGGCGCCTCTGACGTTTTGGTGGTTCTCGGCGGAACCATCCCCGACCAGGATCTTGCTTCCCTTCGTGAGAATGGTGTGGCTGCGGTTTTCGGTCCCGGCACTTCCCTGGATACAGTCGTACGCTTCATCCGGGAAAACGTGAAGCCAAAGGGAATCTCAGTCTAGGAAGCAGTCGCGGCTTCTCGAGCCTACGAGGTCTTTTTCCACCCGGCAGCCATCCGCTCCTTCAATAGGCAGTGGTCCATCACGACCTTCACCCCAGCCGCTTCTGCCCAGGATACGGCTTCCTCATGCACGACCCCTTCCTGCAGCCACAGGTAAGGAATCTTCAGCCGGATCACATCCTTCACGACCTCCGGCACGTGCTCCGGGTTACGAAAGACGTTCACCAGTTCCACGGGGCCGCCTGCAGCCGCCACCGCCTGGTCCAGATCTGGATAGGCCTTCTCGCCCAGAACGCTTTCGATCTGAGGATTGACGGGGATGATCCTGTATCCCTGGCTCTGCATGTACCGGGAGACGCCGAGTGAGGCGCGCCCCTCCCGGTTCGTCAGTCCGACAACGGCAATGGTCCTGGTATTGTCGAGAATTTCGCGGATCGTGGCAGGTTCATTCATCGTTGATGAGATGCGAGTCGACCGTTCCGGTCGCAAAACGGGCGTTTCCAGATCGACCAGCTTCGCCTAGTAGTTCACAATCTTCGCAAACGACTGCGCGTCCAGGCTCGCTCCCCCCACCAGGCCCCCATCAATCTCCGCTTCGCTCATCAGCGCCGTCGCGTTCTCCGGCTTCACACTTCCACCATAGAGGATGCGCATCTCCTCCGCGATCTGGCCTCCGAGCAGCTTTGCCACTTCTCCTCGGATGACTTTATGCGCGTCCGAGGCCATTTGCGGCGTCGCCGTTTTGCCCGTGCCAATCGCCCACACCGGCTCGTAAGCGATCACAATCGGCGTCGCCTCGGCGGCTGGGATGCCCGCCAGCACGCCCCGCGTCTGGCGAAGAAGCACCTCTTCGGTCTTCCCCGCCTCTCGCTCCGCCAGGACCTCGCCCACGCAGACAATTGGCACCAGCCCGTGCTGGAGAGCGGTCTTCAGCTTCTTATTGATGATCTCGTCGGTCTCCCCGAAATACTGCCGCCGCTCCGAGTGCCCCAAAATCACATGCGTGGCGCCGATGGCCTTCAGCATCAGCGGAGAAGTTTCCCCCGTGTAAGCGCCTTCGTCGGCAAAGTGCATATTCTGCGCGCCCACCGCGACACCTAAGCCGGTCACCGCTGCAATCACCACCGACAGCGACGTAAACGACGGGCACAGAACAATCTCGTCCCGGCCGTGGTTCGCCACCAGGGGCAGAAAATTCTTCGTGAATTCCTGGGCCTGGACCGGCGTCTTATACATCTTCCAGTTGGCAGCAATCAGCGGTTTCCGCGGCATCGTCAGTAGTCCCTCAGGGTGATTGTAGAAGACCGACTGATTGTGCAATCGTGATGCCCGATACAAGTTCGAGTACCCTCGTGTATCGTGAATCTGGTCCTCCTGGCCACGAACGATGACGGAAACTTCCAGGCTGCCGAAGGCAGTCGCTCGAACCAGCACCGGCAGGGTGCGAACCGGCAATGAAGACGCCTTCGGTTTTCTGCCAGACCACGGAATTTATGTGGTTTGCGACGGGATGGGCGGAGCCGCAGGCGGCGAAATTGCCAGCCGCCTCGCCGTGGATACCGTCCTGCATCGCATTGCGGTCGAGAACGGTGCCGGCGCCCGCGACCGGATCCACGAAGCGATCACCGAAGCCAACCGCGCTGTCCTCGAACGGGCCGATCGCGAACCCGGCCTGTACGGTATGGGCACCACCCTCGTAGCCCTGATGGTCGGCCATCCTGAACCCGGCAAGGCTCTCATTGCTCATGCTGGAGACAGCCGCTGCTACCTGTTTCGCCACGGCAAGCTGTCCCTCTGCACCCACGATCATTCTCTCGTCGATGAGCAAATGCGCCTGGGAACCATGACTCGCGAAGAGGCCGAACGCTCCCCGTTTCGCAGCGTCATCACCCGAGCGATCGGTACCCAGGAAAGTGTCACGGAAGAAATCCTCGAGATGGATACCGAACCCGGCGACCTTTTCCTGCTCTGCACGGACGGCCTCACGCGCGAAGTCTCTGAGGAGGAAATTTCGCGAGTGCTCAGCGACGAAAACGACTTCGAGCGCGCCGTGGAACGGCTGATCGAGGAAGCCAACGAGGCAGGCGGCCGCGATAATGTTACCTGCCTGCTGGTCCATGTGCCCGGCTCGGCCTGAGCCCTACCCAATATAGAGGAGAGAGTATGGCAGAAATCAGGAAGGTTGGCGTCCTGGGCGCCGGCACCATGGGCAACGGCATTGCCCATGTCTTCGCGCGCAGCGGATTCCCGGTGGTCCTGTGTGAAGTCGAACAACGCTTCCTGGACCGCGGTCTCGAGACGATTCGCAAAAACCTGAACCGTGAGGCCGAAAAAGGAAAGATCTCTCAGGAAGACCTGCACTCAGCCCTGCAGCGGATCCACGGAACGCTGGACCGTTCTTCCCTCAGCGACTGCGATTTCGTCGTCGAAGCTGCCACCGAGCGCTTCGAAATCAAACGCTCCGTCTTTCAGGAACTTGATGCCCTCCTGCCCGCCGACGTGATCCTCGCCTCCAATACCTCCTCCATCTCTATTACAAAGCTCGCCGCGCAGACCGGCCGCCCCGATCGCGTCATCGGCATGCATTTCTTCAATCCTGTGCCGATCATGAAGCTGGTCGAGGTCATCCGCGGCCTCGCCACCTCGCAGGAGACCTTCGACGCAGTACAGAAGCTTGCGCAGAAACTCGGCAAAACCCCCGTCGAGGTGAATGACGCTCCCGGCTTCGTCTCCAACCGCGTCCTCATGCCCCTGCTCAACGAAGCCATGTACACGGTCATGGAAGGCGTCGCCACGCCGGAAGCTGTCGATGAGGTCTTTAAGCTGGGCATGGCCCACCCCATGGGGCCGCTCACCCTCGCCGACTTCATCGGCCTCGACGTCTGCCTCGATATCATGCGGGTTCTGCACGATGGCCTGGGCGATCCCAAATATCGGCCCTGTCCGCTCCTCATTCGCATGGTGGACGCCGGCTGGCTGGGTCGGAAATCAGGACGCGGCTTCTACACTTACGAGTAGCCCGGTTAGGTTCGCCTCTCCCGAAAACCCGCTTCCTCCACACCGTTTCGTCGTATGCTCCTCCTTATGGTGCGGATGACGGTGCTGGCCAGCGGTTCCCGGGGCAACAGCGCTCTTGTCGCCAGCTCCACCACCCGCATTCTCGTCGATGCCGGGCTCTCCTGCCGGGAGCTGATGAAGCGGATGCAGGCCGCCGGCGAAGATCCCTGCACCATCGACGCCATTCTCATCACCCACGAACATCAGGACCATGTGCAGGGCCTCGCAGTAACCGCGCGCCGCCTCGGCATCCCCGTCTACTGGACGGAGCCAACGCATCGCGCCTGGGTGCGCTGGATGACTCCGCAGAAGCGCATCACCTATGCCGACTGGCTGGAGCGCCGCCGGGCCCAGGCAAACGCCACACCCGAGCCGGATTCCGAAGAAAAGGCCGCCGCCGAGGAATCACTCAGCGAGCCCCGGAAGGACCCTACCGCCCTCCCCGCCGTCCAGTATTTTCAGTCCGGCAGCGGCTTCCGCATCGGCGACATTGCCGTCACACCCTTCACCCTCCCCCACGACGCTGTTGATCCGGTTGGGTTTGTCTTCGAGACGGAGGGCGTTCGCATAGGATTAGCGACCGACCTGGGCTACATGCCATCCAACGTAACATGCAGTTGCGGGGATGCGACGTGTTGATGCTCGAGTCCAATCACGATCTGGATATGCTGCGCGACGGTCCCTATCCCTGGGCCGTCAAACAAAGAGTGATGTCTGTGTGGGTCACCTGTCCAACGATGCCGCAGCTGAGTTTCTGGCCAGAGGTTACGACGGTCAGGCGACCTGGGTCGCCTTGCCCATCTCTCCGAGAACAATAATCTTCCTCGAACTGGCGCGCATTGCAGCCGAGCGTGCCTTGTGGGATCGCATGAGCCTGCTTGCGAACCATCTCGTCCTTGCCGAGCAGGATCGTCCCATGGAAGCTATTGTCCTGAAATGAAAAGGGGTTATAATCAAAGCGTCGCCCCTCGCATTGGATTCTCACCTTCCGGGTTGTCGCGGTTGCTGAACGGGGTGAGGGAAAATTGAGGACCTGAAAACGATGAGTACATGCACCGACTCGGTCGTCGGGGACATTCTTTCGACTGGCGTTATGACATTTCGGGAATTTCCCCCGAGATGCGCATCGACTACGAGGAACATCTGACCAGTTGCGCCTGTGCCGGTCCCGGCAGCGGCTCCATCGTGCCGTCGATGTCGCTCTGATCAGCCTGAGTACCTCTGCATCATCGCCTTTCTGCTGGCTCTGGTGGTCATCCACCACGTGGAACCCCTGCGCACCGCTGCGTGGTCATGCACCTGGAGCACACCGCGGTGTTCTACACACTTCAGGCCGCGGCCATCGTTGGTCTTCTGGCTTCGCTGGCTGCATGGATCCTTGTGGCCATCGCCACCCCGGCCCCGGTTTATCTCACAGGCGTCGCTTTGGAGCAGACTCGGGTTCTCCAAGATCGCATCCCTAGATCGCAGTCGCCTGCGCGCCTGACCGCGCCCCTCACGGAACGATCCCGCTCGGTGAATTTGTGTTCGCCAGAACACTAAGTTTCTCAGCGACTTACCCCACGCCCATCCTCCGTTAACAACCAGGGTGACATTTGTGCATCGTAAAAACCGGGCCATTTGTGACCATTTCCTTGTCCTGCTGAATGGACGGGGAGAAGGAGTTGACAATGGTGACACCCATCGATGCGGTTCGATTGCATTCAACTTTTGGCGAGGCAGGATTCTGGCCTCGTACGGCAGCGCCTTCCCGCGACTATGAGACAGAGCATCTGGCTCCGGTGCGCGGACGATTCTCGGTCTTGTCCTCGGCGGACTCATGTGGGTGGGTCTGATCGCCGGGTTTCGAGCCATCCTGGGTCTCGATCTTTCGCGGCTCCGTTCGGTTTCGCCTGCCGGATTTCGACCGAATCGAACCGCGACTTTCAGTCCGATCACGCCCTGAATCAGCTTTGAATGGCGTGGATATTCCCCTTTCCACGCTGGCATACTCCCGTTAAACCGAATCACGGAACCGCTGATATCGGACCTCGCCCTACCCCATAAAGAAGGATGGTAGGGAACGAATCGCCGCGCAGGCGCTGGATGGCCGTGCGGCCGGCCTCATTTTCAGAACGTATCCATTCGAGCTGGTCAACAGTCGCAGCCGAACTTCGACTGTCTTTCCCCGGAGCGAGGATGGTGATGAAGCGGTTTCAGCATGCCTGAGAGCGGCGGTGCTTCTTGCCATGGTTTGCGCTGTGGCGGCAATGGCGCGCGCACAGAACCCTGTTACAGCCGGGGATCCGCCAACACCGGGTACCAGCATGCCGGGTAATCGCGAGCTGCCCGCCAAGCCAGGGGAGCAGGTGAGCCCCGATCCCTTTACCAAATACCACACCGATCCTTTGGCGCTGCGTGCCCAGCGCGAGCAGGCTGAGTTGCGAGGCGAGTCACGCCAGAAGCAAATCGTTGAGGCCACCAGCCTGCTGCTCCAGATTGCTCAGGATCTCCGCAAAGAGATTGCCAGCCTGCCATCGGCCGACGCCAGCGCCGCCGAACGAACCCGGCTCGAGCACATTCAGAAACTGGCACATATGATTCGAGAACGGAAAGAACCCAGGATGATGTCTCGACAACCCTGGCAAAGGCAGGAGTCCTGTGATGCGCCGCCGCGTATGCCTCACGACCCTGCTGCTGGCAGCTTGCGGCATGGCGGTCGCCCAAACCCCTCCGGCTCCCGCGCACGCTCCCGCCGCGCAACAACGGTCCGCAGCAGCCCAACCCGCAGTGAACGCCGCCAGCGATGCTCCGGCTCCGTCCGCCTCGCTGACACCGCAGCAGCAGCGGCTTATCGATGAAGCCGATCAGCTGGTCGCACTCGCGCAGCAACTCAGCACAGAGGTCGATAAAACCAATCAGTACACTCTGTCCCTTAATACGCTGCGGCGTGCGGACGATATCGAAAAGCTGGCAAAAACCCTGCAAAAGCAGATCGAGCGGGAAGATCGCTGACGCCCGCAGGCGCGGACGGGCTCACTGCGGACCCGGAGCTTCATGCGAAGGCGTCTTCTGTGTCCCTGATATCTGCTGAACCACGCTCTGGTAAGCCTGCTTCTTCATTTTGCCGACAACAATGGATTCGGCCCGGGCCTTGTCCGTCTGCCCCATCGCCTGATACAGGCGAGCCAGCCGCCAATGCGGATCGGCATCCTTTGGATTCAGCCTGACGGCTTCCTGCAACTGCGCGAGAGCGTCCTCATTTTTTCCCTGCGCGGCATAGATAATCCCCAGATCGAGATGGGCCCGCTCAATCGAGGGATCTTCTTTGAGAGCCCGCTCCAGCTCTGGTTGCGCGTGCTGATTGTCTTCAAGACGAACGTAACAGTCGGCAAGGTAGACGCGGGCCAGCGTGTGAGAAGGATCGTTGGCAAGTTCTGCCTGGAACTCGGGAATCGCATCCTGATACCGTTTCTGCACCATCAGCAACCAGGCCAGTGCGAAATGTACGTAAGGCTGCCTGGGATTGGCCTTCTCCGCGGCGCGGAACTGCTCCATGGCGCCCGTGTCATCTCTCATTGCATCCAGTGCCTCGCCTGCCAGCATGTCCGCTTCAGCGGACGCGGCATTGAGAGTCAGGATCTCGCGATAAGTATCAAGGACACATTGATACTGTTTCGACCACAGGCAACTGTGCGCCAGCGCAAGGCGAAGCGGCAGATTCTGCGGATCGCGCACGGCTGCGCTCTGCAAAAACGGAACAGCCTCAGCGTATTCGCCGAGCCCATAGTGGGCCGTGCCGATCAGCAGACGCAGACGCTGCGCCTGGGGCGAATCCGGTGGTACGGTTCTGAGCGCAGTCCTGAACTCCAGGATCGCCTCCTTTGGATGGCCGCCTTTGAACAACGCCAGCCCAAGGTTGAGCCGCAGCCCCGGAACGTCCGGGTCCATATGCAGAGCCCTGCGATACAGGGGCACCGCCTCTGCGTAGTGCTGCTGGCGCGCCTCGAGGA
This sequence comes from uncultured Acidobacteriaceae bacterium, assembly GCA_963702295.1. GTDB lineage: Bacteria > Acidobacteriota > Terriglobia > Terriglobales > Acidobacteriaceae > Palsa-343. Next base: position 6,602 of record CAVPCE010000015.1, on the reverse strand, counting down.
GACCCAGTGCGCCCACGGTTCGGGATTCTCCGGATGAGCCTGGCTGTAAGCCCGCCACGCTGCCTCCGCTTCGGCGAATCTGTTCTGCTGCTCCAGCGCCAGCGCAGCCTGCTTCTGCGTGTCTGCCGGCGCTGTGCGCTGCGCCCATGCCGCAGCCGGGAGGACCGCGAGCAGGCATCCCGCCAAAACAGCCCGCTTCATGCTCGCTCCTGTGCGTCTTGCGCGAACCAACACATGATGACAGTCTCCTGAGTCATGATAGGTTCCATGTCCATCGGCCGCAAAACATCGTCAGGAGCAGACATTCCCCGTGCGCAGGGACGATTAGCAGGCCGCATCCGACTCCCCGTGACGGGGATCAGAGTCTCGACCCCTTCCCCGGTTCACGACTTTCCCGATGGACCCGCAGCAAGAGAATAGGCAAGAGAAAGGGCGCGGCGGGAAATCCCGCAGCGCCCCTCGAGGGTGTTGAGTTCAGGTTAGAACACAAACTTCCCGCCGAGTTCCACGTTATGCGGACCCCAGTCATTGTTCACCCAGCCGAAGTTGTTGCACCGGCTGTGGTGTTCAGGTTCTGGAATTCCGCGTGATTGAACGTGTTGAACGACTCGAACCGCAGCTCCAGATGCGCCCGTTCGGTCATCGCAAACGATTTGTAGACCGAGTCGCCGAAGTTCACGCGGCCCGGACCCACAACCGCGTCCTTGTGGCTGTTGCCGAAGCCCAGATTCGGGCCACCGTCCCAGGCCGCGACCGGCGCCGAGAACTGGGATGTGTCTTGAACCAACCCTTCACGTTCTTGGGATAGTGGACCTTCCCGCTGACATTGGCACGGTTCTGTAACCACCGCCCAGGCCAATGGTGTCACCGTTCAGCCTACCGGAGAGTAGATGCCGGTGCTGTTGGCGACCGGTGTGCCGCTCTCGTCGATGAAGGTTCCCGCAAGCTCCCATCCGCCGAGGATCGATTTCACCAGGCCCTGCGAGTGCAGGAAGAACGGCAGCCTGTAGACGTAGTTGGCCTGCAGGATGTGCCGGCGATCGTAGTCCGCCCGCACCCTTGTCGTACTTCAGCTCCTCACGGATTGCTCACGCAGCTGAGCGTTGTCAGCCGTTCTGAATGTCCATCTCGTGTGAGTAGGTGTAATCGAGTTCGCCGCTACAGGCCCCAGTGGTTCTGCACATGAAGCACCGGTCTGGAATCCGTTGTAGCTGCCGTTGGTGTTGGTCTCCATGCTGGTTGATCCCGCCCTGTCCCAGCTATATGCCGGAACGGGTTCGAGTTGCCCGCCATTGAAGGACCTGAATCCGGGAAGGCCGTTGAGGGTCTCCGAACGGCCGAGTGGTTGCCCGGAGTCGCCGGCCAGGCACTGCACAGGTACCGTCGCCGTGCCCGATGCTTCGGGAATGGTTACGTTGCCCACATTGGTCGGAATGTTGTTGATGTTTCTGTCGATGTTCTGGTGCCATGCCAGGTTGCCCACGTACTGCACAACCCAGATCATCGAAGGCTCCGAGTTCATGCTGAATTCCCAGTGAAAACTCCGCCACTGCGGGAGCGCGGTAGTTTTGCGCCAGGTTGGTTACGGCTCGTCGCAAACAACGGCAAGCCCTGGCAGCACGCTGGCTCCGGTCTGCCAGTTGTGCCCGGGCCGCTGAAGTATACCTGGTTCTGAGGCCCAGGCGGTACGAGAACGGCGAATCGGTTGCAGCGTTGTAGATCACGTTGCCCTGCATGCGCTCGAAGAACGTTCCGAATCCGCCACGCAGAACCGTCTTCCCATCCCCGAACACATCTTCCGAGAACCCCATACGAGGCTGCCACGTCTTGTAGTCGTTGATCACCAGGCCACGGGGATAGCCTGCCAACCGGCGAGATCCCATCCCGTTCACGTAGCTGCAGCGCTAGCCCATCCACGGTGACGTTGACGAAGCCCGGTCCGGCCGGGGCACATCGAGCCCGCAGCGGTCCAGACGGGCCTGACCCGGCTGGTGTAGGCTGCCGGGTTGAAGTTCGCCACCGCGTTGTTACGCTCCCATGCCTGCGGCAGCGCGTCGTAGCGCATTCCGAGTTGCAAGCGACAGCCTCGGGGTCGACGCGCCAGTCGTCCATCGCGTAAACCGAGGGAGTCTGGCTCACGTAGTGGCGAATCGGCTGCGCCCCTGCTGCTTGTAGCTGCCGGCCAGGCCAAGAAACATGTCCATGACGGCTCGCCCTGCACGCAGCAGCGCAGCCGTTTTGTTCGCCTGGCAGGCCGCCGAGTCCGCCGCCGTGTATTTGTTGCCGTTGTTGCCTTTGAAGGTGTACAGCCCGTTGCTCGTCTCCAAACAGCTGCTGGTTCTTCGTGTAGCGGTTGTAGCTGAAGCCGAACTTCAGCGCGTGCGTGCCCATCGTGTACGAGACATCCACCTTGGGCTCATAGTCTTCGGCGGCGTTGTGCCACGGCGCCGATCCCATTCTCCAGGTTGGTTCCGTACGGAGCGCCAAGCTGTCGATGCTGGACGATCTCGTTGGTTCTGCCGTTGTTGAAGTAGTTTCCCGCCGACCAGCCGGAAAGCTGCGCTGAATTCGCGCTGTTGATGATGTCGATGATGTTGCCGTCGTAGTTCATGCTGGCTTCCACCAGCAGGGTCGGCGAAATGCTGCCGCTCAGCTTGATGGCGCCGCTGTTCGACGGGGTGATCTCGGAGCTGGTGACCGTGTTGTAGGTATCCCCGTCCCATCCCAGCATTGGCTTGGGGTTGTTGTCGTGGTCGCTCTCGTGCATGTAGTGAGCCATCAACTGCCCACTTGTCGTTGAATTTATGATCCACCCGCACAATGTCGTCGCGAACCGTGATAGGCGAATTGACAGTCTCGACCGACTGATCGTTCTCGTTGCCCGGCGGCGGCAGCAGATGCCTGCATTGAGGTACAGGACGGCGTTGGGATCGAACAGAGAAGCCGGAATCGTGTTGTTTGGGAATGGCTGGCCCGGCGTCAGGCCCAAAGCGGCCAACTTCGCGTTGATATGCCGGATCGCTGACGGTCGGTACAACGATACCCAGTGGTACCGAACCTGAAGAAAGATTGAACCGCGGGTTAACGTACGTCAGATTCTGCCCTGCTGTCGGAATGTCCGCTGTAGGCAGTGTGTTGTTGGTGTTCGTCGACGAGCCCTGCTTGATGTTGCGCCATTCTTCATTCACGAAGAAGAAGGTCTTGTCCCGGTCGCGGTTGTAAACGCCGGGAATGAACACCGGGCCGCCGATGTTAAATCCGTAGACGTTGTAATCCAGCACCTGGCGAGGCGTGTGCGCCGGACCGTTGAACTTGTTGAAGTAGTCGTTCGCGTCGTAATCCGTGTTGCGGTTGAACTCATAACCCGTGCCGTGGAAACTGCGCGTGCCGCTCTTCAGCGAAAGGCTGAAGTGGCGCCCGACGAGATTCCATAGTCCGGCGGGTAGTTCGAGGTCAACATCGTGAATTCGGCGATTGCGTCCTGCGGGGGCATGAGAGCAATACCGCCGGCGCCGCCGCGGTCATCCGACTCGCCACCGTCGATGAGCCAGATATTGTGGCTCTGGCGCAGGCCGTTGGCGCTGATGCTGAAGCTGCTGCCGCCCGCGCCGGCCATCGGCGTGTTGTTATCCGGCAAATTCGAACTGACACCCAGGCCCATCGCGGCCAGAGCTGCAAAGTTGCGGTTCTCCGTTGCCAGCTGCTCCACCTGCTCCGACGTAATGGTTGTGCTGACCACGTTGTCGTCGGTCTGGACCTGAAGAGCGTTGGCCTGAACCGTGACCGTGGTGGCCTCAGCGCCAACCTGCATCTTGATGTCATTACGCAGGGTCTGCGATACGTTCACAACCACGCCGTCGGCCGCATAGGTCTGGAACCCTTTGGCCACGGTCTTCAAGGTGTAGGTGCCCGGGTTCAGGGCCTGGAACGAGTAGTAGCCGGCGTCGTTTGAAGTGGTCGAGTCTTTTGTGCCGCGCGCATTGTCGGTTAGGGTCAGTTGCGCGCCCGCAATCGTCGCGCCGGTTTGGTCCGTTACGATGCCGGTGATCTCAGAGTTCTGCTGGGCGTGCGCCGCAATCCCTGACATCCCGAGGCACAGCAGCACAAACAGCCACACGTAGTGCGCCGGTTTTCCAAATACCTGTCTCACAAATCGCCTCCTTGAAGAAAAAGTGCTCCGATTTTTCGGAAGCACGCGTTGCATTCCCGTCTCTGGCTTTTCCGGCTTTTCCGCCGCTCTTCCGGCGTGATTCCGGTTCTTTTTTTCTACTTCCCGGGGGACTGGTGCGAGAGACTACCAACCGCTTTTATCACTTGTCAAGCGATTTATTTAAGGGGTTACGGACCAACTTGATCCCTGGCGGCCCCTCTCGCTACCCCGAAGTGGCCACAAAGGATACCCTCGCTCGATGCCGTCGCGTATTCGCCTATTGTTCCCCCTTCGACGCCCGCTGTTGTCTTCCGCGGCTCATGCCACGAGTCGAGAACAGTTTTCCGCCTATGTCCGGTTGGCAGCGTCCTGCAGCGCCTGATCGAAGCGTTGCCGCAACTCCCCGCACTGTGTGTCGAACACCATCGTCGCGTTCGTCTCCGAGGTCAAAGGAGTCCAGCGTGGCAAACCGGGGTGGTTCGGATCACCCGTCCGCGCAAAGGCAATACAGGCTTCGCTCCACCTTCGCCGCCAGATCCCGCGCCGCCGGGCCGCCCCCCGTCATGTTCTCGCAGCGATCGGTGTTGTCGAACACGAAAGCAATCTCCGAGCAATGGAACGACATGGGCCGTCCGCTCAGCACCGGCGTCTGCCACGCAAATTGATAGCAATAGGCTGGCGCGGCTCCCTGCGCCGCCTTCACCTGTGCCTGACTCAGCGCCGACGCGCGCACCCCGCTCAATGCAATCACTGACCACAGCTCAAACGGATTCGCATTCGGATAAACCGACTTCGCCGCTTCGATAATGCTGTCGGCCCTGTCGCCGAATGCACCCTGCACCCGGCTCTTCAGCAGGCCGGCATCCATCTCCATAAATTCCGGATGATTGATCGCCGTCACAAATTCGTTGAGCGTGGTTCCCACCAGCAGCGGAACGTCCGCCGACTGCGCGGGTGCATCCGGCGCGAATGGCTGTCGAGGCAGAACCCTCCCGTCCACCACCGGCGCCCATCCCAGCAGCGATCCGATGTGCCGAAAATCCATGACCCCCGAGCGCGGCGCGGGATGCGTGGTCACCGCCACAGCAGCGGCCTCCAGTTGCTCCACCGGAATCTGCTGCAGCTTGTCAACAGACGAGGGGTCGAGACCCAGCTGTGTCAGCAGCTCGCCGGCCAGCTTCTGCGACTGCTCTTCTGTCGCCCCGTACATCAGCGAGCCGCTCTCCACAATCGCGCGATGAAACAGCCCTTTCGCCGAAGGCATGGCCATCAGCGCGTTCACTTTGCCTCCGCCGCCGGACTGCCCGAAGATCGTCACGAGATTCGGATCGCCGCCGAAACCGGCGATGTTGTCCCTCACCCACTCCAGTGCCGCGACAATGTCGAGCATCCCCACATTGGCGGAATCCTGATACTGGCTCCCGTACTCCGACAGGTTCAGAAATCCGAACACGTTCAGCCGGTGATTCAGCGTGACAACCACCACGTCGCCGCGCCGCGCCAGATTCTCGCCGTCGTAGGAAAGCAGCTCCTGACCGGAGCCGGCCGTGTAACCCCCTCCATGCAGCCACACCATCACCGGACGCTTCTTGCCATCCTTGATTCCCGGCGTCCACAGGTTCACGCGCAGGCAGTCTTCCCCCGGCACCCCATTGTCCCAGGAAAACAGCCAGGCTTCTTCATCGTTCGCCCAGCCGGCGCGCGGCGGTTGCGGGCACACGCTGCCGAAATGCATGGAGCTGCGCAGCCCCTTCCACGGCTTCGCCTTTTGCGGGGGCATAAAGCGGTTCGGCCCCGCCGTCGTGTCGGCGTATGGAATGCCCTTGAAGGTGTATATTCCTCTGCGCACATAGCCGCGCACCTTGCCCGACACAATCTCGACAACCGGTTCGCTGTTGGACGCGGCAATCGTGTCGCCTGCCGGCGAGGCGATCGCCGGGTACTCCGCGGCTTTGGCGTCCGCTCCTCTCGCTTGAGCAGGAAGAGCTGCGCACAGCGCGCCCCCGCCCACCGTGAGAGCCAGACCCTTGATCACGTCCCGCCTGGCCACGTTGTGTCCTTCACCGCTGGAACACCGTTGCTTATTTCCGCCGTCTGCCATCATGCCTCCTTGTCAGCGTCTGCCATCCTATGTCCACCACCGAACAAATTAAAAGGGAAGCGTGCGAGAGCGCACGGCCGTAATCCGCAGGCGTGAAATCGATTTGGGACAAAGCGGGTGGTGGCCAGGGACGGGATCGAACTTGAGCCGTTTTGCGGGCGTCTGAGCCCGCAGGCGAAATCCTGAGCGTAGCGAAGGACCTCGGGCGACATCAATTTGGGACAAAACAGGTGGTGGCCAGGGACGGGATCGAACCGCCGACGCCGGCCTTTTCAGGGCCGCGCTCTACCACTGAGCTACCTGGCCGCCGGAGAAAACCAGCGAGGAAGGGGGCTGTCCGGAGCTGCGAAG
>CAVPCE010000014.1:0-22500 GCA_963702295.1 uncultured Acidobacteriaceae bacterium | reverse complement strand
GATCGTCATGGTGGACGGCAGCTACCAGAAGACCGGCCTGATGCACGCACTGTCGCAGTTGCCGAAACAGCCGCGCTCGTCGCTGAGCGACTTGCGCGCCCTGTTCTCCGGCAACAAGGAACGCACTCTGATTTACGAGCAGATCGAACGCGACCGGCTGCGGCTGCAGCAGAAAGCGAACAGTTTGAGTGGGCAGCTAAGCGACCTGATGACGGTCGAGCTGCCAGGGGCGGAAGAGACCTTCCGCATACTGCACGCCGTCTCGTCAATTTCCGCCCCTCGAAGATTGAAAGTCGCGCCGTCTCCGCAGCGCGCGCCATCTGGACCGACAGGTCTGCGACTCGGAGTTGGAAGCCCATCGCGGCTACCTGCGAATGGATGACGACTATCTCCGTATCCTCACGCTAAAAGAGCTGCCGGCCGAGACGCGGCCACTGCTGTTGCAGGGCCTCCTTGACATCCCCGCCAACTTCCACGTTGTCACCGAGTGGCATCCGGTAGACAACGCGAGGGCCCGGAAAGAGATCGCCTCGCGCCGCCGGCATCACCACAACTCGAAGACCAGCTTCGTCTCGAACCTTCAGGACCGGCAAAACACCGGCAATCAGGACAATCTGGTCGATGACTCGAAGGCTGCCGCGGTCGCCGAGCTTGGCAATGCACTCACCGCCATCGGCATGGAGGGCAAGCACTTCGGTGAGTTTACGCTCACCGTCGCAGTCTATGACGAAGATCGCATGAAGGTAGAGCACGCGGTCGCGGAGTTCCAGAAGCTGTTCACGCAGCATGACGGGTTGCTCTACGAAGAACGCTACAACCTGCTCAATGCGTTCTTTGCGACGGTCCCCGGCAACAGGCAATTCAACCTCCGCAAGCAATGGGCGCTCAACTCCAACTATGCCGACCTGTCGTTCCTGTTCACCGTCGACGCGGCAGCGCAGTGGAACCCGCATCTGGAGCGGGAATATCTCGCAGTCCTGGAATCGACGCACGGCACGCCGTTTTACCTCAACATCCACTAGCGGCGATGTGGCGCACACGCTGCTGCTCGGTGCTACCGGCAGCGGGCAAAGTCTTTCGCTACCGACTTCATGCTTCAGTCGGTCCAGAAGTACGATCCGCTGACCTTCATCTTCGATCTCGGCGGCAGCTACGAGACGGTGACGCGGGCCTTCGGCGGCACCTACCTGAACGTTGGGATGAAAAACCCCGGCTTCACTATCAACCCATTTTCCCTTGAGCCACCCATGAGAACAGAACTTTCTGTTTCTGTTCCTGCGGGTGCTGATTGAGGCCGGCGGACGCTATGAGCTGACGCCCGAGGATGAAAAAGCGCTGTTCGCCGCTATCGAGCGGGTCTACAAATTGCCCGCCGAGATACGGACGCTCACGAACTTTGCGTCCATTCTCGGCCCGCTGGGTGAGCGGCTGCACCGATGGACGCAGGCCGGGCAGTTCGGCCATCTCTTCGATAACGTCGAAGACACCCTGACGTTCTCGCGGTTCCAGACCTTCAACTTCGATGGCTGGTGCGATTACCCGGACATGCTGGAGCCACTGCTGTTTTACGTGTTGCAGCGGGCATCGTCGGAGATTGAAAAGCCCGCAGAACACCGCGACCTTCAAGGTGTTTGTCATCGACGAGGCTGGATTTTCCTCAAGAACGCGACGATCCGCGACTGGATCACTGCGGGCCGAAAAAACGTGGCGAAAAAAGAATGCGGCCATGCTTCTGGCGACGCAATCGGTCGTGGAGCTGGCAGCGTCCGACATGCTGCACATCGTCAACGAGTCCTGCCCCACCAAAATCTTCCTCTCCAACCCCAACATCGACCGCAAGCTGTACGCCGATATCTTCCAGTTGAACGATACCCAGCTTGAGTTGCTGGAGTCGCTGGTGCCCAAGCGCGAGCTGCTGCTGATCCAGCCGCGCGGCACGAAAAAGCTGGTCCTCGAAGTCGATGCGCTGGGCTATTGGATGGCGACCAACAACGCCCGCGACAACCTCCGCAAACAGGATTACTTCGCCCGCTTCGGGCCGGAGCAAGGCTTGATCCGGCTCGCCCACGACTACCCCAACCCATCAACCTACAATCTATTCAGGAGATTTCATGCGCCCATCACCCATCGTCCCGCTGCTACTTGGCCTTGCCGCGACCGTGGCCCACGGCCAGCAGATCGCCCCGCATCGTCAACTACCACGCCAACGACATCGTGAGTGTCCGCGCGAAAATGCGCTACACCACGCTGATCCAGTTGCCGCCCACGGAGAAGATTCTGGAAGTCGCCACCGGCGATAAAGACTTCTGGATCATCGACGCCGTGGCAACTACTGCTTTCTGCATCCGGCGAAGGAAGGCATCCACTCCGACCTCAACCTGATTACCGATAAAGGCAACGTCTACTCCTTCACGCTGGACGATGATCGAGACCGCCGATCCCGACCTGAAGGTCGTCATCGAGCCGTCCGATCCGTCCTCTCTGGCTGCCGCTAACGGCGCCACGCAACTCGTGCCGGCCTCGCGAAGTGGCTGCCGCCGCATGCGCAGGCGCAGCTCGCCCAGACCCACGCCGCCGACGCCGTCGAGCAGTTCCGCGCCGACTACCCGACCCAGGCACTGAAGTTCGATTACACCTTCCACAACGAAAGCCCCTTCGATGTCTCCGCGATCTATCACGACGACAAATTCACCTACATCAAGTCGTCGGCCTCGGAGAAGTTCTCCATCTACGAGCTGAAGGACGGCAAGCCCGACCTCATCACCTTCCAGTTGAAGGACGGCACCTACGTCATCCCCACGGTGGTCGATAAGGGCTATCTCGAAATCGGCAAGCACAAGCTCGACTTTGAGCGGAAGGCTCAGTAGGGGGACGCGATGGCAGAAGAAAAACAGAAACCCAGCTGGCGCCGGAGCCGCAGCCAGCGCTCAACCGCGAGAACACGCATCCGCCCTGCGCGACAAACGCATTACGCCCGAGGGCGTGGTGCCCAAACAGGCGCAGGGCTATGTCATCGCCGGACTCGCGGTGCTCATCCTGATGGCCGTGATGTTCTCGAAGAACCATGCCAAGCCTGCCGCGAAAACTGCCGACTCCGGCCCGCTGGCCGTGTCCACGGACATGAACCAGCGGAAGATTCAGGAGCTGGAGCAGGACCTGAGCGCCGACCAGCGCCAGAGCCAGCAACAGGCCCAGAGAACGAACAACGACGGCGCCGACAAACATGGCGCGCCGCCAACCCTGCTCAACCGCGGCGTCGCGTCTCCTGCTGCGCAGTTGCCGCCGTCGGCCAGCCACGGAACCGCCCCGCGATCCGGTCGCGGATGCGGAAAAGGCGCTGGCATTCAAGGCTCGCTTTGCCTCCAACCTTGTCTCCGCCGATGACGACGCTTCGCACCCATCGGCGGAACCATCCGACGTCGCCGTCGACACTCTCAGCGGCTCGCTCTTCGAGCTTGCCGCAGGCTGCTGCTGCGCAGCCCGCCGAGCTTCTGCCGCCGGCAACAAGCGTGCGCCGGAGGTCAACGTGAACTCCGCGCACGGCCAGCCCTTCGTGGTCTTCGAGGGCACGACCATCGACACCGTGCTGGTCAACCGTCTCGACGGAGAGTTTGCCGGACCGCTGAAGGTCATGGTGACCAATCCCGATTTACAGCCAGGACCGCCAGCATCTCCTGATCCCGGAAGGCACGTTCATCCTGGGCGATGTGCAGAAGGTCGCCGGCCTCGGCCAGAAACGCCTCGCCGTCACCTTCCATCGCCTGCTCATGCCGGATGGTTACTCCGTCGATCTCGACCAGTTCCACGGTCTCGACCAAGCGGGATCAACCGGCCTCAAGGATAAGGTGAACAACCATTACGTCGAGATCTTCGGCGCGTCGATTGCGCTCGGGGTCATTGCCGGAGCCGCCGAGGCCACCAATCTCAATCAGGGTTACAACGAATCGGGCACGGAAGCATACAAGTCCGGCATCGCTTCCAGCCTTTCGCAGTCGAGCGCCAACGTGCTCGACCGCTTCATCAACATCCCGCCGACCATCACCATCCGCGAAGGCCATCGGATCAAGGTCTACATCACCCAGGACATGCTGCTGCCTGCATACGAGAACCACGACGATGCCGGGGGTGATGTGATGCGCGTGGTTCTCTCTGTTCTCGCCTGTCTTCTGATGGCTGGCTGCGGTGTTCCACCGCCGCCGAAGCCATCGCCCTATCGGTCATGACGCCCGAACGCGCTGAGGCGCGTTCTCCGTCCTGCACCGTTATCCATCCACCGGTAACGTCCACGGAGGTTTCACCATGAAAGCAGCAAAGATTCTCGTTCTCGTTCCGGCCTGCTACCGCGCTCGCGCCTGCGGCGCACGCGCAGTTCGGCTCCGGCATCGTCTTCGACCCCACGCAGAGCGCCCATGCCATCAGCAGATCGAGCAGGAGATCGCAGATTTATACGACTGCGGTCGCAACCCGCAACCAGATCGTCACCATGTACAACCTCGCCTACCAGATGTCGCCAGTTGCCGCAGAACCTCGAGGCGCGGTACAAGGCCGACTGGTCGCAGTGGACGAACTTGCAGGCTCCGCCGAATACCTATGGCAACACCGCCGCACTGGTGAACGCGCTCAACTATCGGCGCGCTCGTCAAGGCGCAGCAGGGATACAACAGCGCCTATGTGCAGGCCCAGAGCTATCCCTCCGGCAATTACTCGTCGCTCGACTCCCGCACCCAGGCCACCGTCGCCAACCAGTACGCCACCTCGGAGTTGGCGCAGACGACAACGACCAACACGCTCGCCACCCTCGGGCACCATCCGCACGGACGAGCAGGCGTTCGCAACCAAGCTAACCAATCTCGACTCGGACACCTTCTCGACCGACTCCAGCCAGCAGACGCAGGCCGCATTGCTCGGCAAGATCAACTCCGCCACGCTGCTCCAGATTCACTCGCAGCAGGACACCAACCAGCTTCTCGCGGCTTCGATCCAGCAGCAGCTCGTCGCGCAGAAGCAGCAGATCGACGCACAGAATCGCGCCATCAACAACGCGATCTACTTCCAGCAGAACTTTCCGAACACCATGCAGAACGTGAACAACGGCGTGAGTGATTCGATGCACTCCATTTCCCTCAGCATCAACGGGAGCAACTGATGGGACAGAACATCATTTCCTTTGCTCGGCCAGGCCATCACCCAATTGCTCTCATCGCAGGGCAGCGATATTCCAGGCCACGGGACTCGACATCTTCCGTGGCCTGGCGGTGATCCTGATTGTCTGGTTCGGCATCAAGTCCGCCCTGTCCGCTTCGCAGGGACATGGCGGCGGCTTTCACTTCGCCAAGTTCGCCGACCTGATCCTGATGATCGCGTTCGGCCTCGGGATGCTGACCTATTACTCGACGCCCATCCCCGGCACCAGCTACAGCTTCAGCGACCTCATCACCAAAGAGGGCCTGAATCTCTCCAACCAGATCGAGTCCGACCAGACGCAGGAGATCGCCGACACCATCACCAACGCCGAGCAGCAACTCGGCGCGCCTCCGGGCAGCTTCAACATCCTGGAAGACCTGACCTATCTGCTGATTGCCGTGATTCTGGCGGCGATGGAGGCAGCGGCCTTTGCCGTCATCGCCTATGGCTATGTCGCCGCCGCCGTCTGCGTGCTGATCGGCCCCATCTTCATTCCCTGGTTCATCGTGCCGAAGATGGACTGGCTGTTCTGGGGATGGCTCAAAGCCTTCATCGGCTTCAGCTTCTATCAGGTCGTCGCCAGCGCCTTCATCTTTGTTTTCGCCAAGGTCCTCGACCTCGATGTTCCAGGTCATCGGCAACATCAGCATCTCGAATGCCTTCACCATCCTGCCCGCGCTGCTGATCACGCTCTTCGTCTGCATCTACGGCCTCTTCAAGATACCGGAGCTGACCGCGTCGATCCTCAGCGGACGCACCGGCACCTGGGTCAACCCGACGGGAGACTAACCATGCCGAAAAACAACTTTTGCCACCACCGATGCCGGACACAAGTTTCTGGAGCTGTATGCGGAGCCAGTCGTCACCAACACCTATCTCAAGGTCGCGCTGCTCGTGCTCTCCGTCGTCGCGCTCGCGCTGCTTGCGCTCCTCTACCGCGCCCAGACCGCTGCCTTGCGGCTGAAGCCGCTCGTCATCTCGGTCTCGGACATCGGGCGCGGCCAGGTCATGAACTATGCCGACTTCTCGAAAGTCCCTGTCGAGCGTGTCAGCAAATACTATCTCGCGCGTTGGGCTGAGCTCTACTACGGACGCAATCACGCCACGCTTGCAGCGCGACTTCGCCGAGTCGCTGAATTTCTTTTCGAACGACTTGCAGTCCGCAACGCTCTGGCACGCGTCAACAAAGCCAAGACGCTTGAGACCTTCCTGCTCGATCCCAGCGCGCCCAATGTGGACATCGAGATCAACGCGGTGGTGCTCGAAGACACGCGGCAGGCGCCCGTATCGCGCCCACATCGAGTTTGAGAAGGTCTTCCGCTCGCCCGGCGACCAGCAGGAGCAGAGCCGGGAACGCTGGACCGCGAACGTCGTCTACGGCTTCCGCGATGAAGTGCCCAACGCCATGCTGCTCACCAATCCGCTCGGCCTCGTCATCAGCTACGTCCACGAAGACCAGGCATTCGGGAGCTGACCGCCATGCGACCGAAGAAGCCCATCCTGCTTTACTGTGCCGACCGTGAATTGCTCTCCGCTACGGCTTTCGCGCTACGTCTGCATCCCTACGACGTGACTGCCGTCGACGATAGCCGCAGCGCCGCTGCCGTCATGATGGCGAGCCAGCTTGTCTGCGGCATCCTCGATCCACGCAAGCAGGGCGACCTCGCCGGCAGGCTGATTCATCGCCTGCTCGAAACGGATCTGCATGTTCCGCTGCTGCTGGTGGACCGCGCCGGCGATCTTGCCCCCGTCCGCTACGCGGACATGGTGCTCTATGGCCGCAACACCTCAATGGCGCATATCCTCGCCGCTCTCAATGTGCTCTGCGCCGCGGAAGCGCGGGCCACGGCCCCGGAGTGCGGTGTGAGATATCTCTCCGTGTGCTCGGGCATCGAAGCCGTCTCGGTTGCATGGCAACCTCTCGGCTGGCAGCCCGCCATGTTCGCCGAGATCGATCCCTTCTGCTGCTGGCTGCTGCGCTCGCGCTATCGCGCATCGCGGCCTATTTACATGCCGAGTCCGCATGAGCGCCCCGGACCGGAAAGAGGCGAAGCAGCGCGCCGCAGCCATTCGCAACATCGTTGCTCTGCCTGCCGATGGCGACGATTGTCAATGCCGGCGACTTCACGCAGCATAGGAGCAAACGATGTGGGAGCAATCGACCTTCTGGCCGGAGGAACACCTTGCCAGTCTTTCTCCGTCGCCGGTAAGCGAGCCGGACTGGATGACCCGCGTGGCAACCTCACCATCGAGTTTGCTCGACTTGCTGGCAGACTCCGCCCCCTATGGCTGGTGTGGGAGAACGTCCCCGGCGTCCTGTCGATCGACGACGGACGGACGTTTGGAGCCTTCCTCGGGATGCTGGTCGAACTCGGGTATGGGATCGCCTACCGAGTTCTGGACGCTCAGTATTTCGGAGTACCCCAGCGACGGCGCCGCGTCTTTGTTGTCGGACATCTTGGAGACTGGCGAGCTGCCGCAGCGGTACTACTTGAGCGGTCGAGCCTGTCGGGGTATCCTCCGCCGCGCCGAGAAGCGCGGCAAGACGTTGCCGGAGGCCCCACCCTTAGCGCGCGGTCGCTCATGGCGCCGTGGCGGCCATCGACCGGATGCAGGATGGCTTCGTCCGCAATCAACTAGGCGCGGCGTCCTCTCGTCACAGATGAAATCTCGCATTGCCTGAACGCCGGGGGATGGGCAGGCAGGACTTCGAGACGAGACGCTGATCGCGCATTCGCTCTCTGCCGATGGCTTCGATGCCAGCGAGGACGGCACCGGGCGCGGCGTGCCGATGGTCCCCATTGCGATCATCACCGCGCACACGCAAGCGAACGGCAGCGGTTTCTCAGATGGCATCGCACACACTCTGGAGAGTGGCGGCGCCCAGGCGGTCGCATTCAACCTCCGTGGCAGAGAGAGCGGCGCGGTCCCTGAGCCATCGGAGATGGCGAGTCTGCGCGCGGCCTCTGGCGGCAGCAGCAACAGCTATGTTGCCTTCTCCGCCAAAGACTACGGAGCCGACGTGAGCGAGGTCGCGCCCACGCTGCGCGGCATGGGACATGAGAGCAGCCATGCCAATGGAGGCGGGCAGCTTGCCGTGGCGATCAGGCTTCACGGAACCGATGGCACAACCAGCACAGCCAGCTTTACAGAGACAAGCTCCAGCCTCTGTTCCCGCGCCCCAGGCGGCATAGAGAACAGCACGACGACAGCCGTCATGCACGGAATGGCCGTCCGGCGATTGACTCCGCGCGAATGCGAGCGCCTGCAAGGATTCCCTGACGATTACACGCTGGTCGAGTATCGCGGCAAGCTGGCAGCCGATGGCCCCCGCTACCGTGCTCTCGGCAATTCAATGGCTGTCCCGGTCATGCGCTGGATCGGGCAACGCATCGCGCGGTCGATGCGATCCTCCGTGGACGGCCGGCTCGAGGAGCCATGAGCGGGCACACATGCACGGCGATGCTGACGCGTACTTCCCATGCTGCGAAGAGAGAAGACCTGACCTTCTGCCCTTCGCTCGACCCGACGCGGAGGCTGCGCAGCTGCGCCTTCACGCCAGTCGCCTCAGTACAGGCCCTTCGCGTGGCAGGACAGAGAACGATGCGGAGACTTTCGAGAGCGTGGTCCACCCACTCTCTGCTTTTGCAGCCGGATGACGCGGCAGAACGACGAGCTACGGGTCCGCTGGTCTGCGCGATGCATCGGCATCCTTGTATAGATGCCCTTCAGACGAAGTGTTTCCATAGAGCGCCATCTCTCCCGGATTTTCCCTGCTCACCCTCGGTCACTCGCTCGGTGCTTATCCCGCGCCCGGCGGCACGGCGCGGCTCTGCTTCGGCTGCGCCGCCCTCGGGTTTCGGCTTTCAGAAAATCTTCGTGCAACTCCGCACAGAACGCGGACAAAAGATTTTCCGAACCTTCCGAAAAAGCACGCGCTTGGCCTTGGGAGCGGGGCACACTCGCGTCGCTTCGCGCAAGAGTGTCCCGAGGGCAATCCGGGCAAATACAAACAGGAGAAATTACAATGGCACTCTACGAAAACAAAGTCACGCTGAAAGGCTATCCTGGGCAAGGACGCCGAGAACTTCGCCACCAGCAGCCAGAAGACCTTCACGGTCCTGTCGCTCGCCACCAAGTCCGGCTACAAGGACAAGCAGACGAACGAGTGGGTGAACCACACCGAATGGCACCGCATCGTCGCCTTCGGCAAGCCCGCCGACTACGCGAAGGACCTGAAGAAGGGCGACTACGTGGAAGTCGAAGGCGAGCTGCGCTCGACCGAGTACGACGCCGAAGTCGGCGAGGGCAAGAAGAAGGTCAAGGTCAGCTCCGCGATTGGGAAGTGCGCGCCAACACCGTCAAGAAGCTGGCGCAGCCCCGGCCAGGCGGCGAGAACCTCGACGCCGAGCCCATCACGGAGGACGACGCCGCTTAAGCGGCGTTGTCCTCCCTCGGGAGGTGCAACCATGCAACTCTCTTCGCAACAGCGTCACACTCCGCGGGTTCCTCGGCAGAGATGCCGAAGCTCCGTCATCCGACCACATCCAGAATGACTCGTTCGCAGTCCTGCTGCTGGCGACCGTCTCCGGCGTCTGGGATCTCGGCGCCAACGAGTGGAATCCGCGCACCGACTGGCATCGTATCATCTGCCCCGGCCCGTTCTTCTGCGGAATGGTCCGCGGCATGAGGCGCGGCGACTACCTCGAAGTCGAAGGCGAACTCCGCGCACAGCAACAGGAACGATCCGTGGTCGTCGCCGGCGAACGCTTCCCGATGAAGCACGGCACCTATGCCGTCCACGCGACCCGGATCACCAGGCTGGACCGGCCGGATGCGCTAGTCGATTTCGGCGAGGATGGCTAACGCCGTCCTCGCCTTTTCGCGGAGAGGCTTTCGCCTCTCCGCTTTTCTGTCGACATGCCGTCCGTTCATCGCGGCGGAAAGGACACCCGGCTCATGATCGCCAACGCCGTATTCGTCGCCACGCTGATCTTTCTCGCGCTCGGCTTCTGGTCGATGCACGAGCTGCACTTCCTCGCTGCCGTGGCGCGAGCCTCATCCTGCACAGCTACCTCAAGAGCATCGCGCTCTACTGCGCTCTGCTCTTCGCCAACATCCTCGGCCTCACCATCTGGATCGAGCGCAAGTTCTTCCTGCGCGACACAGGCCGCAAGCTCAGGCACCTCGATCAGGAGATCCATACCGGGCAGAGCGAGCTGTCCAGCGAAATCCTCGCCCAGTTCGGGGATGAGGAGGAACGATAGCCATGTTGAACGAGGACCAATATATGGAGCGCACGCCCGACCTTGTGGCCAAGGTGCGCAAGATGCGCGAGGCCGCGGAAAAAGAGATGAACCGCGATCTCGTCTCGGAGGGGCAACCAATAGATTTCCTTCTCCGAGAGATCAGCGACAGCCAGCAGCAGGGGGAAATCGCATTGCAGCGCGTATTTCAGTAAGGCCGTGTCCGCATCAAAGAAAACATGAGGAAACCGATACTCGGATGGAGTGTCTCCCTCATGCAGCACCAGACGTTCGGCCCGCCTGGTTTTCTCGCATCCCTTCAACTGCAGCCAGAGACGATCACCGGTAACGATGCTGTCCTCCGCGATCTCGACCTCGTAATCGATGCCGTAGTCTTTGCTGCTTCTCCGAATGATCCATTCGGCTGGGAGGACGGCGTGGAGAAGTTTGGCAGCCTCGTCTTCAATCACATGGGCTCGGGGGCGTTTCATAGAGGTAAGCATAAACAGCGCCATGAGCGCGTGCAGCATTGATTGGCGCCGCCGTGTCGGGGATTGAGAGCCACAAAACTGCCCCAATCGGGGAAGGCTGGGAAGAAGGTGCTCGATCGGTCTCGTCAGGTCCGGCACCGCACACTATCATCGAGGTATACGGAAAACAAATTCCAGAACCAGCTTGCTGCAGTGCGCAACCGGTTCCAGGAACTCAAAGAGGCGAAGAAGGTCGACAGTCCGGACGCGGGCGGGATCGGAACCAACACCTTTATCTACGATCAGCTGATGGCCATCAACGAGGACCTGACGAGCTTGTACCAGAGTCTTAACCAAACCCTGGAATTTGCCAAAAGGAATCCCGGCGGCCATAGTGGATGCGCAGCGTCGACGTCCCTCCGGACGTTAAACGGCCCAATCAGTGAATTCAAACGTTCAAAACGTCCATCGCGGTTTGGTGGCACCATGTACTCGGCCTTCGCCAAACAGTCCAGAGCCTAAAGTTGCGTGTATTTCTGAGGCCAGTGACGGTGATGACGATAAGGGAGTGGATAAAAACGCTGCGCGCGCGCTGGATGGGGGCGATAGATAAACCCTGAGAGTCCAAGCCTTACGCGACCGACTCGATCAGAGGTGTCCTAAAGGGGATCGACAGCAAAATCGGATGGTTGCGGGGGGTGGATTTGAACCACCGACCTTTGGGTTATGAGCCCAACGAGCTACCAGGCTGCTCCACCCCGCATCCTTATCCTAACAACCGCCGCAGAGTGGGTCAAACCTGCCCCTCGCCGCTACGCGCGATTTCCCTCACCGCCACCCAAGATTTCCCTCCCTCGCCCCAAGCTTCCCGGCGCTCCCCGCCCAGTCGCCCCCGAAATCCTCCTCCCGAAAGTGATCTGCGTCACACGGTCATGTGAGCGGGCGCACAGCCGCCTCCGCCAGCCAATCCGAAACTAGCCTTGTCCAGCGCTCGCTCCGCTGCGAGGTGCTCTATGACCGTCCCAATGCACAATCCCGCCGCCCCCGCCCCCCGCCCCGGCAAAATCGTGGTCGCCACTGACCTTATTGACACTGACTACCTCCTCCCCTACGCCATCGCTCAGGCCAGGGCCAGCGGCGCTTCCCTCATCCTTGTCAATGCCGTCCTCCCTCATGAATCCATGCCCGTGGAAACCGGAGCCGTTCCCTACTACGACCCCCTCCGCATGGACCGCGACGCGCGCCTGCTCCTTGAAAACGTCGCCCGCGAAGTCCGCGAGCAGGGAGTGGACTGCGCCACCGCTGTACGGCACGGCTTCGCCCCCGACGTCATCGCCGAAGTTGTGAAGAACGCCGATGGCGGCCGCCTGATCATTGGGACCCACGGTCGCCGCGGCCTCAAAAAGTTTGTCCTCGGCTCGGTCGCCCGCCAGCTCCTCGAACTGGTCGATGTCCCGGTGTGCACCATCGGCCCCCGTGCTCATCATCTGCCCTCGGGCGCTCACGGCACCATTCTTCACCCGGTCTCGCTGGCCGGCCTGCATGAAACCAGCACCGCTCTATCGCTCCACCTGGCCCGCCAGTTCGACGCGCGCGTCGTTCTTCTGCATGTCATCCAGCCCGGAACCCCGGCCACCCGCGATCCCGGCAAAGCGGTCGAGGCTGCTACCGCCGAGCTCAACCGTCTCATCCCCGCTGAAGCCCGCGGTTCCACTCAGGTGATGGTCCGCTTCGCCCTCACTAACGTCGTCTCTGACGTTCTCAACGTTGCAAAGGAAGTCGAGGCCGGCCTAATTGTCCTCGGCGTCCATGCTCCCGCACACAGCTGGCTGCCCGGCACCGAGCCGGCCGCTTACAAGATTCTCGTTTCCGCCACCTGCCCGGTCATTTCCCTGCGCGTCACCCCGGTTGCGGAAGACAAACAGCACCAGCCCGAATCCTCACCCTTGGTTCTGAGCTGAACGGACCCCATGAACTACAGCCGTTACCGGAGAGCGTCCATGCAATGTGCCACCCCAGAGTGCGCGACCCACACGCTCCATCCGCGTTCCGGCGGAATTCTCTTCGTCGACGTCCTCGATGGAGCTCGCTGTGTCGGTGGATGCCAGATCATTCAGGGGAGGGTCATCTGGCTGTGCGACAGCATCGGCGCTCTTTCCATTGAGACCTGGAGGCCGCCAGGTCAGCAAGTGCGGCCCTCCAGGAGATTTCCCGTTGCCTACCCGCGCTCCACACGGCGCATCCCCCCGCCGGAGGTCGCATCCTGATGGCAAACTCCCCTCGAAATGGCTCCGCCACCCGGTGTCAGGTGCCCGATCGCTGCGCCCAGTGCACCGACCGTGCCGATCGCATCTTCTGCACCCTTCCTGAAGAAGCCATCGAGCGTTTCGACGAAATCGCCATGCAGATCGCCTACCCCAGCCGATCCATCGTCTTTGAAGAAGGTCAGCGCGCCCAGGGCATCTTCGTCGTCTGCTCCGGACAGATCAAGCTCGCCGCCACCTCCCGTGACGGCCGCACCATGATCCTCAAAATCGCCGTCCCCGGCGACGTCCTCGGTCTCACCGCGACCCTCAACGACCTGCCCTACGAAGTCACCGCCGAAACCCTCGAGCCCTGCCAGATCCGCAGCGTCCGCCGCCGCGACTTCCTCGAATTCCTCAGCCACTACGGTGATGTCAGCCGCCACGCCGCCCAGGTCATCGCCCGCGAATACCACGAAGTCTTTCTTGACGCGCGCCGCCTCGCCCTCTCCGGCTCCGCCGCCGGCCGCCTTGCCCAGCTCCTCCTCGACTGGGCACGCACCAGTTCCTGCGGCAAACCCGAGCTCCGCTTCACCATGGCCCTCACCCACGAGGAACTGGCCAACATGGCCGGCACCTCCCGCGAAACCGTTACCCGCCTTCTCAATCAGTTCGAGCGCGACCACCTCATCATCCGCCACGGCGCTTCCATCACCATCCTTCGCTCCCAGGAGCTCGAGCGCCTCGTCGGCTAGCCATAGCAGGGCTCTGTGCACTCTGCGTCCTCTGGGGTGATATCGCTCGCAGCTCGCAGCTCGCCGCAGTGCCCTCTGTGGTGGACCTTTTTATCCTTCGCTATCCAGCAACGTCCCCGCCAGTTACTGCGTCACCACCGGCAGCACAATGTGCGACGGCATCTGCGGCGTGCAGTACACGCGCTGCGTTGCCGGAACAAAATCCGCAGCCGTCGCCTGATAAATGCTCGGCACAAATTTCTGAGGATTGCGGTCGATGACCGGAAACCACGTCGACTGCACCTGCACCATGATCCGGTGCCCCTTCAGAAATACGTGATCGTGGTCCCGCAGCGGGATCTTCCATTCCACCGGTTGATTCGCCTTCAGCGGCTCCGGATGCTCATAGCTGTGCAGAAAGCGTCCCCGCCGCACCTCCATCGCAATCGGCAGCTCATAACCGTTCAAAGAATCCGCATACCCGGTCGGCTTCTCATCGGCACTCGCCTGCCCCTTCTCCGGATACACATCGATCAGCTTCACCACAAAGTCCGAATCCGTTCCCGACGTGACGCATACAGCTCCGCGGCCAGCGGACCCGTCACAGCCACGTCATGATCCAGCGGCGCGCTCTCGAAGCTCAGCACATCCGGCCGGTGATCCGCAAACCGCTGATCGGCCATCTCCCACGTCCGCCACTCCGGCTCAGGATAGGTTGGCGAAATCGGCCGCACCCGATACGGCACCGGGGTCGCCGGATCCGACACATACTGCCGATACTGCGGGCCGCCCGCTGCATCCGGCGTGAACGACAAAGTCCCATCCGCATGCAGATACAGATTCCTCGGCTTCGTGGTCTTCGGCGGCCAGTCCGCATACGAATGCCATGTGTTCGACCCCGTCTGGAACGTCGTCACCTTCCAGTCCGGCTTCGCCCCTTCGCCGTGCAGGTAATACCGGAAAAACGCCGCCTCAATGTTTTGCCGGAATTCCAGCGCCGTCTTATGCCCGCCAAATGGCAAAATGCCGATCCGGTCCCCTTCCGGATGCTGCCACTCTCCGTGAAACCACGGTCCCGCCACCATCAGATTGTTGTGGTCAGGATCATGCTCCTCCGCATGCCGGAAAATCTGCCACGGCCCCCACGGATCTTCCTGATCCCAGAACCCCGCCACGTTCAGGTTTGGCACCGGCGAATCGTGCAGCTGATTCACCCATGCTTCCTTCTTCCAGAAGGCGTCGTAATTCGGGTGCTCCATCACCTCATTCCAAAAAGACAAGGCCCCATGCAGATACTCCGCATTGGCCCGCGAGCGGCCCCAGACGCAGATACCAGTCATACGTGTCATAAGTATCGAAATCAAAGTGCGTGTTCTTGCTCTTGTCGGCTTCTTCCAGCACCGAGTACTCAAACGCATAGCTCTCCCGCAGCGCTCCATAACGATGCATATCGTCGTTCATCCACTGGTCCACCGGAGAAGCCTGCTCGCTCACCGCCTTCAATGCCGGGTGCGGATGCAGCAGCGTCAACCCTGCCGTCAGCCCGTCATAAGACACTCCGTAGATGCCCACCCGCCCGTTGTTGTTCGGAACGTTCTTCACCAGCCAGTCGATCGTGTCGTACGCATCGTTGGTTTCGTTGGCCTGCTTTGGATCGTTCGCATCGTACTGCTCCGTCATCTGAAACACGCCCTCGGACTTGAACCGTCCGCGCAGGTTCTGCAGCACGAAGATATAGCCGTCCGCAGCCAGTTCCTTCCAGTTGGTCGGCACCCAGTCCGCGCCATGCTTCGGCAGCCGCCTTGTCGAACTCCTCCTGCGTCGGCACTCCATAAGGAGTGCGCGTCAACAGAATCGGCAGCGGCTGCGTCGGATCGCGCCGCGCAATCACTACCGTTTGCAGGTGCACGCCATCCCGCATCGGCACCATGAACTCCTGCACCCGCCACGCGCTCTGCGCGTGCAGAGGCACAGTCAAAAGGCAAAAGGTCATCAGCGCGAGAACGCTGCGGAAAGCCATTCTCATAACTCTCGCAATTCGCGATGTTGCAGAGGAGACGGGAGGGTCAAGCCGGTGCAGGACCATGAGCGGAACCTCACAGGGCAATCGTGATCGACTGAAGCGGAACGACGCCCAGTATACAAACGAAAACCTTCAACGCGAGGATTCCACGACCCCAAATTGCCGCATCAACCGTGTGTGCCAGGCAGCCGCGCTGGCCTCTACCTTATCTCCGTGCTCTCTGTGCTCTGTGGTGGAGTTCGGAAACAATCAACCCTGCAGTGCCTCAGGTGGCTCACTCACCCCGCCGCAGATTCAACCGCAGCTCCACGCCCCGCCCCAAAGGCGTCTGCACCGCCGACACATCCAGCAGCGTCCCCACCTCCGGCGACCGATGATGCAGCACATACCCGCCCACCAGCCAGCCCAGCGTGCTCCCCACAATCACATCCGAAGGAAAATGCTGCCGTGCCATCACCCGCGACACCGATACCGTCGTCGCCAGCCCATACACGAGCGCCTGCGTCGCGATGCCGTTGTACTGCCCCGCCACCACATGCGCAAACGACCACACGTTCATGGCATGCTCCGACGGCATTGAAGGGCTGTTCGGCCATCCGCTGACACCCTGCGGCCATAACTTCCCCCGCGCGTTGTCCAGCATCGGCCCTTCCCGATCGATCGCGTACTTCAAGCCTTCATCCAGAATCGTGGCGTCCGCCATTGCTTCGGCGGCCAGCACCGCCGTATCCGTCATGGTGCTGTCCTGCCGCTTCTCTCCAACCAAATAACCAACACCAGCGGCTGCGTAAGGCGCGTACAAACCCCCGTAGGTCGAAATCTTTTCAAAGCGATCCTCGCGTGTCGTATCTACGCCCAGATCCCGAATCATCCCTGTGTCGTAATGCACCGTGACGCCCGTTCCCACCGCCCATGGCACCGCCCACAACAGATACCGGGCAGGCGACCGCAGCGGGCTCAGCACAATGCCCTTCTCATCCTCCGCTACGTGGAGCACGCACACCCCCAGCGAACTCAGCCGGCACGGGCGTGCTTCCTGCCGTGTAGGTGGAATCTTCGGACTCCCCGGCCCTGCCTGCGACGCTGGCGCCGGCGGCAAAGGAGGTGGCACACTCGACGGCGCCATCTGTACCGACGGATCCGTCTGCGTCTGCGCCATCGCTGCCCCGCCCAGCAGCGCCGCTGCCACTGCCACCGTCAGCAGTTCACGCCCGTATCCACGCCACACCACCATGCTCTTCGGCTGCTCCTTCCCTGCTCTGCCCCAATCATACGCAACCGGCGCCCCTCTCTCTTTCCGCGCACTCTGCTAAAAATGAAGGTCCGCCCAGCGCCTCGCACCCCACTGCAACTCCCCCGGGTATCATGGTTTGTCGACCGACACGCGAGGCCTTCCATGCCCTTCATCACTCGCCGCGATCTGCTCTCTTCCTCGCTCGTTCTCTCTGCCTCCTCCCTCATCGGCCGCTCCTCCTGGGCGCGTACCGCCGCTCTGCTCGACAACTCAACACCCGAACCCTCTGCGGCCGCCCTTCCCGCCGTCGCTCCCCGCGAGCAGCTCCTCTTCGACTACGGCTGGAAGTTCACCTTCGGCAACCTCGACGATCCCTCCAAAGATCTCGGCTTCGGCTTCGGCCAAAGCGACTTCAGCAAAACCGGCGACTTCGACTTCGCTAAAGCCGCCTTTGACGACTCCGCATGGCGCTCCCTCAACCTGCCCCACGACTGGGCCGTCGAGCTCCCCTTCGTTCACGATGATCTGGGCGGCTCCGACAACGCCATGAAGTCCCACGGTTACAAGCCCCTCGGCCGTCGCTACCCCGAGACCAGTGTCGGCTGGTACCGCCGCGAATTTGAAATTCCCGCGTCCGATCTCGGCCGTCGCATCTGGGTCGAATTCGACGGCGCCGTTCGCGATGTGCTCGTCTTCGTCAACGGCTGCTTCATCGGCCGCAACGACAACGGCTACGCCCCCTTCCGTTTCGACCTCTCTGACTTCCTCAACTACGGCGCGAAGAATTACATCGTCATCCGTGCCGACGCCAGCTTCGGCGACGGCTGGTTCTATGAAGGAGCCGGCATCTACCGCCACGTCTGGCTCACCAAAACTGACGCCGTCCACCTCGGCAAGTGGGAAAGCGTCGTGCGCCCCACCCTCGCCAACGGCTCCGCCACCCTCGCCCTCTCCACGATCGTCGAAAACCAGAGCAAGCAACCTGCCACCGCCAAAGTCAGCTGGAAGATCCTCGACGCCGAAGGGTACGACCGTCGCCACCGCCGATGCCCCCGAGCTCTCCATCGCCCGTCGACGGCTCCGCTCCCTACACTGCCACCGCCACCCTGCCCAACCCCGCCCTCTGGTCCGTCGATGAGCCCAACCTCTACTCCGCCATCGTCACCGTTGAATCCGACGGCAAGACCCGCGACGCCGAGCGCGTCTCCTTCGGCGTCCGCACTGCCCTCTTCGACGCTGACAAGGGATTCTTCCTCAACGGCAAGCCGCTCAAAATCCAGGGCACCTGCAACCATCAGGATCACGCCGGCGTCGGCGCCGCCCTCCCCGACCGCCTGCAGTACTTCCGCCTCGGCGTGCTCCAGGACATGGGCTGCAATGCCGTCCGCACCTCGCACAACATGCCCACGCCCGAGTGGGTCGACGCCTGCGACCGCATGGGCATCATGATGATGTGCGAAACCCGCCAGATGAGTTCTACCCTGAAGGCCTGGCGCAGCTCGACACGATGATCAAGCGCTACCGCAACTCGCCCTCCATCATCATCTGGTCCATCGGCAACGAGGAGTTCCTCTGCAGGGCCCCATGGCCGAACAGGGCGCGAAAATCGCCGCCACCATGGTCCGCCGCTGCCACGAGCTCGATCCCACCCGCGTCGTCTCCGCCGCCGTCAATGGCGATAACGAGCAGGGAGTCTCCGACGCCCTCGACATCATCGGCTTCAACTATAACCTCAAAATGCCCGACGCCTTCCACGAGGCAATCCCAAACGCCCCGTCTATGGCTCCGAAACCTCCAGCGCCATCTCCACCCGCGGCGATTACGCCACCGACCCAACTGCGCAATACCGTCAGCTCCTACGACGGCAATCGTGCCGCTGGGGCGAATCGCCGGAAGAATGGTGGACCTTCTACGGCACCCGCGAGTGGGAAGCCGGCGGCTTTGCCTGGACCGGCTTCGACTACCGCGGCGAGCCCACCCCCTACGGCTGGCCCTCCATCAACTCCCAGTTCGGCATCGTCGATATGTGCGGCTTCCCCAAGGACACCTTCTACTACTACAAAGCCTGGTGGGGCCCGAGCCCGTCGCTGCATTTCTTCCCCCACTGGAACTGGCACGGCCGCGAAGGCGACGAGATCCCCGTCTGGGTTTATTCCAACCTCGAGGAAGTCGAGTTGCTTCGTCAACGGCGCCAGCCTCGGCGCCAGAAAGTCCCCCGCCTCGGCCACGTTGAGTGGAACGCCAAATACGAGCCCGGCGTCATCGAAGCCCGCGGCTATCGCGGCGGCACCGTCGTCCTCACCGAGAAGCGCGAGACCACCGGCCCCGCCGCCACCCTCCGCCTCACCGCCGATCGCACCGAAATCCACGCCGACGGCGAAGACCTCGCTGTCCTTAAAGTCGAAGCCCTCGACAAAGAAGGCCGCGTCGTCCCCATCGCCGACAACAAAATCGCCTTCAAGGTCGCCGGACCCGGCAAACTCATCGGCGTCGGCAACGGCGACCCCAACTGCCAGGAAAGCGACAAAGAGCCCAGACGCTCCCTCTTCAACGGACTCGCCCAGGTCATCATCCAGAGCACCAGGCGCCCCGGCCCCATTCACATCGAAGCAGGCAAAGACGGCTGGGACGGCTCCGACCTTACCTCAGCCACCATCCTCATCACCGCCAAACCCGCCGAACCCCGCCCGTCCGTCCCATCCTCCGCGCATCATGACGGCATCATCGCGGAACGATACAGTCAGGGTGGCGTGCAATCCGGCGAACGAGGACAACAGATGGACAAACGAGAATTCCTCAAAGCTTCGGGAGCAGCGTTGACCGGCAGTCTCGTGCCGCGCTTTTTGCATGCCCAGGGAGAGCCGGAGCCGCGCACCAACTGGTCGGGCAACTACACATACTCCACCGGCAATCTGTTTCAGCCATCCACTGTGGAAGAGACACAGGCCATCGTTCGAAAATGCGCCCACGTTCGGGCGTTGGGATCACGACACTCCTTTAACGGGATCGCCGACAGCACACAGAATCAGCTCGCGCCCGTAGCCATGAAATCCATTGAGCTCGACGATACGGCGAAGACGGTGACCTTGGGCGCTGGTGTGCGCTACGGAGATCTGGCGCCGGTCATCGATGCAAAGGGATTTGCATTGCATAACCTCGCTTCCCTGCCTCATATCTCGGTGGCGGGCGCCATTGCGACGGCAACCCACGGCTCGGGACTTCACAACGGCAACCTGGCCACAGTCGTGTCCGCAATGGAGTTTGTAGCCGCCAATGGGCAGGTCGTCCGACTCTCAAAACAGCGGGATGGCGACAAACTGAAGGGCGCCTCCGTGCACCTGGGCGCGCTTGGCGTTCTAACTCGCGTCACCCTTGACGTGCAGCCGACTTACCAGGTGGCGCAGACCGTCTATCTGGATCTGCCTTTCTCCGTGCTGGAGCATCACCTCGAGGACGTCTTTGCCGCTGGCTACAGCGTCAGCCTGTTCACCGACTGGCAAAAAGGACGTGCCACCCAGGCGTGGATCAAGCAACGCACCGATCGTAAGGAGCCGCCGCTTGGATCGGATTTCTACGGAGCGAAACGGGCAACGGTCAAGATGCACCCCATCGCAGGCCATCCCGCCGAGGCATGTACCGAACAGCTGGGCGTTCCGGCCCGTGGTACGAGCGCCTGCCGCACTTCCGCATGGACTTCACGCCTTCCAGCGGCCACGAATTGCAGACAGAGTATCTGCTGCCCCTGGAACACGGCTATGCGGCAATCCGAGCCGTGGAGCAGCTGCGCGACCAGATCACTCCGCACTTATTTGTCACCGAACTGCGCACAATTGATGCCGACGATCTGTGGATGAGCACGGCCTCCGGCGGCGGTCGTTAGCCATTCATTTCACCTGGAAGCCGGAGTGGACGACCGTGCGCGAGATCTTGCCCCGCATTGAGGCGAAGCTGGAACCCTTCGAAGCCCGGCCGCACTGGGCGAAGCTGTTCACCGTCGAACCTCGATATCTGCAGGCTCGGTACGCTCGATTGGCCGATTTCCAAGCTCTGGCAAACGATTACGACCCGGACGGCAAATTCCGCAATGAATATCTCCGGTCCAACCTGTACACCGCCTGAAAATCGTTCCGCACCCTTCGAGCCTGCATGTCCACGCAGCCACGTCACTCCCGGCGCCGATTTCTCCGTGTCCTCCGTGCCCTCTGTGGTGAACCAACCGTGAACTGACCCCTCAGAACAGAATCCGCAGCTCCGTAATCACGTTGTGATTGCAAAGATAAAATCGCGAAGTAGCGATCTGCATCCCGCCATCGAGTACCGCCGCCGGATGCCGAAATCCCCAGCCATTCTGCTTCACCAGAAAGAATCCCGCCGGCGTCACGAAATTCTGCGTCTTCCCGCCGATCGGACCGCCCAAAAAGAACGCGGAGTTGTCTTCCACGTCGAACCACATACGTGAACCAGCGTGCACCTGCCCCGTCACGTTCCACTCAATCGCCCGCCCCTGCTGATCGATCCTGCCACTGGGCAGCACTCCATTCAGCGTCGATTACATCGAAGCGTCCAAATGCCTTGCCTGCCGCCACCTTCGGCAGCAGATACCCTGAGAGCGCACCGTTCTGATAAGCGCGCGCCCCAAACCCCTCCCCCAGCATCGCCGTCACCGCAAAGTTGCCGCCCTCCGCATTGCCCGACGCGATGCGGTACTTCAACTGCGCCGACGCATTCCCCCACCCATCCGGAAATTCCCCGCTGTGATTCCTGAAGACGCCGGCGGTTGAGTCGGCTGCCACCGCGTTCCCCCGATCACGCTGATCCCGTGATTGTTTCCGTAGCTGATGATCCGCTCGCCAGGAGCGCTCGATTGCGCCACCGAGAACCGCAGCGCCTGCGTCAGCCGCGAGTCCGATTGCACCAGCGGCGCCATCCACGCCGGCTGCAACGCCGTCATCCTGGCGTTGTCGCTCCGAAACCGCTCCCAAGCCGTCTCCTGAGCAGATACCTGCTGCACCGCCGCACACACCGCCGCCGCTCCCAGCAACGCCGCAATCAGAGCTTTCCCCACGCTTGAGATTCAACCAGCATCTCAACCGCGGTTCAGTGATTCCGCGCACACCGACGCCCGCAACCAGGCGCACAGCCACGCCCGAACCAGGTTCCCATTCACATGTCATCCTGAAGCTTCGCAAAGCGAAGCAGAAGGATCCGCGGCCGCATTCCCAGGGATCCCGCCCCCAAGCCGAGAACAAAGCGACGCAACCCCGCAAGAGAGTGATTCGCTGTCCGCTATCCGCTATCCGCTGTCGCGCTCAGGCCGTAACCGGCTGCTCCGCCGTCACCCGCACCGGAGTCAGCCACCCAAACCG
>CAVPCE010000013.1:0-8754 GCA_963702295.1 uncultured Acidobacteriaceae bacterium | reverse complement strand
GAACTCATGGTTCGCGATAGCGTTTTCCATGCGGTGGACGATGAACTTGATCCGCTTCTGGACCTCGGTCAGATCTGTGGGCAGCGTCGTCTGGCGCAGTTTCACGCGGACCCGCCTCATCGATCAGATCGATCGCCTTGTCCGGCAGGAAACGATCCGGGATGTAGCGGTTCGAAGTGCGAGACCGCCGATTTGATTGCCTCATCGGTATAGCTGACCGCGTGGAACTTTTCGTAGCGGTCCTTGATGCCATACATGATCTTGGTCGCATCGGTCTTCTTTGGGTGGCGGGACCTTGACGGCCTGGAAGCGGCGTTCCAGCGAGCGATCCTTCTCAATCGACTTGCGGATATTCCGCGGGCGTGGTGGCGCCGATGCACTGGATCTCGCCGCGTGACAGCGCGGGCTTCAGGATATTTGCGGCATCGAGCGAGCCTTCGGCCGAACCGGCACCGACGAGCGTGTGCAGCTCATCGATAAAGATGATGGAGTTCTGATTCTCCATCAGCTCTTTCATGATGGTTTTCAGACGCTCCTCGAACTGGCCGCGATACTTGGTGCCGGCGACGATCCGCGAGAGATCGAGCGCCAGAACGCGTTTATCGGCGAGGAAACTAGGCACGTCGCCATGGGCGATCGCTGGGCCAGTCCTTCCACGATGGCGGTCTTGCCCACTCCCGGCTCACCGATCAGCACGGATTGTTCTTGGTGCGTCGGCAGAGAATCTGGACGACGCGTTCCAGTTCCCTGGTCGCGGCCCACCAGCGGATCCAGCCTGCAGCATCCATGGCAGCCTGGGTCGGGGCGCGGGGGAGAACTCCGACAGCAGACTCGAACTCACGGTTGCGGGCTGCTGCGTTACCAGCCTTTTCCTGGGTAGCGGGCGCAGCCAGTTCTTCACGCACCGCCCAGAGCCGCAGTCCGCGCTCGTGGAGGATCCCCGATGCGAAGCACTTCTCTTCGCGCAGGAGGCCAAGGAGGAGATGTTCAGTGCCGATGTGTTTATGCGAGAGTCGCTTGGCCTCCTCGGCGGCATAGGCGAGCACCCGCTTGCACTCGTTCCTCAGAGCGGGAGGTCGACCGAGGTCGAGACCTTCTCGCGGACAGTAGTGTGTCCTTCAATCTGTTTGCGGATGGATTCCACCGAGCATGCGAGCGAAGAAAGCGGTTGGTGAGGGCTTTTCTTCGCGCAGCAGGCCGAGGAGCAGGTGTTCCGTCTCGATATACGGCGAACCGAACTGGCTCGCCTCATAGCGGGCGAAAAAGATGACGCGCCGCGCTTTTTCTGTATAACGTTCGAACATGTTCCCTCTGAGAGTGTCCGTTCAACCCCTGGGATGCCAGTCTTGGATGCCGGCAGCGCAAAGGCAGGTCGGGACTCTTCATTTCACTGAGCCTGAACCGTGAAGCTCCGGCTCATTCAGCCGCCCAGCCAGAAAGCGAGGCAATTCGGGGCGGCCCCTGAGGGTGGTGCGCTCGTCTGCATCCAACCCGAAGTTCCAGAAGTGTCGAACCATCCTTACGGCCATCGGCACTTCTGTTTCTTACAAACCCAATTACCAGCCATCCGTTTCAAATCGCTAACGGAGAAACCTTCGTCAAGGCGGCCCTTTTCAAGCCGCAAAACCCGTGTACATCGCCGGGCCAGCGCCAGATTGTGAGTCACAATCACCGAAGTCAGGCGATGCTGTGCGTGCAGGCGCTGAATAAGACCGAAGACCATCTCGGCGGTCAGGCTGTCGAGATCCCCGGTGGGCTCATCCGCGAGGAGCACTTTGGGTTGTGTCACCAGCGCCCGCGCCAGCGAAACTCGCTGCTGTTCACCCCCGGACAGTTCCCCTGCGCGATGGGTCACCCGGTCACCGAGTTCGACTTCGTTCAACCATTGCTCCGCGTTTCTGAAGGCCTCGGCCTTCGGATCCCCCCTGGCCAGCAGGGGCATGGCGACGTTCTCCAGCGCCGTAAATTCAGGCAGAAGGTAGTGAAATTGCCAGACATACCCGACCTCGCGATTACGAAAGGAGGCCGCCTGCCCGGGCCTGAGCGATTGCAAATGAATTGAGGCGCAGTATACGTCACCTGCGGAGGGGGTATCAACGCGCCCAGCATATGCAACAGCGTGCTCTTGCCCGCGCCCGACTGGCCCACAATGGCCAGCATTTCGCCCTCAAAAATATCCAGAGCCAGATGCTCAAAAAGAACCAGCCGGCCCCGGCCGGTCAGGTATTCCTTGCGCAGCCCCCTGGCGCTGATAACGATTGGATGATGATTCCCCGTGGAAGGACGCAGAGGCGGCGGAAGCGCGTGGTCCGTAGTGAGTTGGGAGGCGGGAACCGTATCCATACCTCCTCTACCACTCCCTTCCTCAAAAAGGAAGATGGGAGTTACTCCTTTGGACGCTAAACGAGGAAAAGCGGTACAGGAGTACTGCTGTGGTTATTACGGAGAGGGGATGGCGCGGAAGTTGCGCGCGCAGCGAGGGCAACTTTCAGCGCTGATCGCTTGCAGTGAGGCCGGGAGCGATCGGCGGCTACCGCTGCTTTTGCTCAGCCATCAGATGGGCGAAATCGGCTGTCTTGCGCAGTTGGGCGAAGACGGCGTCCTGCATCACGCGATTGCGATTGCGGAAGCCTTCGTCGAAAGCTTTGCGCAGATAGTCGATGGCGTATTCCTTCATGCCGGCCTGGGCGAAGAGCTCGGCCAGACAGTAGTCCTGCTGAGCGCGGTCCTCCGGGGTGGTTCCGCCGCGAACCGTCATCGCCTGATCGGAGAAGACACTGGGGTCCATTTCAAAAGCTTTGCGGTAGGCGATAATGCCGGGCTTGTATTTGCCGCGAGCGAAATAAGCGGCGCCCAGATTCGCCGCGACCACCGCGGAGTCAGGCATCAGCTGCAGGGCGTGACGATACAGCTTGATCGCCTTCTTGTAGTCCTTTTGCTCGAAGTAGGTCGCGCCGAGATTGTTGATGGCCTCAGGATAGTTGGGGCGGATCAGCAGCGCGCGTTCATAGTCGCGCTTCGCCTCATCGACTGCGGAGAGGTGATGCCACGCGATTCCGAGCTTGTTCCAGACCACCGCCGACATCGGCGACACCTGGCGATAGGCGTCCACCGCCTGCACATACTCGCCGCGGGCCATCAACAGATCGCCACGTGTTTCGGGCGGCATGGAGTCAAGCGTGATGTTGGAAGCGACCTGAGGAAGAGCTTCAGCGGAAACGCGGTAAACCGGACCCACGCAGAGGCATGCGGCCGCTACGGTAAGGGTGCCTGCGGAAAACCAGCGAAATTTCACGTCGCACCTCCGGGGACAAAGGCGATGGTAAGAGTGCGGGCCGGAAATCAGACTGCTTGCCATAGCCACTCTGCTGGGATTCACCATAGCCAGTCAGGGAGATCCCTGTCACCAGAAACCCGTCAGAGCGCCAGAATAAGGCGCAAATGCCGGACCGCCGCGGCCATCTGATCTTCAGGGGTGTTGGCATCGCCGAGCAGGAGCCCCTGCTCGGTCGGGCTACCGGTATAGCAGAGGGAAAGGGGCCAAAGCCAGAGCTTCTCCTGGGCCGCGCGCGTCGCGATTTCAACGTCGCTGAAGCCCGGCGGCAAAGTGACGGTGAGATGCATGCCGGCTTCTGAGCCATGTATTTTCAGCAGGTCGCCGAATTCCTTGCGCAGGCATTCCACCAGAGCCGTGCGCCGCGATTTATAGAGGGCGCGCATGCGACGGATGTGGCGGCCGAAATGGCCGGCGCGCATAAAGTCCGTCAGGACCTCCTGAAAGAGGTAAGGCGGGAAGATATCCATGGCGAAGCGAACCGATCGAATCGCTCAACGAGATCGGGGGGAATGACGATGTAGCCGAGCCGCAGTGCCGGACGCAGGACTTTGCTGAAGGTGCCGATATAGATCACGCGATTGATCAGGGTCCAGCCCCTGTAAGGACGGGATCGGCATGCTTTCGTAGCGGTACTCGCTGTCGTAGTCGTCCTCCACGATCCAGGCGGAGGACTGGCGCGCCCATTCCAGCAGCTGCATCCGCCGGGACGCGCTCATGGTGACGCCCAGGGCGTAATGGTGGGAGGGAGTGACAAAGGCGACCCGTGCCTGGGGCGCGATCCGGATGCCGGCGCTGACATAGAGCCCGTCCTGATCGACGGGAACCGGTTTAACCGAGCAGCCCGAGCCGAGTAAGGATGGAGCGCGTCAGCGGATAACAGGGCTCTTCTATCCACGCTTCATCGCCGGGATCGAGCAGGACGCGCGCCGTGATGTCCAGAGCCTGCTGCGACCCGGAGACGATCATGATCTGATCGGGATCGCAACGTACCGCTCGAGCCGTACGCAGGTAGGAACACAGGATCTCCCGGAAGTGGCGAAGGCCGAGGGGCCGGAGTCCGGGGTCGGGATAAATGCGGGCGCTGCGGCTGTGCCGGACCACCAGACGAGACCAGACCTCATAAGGGAACTGATCAAGCGCAGGCTGGTGCACCCCGAACGCGCCCCATCCATTCCGCCAGGGCAGCGGGTCCCATTCGGGTAAAGCATCGACCGGCGGGAGGTATGCCGCGCGACCCGCGTCAGGGGCCGCTGACGCGCCGCCTCAGGCTGGATCCGCAGAGAAGCGGAGACGAAGGTTCCCGCGCCGACACGGGTCTCGAAATAGCCTTCCGCCAGCAGTTGCGCGTAGGCGTCGAGGACCGGGAAGCGGGAAATTTCCAGCTCCGCAGCGAGCGAGCGGCTGGAGGGAACCTGCTGGCCGGCGGCGAGGTCGCCGCGCAGGATGGCATTGCGAAAGCCTGCGTAGACCTGGCGGTGCAGGGGCATGTCAGCCGCGCGGTCAATGGGGATAACCGGAAGGATTCCTGAGGACATTTCACCCATTGGACGGATGGTAGTGGCTATGGTAATTAGGGCGCAAGTGGTCCTGATGGGATACCAATTGAAATCAAAAAGTGGCTATGGCGCTTGGTGGATCATGACGGGCGGGGCATCCCCGGTCGATGCAGGGACGGCCACTGGGGGGCACGCTTTTCGAGAAAGGCGTGAACGCCTTCGCGGAAGTCATCCGTACTGCGGGCCTGGACACTGGCCAGGATCGCGGCCTCAATGTCGTCGGACAAGGATCGGTCGGCAAAAGTGCCGAGCAGGCGCTTGGTGGCTTCCATAGCAGCGGGACTGTTCCGTTGCAGGCGAGCGGCCAGCGCACGAGCTTCAGGCATGAGATCGGGCTCCGGCACGATGCGGGTGACGAGCCCGAGGGCCTTGGCTTCCTCAGCAGAAAGCAGGCGTCCGGTGAGAAGGAGATCGCGGCTCCGCTTGTCGCCAATCTGCGTGCGCAGAAACGCGGAAACAATGGCGGGGATAAAGCCGATGCGGACTTCGGTATAGCCAAATTTGGCTTCGGGGACAGTCAGGGTGAAATCGCACAATGTGGCGATGCCCATCCCGCCCGCGATGGCGGGGCCGTTGACGGCCGCGATTGTGGGCACGGGCAGGTTATAAAGCGTACGCAGCAAGGTGGCAATCCGCTGAGCGTCTGCATGATAGTCATCCGCAAATGACTGCTCGCCGGATTTTTCCGCCATGACACGCAGGTGCTCCAGATCGAGGCCCGCACAGAACGCCGAGCCCGCGCCCGTCAGGATCACAACCTGGCACGCGGGATTGTTGACCGCGGCTTCAAGAGCGTTCGTCAAATCTTCCATCAGCTGGTGGGTGAGTGCATTGCGCTTCTCGGGGCGGTTCAGCAGGATGGTGTGAATGCCGGCCTCAGTGTGGGTATGCAGAGTTGAATAGTGCGTCATGACGTTCCTCAGGGCGACATTGCATGGTAGTGCATGCGCATCGACGTGTGCAGGCGGGCATACACGCGGGCGGCGAGTCCGACTGGCTTTGGGGAAATGGCGCCTGGTCGTGTTAACGATCAGACCGCGGTAGTTTCCAGATCGCGGCTGCCGTAGCGGGTACGAACATACTCGTCGAGGATCTTCTGGAAGTCCTGAACGATGGTGTCGCCGCGCAACGTAGTCATCAGGTGTCCATCCACGTAGACGGGGGCTTTGGGCTCCTCGAAGGTGCCGGGCAGAGAGATCCCGATGTTGGCGTGCTTGGACTCGCCGGGTCCGTTGACAACGCAGCCCATGACGGCGAGCTTGAGCTCTTCCACGCCGGGGTACTGTGCGCGCCAGATTGGCATGATGTGCGGAGATAATCCTGGATTTGCTGGGCCAGCTCCTGGAAGAAGGTGCTGGTGGTGCGTCCGCATCCGGGGCAGGCCGTGACCTGCGGGGTGAAGCTGCGGATGCCGAGCGACTGCAGGATCTGCTGGGCTGACTTCTTCGGTGCGGTCGCCGTCCGGCTTGGGCGTGAGCGAGACGCGGATGGTGTCGCCGATGCCCTGCAGCAGCAGCGGGGCCAGGCCGGCGGTCGACGCCACGATGCCCTTCATGCCCATGCCGGCTTCAGTGAGGCCGAGGTGCAGCGCGTAGTCGCAGCGGGCGGCCAGCATTTCGTAGACGTCGATGAGATCGCGCACCCCGCTACCTTGGCGCTGAGGATGATCTGGTCGTGACGAAGCCCGTAGCGCTCGGCGGCGGCCGCGGAATCGAGCGCGTGAGCGATCATCGCCTCGATCATCACGTCGCGCGCAGGCAGGGTTCGAGCGCTTGGCAGTTCTCATCCATCATGCGGGTGAGCAGGGACTGGTCCAGCGAGCCCCAGTTGACGCCGATGCGGACGGGTTTGTGGTTTTCGACCGCGCACTCGACCATGGTGCGGAAATTGTCATCGTCTTTGCGGCCGATCGAGGCGTTGCCGGGATTGATGCGGTACTTGGCCAGGGCCCGCGCGCACGTCCGGATACTTCTTCAGCAGCAGATGGCCGTTGTAATGGAAGTCGCCGATGATGGGGACGTCGATGCCGAGCTTCTCCAGACCTTCGACGATGTGGGGGACGGCCTGGCGGCGGCATCGTTGTTCACCGTGACCCGCACGAGCTCGGATCCGGCTGCGACGAGCTCGGCGACCTGCTGGATGGTTGCGGCACGTCGGCGGTATCGGTGTTGGTCATTGACTGGACGACCACGGGGGCTTCCGAGCCGACGCGGACATGGCCAATCTTCACCGTAACGGTCTTGCGGCGCTGGGTTTCCGGCATGGGGACCTCCCCTATATTTTACAAGGCAACCGGATCAGGGCGCAGGGACAGGGGTTAGCGGAGCGGTCCGAGATTGCGGCGGAGTTCCCCCAGGGGATAAAACGTGCCCCGCCAGACGACGCCGCCCTGGCGGAGGGTCAGGATCATGGAGCGAAGCATGGCATAGAGGACCAGCGCCAGGGCGATGGGAAACGCGAAGACCCAGGCCACGCTGACAGGCGTATAGAAACGCGAGGCCTGCTGGTAGAGAAGGGCAATCATGAGCACCGACACGAGGCTGGTGATGCGGATCAGCGACGAAGGGGCCAGGAGCCCAGCCAGCGGGACGCCGCATAAGATGAGCAGGCCCAGCCACGCGCCCAGGAGCAGCATCGGCTTGAAGCGGAAGGTTGCGTAGATATTCTTGGTGAGGTTGTTCACCATGCCGATTGCCCCGGCGGCCCAGTGCAGGCGGATCAGATCGCGGCCGAAAACCATTTGCTGGCGATAGCCGTGGTGTTTGATCTCATGGCCGAGGCGGAGATCTTCGAGGATCTCCATGGGGAAGGCCTCAAAGCCGCCGATGGCCCGATAAACGTCGGCGCGGACGAGGTTGAAAGCGCCCGTGCCGATGGATTCTTTGCTGGCTTTGGGATCGGCAATTTTCCACGGACGCCACACGAGCAGGGTGAGCGACTGAAAGATGGCTGCCATCATCTTTTCGCCCGCGGTTTTCAGGATCAGCGTGGGGAGCAGGACGATGTGGTCGGCGCTGTCTTCGACGGCAAAGCGCAGTGTGCGCTCGAGCGTCTCCGGCTGGAAAAGAATGTCGCCGTCGGTAAAGAGCAGCCACGGGTTCCGGTTTGCCGCGCGGCGAGAGCCATGGCGTGGTTCTTGCCCATCCAGCCGGGGGGCAGGGAATTAATGTGAATGACGGAGAGGACCTTCCCGCGAGGCATGGGCTCCGCCGCGATGCGATCCATGAGGGCTCCAGTAGCATCGGTGGAGCGGTCATCGACGGCGAGGATTTCGAGCGGGATCGTCTGGGCCAGCAGTGACCGCAGCGTGGCTTCGATGGCGGCGGATTCATTGCGGGCGGGGACGATGACGGTGATCTGTGCCCTGTCCTCGACCGACCGCGCCGGAACCGGATCGTAGCGGGCGTCGAGCAGCCTCGGAATCCGCGGCAGACAGCGCTGGGCGGCGACGGCGCGCTGGGTCCAGACAGCGAGAATCACGCTGCTGACAAGGTTCGCAACCAGGAGGGGCCAGTGCATCGGGTCAGTGAGGGGGCGGCAGGGAGCCGGGCTCAAGGTCCGGCAACCGCGGCGCAAAGCGCGCTCCACCGAACAGAATGATCCCGGAGGCGGCCAGAGCAAAGAGTGTGGATCCCAGTCCGATACGGAGATTGGTCGCATCGGAGATGCGGCCGATCAGCCCAGGCGAAAAGGCGTCGCCCAGGAAGTGAATCGTGAAAAGGTTCACGGAGATGGCTGTCGAACGGATGGGGGCGGCCACGGAATTGACGATGGCGGCATTCAGCGGGCCCGTATTCAGAAAGATGAAGAACTCGGCCGCATACGCGCCAGGCAGGAGCCAGCGAATCGGTCCGCGATGCG
>CAVPCE010000012.1:0-24028 GCA_963702295.1 uncultured Acidobacteriaceae bacterium | reverse complement strand
TGTTGTGTGGCTGAGTCAGTCAGGGCGCTGTTTGGTGTTCGTCGCCGCGGCCAAGTGCCGACGCGGGACTTGATGTCACCTGGTTCGGCTCGGAGGTGCGGCGCCTGCGGATAGCGGCGGGTAAGTCGCTGGGCGGGCTCGGGACCGAGGTTTACCTGTCACGTTCCCATCTGGAAGGTTGAGCAAGGCGACGCACGGGGCAGCTACCAGCTTGCGCTGTCCCTGGACACCGCCCTCGAAATGTCGTCCAAAGCCCAGCCGGCGCCAGCCGCAGAGCGAGGGCAAGAACCGAACCGATCGCCAGCACCATGAGAAACGCCGTGGCAATGACTTTCAGGCCCCGGCGCTCCTCCGCGCGTGTTCCCGCCACCAGCGGGAACATGGAGTTAACCACCGACTGGCAGAAGGTGAAAATCACGCGGCCCACCATAGCCACCGCCGCGTAAAGCCCGGCCTCGCGAGAGACAAAGAAGTGTTTCACCAGGACAATGTCGCAGTTGTTGATCAGCACCTGTCCGGAAAGAAAGACCAGCGCCTGTGCGGTTTCCCGAGCGGCCACGCGGAACGGCAGCGGACTGCGCTTTCGGTGCGCGCCTTTCTGCACCGCCGCGAGGTACGCCACCACCACAGCCGCCGAGTTGGCGGCAATCACGCCGCGCACACCGTAGCCCAACAGCACCGCCGCCAGCGATCCGCCCAGCCTCATCACGCCTTCGAGGACCAGGCTGTGTGGCCAGACTTCTGAAAGCGCAGGTTCCCTGGATGTAGCCGCGGCGACTGCCCAGCGGGACATAAAATGCCGCGCCCACGGCCAGCAGGCTCACCAGATCCGCCGTAGGCAGGTTCAGATAACCGGTGATCGTCTGGCGACAGGCGAGCAGCAGCAGGGCGATGGCAATGCCGGTCAGCCACGCTGCCCGCTGAAACGACCGGTAAACCGCGCGGCGATTCGCGGGATCAGGCTGCTGCGCTACCAGTTTGGCGGAAACAAGCTGGATCGAAAGGGTCGCTGCCGAGATGAGGGTGAGTAGCGTGTAGACTGCTGTCGCGTGGCCAAAACCGGCGGGTCCCAGAAAGCGCGCGACGGTGATGTTGTAAGCGAGATTGGTGGCTGTGGCGACGCCGGAGCCCACCAGCAGAACAAAACTGCCGGAGACGATGCGGGAGTGTAATGTACCGGGTTTCTCGATCGTGCTGGTCTCCACGCGACTGACGCTCCAGGGCAAAAGGGATAATTACCGCAAACAGGGATGCACGGCGGAGTTGCCGACGCGGACGGCGATCCGACACCGCAACTCTCTTTAGGGTTAGAACATTCGATGCGGAACCGACCCGCTCCGCCGCCCTGGGAGAGCCCCCATCTGCAGCCGGGTCAGACAACCCGTTTTGGGGGAAACTGCGTCCAAAATGCATCTCTGTGATGGCACGTTCAACACTTGCATTGCTTTCCTTTTTTCTGCTGTTCCGCGGATGTTCCTCCCAGCCAGCACCTCAAACACCTCCCCGGCACTGGGCCACCAACCCGGAGCCCGAGCTTTTGGCCGTCTATGAGCCGTGGTTTGGCCACCCCGCGCACATCTCCGTCGGCTACTCCTCTCATGATCCTAAAGAGGTAAAGAAGCAGATCCAGGACGCGAAGAAGATGGGGATCTCCGGCTTCGTCGTGGACTGGTATGGCGATCGCGACCCCTTCAACGACATGACCTACGCCCTCGTCCAGAAAGCCGCCGCAAAGGAGAAGTTCCATGTGGCGATGCTGTATGACGAGTCGAATGCGGAGGTGGGTGCGACCGATGAAGCCCTCGCCGATTTCAAAATGTTCCACGACACCTATCTGGCCCAGAATGCTGAGGGACGGGACGCCTACCTGACCTATGACGGGCGGCCGGTAATCTTCATCTTTCCCAAGGGGCACCATACGGACTGGGACCGCGTCCGCCAGGATCTGAACCAGTGGAACCCGCAGCCTTTCCTGATCTACGAGAACGTGCCCGGCACCTACGCAAAGGACTTTGAAGGCTTCTACGCCTGGGTAAATCCCGGCAAAGGCGGCTGGAAGCCCGATGGCAGCGACTGGGGCAAGGATTACCTCGAAGACTTCTACCAGACCATGCGGACGAAATATCCGGACAAAATGCCGGTGGGCGGCGCCTGGGCAGGCTTTGACGACAAGAAGGCCTCCTGGAGCCTGAACCGCCATATGGATTTCCGCTGCGGTCAGACCTTCCGGGATACCTTCAACCTCTGGAAGCAGTACTATCCGCCCGACAACCCCCTGCAATACCTGCTGATCGAAACCTGGAACGACTACGAAGAAGGCACGGCCATCGAGCGGGGCATTCCAGGCTGCGGCTCCGGCGGGATGCAGCCGGTTCTGCCGGTCCACTGAGACAGCACCTGAGGCGTCAAAGCGTCAGGACCGCTAACGGCGCAAGCCGACTGTGACCGCGTGAAGATGAGCAGCGGTTCCCTTCCCGGCTCCCCTGTCAGACCGAAATCGTCGAGCTCGTAGTCCGCGTGCAGAACTCAGGCGGACCTACCTCGCGCTTCGCGGGCGCGGTTCAGGGGGTGATGTCTCGGAAGGAGCGATGCAGCAGAGAAGCGAGCCTCCCCGGCGGGAGGCTCGCTGGTCAATCAGGCGACGCGAAAGACCTTCACCGGCTTCTCTTCATCCAGAGCGGTAGCGACGTCAAAATCGTCCACCGATCCCGTAGCCGAGAGTTCTGACGCGTAGTGCACCTTGTTGATGATGGACAGCGGCCGCTGACGGACCTCGTCGTAGACGCGCCCGAGATACTCCCCGAGAACGCCCAGGCAAAGCAGCATCGCAGCTCCCACAAGGAACACTGCAGCGGAAATCCCCAGACCCACTGAAGTCAGCGGAGCGCTGGCGAACAGAATTCCGAGCATGAGAAGCGCAGCCACACAACAGGAGGCAGCGGATAACACAAAGCAGAGACGCAAAGGTTTGTAGCTAAAGCTGGTGATCGCGTCCATAGCGTACTTGATCCGGCTCAGGAAGCTCAGCTTGCCTTCCCCGCCGGCGCGATCCTGCCGGTCGTAGTAGACCACCGAGTTCCGGTAGCCCACCCACGCGCGCAGCCCCGGCAAGTACCGGTTGCTTTCACGCATGGCGTTGATTGAGTCCACTGCCTGCCGGTCGATCAAACCGAAGATGCCGGCGTTCAGCGGAATCGGGAAATCGGAGAGAGCCCCAAGCACGCGATAGAAGAGCGGAAAGAGCGCAGCCAGAAGCTTGCGGCTTTCCTGGCGGCTGCGGCGAACCGCGACCACCACCTGAGCGCCCTGGCGCAGGACTCCACGAGTTCGGGAATCACTTCCGGTGGGTCCTGAAAATCCCCATCCATCAGGACGATCGCGTCACCCCGTGCCGTTTGCAGCCCGGCGGAGATGGCGCCCATATGGCCCCAGTTGCGCGACAGATCGACGACGACAACGTGCGAGTCCTCCATCTGCAGACCGCGAAGCAGCTCCAGCGAGCTGTCCCGGGAGCCGTCATTAACGTAGACAACCTCCCATTCTTCCCCGATTCTCCTTAGGGAAGCCGCCACCGTCGCATGAAACGCGGTAACGATCTCCTCTTCATTGAAGATCGGAACGACTACAGAAATCATCGAAGACCCTCCTTGAGTCCGTGCAAAAAAGTCACGTATAGCACGAGCATTCTCGTCTATTTAAATTTTGTCTTGCCTGGGTCTTGCAGGTCGTACAGGTCTTTCAGGTCTTGCGATCTTGCTCTACTGCTTTTCCGGCGGCTCCAACTATTCGGAAACCGCCTGGAATAAACGCACCCTCCATCGCACTTCCGTGGGGGTCAAAACCGCGATGTAGCGTGCGTGCACTTGTTGTGCGGTGAGGACCTTGTTTTGATCAAGGATCTGCACTGCGTATTCGATGTTGTCTACCACCTGAATGGATAGCCCCTCAGGTGAGTAAAAAATTATTTGAATATTATGAGAGATGGGCTGGTAGCGAGTACGGATGCCCATCGCCTTCTGCTGTTGGATAGTCGCCGTGAGCTGATCTTTGGCAGTTCCGGCGAAATCCGCGTCCAGCAAATCGGGCCGGTTCTCGGCCAAAGCCGTGCTCATCACCTTCCATGACTCCAGATAGTCGCGAATCGCCGCCTTGCGGGTCGTGTCGGCGAGCGGCCTCGGAGTGTCGAGATGGGGAGGCTGAACGTGGACTTCCGCCTCGTCCGCAGCCAGTGCGGATCCGACGCTGCAAGCCAACATCGCCACCATAAGAGTCCTTAGAATCTTCATCTTCCCCACCGAATTTCGTTGCCGAGAACTACGCCCGTGGCCACCGTGATCCGTGCCCCGTCGTGTGCCGGCATTTCCGCCTGAGCAATATCTTTCTTCACCGGCACGTCCACAGTCGTCTGCTCGCCTCCAAATGTCTCCGTGAAGGTGACAACCGTTCCGTCCGGGACGGGATTCCCGTTGCAGTCGCGAATAGGTTCTGTTGTGAGAGCAATCTTCTGGCCATTGGGCTGCGCGCTCATTTTCAGACCACAGGGGTCGCCGGGTACCTGCTGGATGACCCGGGTACTGGACACATCGCCTGCGGTTGCTACAAATTTGGCAGCCCCTTCCCGCGTCGAGGAATTCATCTGGGTCCACGCCGCGCCTTCATGGCTCTGCACGGTGCGGGACTCAACGCTCCCCGCCGGGACCGATAACTGAAATGATACCGGTATGGACCGTGTAATAAGGTTATAGTACGCATCAAAAATGTAAACAGCCCCCGTGATTCCATTGTGCAGATCCACGGAAAGCCGCGATGGCCGGGCCAGAAATGCGAGATTTGCGGGCTGAGGCGCCGGAATGACGTCAAATTCGCCCTCATCGGTCGAGCCGCTATGCTCCAGGAAGGCGACATAATGCCCGGCGCGAACCAGGTCCCCTGCTGCAATTGACACCGGTTCGCCCAGCTGAACCGATCGCCGCAGCGCCGAGCCGGTCCCAACAATATAAAGAGTCGCCGGTCCGCTGCCGCTGGTCTGGATCGCAAACGCCGAACCAGCCACAGCCTGGGACGGAAGGCTCAGGTCCCCGGTCTGGCCGAACGCCGGCGGCACGGCCGCCAACAACGCACCCAACGCCAGCACGGCCAGCGGAGATGGGATTGCGTGCCTCATAAGTCGTTACCCTGGCTGTACGTGGACACAACGGCGCGTTCGCTGCTGATCTTGCCCGCCAGATCCTCAGGAATGGGGATCGTGAAGGAGACCGGGGTCTGCGGCATCAGAGCACGATCGATATAGCGATCCGCTACCCACACCAGCTGTCCGGTCTTGTCGTAGAACGTTCCGAGCACATGAGCGATATTGACCACCTGGCCACTCTGATTGACGACCGCTCCGGTGAGCGCCGGGTTGGGCATGGGACTGAGCTTCTGATTCTGGATCTCAATCACCGGGTCGGCCGAAGCCGCCACCAGCACCGCTGTCGGTGTCATTTGAATGCTGCCCACGTCGGAGAGAGTCGCATTCGGAAACAGAATCAGGAACGGCGTGACCTGTTTGGGCAGCAGCAGGTGAGAAATCTCGTCGAAACTGCTCTCCTCACCGATCTCCTTGCCGTTCTTGGCCATCAGCGTAGCCTTCACATGTACGTACGCCGGCACTACATCCTCGTTGAGCAGCTCGCCCATCACGACCACGCCCGCAGCACGCTCCAGCGGGTGCATATCCACAATCCGGACATGCGGGCCTTCCACATCCTGGGCCCCCCAGTCATCGCCGGCCCCGCGATAGATCACATCCCAGCGCAGATAGTTCACAGGAATCACCTGGGCGTACCCGGGCTCCTGCACAATCGGCCACACCGGTTTCCAGCGATCCCCAACGCGCACCACAGAAACATCGCGGTTGTCGCTGAAATCGCCGACCACCGTGGACCAGTGCATTTGCAGCTGCATGTCCGCGCGGTCATCGGAAGCGTGCAGGGGTCGGACGTTGAAGCCGTCGAGGACGGCGAAGCTACGCAGGC
The DNA here is from genome assembly GCA_963702295.1 of uncultured Acidobacteriaceae bacterium. Lineage (GTDB taxonomy): Bacteria > Acidobacteriota > Terriglobia > Terriglobales > Acidobacteriaceae > Palsa-343. Next base: position 18,011 of record CAVPCE010000012.1, on the reverse strand, counting down.
TGAACTCGGCGCCGGTCAGATCGCGGATAGTCCTGCTCAGTAAACTGGCCTTTATTGTCGAGGTTGGAATACGCCTGCGACCACTCGTGGGCCCCGATATCATGCGCCAGGCTCTGCACGGACGCCTGGGGCGTGGACCAGGAATGCGAGGCTCCGGAGCTTTCTCCGGCATAGAACGCCGCGGTGGGCACCGGAAACAGGGTTCCAATGACCACAAGGCCTGCGGTGACAAGAATGATGACGATCGCAATCAGACGTCCCATAGCTACGAAGCCATCCTTCCGTGGGCGACAGGTTCTTCCTCTTCTTCCGCAGGCTCGACATCGGATACGGAGCGGATCGGCTCTCCCGGTATCAGGACCAGGAGGAGCGCGAGCAGGCTGGTGCCAAAAGGCAGCGTCCCCCACCACAACCCCTGCCAGCGCGGCGGCCTCTGCGGCGCGTTAACCGGCGTAGCCGGCGGTACGCTGTCGTTGGCCCACAGATAAACCGTATTGTTTTCCAGGGTGTCCACGTGCCGCCAGCCCGCAAACGAGAGCAGCGGATCGTAGTAGTGATCCTTGACGAAGACCCAGCGAATCCCGTAGCGATCCGCATGGTGCAGCATGGCGCGAAGCGCGTCCAGTCCGGCATCGCCGAAATATTTTGCGTCGGTCAGCGCCCCGGATCCGTGCGCCTGAAGTTCGGGCAGCATGCGGCCTGAGTTCCACTCCCCGTCCACACTGCCCGCATCGGTCAGCATGGCCAGCCGGGCCATCTGGTTCCCAAATCCCAGTGTGATGTAACGGTAGCGATCGTGGCCGTCGCGGTTGAGCCACTGGGCGCAGGAATCAATCTTGAAACCAGCCCCCTCGGGCGGAAAGTAGGTGGACCAGCAAACCGCCAGCGCACAGGTAAACGCCGCCGCCACACCGAGAGGCAGCGCGGCGCGCAGCCGGAAACGGCTAACCAGTTCCGAGGCCATCAACCCGACAAGAGGCAACGCCAGCAGACTGGCCCAGTAGCTGAAGCGCTCCATCGTAATGACGTCGAAGGCGCGTCCCAGCAGGTAATAGCCCACCGGCGTGGTGCCGCCCAGCCCCAGCAAAAACGCCAGCCAGAAGCCGAACAGCAGTGGCCGCAGCCGGCGGATGGCGGCTCCGCGAAAGATGATGAAGGGCAGAGCGAGAATCATCGCCCCATAGGGAACGAGGAAATAGTTGACTCCCAGATGCGGACTCAGGATGTAGTTGGCGCGGCTCGCATGGGGGATCGGTACCTGGGTGACCGGATAGTGGATCAGCGCGATCCAGAACGGCAGCAAAACCACCGCCACGGCAATTCCGACCGCCACGACGATCGTCACCGAACGAAACACGAGGGAGGAAACCGGAGCGCGTTCTCCGCCTTCGCGATCAATAAACGCCAGAGCCAGGACGGGCAGGGCAAACAGCAGCGATCCAAAGACGAGAGTGGCACTGTGAGTGGCCGCAGCCGCGGTAAACAGGGCCAGGCCCTTGAGAAACGCCTTCTTGCGCCCGAAGCGAATCCACTCAAACAGAAACGGCAGCGCATTCAGATAAAGCGGCGCCGCGGCGGTAGTCGACAACTGGCCGGCCGCGTAAACCAGAAAGCTCTCGGCGCCAACGAAGACCGTCGCCAGAGCGGCGTAAGAAGCCGCCCGCTCGCTCACCCACAGCCGCGAAAACCGGTAAACTCCGAGGACCAGCAGCAAAATTGCCGCCAGCTGCACCGCCATGTAGCCCATCACCAGCCCGGTGACATGGGAAACGACGGCAATCCATTGCTGGGGCACCGGCAGATAGGTCGTCTGTGAAAATCCGGCGTACCACTTCGTATTCCAGGGATCGAACCAGTGCTGCAGATAATGCGACGCGAAAAAGATGTGCAAATTCGTGTCGTAGGAGCGCAGCGGCATCTCCATGAGGAGAAGCGGAAGGTGGACCGCCAGGGCCGTGGCAAAGATCAAACTCAGCGGGATGGAGCGTGCTCCCGACTGGACTGGCTCAACGTTCTGCAAAGGCTGTCCTCTCGAAAATGCATTGGATTCCAATCCGCACCGCTCTGGTTGCTCGATTTCTCTATTTCCAACACTTTAAGCGTCGCGGCGGAGCCAACGTTGCCGCCTCCCCGAGCATCCAACGCCGAAAGTGCAAGACCAGCTAGTTCGTATGCCTAAAGCCCGACCTCGGTACCTGAAGACTGCAGTTCTGCCTGTTCTCTTCTTCATCCTGGTTTGGATTGCTCGCGCACAGACGTACTCGGTGGACCCCCAAGGTTCGACAAAGCCGCAACAGGGGACCAGCCAGGCGCCGTCGTCGGGACAATCCCTGGGATGGGGATCGAACATTCAGAACGCGCGTCTGGCTCGCGCCGCGGAGCTGGCTTTGAAACAAGGCCACCACGCGGAGGCGCAGGCGCTCGCCCAGCGCGCAGCCCAGACCGCGCCCAGCGATCCCCATCTCTGGTTCCTGCTCGGATACGCCGCTCGCCTGAACCACAACTTTTCTCTGTCGATTGACTCCTATAACCATGGGCTTCGTCTCCAGCCGGGCGCTGTGGAAGGACTTTCCGGGCTCGCGCAGACCGAAGCCGTCATGGGTCGCACCAAGGAAGCTCAGGATCTGCTCCAGAAAATTGTGGCCTCTAATCCCAAACGTGTGAACGACGAAGTGCTGCTCGGCGAGCTGCAACTGCGCTCCGGCGACGACACTACCGCCCTCCAGACTCTGGGGACTGCGGAGCGCATGGCGCCCAGCGCCCGCTCTGAAGTCCTGCTGGCCATGGGCTATCAGCACCTGAAGCAGTACGACCAGGCGGGCCACTACCTGAATATCGCGAAACGCCGCGCTCCGAATAATCCCGATGTGGAGCGCTCCCTGGCCGGCTACTACCGGCAGATGGGCCAGTACGATGAAGCCATCAAGGAACTGAAGGCCATCCCCCACCCCGCGCCGGACATCACGGCGGAACTCGCCTACACCTATCAGCTCAACGGCAATATGGACGAAGCCGCGAAGGTCTATACCCAGGCCGCCAATGCCATGCCGAAAGATCTGGCACTGCAATTGTCAGCGGCCCAGGCGGAAGTGGCGGCGGGTTCCGATGAACGCGCCAATGCCTTCCTCGCGCGCGTCGCCAGTGTTCAGCCTGACAATTACCGCCTCCATGCCATTCGCGGACAGATCGCCCAGCTCGAGGACCATCCCGAGGACGCGATCCAGGAATACATCACCGCGCTGGCCAATCTGCCCGCCACACCCGCGGAAGGACCTCTTTACCCGATCCAGATGCATATGGATCTGGTCAGCCTCTACCGCGGTATGGATCAGGACGATGCCGCCCAGAAGCAACTGGCCATCGCGCAAAGCGCAATCGGCGCGCTGAACGAACAGGGGGCCGACCGCGTGCCCTTCCTGCGTCTTCGCGCCACCATTCACCTGAGCGCCGGTGACGCTGAACGGCGCCCGTGCCGATATTCAGAGCGCTCTGGCGCTCAGCCCCAACGACCCGAACAATCTGCAGCTGTCCGGCGATATCCTCATGAAACTCGGCCAGCCCGAGGATGCCATCGCGCTCTACAAAAAGGTTCTGGCGCAGAATGGCAACAGCCGATCGGCGCTCATCTCCCTCGGCTACGCGTCGCGCGTTGTGGGCCGCGACAAAGATGCGGAGATGTACTTTAACCGGCTCGCCAAGGCCGATCCGCATCTGTACGTTCCCTGGCTGGCGCTGGGCGATCTTTACGCCTCTCGCCACGATTACACAAAGGCCGAGAGCTTCTATCGGAAGGCCTACGACCTCTCTCCGCGCAATGCCTCTATCGTCGCCGGCGGTATGAACGCCGGAATCGAGGCCCACAAGCTCGAGGTGGCGGGGACGTGGTTGAAGCGAGCCAGCCCCGCCATGCAGAATAATGCGCGCCTGCTGCGCGAAGAGGAACGCTATTACAGCTTTAAAGGCAATTATCAGGAATCAGCCCGCGTCGGCGAGAAAGCCATCGGGCTGTTGCCCAAAGATCGCGACGTAGTCGTCTACCTGGGCTACGACTATCTCCACCTGGATCGCTATCAGGATCTCCGGCAGCTGGCGCAGAAGTACAGCTCCATTCTGACGAAGGAGCCGGACCTTCCACTGCTCGCCGGTTATGTGGAGAAACATGACGATCATCTGAACGAGGCGCGAGCCGACTTTACCGAAGCCATCGAGCGCGATCCGAATATAACGACGGCTTATGTCAACCGCGGTTACATCCTCCACGACCTGCATCAGCCGCGAGCCGCGGCGAACGATTTCGAGACCGCGGTCCGCCAGGATCCCAAAAACTCCGAAGCCCATATGGGTCTCGCCTACACCAGCCTCGATCTGCATAAGCCGCAAACCGCACTGCGCGAGGTGAACCTTGCCGTAGTGGGACTGGGCGATTCCCTGCCCATTCATCTGATCCGCGCCACCGCCTACGGCCAGGAAGGGGCGCTCAGCAAATCGGCGACCGAATATCGCGCGGCGCTCAAATTTGCTCCGAACGATGGCTAACTGCACATGGCGCTGGCCAGCACGCTCTACTCCATCGCCACTATCACGAAGCCATTGACGAGCTGCAGCTCGCCAGTCGCCTCTCGCCTTCCGATCCGCTCATCTACGCGTGGCTGGCGCGCAGCTGGGCGCAGCTCGGAGACCGTAACCAGACCCTGCACTTCGTGCAACTGGCCGAAGATCGCGCCCGGCTCACTCCCGCCGCCAATATCAAGCCCGGCGAAGAGGCGAAGCCGCACTTCAGTAACAGCGATGTATATATTTTCACCGGCGATGCGCTTGCCGATCTGGGCGACCAGCGGGCCGCCATGCTGCGCTTCCGCCGCGCCCTGGTGATGCCCGACGCGGACCGCGTGGAAGTACGTCTCGCCGTCGCGGAACTCGAAGCGCGTCAGGGGCATGCCGACGACGCCAGCCGGCAAATTGCGCTCGCGCTGATGGAGGCGGAGTCCGGCACAACCGTGCCGCCCACCGGCCAGCAGTTACTGCAGGCTGCCGACGTTTTCCGGCAGCCTGCATGATTACCAATTATCGGAAACCTACCTCCAACGTGCCCAGGCAGCGGGAGCATCCGATACTGCTGTGCATATCGGCCTGGCCAATACGTACCTGGCTCTAGGAGATACCGCTCGCGCCCAGGGCGAGCTGAACGCCGTTCGCAATGTACGCCGACGAGGAACCCAATTATCAATATCTGCTAGCGGAAGCCAGCGTCTATCGCCAGGAACATCAGAACGCCCAGGCGCTTACCGCTTTTGCCCAGGCCGTCGATGCCGCCGGCGAAGACCAGACCGCCGAACAGAACCTGCTCGAGGCTGGAGGCGACGAAGGCTATCGCCTCAACTCCCGCCTCAGCGCCCTGGACAACATCACCATTCAGCCCATCTTCGAGAACACCCCGGTCTACGTGCTGGATTCCAAACTGGATGGCCTCACCCCGGTGCCTCCCACCGACACTTCTCTGCTGCCGCCGCCCCGCTCATCCATCGATACCGAGTGGACCAACGCCTTCCACCTGCATCTGAATTATTTGCCCACGGCCACCGGCTTCTTTCAGCTGCGCAATGCGCGCGGCGACTATCTCCGTGCCGAGCACCAACTCGATCGTTAACCGGGACACGACAGACTACTCGTTCAACATCGGCCTTAATCCTACCGTTCATCTGGGCAGCAACGTGATTACCTTTAACAGCGGTGTTCAGGAGACAGTACGCCGCGATTCCCTGAGTCCTCGGGCGCAATGGACCAGAACCTCTTCCGGGACTTCACTTACATGTCCACCAGTTCTTTCTTCCATGTCGTCTCGACCGACGGTTATGTTTTGCGCGAAACCGGACCCTTCACCGAAACCAATCAGGATTCACATGCCTTTGCCGCCGCCGTTAATTTTCGGGTGAGCTCCTGGGGGAACCAGCTTTAATCACGGGATGGGGAGAGAACGATCAGACTTTTAATCCGGTCAGCATTGAGGATTACTACACGTCCTCCTATATCGGCCTGCAGCCACCGGTTCTGAGAGACAGCCTCAACGTCAAAAGGCACTCGTTCGAGGATCTCCGCGCCTGGCGTGGCGTGGTGAGTCCGCGCTCCGGCATCGCCCAGGCCCTGAGTTCCCTCCGCCGTCATTAACTGGTCCCACCGGCCCGCCAACTGGCAGGTTCAGGGCAATAGCCAGCCTGGTCCAGCACCCGCGGCTTCCATATCTACGACGACAATCACAGGAAGGGCGACCCAGTTTTCCTGGGCTTCTCCCCTTCCATCGGAGAATTCCACGATGAAAGCGGCGACGTAGTACATCTGCAGTATCCCATTCGGTTTCACCGGCAGGCGCTCCAGCAGGAGACGTTCTACAACTTCACCGGCACCCAAAACCAGCAGTTTCGTCCCTTTGTTGGCATCACCATTTTCTAAAGGCCGGAGTCCGATGAGAATTTGTTTAGTAGCGACCTTCCCTCCCAGCGGACGCCAGCTGAATGAGTATGCCTATCACATTGCGCGCGAGCTGCAGCAGCATCCCGATATCCAGCTCACCATCCTCGCCGATGAGCTCACCGACTACGCGTTCGCCACCGACGGCGACGGCAACCCGCTGAAGGTGACCCAGCAGCCGGAGCTTCCCGGCTTCGAAGTGATCCGCTGCTGGAATTTCAACAGCATCGCCACCCCTGTCCGCCTGCTCAATACCATCCGCCGCATCCGGCCTGACGTGGTCTGGTTCAACCTGGTGTTTTCAAGCTTCGCCACCCCTGATTATCCGGTCGCCGCTCTCGCCGGGCTTTCCACACCCGCTCTGGTCCGCGCCATGGGGATCTACACCCACATCACCCTGCATCATGTGCTGGAACATGTCGACTTCGGCGCCGCCGGCGTGAAACAGGAGCGGCTCTACCGCCTCGGCACCGACGTCGCCACCCGCGCCCTGCTGCGCGCGAACTCCGTCTCCGTCCTCCTCCCCGGCTATCAGCGCACGCTCATGGAGAAGTACGGCGCGAAGAACGTTCTGCTGGGCACCCACGGCACCTTCGCCGCCGAGCCCATTCCGCCGGACTTCACAAAGCGCGGCAATCCTGATCTGCGCATTCTCGCCATCGGACACTGGGGCACCTACAAAAGGCTTGAGACCCTGATGGAGGCATTCCCCGCCGTTCTGAAAGCAGTTCCCAACGCGCGCCTCATCGTCGCGGGCGCCAATCATCACACCCGCGCCGGCTACTGGGAATCCATCCGCGCTGCGCAACCCCCCGATCTCCCCATCGAGTTTCGCGGCTACGTCGCGGAAGAAGACATCCCCGACCTCTACCGCACCACCTCGGTCGTCGTCCTGCCCTACGACTCGGCCACGGGATCCAGCGGCCCGGCTCACCAGGCCTGCGAGTACGGTGTCCCCGTCGTCTCCTCCGATATTCCCGACTTCATCGAGATGGCCGCCGACGAAGATATGGCCATCAGCTTCTTCCGCCGTGGCGACGCTGCCGATCTGGCGGAGCAGCTCATCACCATCCTCCAGTCTCCCCCTTTGCAGCGGCAGATGGCGGAGCACAACTACGCCTCCGGCGTCCGCATGACCATGAGCAACGTCGTGCGCGATTATCTCCGCTGGTTCGAACTGCACCGGCGCCGCAAGCATCTGGCCGCCCCGGCCATCCCCCCCATGCGCCGCCGCGCCTGGCTGCATTCCCTGTTTCGTTCCCGCCGCTCCGGGCCGGATTGGCCCCCGGCCTCCGGCCTGGCCGCTCGCACGGAAGAAAGTCTCCCCCCCAACTCGCTCGACTTCTCCGAGGAAGGCAATCACCCCACAGCGTTCACCGACTCCCGCAGAGGCAGGCACGCAGACACGCCGCGCGGCACCCGGAATTCTGATGGCTATTCCTCTCATCCATCCCTCGAGGGTGGATGCTGACATGCATCCGTCAAGCACCTCGCGCCTGCAGTCACGTTGGCACGACTGAGTTCAGGAAGGAGAACACCATGCAATCGCTGTCTGTTCCCCGTTTCCCCGGCCGCCTCAGGCTAATGTTCCTTCTGAGCGCGGCGATTGCATTCCCTGTCCTCCTCAGCGGGTGCGGCTCTTCCTCCGGAACCCAGGCGGTGGCCACGCCTACCGTCACCATCAGCGCCAACCCCACGTCAGTCACCGCCGGCGCCAGTGCCACTCTTACGGTCGCGGCCACGAATGCGGGATCGGTGAAGGTCACCGGCAGCGATGGCAGCACCTACACTCTCAGTGATTCGGGCGGCACGCAATCCGTCACACCCACCGCCACTGTCACCTATACCGCAACGGCAGCCGCCGTCAGCGGAACCGCGACCGCGACAGCTACCGCCACGGTAACTGTCACAGCGGCGACGCCGCCCACGGTGACCCTCTCGGCCAATCCCACCACGATTACCGCAGGCCAGTCCTCTACGCTTACGGTCGTCGCCAACAATGCCACCCAGGTAACGATAGCCGGCAGCGACGGCAGCAGTTATACGCTCACCTCGGCCACCGGTGGCACCCAAACCGTCACTCCCGCTTCCACCGCGACCTACACCGCGACCGCCACAGGGCCCGGCGGCACTGTGACTGCACAGGCCACGGTCACCGTGACCGCCGCCGGCACGACGCCGACCGTCACCATCACCGCGAATCCCACCACCATCGCCACGGGAAGCAGTTCCACGCTCACGGTGACCGCTACCAACTCCACACAAGTCACGGTGACCGGCACCGACAGCAGCAGCTACACACTTGCGCCCACAGGAGGCACGCAGTCGGTCAGTCCCGGCGCCACCACCACCTACACCGCTACGGCGACTGGAGCGGGAGGCGCCTCTGTCACCGCGCAGGCAGTCGTTACCGTCACCCCTGCCGGCAACGAGGACGCGATCACCCATGTGATCTTCATGCTCCAGGAGAATCACACCTTCGACAATTACTTCGGAATGCTGAATCCCTACCGTCAGAGCAACGGCTATAACGTCGGCGCCGACGGCAATACCTACAACGTCGACGGCATCGACGACAAGCTGAACACCATTACCAATGACGACGATGAAGGGGACGTCTATCCCCTCTTCAAGTTCACTACCACCTGCATCGATGACGCCACCTCCGCCTGGCTGGCCAGCTACGGCGAGGTCAATCGATATGACTTCACCACCACCCGCGCCATGAAGATGGACGGATTCGTCCACAACGCGGAAGGTTTTGCGAAGGCCTGCAACACCAACGGCAACTGCTCCGGCACCTTCACTGACACTACCGGCCGCCGCGCCATGGGCTACTACGATCAGGGTTTCCTGAACTACTACTACTACATGGCGTCGCAATTTGCTCTGTCGGATCGCTGGTTCTCACCCGTCTCCAGCAAGAGCGTTTCCAACCGCCTGGCCACCTTTACCGGCGGCACCACCCAGGGCCTGGTCAAGGATCCCAGCCAGGACGACCACCTGGGTCAGCTCAGCATCGGCACCATCTTCCAGGAACTCGACCAGAACAACGTTTCCTGGAAGATCTACTACACCTCCACCCAGGGCTTCTGCTACGCCAATGGCCAGCCTTGCACCAGCGGCGGCGTCAACGAAAACTTCCCTGCCACCTGGTTCAGCTACTTCAGTTACTCCACCAAGTATCTTTATCTGAACCCAAGCGGCGCTCCCTGCTCCGGCACCACTCAGCCCTCCAGCGTGGTCGGCGACAGTTCGAATTCCTTCTGTGTCGATCCCACTCACGTTGCCCCTCTGAGCCAGTACTTACCTGGATGTCGAAGAACAACGCGCTGCCCAGCTTCACCTTCATCGAGTCCGGCTCGGGTCTGGATGACGAGCATCCTGGATCCACCCAGTCCGTCCTCAAGGGGCAGTCCGAAACTGCGCAGATCGTCAACGCCCTGATGACCAGCCCCTCGTGGTCGAGTTCAGCCTTCTTCTTCAGCTACGACGAGGGTGGCGGTCCTTACGATCACGTGCCGCCGGTGCCCGGCCACACCAACGACTTCACCACGGCGGCGGTCAAGAGCCAGTATCCCGTCGATATCTCGACCATCGCCGTCAATCCCGATAGCTATAACCCCTGTATGAATACCAACCCCAGCGGTCAGCCCACTCTGCCGCACTGCGATTTGGCTACCGGTGATCCTGGCAGCAACCCCGCTGACGCTGCCGCGCAACAGGGATTCGCGGCGCAACTCGGCTTCCGCCTGCCGAACATGGTCATCTCCCCGTTTGTTCGGAAACACTATGTCTCGCACATTCCCATGGACCACACGGCGGTTATCAAGTTTGTGGAGAACCGCTTCATCGGCAGTTCCGCGCACCTGACGAACCGCGACGCGGCCCAGCCCAATCTTCTCGACTTCTTCGACTTCACCGGAGTTCCGTGGGCCACGCCACCCACGCCGCCCGCGCCAAATTCAGCGACCGGCACCTGTACGCCAAACAGCATGGGACCGTGATCTGAAGATCCACCTTCACCCCAAGAGCGCGCTGGCAACAGCGCGCTTTTGCTTTAGCTCTGGAAACATCGCTGCCAAGCCCGGATCGGGCCCTCAACCCTTGACCGGCACGCGTCCGGCAGTTGCGTCCGCACCGCCAGTGCCTCGCCGGACAGCAGCACCTGCCTCATCGGCAGATCGACCTCCCGGCCCTCCGACCCGCCTTCCACGGTTCACATCGTAAGTACCCTAATCACTCGTGGCGTCTTGTCGCGCGGCCCGATGTCGGCCGCGCGGTCCAGGAGCCAGCCGAGTTCTGCGTCATCGTCACCAGGAGAGCTCGGTCCATCCTCACTCCCACCGCTGCCTTGGATCGCAGGCTATTTGGCGGCCTGCGACATCGGTCTTTACCTAACTTTACTTTGCTTAACCAATCTATATCGCACGCACCTCTCGCCACTGCTGAAATCGAAACGTGGCCATTCGCTTCACCATGGCTCGCAGCTCAATGAAAGGCACCTTGACCCCGAGAGGAGAAACACCATGACACGACTTACGTCACTCACCGTCAAATCGCTGGTTACGCTTCTGATTGCTGGTGGAATGTTCGCCACCAATGTGCACGCACAGAGCGATGACACGGTCACCATCAGGATCCCCTTTCCGTTCACAGCAGGCACGGAGACCGTGGCCCCCGGAACCTACCAGTTCCGTCTGCTCTCCACACACTTCATACTCGCCATGCACAATGTAAAAACCGGAGATATGGAGATGTTTGACGTGCGTCCTGAGGAACAGCGTGCCGCCGACCAGAACGCACGCCTCGTCTTCCGCAACTCTGAAGGAACCAGCGTACTGGACGAAGTCCACTTTCCCGGCTCCAACTCGTTCAGTCAGGTGGTCGAGCGGCGCGGAAGCGGAAGGATGGTGGCGAAAAAATCCGCGACCGATGGTTCTATCTCCGTGGTCCAGCGCTAAGTACCGGGTCCGTGGGCCGGGGGAGATTCGATGATCCGGTCGGAGATTCTCTCCCTGCCGACTCACAACGCTTCAACTTGAAATAACGCAAGAGATACTTATAGGAAGCGGATTGTTTTGCCGACTGACTGTGCTTTTCCTGACGACCTTCATCGTCGTCAGGGCAAGCCCGGGGACGACATGGCTGTTGCGACCATCGCTGGCATCAACCCGGCCCAGCAGTCTACCCGGCTCGTGACGCGGCCACGCTGAAGAACCTTGCGCGCCTCATCGGCACTCGATCCGCACCAAAGTCTCAGTTGGTTCGCAACGCCACCATTGGATTGATCCGTGAGGCACGCCGAGCCGGCAAAGCCGCAGCTGCCACCGCCACCGCCAGCAGCACCAGGCCCATTCCCAGATACGTCAGCGGGTCCGTCGGCTGCGTCCCAAAGAGCAGTGACGATATCGCCCGCGTAGCCGCCAGTGACACCAGAATCCCAACCACCATCCCGCTGCCGGCCAGCAGCAGCGTCCTCCCCAGCACCGTGCGCTGCACCCGCCAGCGGCTCGCTCCCAGAGCCATCCGGATCCCAATCTCCTGCGTCTGTCGCGTCACAGAGTACGCAATCACCCCGTAGATACCAAGCGACGCCAGCAGCAGCCCCAGGCTCGCAAACACCCCCACCAACAACACAAAAAAGCGTCGCGGCGAAACCGAATGCTCCACGAAGGATCGCAGAGGCCGAAACTCCGTCGCCGGCTGCCCCGGATTATTCGCCCGCAGCACCCGCAGCACACTTGCCCCTAGCACCGTCGGCGGCAGTTGCGTCCGCACTACCAGCTCCGCACCCACCGGCGCCGCCTGTCCGACCGGCAGGTAAGCCTCAGGCCCATCGGATCCGCCTTCCACGCTCGTGTCCCGCACATCGTCCACCACGCCAATCACCCGCGGCGGCTTGCTGCACTGACCGATGTTGGCTATGCGGCCCACCGGGTCTTCCCCGGGCCACAGCCGCCTCACCGCCGCTTCGTTCAGGATCACCACGCAAGCGTCGTTCGGCCCGCCCGACCATGCGAAGTCACGCCCCTCGCGCAGCTTCATCCCCATCGCTTCCAGATAACCCGGCGTTACGATCTGTACCAGCGCATCCGGGCACTTCTGCTTGCTGCAGTCCATTCCTTCCGCTGACAAACCCCAGCTCCGGTTCTGATCCAGCGGCAGCATATCCGTGACACCCGCTCCTTCGATGCCTGGTATGCCCTGCACCTGCCGCAGCAGGTTCTCAAGGATCGAAACGCCCAGAGCCGCATTCCTTTTCCCATCCTTCCCGGTATCGTCATAGTCCACGCGGATCGCTGCCGCCCGATCCGGCTGCTATCCGAGGTTGATGTCCAGCACCTTCAGGAAGCTGCGCAGCAGCAGCCCGGCGCCCACCAGCAGCACGCAGGCCAGCGCCACCTCGCTGATCACCAGCGCCGCTCGCATCGCCTCGTGCCGCCGCCCCGCGCTCGTCCCGTGCCCGCTGTCCTTCAGCGATTCCTGCAGCTCTTTCCCGCTCATGCGCAGCGCCGGCACCATCCCAAACAGCACCGCGGTCCCGGCGGCAATCACCACCGTCCATCCCAGCGCTGCCCGATCGATCCCCACATCCGTCAGCAGCGGCAGTGCCAGCGAACCCGCCTGCGCCAGGTACTTTGTAATCGCCGCCGCTACGCCCAGCCCCAGCACCGCCCCTGCTCCGGACAAAAGCAGGCTCTCCGTCAGCAGCTGCCGCACAATCCGTCGCCCGCCCCGCACCCAGCGCGCTGCGCATCGCGAACTCCTTGCTCCGCGCCGCCGCGCGCGCCAGCAGCAGGTTCGACAGGTTCACGCACACAATCAGCAGGATCATGCCCACCGCGCACCACAGTATCTCCAGCGACCTGCCGCAGCTTCCGCTCACATGCTCCTTCAGCGGTCCGCAGCGCACGCTTTGTATCCCTTCCCATAGTTCGGATGGCTCTTGCTGAAATAGCAATCCGGAAACAGCCTCGTCTGCCTCTTCGCGAGCCTGAGCCACCGTCACGCCCGGCTTCATCCGCCCAACGATCAGTGAACACGTTCCCCCAGCCGCGCATGTCCATCGTTGATGGCCGGGAAGAACGCATCCACCCTCGTCCCCGGAGCAAAGACTGAACCGAAATCGAAATTCACGCGGCAGCACCCCCGCTACCAGCGTCGGCGTGTTGTTCAGATCGACGGACTGCCCCACGATCGAGCGATCCCCATGGAACTGCCGCCCCCAGAAGGGATAGCTCAACAGCACCGCCGGACGCCCGTGCTGCCGCGTCTCCTCCGGCGAGAATCCACGCCCCAGGAACGGCTGCACCCCCAGCACCTGGAAGAAATTCCCCTCCACCGAAGCTCCCGATCACCGGCAACCGGCTCTCCCTTCCCCGTGAGCTTGTAGCCGAACGCTCCCAGGAACGGGAAGTACGCCGTCACGCCCGTCATCGTCTGATTGCGCTGCTGGTAACTCCTCAAAGGCATCCACCGAATACGTGACACACGACATCCCGCAGGCCTGCGGGGGCCCCTGCACCCACACCAGCCGCTGCGACTCCGGAAACGGCAGCGGCCGCAGCAGCAGCGTGTTCACCACGCTGAACACCGCCACATTCGCGCCAATCCCCAGCGCCAGAATCAGCACCGCCACCACGGTGAATCCCGCATCTCGCCGCAGCGTTCGCGCGGTGAAACGCAGATCCTGCCCAAGCACATCCAGAAAAGGAAGCCCCCGCGCCGCTCGCTGCTCCTCGCGCGCCCGCTGCACTCCCCCAAATCGCACCAGCGCGCGCCGCCGCGCCTCCTCGGGACTCATCCCGCTCCGCACGTTCTCCTCAATCGGCCATCTCCAGATGCGCCGCCATCTCCGCATCCAGATCCTGATCCAGCGCACCCTTGCCAAAGAACGCTCCCACCCGCTGCCATCCTCGCCGCATCCACCCATCCGCCATCGCGATTGCCTCCAGCCCCTGAGCCGTTGTCCAACGACCCGTAACCTCTACCGCCTGTTCCCTGCTGCCTGCTCCAAAACCCGCCCCATCACCGCAGCCAGCCGCTGCCAATACGCCGCATCCTCGGCCAACTGCTTACGGCCTTTGGCGGTGATCCGGTAGAACTTAGCCTTCCGGTTGTTATCGGATATGCCCCACTCCGCCCCAATCCACCCCCGCTGCTGCAGCCGCACCAGAGACGCGTAAATCGTCCCCTGATTCAACAGAACCTCGTCCCCGCTCACCTGCTCAATGCGCCGCGCGATCCCGTAGCCGTGCTGTTCTCCCATCGCCGAGAGCGTCTGCAGCACCATCAGATCCAGCGTGCCCTGCAGCAAATCCAGCTTCGAATCCGCCACGTTTCCTCCTGTGTTACGACCACAGAAGTATGCCACAAAACCTGTGGCGATGCCACAGGGAGACCTGATGCCCCTGGACAGTACCTCAGCCTCCCTTCTCTTGACACTCAAGAGAAGAACCGTGTATTCCTCTTGTTTATCAAGTGGAGGTCCCGCAGAATGGCCGAAGAAAGTCGCGATATGGTGCAGGGCACGCTGGAAATGCTCATCCTGAAGACGCTCGCCCTCGAGCCGATGCACGGCTACGGCATCGCTTTGCGCATCGAGCAGGTCAGCGACGGCGTCTTTCGCGTCAATCCCGGATCGCTGCTGCCCGCTCTGAGCCGCATGGAGCGCACCGGGCGCATCAAGGCCGAGTGGCGGGCCTCCGAGAACAACCGCCGCGCCAAATATTACGAGCTGACCGGGCGCGGGCGAAAAGCTCTCCAGGACGAGCGCCGTCAATGGGGCCGGCAAATTGCTGCGATCAACAGAATTCTTGAGGCATGAGAGGGCTGCTATGGCTGTGCTGCGCAATTTGATCGGTGGAATCCGCACTCTGGCTCGCCGCCAGCAGCGCAACACTGAGATCCAGGAAGAGCTCTCCAGCTTTCAGCAGGCCTCCGTCGAGGACAAGATGCGGCGCGGGATGAGTCCTGAAGCCGCCCTGCGTGCAGCGCGCGCGGAGACGGGCAGCGCCGAATCGGTGCGGCAGAAAGTCTGGTCGGCCGGCTGGGAGTCCGTAGCCGACTCCCTCTGGCAGGACCTGCGCTATGCAGTGCGCATGCTGGCCCGATCGCCCGGTTTTGCAGCCGTCGCCGTGCTGACCCTCGCGTTGGCCATCGGCGCCAACGCAGCTATTTTCTCTGTGATCAACGCCGTCCTCCTCCGGCCGCTGCAGTACACAGACTCTGGTCAGCTGGTCAGCCTGTCCGAAGCGAAGCCCAGGGCTGCGATCTCTGGCGTTGGGCTGTCGTGGCCCTCTTACCTCGAGCTGCAAAAGAACCATACCCTGTTCAGCTCCGTCGCCGGCCTCGCCAGCCACGCTCTCACGCTCACCGGACACGGAGAGCCCGCGGACGTAAGCACCATCGCGGTCACACCCGATTTCTTCTCTCTTTTGGCGACGAGGCCTCGGCTGGGGCGCGCCCTGTCGCCGGCAGACGGCGAACGCGGCGCCGCGCCGGTGGTGGTTCTGAGCGAACCCCTGTGGCAGACCCGCTTCGGAGCCGACTCCACAATCGTAGGCACGTCCATCACCCTCGATCAGCGCGCCTTCACCGTAGCCGGCGTGATGCCCGTCGCCTTTCGAACTCCGTTTATCAATCGAACCGATCAGGTGTGGATCCCGCTTGTCCAGGACCCGCTGTTCAGCGCCTGGACGACGCGCCCCCCAGATACGCATTGGCTCCCGGGAATCGCCCGTCTGCAGTCCGGTATATCGCCCGATCAGGCGCGCGCGAAGTTGCAGGCGATCAGCGCGGGGCTGGCCAGCCAGTATCCCGACAGAAGCGGATGGCAGATGGCGATCGAGCCTCTGCAGCATGCGATCGTCGGAGATGTCGAAGCGCCGCTGGTCCTGCTTTTGTGCGCCGTCGGTCTCCTGCTGCTGATCGCGTGCGCCAATATTGCGAACCTGCTTCTGGCGCGCGCAACAGCGCGGTCGAAGGAGATGGCCGTCCGCATTGCGCTGGGGGCGAATCGGCAACGCATCGCCCGCCAGCTCCTCACGGAGAGCGCCCTCCTCGGGCTGTTGGGCGGAGCCGCGGGCGTGCTCCTCGCATGGTGGGGCGTCTCTTCGATGACTTCCCTGCTGCCCGCATCGCTCACCCAGCTTCAGTCCATTCATGTGGATCGTTCCGTTCTTGGTTTTGCACTCGCATTGTCTGTGGCGGCCAGCCTCATCTTCGGCATGGCCCCTGTCCTGCACGCGACCCGATCCGATCTGCAGTCGAGTTTCCGGGAAGGTTCGCGCGGAGGCGATGCCAGGAGCTCGCAGCGCGCCCGCAGCTTCCTGGCGGCGGCCGAGGTGGCCATCGCCATGGTTCTCCTCATCGGTGCCGGATTGCTCATCCGCAGCTTTGCGAGGTTGTTATCGGTAAGCCCTGGGTTCGGAACCGAGCACCGGGTGAAAGCGGAAATTTCGCTGCCTCGCTTTCAATACTCCACCCCGGACCAGTGGGCCGCCTTCGCGAACGATCTGATGACGCGCGTGCAGGCGAAACCGGGACTCCAGGATTCAGCGATCGCCGCCCCTCTGCCCATCCTGGACACAGCCGTCACTCTGCCCTTTACCATCGCCGGCAGTCCGCCTCAGGCGCAGGGCGCAGCCGATACCGCGGACTACGTCGCCGCCAGCCCAGCCTATTTCCGCGTCATGAATATCTCCCTGCTGCGAGGCAGACTGTTCTCCGTGGACGACTCCGCATCGACGCTGCCGGTCGCCATCATCAGCGAGACGCTGGCGAAGCGTTATTTCCCGCATGAAAACCCCCTCGGCCGACAGCTCATCTTTGGATTTCCGCCCCATGGGGATGTTTCGCGGAAAATCGTGGGAGTCGTAGCCGACATCCACGATGTCTCCCTCGCCGCCAACCGGGCCCCATGATGGTGGTTCCCTTCGCGCAGGTGCCGTTCTGGGGCGGCGAAGTCGTAGTGAGGAGCAGCCTGAGTAGGACAGAGGTCGCGGCCGCCATCCGCACAGAGACTCACGATATCGACAAGGATCTCCCGGTCACAGACGTTGAATCCTTCCCAGAGGCCATGCATGCATCCGTCGCGGAGCCGCGCTTCCGCACCGTGCTTCTAGGACTCTTCAGCGCGATAGCGCTCCTGCTGGCCGCCATCGGAATCTTCGGCGTCATCTCGTTTTCCATCTCGCGCCGTACCCGCGAAATCGGCGTTCGTATCGCCCTGGGAGCATCACCAACGAGCATTCGACACCTGGTCATTGGCGAGTCCGCAAAGCTGGTGGCTGTTTGGACTGGCTGCAGGCATTCCCGCAGCTCTGCTGTTAACCCACTATTTGTCCTCGCTGCTTTTCGAATTAAGGCGACCGATCCCCTCACGTTTATCGGTGTCGCTCTTCTGCTGATGCTGGTCGCACTGGCGGCCGCGTATCTTCCCGCACGGCGAGCTATCCGCATCGATCCCATGGTCGCCTTACGCTGCGAATAACCCTCACGAATTCGAGCCGCGGCTTAGCGCTTTGCAGTTATTCCGAGCG
>CAVPCE010000011.1:0-51967 GCA_963702295.1 uncultured Acidobacteriaceae bacterium | reverse complement strand
CACCAAATCGGCCTGAATGCGCATGCTCCGAGCCAGCAGAAACGACAGGAACAGATCGGAGAAGGCATGTTCGTCATGCATCACTCGGATCATCTCTGTCCGCTCGATCTTCAGCGCCGTACAGCCGGTAATCGCGGTTGCCGTCGCCATCCGGAGCCCGGACACCGCCGTGAGCGCCTCCTCCCCTACAAAGTCACCCTGGAGAGCAGCGTGATCGTTGCCTCTTTTCCGGCGGTTGACACGACTGTGAGCTTCGCGCGGCCCTTCTGGAGATAGAAGATGGAGTCGGCGGAATTTCCTTGCGCGAAGAAAGTCTCTTTTGGCTTGATCTGGACAATCTTTCGTCCTAGCCCGGCGTTGGCGAGAAACGCCTCCACATCAAATCGGCCATCTTCGGTTCGTTCACTGAAATGCTCCCTCTCCGTACGACTATCGCAGCAGATAAAGCATGCAGGACATCACGCTTCTTGCGGAGATCATACTCCCGTGGATGCAGCCACTCTTTCTCGATCGGCAGGTTCGGCCGCGCGTGATACGACCCGAAAATCGCACCGCGCACTGCGGGCCGTTTACATCGAAATGCTCACTGCGATGCCGACACCCGGGATAGCTCCGGTTATAGAGATAATAGCCGTTGTCGACATAACTCACATATACCTGGTCGTTATCGTACCAGTCATCGCCCCATTGGGCGGCCACGGGTCGACAACGCTGAGCCAGTATCCCTTGTACTGAAAGCGGGGATATCCCCCAACCTCCATAAAGGGAAGTCCCTGATCAGGAACGCGTGTCCCGACCCAAAGAAACCGCGGAAGCGAGCTGTCAGGAATGCGATAGCCGTGATAGCCGCCGCGTTGCTGCCAGGTTCGGTGGTCCGACTGCCAGTTTCCCGCCCGATGCTGTTGCCAGGCAGCCTGCCTTACATGCTGCTGTTCCGGCCCACGTCCGCGACCCCGGGGCCCCGCTGTTGCGTGGCGTGCTCCTGCTCCCTGCTGACTGGCCGCTCTCTGACCTTTGCCGCGCCGGGGGAGACTAGCCGTGCCCCCTCGGACCGCTGCTGCTGCGCCTGACGGGTTGCCATCCGCTCTCGGAACAGGCTGTTCCCCCCGCCTCGAAGGCTGACTGCTGCTGGCCGTGCTGGCCTTCCGGCCTCGCCTGCTGCTCCCCGTGCTGGCCTTCCGGCCTGGCCTGCTGCTGTTTGTTGTCCTGCCTGGCATGATCCTTATTCTCCGGATGGCCGATCCTGGGCGGCGCACGGCAAAACGAAGATCCAACCAGAGCCACAGGACAGCCGTACGATTTCCCAGACGCTTTCATAAGTACGCCTTCCTCTATTCCTAAATGCCTGGACTATCGCAGGCTGCTGGTCGTACTCGTCGCCGAATTGCCGATGGCATCGCCTGAAACTACCAGTTCCACTCTGCGGTTCTGCTGGCGCCCGCCCGCGTCGTCGTTCGACGCTACCGGCTTGTGTTGCCATAACCGATCGCGGTGACCGCCGTGTTTGTCACTCCCTGCTGTACCAGGTAATCGCGGACTGCTCCGGCGCGGTTCTCCGACAGCCTCTGATTCATCGCATCGTTGCCCACATTATCCGTGTAACCTCCGACTGCGATCGAGAGTCCAGGGTAAGAGAGCAGAATGCCCGAGACCTTCGCGAGCTTCTCACGCGCTCCGGAACTCAATGAGTATTGCCCCGTGTTGAACAGTACATCGGACATGCTGATGATCAGCCCGCGAGCGCTGTCGCGGGTCTGCAATACCGCATTCAGCTGCTGTGTCAGTTGCGCGCGCATGGCGGCCTTGTCGCTGTCCGCCTGCTGCACTTCCTGCTGCGCTGCTGCATGAGCCTGGTCGACATCGGCCTGGGCAACAGCTACTGCCGCTGACGAAGCAGCCTGGCTGTTCGCTGCGTCCGCCTGTGCCTTTGCCGCAACCGCCTGCGCATTCGCATTTTCTGCCTGCGCCTGGGCATTGTCTGACCGCGCCTTATCGGCCTCTGTCTGCGCATTCTCGTTCTCTGCCTGCGCCTGCGCTGCCGCCGACTGCGCATTGGCATTCTCTGCCTCAGCCTGCGCCTTGTCTGCCCGCGCCTTCGCCGCCTCTGTCTGCGCCCGCTCGTTCTGCCGGTCCGCAGTCTCTGCCTGGGCCTGCGATGCTGCCTGCGCATCCGCTGACGCCTGCCGCTCGCTGGTCAGACGGACCTCATCGATCTCTCTTCACGGCAATTTCCCGTGCATCTTCCGCCGTCTGCACAACCTGACGCGAGGTGGCAATCAGATCCTGCGTAGACGGATGCCGCTCGATCGCCTCGCTGTTTGCGGTATCCATCAGCTGCGCCGCATGGTGATAGCTCTCGCCCGCATATTCCTCGGCGCCTTCAGATTGTGCGATGCGCACCGCGTTCCTCGCCTCAAAGAATTCCAGAGGCAACTTCATATTGGCAATCACCGGGTCGAACTTGTAGCCGGTGGGGATATAGCCACCGCGCTCGATCAGCTCATACCGAGCGTGAACGGCTTCGCTCGACCCTGCGGTATCGGCGCGCACGACATTCTCGAGCACGACCACGTTGCTGGGCTGGCGAACGGCGTAGTAGGGCTCCGCGGTAACAATCAGCGCGAAGGACTGGAGATCCGTGGTGGCGTGCAGCTTGCTGCGATGGTTCCCGCCTACCAGAACCTCTCCCAGGTTCACCGGACGGCCTTCCGGCGAGATGGCCCACAGGACGTACGTGAGGTTGCCTTCGACCGCCGAGGCTTGGCTTCTCCAGATTTCCGAATTCGGCGGTGATATCGAGATTGCCTCTCTTGTTTTCCACCCTCGCCCAACCATTGGCCACCGGTCATCAGAGCCGTTCCGGCGAAATCCACCTTAGTGGATTGGCCGCGATGCGCGTAATTGACCGCCTCGACCGTGCGACTGATCACAATGGCACGGTACAGGCTGGGCGAAGTTCTCGCTCGCCTGTACATTTGATTGCGGGACGCTCAACGAACGCGCCGGCGCCGAATGTCGATGTAACTGCAAACAGTAACTTTCCTTTTCACGGTTGGTTCCTTTTCGCGGCAGATGACTGCCATGGTGACTTCGGCCCGGTTCGGGGAGGTGCGGCTTAATGTGAGTGAGGCTATCGATTCGTGGTTTCTCACGAGTCGACCACGCAGATGTAGAGAGCGCGTGGAGGTGGAATATTAAATGCGCTCAGGAGCCACAGAACTACCACGATGACCACGACTCCATCGGAGAGATTGACTTAATGTTCGACTGCATGGGGATGAAGCGGTTCACCAGCCACAGCAAAAATCCGACGATGACAAGCGTGACGACGACCTGGATCAGCATAAGAGTTGTCCTTAGTCAGATGTTCCTAGGCCATCCGAAGACCCCGATCAGAATGGTTGAAAGGGCTACTGCTGCCCTGGATGCGCTTCCGCAATCGTGCCGGCGCGGCCGATCTCACGGACCACCCGCATGAAACTCAACGTCGATTTCGGTGCGCGGACATTTCCCACAGCACCGACCGGACGGATGCGTCGCGACCATAGATAGCGCGCGTGGAATCCACATCCTGCTCCACCACAGCTCCATCAGGGTGATTCCCGCAAAGACTCCATGCGAACGCGAGTAGGTGAGCACTTCCGCGTTCATCTTCCAGTCTGTTCCTGCCGAAGCGTGGCGCCCCACGGGCCCGCGGAAGCCGATGCATCTCCGCTGAGCTGGAATTTGTCCCCAAGCAGATGCTGCAGGCCTCGGTCGTTCATGACGACCATGACCAGGTCGACGCCTTCGACGCCAATCTGCAAGCCCCAGCTTCCGCCTCCGATGGAGACGAACGCCGGCGCACTCCAGCCTTCAGCCGTGCGGCAGGATGCGATACCTCGGCCATGCTCCCCGCCCACCACAAATCCGCCTTTGACCAGATGAGGAACCACAACGATGCACTTCGCATCCTTCACCACTTCATCCGGAATACCCTTGTCCGGGGTGTTCATGATGGAGTGCAGGACGTCGGACGACATTTGCAGACGCTTAAGCGAATCCTGGCGTCCAGAGGCAGCCCAGAGATTGCCGCTTGTCAGCGCAACCGCGCCGACCACAAGCAGAGGCATGATTTTCATTCGTTTTCCTTATTGGAGGGGAGGGCGCTAAGAAAGACGCATTTCAGATGGGCTGACTTAGCTCAGAACCAAGAGGGAGGAGATACAAAGGGACTCTGCTCCAAAATGATTACAACAGAGACGCAAGACAATAACTGAGCTAAATTGCTCACACTTGCAGAATCTTTCAGTGTGGACGCAAATAGACACGGTTCTCTACCGGGATTTCACCAGCAAAGAGTCGATTTCTCCGCGCATAGCGTGGCCAGGCAGCTCCCCAAAGACAGAATGTTGGAGCTTCCCGGGCGAGGATCCCGTGAAGACGACGATCCGCCCACCAGCCTTTGAGAATGTGGGAGATTCGTGCAGATCAGGGGGTCCGACAATCCCGCCCCTGCCCCCCTCAACAAGATCCGCTCTTGGTTGTTCTTTACCTCCTCCTGTGCGGAGCGCGGTCCAGTGGGAGGTGTTGCCTCCCCCCGCTGTCCGGATGTGGCCGATTTAGTGCGAGTAGCTGGTGTTGATGAAGTTGTCGACGTCGTTGTGCAGCTTGTGATGTGCAGCTTCGTCGATGTAGACCATGTGCCCCGACTGATAATACGCAAAGCTTACGTGATTCCTCACCGGCGGCTCAAGGTGCATGTGCTGGACCGTATATTCGATACCGTTGAATGGCGTGGCCACGTCATAATATCCGCACACGATCAGCACCTTCAGATGGGTCTGCTGGGTAATCGCCGCACGCAGCACTTCTGCGACCTGCGTATTTCCGGTTTGATTCCACGGCCGGACATTTGCGGTTACCGTATAGTACTGGTTGTCCTCCCATTTCAGATCGCGCCGCACGTAATCATGAAAGGTTGCTGTAAAAGCTCCTTCATAAGAGGCTTCGCTCGGATCGTATTCTTCCCGCTCGCCCGCTGCATCCACGTCCATACCTTCAAAGCGCGAGTCCAGTCTTCCGATAGTCCGGCGCTCGCTGCGCTCCAGTTCTTTAAACCAGCGGTATGGGCTGATGCGCAGATTTGCCTCTTCGATATAAGCGGTTGAGAGCCCGGTGAAGCGGGCGATGTCCTGCACCGTCTTCTATATTCTTCGGGCGAGACCAGATCACCCTTCTGAAGCGTCGCAGCGTACTCGCCGTGTGCAAACTCGCGCGCCTGCTGCGCTACCTGATCGATGCTTTCGCTCTGCAGCTCGGCGGGCAGAAGGTGGTGGCACCACGCGGTCGTCGTGTAGGTCGGCAAAAAAGATGCTGCGGTCGTCGCCGCTCACATCGGTGAACGCAACCCACGAAACCAGCACGATACCGTTCAGGTATATCTCATGCCGCTCCTGTAACACTCCGGAAAGCTCCCGCAGAGCGCGTCGTTCCATAACTCTCCCCGATCAGATATTTCGGCGAGTCCCAGCGTTCGTTGCGCGTCAGATATTGATAGATAAAATCAGCGAAGTAATTGGCGTCTTCGATGATTCCGTGAAACTGGGCGGGATTTTGACCGGACACGGGGCGGCTGTAACCCGTCGAGACCGCATCGATAAAGACCAGGTCCGTCGCGTCCAGGAAAGAATCCTCATTGTCGGTAATCTTGTAAGGAGCCGGCATGCCATGGCCATCAGGGGTCAGCACGACCCGTTTGGGTCCAAAGCCCATGTGAGTGAACAGTGACGCCGAGCCAGGTCCCCCGTTATATACAAAAGAAACAGGCCTTCGGGCGGTGTCACTGATCCCGTCCTCGGTGTAGGCAACATAGAAAAAGGTCGCCTTCGGTGTGCCGTCTTCGGCTTTAATGACATACGTTCCCGCGGTTGCCGTGTAGTTGAGCTGCTGACCCCCGATGCGCGCCGAGTGATGCGTCGCCACCATTTTTTCCTCCGGAACAATCTGAGGACTGCTGTGAGCCGGGCGCTCTTCCGTAGGCGCCGGCACCTGCGCTTCCGCTTCACGACGTGGCGCTCTCTGAGGTTGCTGCGCGCTCGGAGTTGTTATGTTTTGATCGTGCGGCGGCTCCTGTGCCTGCATAAAGGCCGCGGCTGGAAGAATCGTCAGAACAAACGTGGCGTATGAGCAAAATCTCTTCATGCAATCATCCTCACTGGAGAGCTATTGAGCTGGAGACACAACGTGGATTTTCTGCTTCTGTTCAACGTCGCCAACAGTGTAAGCGCTTCTCGGCCGGAAGGAGTGTTTCGCGATGTGCGCCGCCCGTGCTGGGGCACCCTTCGAAACAGAACGGGCACAGATTCAGGACCCGTGAAGTCAAATACATCAATCCGGCGGATGATCCGCGAAATGCACGTGGGGCACAATAGCTGGCTTCTGCAATTGGACCTCGCCACTGCAGAACAGTAAGCGCCGCCATTCGCGTCAACTCACGCGAACAGCGAGTAATGTCAGCGAGAGCCAACGGGTTCAAGCCCGAATCGGTCAGTGGCGCTGGGTTGGCAAGGATCTGCGGCAGATCAACAACGATCCTTTCATTCCGCGCCCGCCAGATCACGGTCTGCACCGGCAGCGTGATCAACACCGCCGGCCGCCCCGTCCACGGCGTTACAAAAGCCCTCGGAAAACAGCCCTCTGGGCCCCCAACATCAACGGCCCGGATTTCCACGATCCCGCTGTTCTTAAAGGCGGACCCTGCGAGACACTGCAGCCGCCTTATCAGCGGCTCAATGTTTCAGCGTTCTGCGCACGCCTGAGGCGATGCCCTTTCGCGGCGGATTGCCAGGACTTTCCATGCCTCCGTCGGCGGAGACCGGTTCAATCCGCTCGTCACAGTACGAGGCGATGTGCTCCCTTCGAAGAAAGCGCCACGGAGGTCAAACCTGAGGTGTCGGCCAGGGCCTCAACAGTAAGCTTCGCCGGGGCAACCCCTGGTGCGAGAACTGGTGGGAACAGCGGCGAATATCATCATGAAGCACCAGGCCAGAGAATCGCAATCTCATTCTTGCTTATCTCAAAACTGATATCGCAACGAAAACTGCGCCGAGCGGGGAAGCTGTACGTTCTGCAGTTCTCCGAATGTACTGGAGGTGGAATTGTTGCCATTCACGAACTGCTGTGCCGATCCGTTATTTGTCAGGTTGTAGATATTCGCATCGAACTCGACGGTTTGACGATCGCCGATGCTGAAGGCGCGCCCAACGAGCGCGTTCCACTGCTCCAGCCATGGGCACCAGATTTGACCGACACCGCGATTCGCATATTTGAAGCGGTACGTGGTGGCGAGAGGATTTGATACAGTGCGGCCGTCAATATTCAGGGTCGCAGGTCCGTACTGGCCCGCATAGGGCGTTCCGAGCGCGGCAAGCGTGGTGATGACCGGGCCTCCCGGAGTTCCGGACTGTGCCGTAAGCACACTGGAAAGACGAAGGTGCCAGGGCGCGCTCCATGTAATAGCCGTGCGCATCTGATGGCGCTGCCACATTCTGTTTCGGGTATTCCGGTCCAGTCGTTCACAACCAGACCCCGCACCGAACCAATTCCGGCGTTATTAGCAAAGGCCCCCGGCTGAATGATGGCGGCGGGGTCGTCAGGCTGCCACATGCCGGCAAGATGATCCGGTGAATACGTGTAGGTTCCGAAAAGCTGTATCTTACTGGTCTGCTTCGTCACCGTGATTTCTCCACCCTGGTAGACAAACCAGTTCCACGCGTCGTTTGTAATGTAGTATGCATTGTTGAGCGTGGGATTTATCAGGCCGCTCCACACTGTTCCCGAACTCGTGGTCGTATAAATCTGGTTGGTATCGTAGGCGGCCGGGCGATCGCGATATTCCCGGTCGACATAACTGACATCGACCACAACTTCACCAGGAAGCTGGGTTCGATAGCCAACCAGCCACTCACGAGCATAGCCCTGATGACGGTGAGGATCGAAAGACCTTCCTGAATTGAGAATGCTTGTGCCAGGAGTCACAATCGTGCTCAGCACGCTGCCGTCTGGGTTGTAATAGGTGTTTGCCTTCGTTGGGCTGTTGGAACCGGCGACAGATCCGTTTTCAGTTGCATCCACATACCCGGCGTTCGTGATATCGGTGATTTTTGTCCAGCTGGCACGCACGACGTTCCGCTCATTCTTCGTGAGCACATAAGCTCCGCCGATGCGGGGCGCGTAATTCCACGAGTGCTGCACCGGCGATTTCAGGATCTCGTCGTATCCGGAGATCCAATCCGGACGCAGCCCGGCCGTAATGGTGAGACGAGGCAGCGGGCGCCAGCGATCCTGCACATACCATGCATAGTCGTTCGCGGCAACATAGCCCGTCAACAGACTGGCGGTACCGCCGACCGACTGGGTATGGAAAATTCGATAGCCCTGAGATGGATCGTTGGGATTGTTCAGTACAGCGTCTTCCTGAATGACGCCGCCCCCATTCGCATAGTATGTGGTTGTTTTGTTCAGCTCGTGTGGCTCAAGGTAAAAGCCTGCCTGCAGATCGTGCGAGCCCCACGCTTTCGGAATGTAGTAATCCAGATCGCCGGTGATCGTTGGCTTTTGTGCCGGACTCACCGAGACAAAACTGAGGCTGTTCAGTGTTGCGAGCGACGATCCCTGGCCGATCAGCGTGCCGGCGGAAGAGGCATAACTCGTATACACGTCCTCTTCAGGCTTGCTGCCGACTCCACCAATGGCCCCCAGGCTATTATTGACGCCTTTGTCGTTGTATGAGACCAGAAAGCGGGTGCTGAGCTTCGGCGTCCACTCGGAAAGAAGGCGCAGACCATAGGCACCGCCGCCAAACTGATCGATGGCGATATTGCTCGAATACCATTGATAGTTGGCATCCTGAGTGCGACTGTCGTGCTGGACGATGGCCATCAACCGGTGGCGCGGCGAGAGCTGCACCGAGGCATTTCCGAGGAAAATGAAACCGCGCGACTGATTGGAAAACGTCGCAAAGGAAGGATCGATGTCTTTCAGATATCCATCCTGAGCAGCCGTTTGACTGATTCCGTCTTCGCGATGGATATAACGGCCGGAGAAGAAGAACCAGGCATGTTGCCTTTTGATCGGTCCTCCTAAGGAAAAGTCCGGCTGCTCCGAAGCTGAGGCCGCGGCATTCCCTCCAGGCACATTGTTGCCGTTCAGCGATGCAGGACCGATGAGATAGAAAAGCGATCCGTGAAAGCGGTCGCTGCCGACCGGGCTCGCCATATTGATCACCATGCCCATAGCCGCCGGCGACGAAGCATCGTTGGCTCCGGTCTTGATCTGGAGATCGCCGAGCGACTCGTTGGAGATACTGATCGTGTTCGACGGCCAGTTCTGCTCAAAGCTGCCGATATCCATGCCATCGAGCAGGGTTGCCATGTTTTCGTTTTCCGAACCGCGCAGGAAGTAGGTTTGTCCCCCTTCTGCATCGCTCGATGCGCTGGTGATGCCTGGTGTGAGTTGGAGAGAGTCGGACCAGTCGTGACGACCGGTAATGGGAACATGGCGCAGCAGGGCGCCGCTCAGGTTCACGGCCTGTTCGGAGCTTTGCGTGTCGATCAGGGGAGCGTTGCCGGAGACCTTCACGGTCTCGGTTTGCGAGCCAAGTTGCAATGAAATGTCGACCGTGACTGTGAGCCCCGCGCGAACCAGGAGCCCGCCGCGTTCGAAGCGCTGAAAGCCTTTGATCTGGGCGTCGATCGTATAGTCGCCAGCCGGCGGCAGTTCGATGAGTCGATAATTACCGGCGCTGTCGCTGACACCTCGGAAGGTTCCGCCCACGAGAACACTGCGCGCAACTACCTGAACGCCGGGAATCGCAGCTCCCGTTGCATCAGTAACTTGGCCCACAATGCTCCCGTCCGCGGAGGTCTGTGCTGCCGTGTTGAGGGCGCATGCCGCCGAAAAAAGCAGCATCATCATCATGACAATCGTGGATGACCTCGAAAAATGGCGTCTCATCGTTCTCTCCTGTGGACTGTTGTTGACAGGTGTCCGCTTCGGAGGGCACTCCGGAGCTGTCGGGAGGAAATCGGGGATCCTCCCCGGCTGAGAATTGTGCGGTGATGAAAACTCAGCGAGTCAACAACAACAGCGAAGATACGAAGCGGGTCGTACGCATCCAGAGCCATTTGTGCAGGAATTCTTCGCCGTGACAGCGGCGAAGGGCTTATCCGGGACCGGGCTTCGACTAGTGCCCATGCGCGCCTCCTGTAGGGGGGATGAGCCGTGCCGGCACTTCGAAACGCGCTGCGCTTCTGAGATCCTCAGGTGTCGAGGTCGAGTACAGCAGCGCGTTGAAGAACAGTTTGTAAGTAGCTTCCGACAAGGCGCGGTACTGCGGCCGGAAACCGAAGAGGATGATATGACCCTTGCCGCGCGGTTCCATAGCAATCGCTGCGGTTCCGTTGAGATATTTCCCGCCGAGGATCCATCCGCTCAGCAGCGGATCATCGTTCGTGTAGTGGGCTACTGCCACTGCATCGCCGGAAGTTCGAAACGAGGGACTGCCTTCAAAGAAGACGGGCAATGTTGGCGTCGATCCGAAGCCAATTGGATTCGATGTGTCAACCGACACCTGAAGAATCGAGCCGGGGATGTAGAATTCCTTGCTGGGAACCCCGGCAAGGGCATTGCTGACCTCGCCGTCCTTGCGCGCGTATACCTCTGCCGCCCGATTGAGCGCGACAATCGTGCCCCCATCCTCGACAAATCCCTGGAGTGCGGCCGCCCCGGCGTCTCCTAATCCACCGGTGTACTCCGGAGGCAGAAGTGGCGGGGGGATCCGCTCCTTCTCCCCTCCAGGACGTTCGTACTTGCCAGTCAGGATGGCGGAAGGAGCGTTGTCAGGCAGAACGATCACATCGAACTGCTCGCGAAGATTGCCTCTGCGGATATCCGCATCGACGAGCCGGCGATAAGGGATTCCGTTTTGATCGAAGAGGAAGCGGGTCCAGCCTTCGTCCATCGACGGTACCCAGCTTTGATAGAGCCCGATACGCGGCAATGTCACGGTTAGAGCCGGGCCGGTGACGGGCTGAGCCTCAGCCTGGATCTTCACGGAGAAGCGCTTCGCTGCGGCGGAGAGCCGCGGAAGGACTTCGGGCTGATCTGGAATGTAGATGGTGCCCGCGGCCTGCCCATTCCCGATGAGCCGATCTGCATGGACGCCGGTCTTGAGCAGATCGAACAGCGCGTAGAGGCTGCCGTTGGTCGAGTCATCAATGAAATATCCATTCGCAGCGTGGCCCGGCGCTACATCGCCATCAGGAAGAGCAGCACGATCCACCTGCTTTGCCGCCACTGTGAAGGGATGGTCGATCGCGACCGCATTCACTCCGAAAAGCAGCGGCAGCGTTTGTGCGGTCACGTCGTAAGGGCGCTGCGGCGCTCCACCCGGATACTCGCGGAGATCCGGATAGTGCTGAACTTCCAGAACCGTCTTGGCAAAGCTGCGATTGGGCTGATCGAGCCGGACGATATAGGTCCCGGAGGGATACGTAGTCTGGTCCGCTTCAAACGGATTCTGCGCTTGTTCTACTTCCACGGCCCCTGTGCGTAAAAGATTCACAAGCCTGTCCGCAACTACAGGGTCCCGCTGGTCCGGAGGAATCAAATACGCGAAGGGTCCGGCAGTGGGATGAACAGCATGTGAGGCGACTGTGTAGAAATCGTTCAGGAAGCGCTCGCGATCGATTGAGGCGCTGCGTGCGATCGAGAACAACGCGAGCAGCTGATCGTGCACAATGTCGCCCAGCGTCCACGCCCCACCCTTCCACGGATCGGGGAAATTCCAGCTGGCCACTTTGGCGTCGTAGCCGATGCCGCGTCCCAGCTGATTGAACTTTACCTGGATCGGAGTAGCAATATTCACGCTCGCCGATTCGGTCAGGATACGCAGTCCATTGTGATAGGAGATATAGTCGCGCAACGGCGACCAGAAGTCGTAGACGCCGTGGATCAACACACCCGTTTGGCCGGCGGAGGCGATCTCTGCCGCCGTTCGCGTTCCCAGGGCGTTCATCGACGAAACCAGTAGCGGATCAACATTGGGATCGATGGGATCGACCCAGGGCGGCAGGTAGATTCGCGGCCCATCGGCTCCCATCTGGTGGAGATCGTAAAGGATCTGCGGATGCCACTCGTTAATGATTTTTACGGTGTGTTGCGTTTCCGGCTGCGTCATTCCCACCCAGTCCCGGTTATCGTCATGGCCTGTGTAGTGAGCCCAGAGCACCGGAGGATTGCAGCCTTCATAAGGGGTACCGAGATATTTTTTGTACCAGTCAACCACGAGTTGCTGGCCGTCAGGATTGAGCGATGGAATCAGGAGCAGGATGTCGTTCTTCAGAATCGATTGAACGTCTGGGGTATGGCTCGTGGCGAGGTCATACGCAAATTGCGCAGCAGTCTGGGAACTCGCAATTTCGGTGGAATGGATGTTGAAGGTGATCAGGAGAATTGTCTTGCCCTTGGCAATCAGCACCCTTGCCTGTTCCGGCGTGGTGATCCTCGGATCTGCCAGTCGGCGATTGATATCCTGGTACTCAGCCAGATGGGCAAGGTTGTCGGGGGACGATATCGTAAGTGCGATGAATGGACGGCCTTCGGTCGTCTTGCCGAGAACTCTATAGCGAATCCTCGGCGACTGACGTGCCAGCGTTTGATAGTAGGCAGTTAGCTGCCTCCAGTCGGCAAGTTTGCGGTCGGTGCCTGGCTTGAACCCAAATGTCTGTTCTGGTGACGTGATTTTCTTTGGTCGTGCAGCAATGGCAGGCAGAGATCCGAGAGCCACCAGGAGAGCTACGGCAGTAACAACACGCTTCATCCGCTCAATTTCCTCGCGTTTCAGATTAGAGTGGCTGTGGCGCAATCGCCTCAGCCGCCAGCGATTGCCTAAGGGAGCGTGCGCACACCCAGGAGAAGACCACTGGGTGAAGACACAGCTGGCCCGTTGTCGGAAGATGCAGGGACGGAAGGCTGACTTACAGGAAGGAAGTTAGCGACAACAACCGCAAAGGCTCGAGGCCATGGCGTGGAAAGCTATTCTCCGAGCAGAGGAAGGCACGATCTGGGCGTATCTCATCTTTGGCTGATCCTCAACTGCTTGTCGCGTTTCGCTATTATGGGAAACTTGTTCGCGCGTGTCACGTACCAGAAGCCAGATCAAACACTGCACTTCTATTGCCCACCAGCAACCTGTCGATTTGCTAAAAGGCGTGGCGTCTCGTCGCCGGAAAGTAGGCGCTGCACCAGGATGGCGGTTTCTCGCTCGAGCCTGGTATTGTCTGTTCCGGTTGCCGGACCTTCGTAGCCGGTATGAATCTCCTTCACGAGCCCGTCTTTTCCGATAAAGAAGGTCGTTGGCCAACAGTTCAGATTCAGCACGCCAGGAAATCTGGCGTTCAGCTGGTCGGGGGTGCCGGCCAACAGTACCGGATAGGTGATGCCAAATTTTCGAATGACGGCCTTCAGACGGGTCGGATTGGAAAGCTGCGCCTGCTCCTCAAAGCTCAGCTCAACAATTTCGAGTCCATGGTCGTGGTATTTGCGGTAGAGAGATTCGAGGAATGGAGCCTCATCCTGACAATTGGGGCACCAGCTTCCCCCGATCGAGACGATGAGCACCTTATGCCGGAATTGCGGATTGCTGGAAGAGACAATCTTCCCCTGCACGTCGGGAAAGGCGAAGCGGAGAGGTTTGCGGGGATCCTGAAGGGTCGTATGGTGGAGAGGATCATCCTGACTTGGGACGCTCAATGCAGTGATGGAGTGGATGCGTTGTGCCGTCAGGGACTCAAGTTGTCCGCCATGCCCCGCAATCAGTACTTGCAGCATGCCGTCATGCTGTGGTCGCAGTGCCGCCCACGACGGACCGGCTGCGGTGAAGTGGCTGACGGCGAACTCGCCCTTACGCCATACCCCATACAAATTGCCCGTGTCGCCATCGATTCGCTCGATCACGGCGTCCACATGAGAGCCGGATTGGCCAACGCGCAGCTTCAGGAGTTCTCTCCTTTCCGTCCCTGAGGACAGCGACCCTCCACACTCCCGCAACGTGCGGGGGATTGGAGGACGCTGAAGGAGTGGCACCGTTTCGCTGAGCGGTCAGCTTCACGCTGTGCTCCGGCCGGCCAAACGTTCCGGTGAGTGTGCCGTCCCGGATCGTGGCGTCGAGCGTGTTGGCGAAATAGTCGAAGTGCAAAATCAGGTGCCCGTCACTGTAGCTGCCCGAAGAGGAGTGCGACGCATCGCTTCCGTTCAGCAGAGCTCCTTGAACACGCTTTCCGTCTCCTGAAATTCTGAGCCGAAATGGCACCGGCTCACCGTTGAGGTCTGCGACGCCGGCCCACAAGCCATCCGCCGCCTTCGGGGTCAGCGGTGGAGCAGCGGCCGAGAGATTCAGGGACGCACCGGAGAGAACGAAACACCCTGCGATTACCGCTCGGAGAAATCGCCTCACATTACGAATCTTCATGGGCCCTCCTCGATCAGAAGAATCTGAAATGTCGTGCAATACGGTTGGAATGGTCGCAGGAAACGGCTCCCGGCAGAGAGCGCCATGTCTCTGGGGAGACAGCGGCGGCGGGGAGACTTATCGTTTTTCCGGAATCAGCGCGTGCTCAACAACAAGAACAGCACTTCCGGCCCGCCGGCGCCAGGCAGCGCGGACAACAACAGGCCGTCTTGTGGAGCATCTGCACGTGCTCAGCTTACCATTGATCGACATCTCAACACCACCAACGCCACCAGGGTCCTCGCCCGCTCCGTATCCGAGGCACGCGTATACCCAGACTTTGATCGCATCTTTGGTACGCGCAGCATCTCCCGTGTTTTTAGTAGGCGAATCAGAAACGGAAAGCACGGGTTCGCCGAACCTCTGATTGGCTGGCTGACGAGTAATTCTTTCTTGACAGTGCGCCATGATGAGAGTACATACTGGTTGGTATGTCGTTGAAACGTAAGAATCCAAACCGCGGAGCGCCAGGACAACGTGACCCTCATCTCACGCGCCAGCGCTTACTCCAGGCAGCTTTTCGCGAGGTTTACAAATACGGCTTCCAAAACGCCGGGATCGATGCAATTCTGGCCGCCACCAACGTCACCAAAGGGGCCCTCTACTACCATTTCGAGAACAAGGACGCACTGGGATACGCCGTTATCGAGGAGGTTATCGCCAATTTTCCCCGTGACAGGTGGTTGCTTCCTCTGCAAGGGAACGAGGACAAGGATCCTATCGATGCATTGATCGGGATTGTGCAGGCGCTCCCAGCTCGGCCAAGTGACTTGAAGAGCGGTTGTCCGCTGGTCAATCTGGCGCAGGAGATGTCTCAGCTCGACGAACAATTCCGCAGGCGGTTGGAGAGAATCTTCCATGTCTGGCAAGAAGGCGTTGCCACGGCTCTGCGACGAGGGCAGCATCAGGGAACAGTCCGACGCGACCTGGTTCCGGAAGAGACTGCGAGCTTTCTGATCGCGATGGTCGAAGGATACGAAGTGTTGGCAAAGAATGCTCAGGATACGAAGGTGTGGGCTGTGGGAATCGGAAATATTGTGAGCTGGCTGGGTTCTCTTCGCGCGCGAGGTAAGCGCAGGCTGAGCTGATCGCGCCGGCTTGAGGGAGCGATTGATATTTTCTGTAGATACCAACCGGTTCGTATTACGTCCATGATGTATGCAGCGACTGCCCAGTGCAGCGCGTGAAGAGGAGAAGGAATCATGACCAGGATCACACTGTCGCGCAGGAAACTGCTGGCAACCGGGGCCTGCGCACTGGTGGGTACCGCGAGCTTGCCACGAACGGCAAACGGCAGCGCATTGGGAAAGCGGAACCTGACGAACGAGGCCATTATCCATAAGTGGTACGGGGCATGGGAAACGAAAGACCTGAACATGTTCAATGCCCTGCTCGCCGACAACTTCACTTTTACGAGCGCGGCCGGCGACGACCGCATCAGCAAGAGCACTTTCAAGAAGCGATGCTGGGACACCCAGATCGATTTCATTGGAACTTTCGATCTGGAGCGGCTCAGCACTGGCGCTGATGATGCGTTTGTGAAGTATCTTTGCCACACCAGGAACGGTAAGCCGTTCCGAAACGTAGAGTATCTGCGATTCAAGAACAGACAAATCGAATCCATCGAATGTTATTTCGGCGCGGAATCCAGCTTTCCGTCAGCGGTCAGCAAAGGGTAGGACCCGGTGAAGAAGCTGAATCCATCGTCTAAAA
This sequence comes from uncultured Acidobacteriaceae bacterium, assembly GCA_963702295.1. GTDB lineage: Bacteria > Acidobacteriota > Terriglobia > Terriglobales > Acidobacteriaceae > Palsa-343. The sequence continues at coordinate 35,703 of CAVPCE010000011.1, read as the reverse complement.
AAGGAGTTTAGTATGAGTATCTCTGGATGGCAGGCCTCATATGCGAAGCAGGAAGGATCCCGGGCACGGAATCTGGAACTGGTGTTGCCGCGCGACGTTGCACCCCTTGAGGCGACGGAACCAGGAACGAGCTATGGACTGGAGGCGCCTTCCGAAGCAACGCAGACTCCGGGCAGAGCGACAACGAAGTATCTGAATCGGATAACGGTGAAAGCAGGGGACAAGATCGTTTTAGTGCCGGTGCGAGATATCCTGTGGATTCGAAGTCACGGCAACCTGCTTCAACTGCACCTGAACACGGCCAGTTACGAACACCGGATGACCATCAAGGATATCTACCGGCGGCTGGACCCGGAGCACTTTCTTCGCATTCACAGAAACGCTCTGGTGAACCTGGACCATGTGGTTGACTTCGATCTTCCCCGCTACGGGAACGCCTTCGTCCACTTACGCAACGGCAAGGCTCTACCCATCAGCAGGGCGGTACGACTCGTATTGCGACGCGGGCTGTTGTCGCAGTCCTATGCTTCGGCGGCCGCCGATGGGCGTTAGCTGGCGGAGCGCGGCTCTGCTGCGGGAGATCGACGCGGGATTTGAAATCTCTTTATGGAGGATCGTATGCGCAGGACAGCGGGAATGCTCGGAATTCTCTCTCTGGCTTTGGTGCTTCTGCCGTCGGCGGTCGAACAGGCACGAGCGCAGACGGATCCCTATCCTGCCATGGCTTCGCTGGACGAGTATCTGATGCCGAGGAATGCGGAGATCGCGCTGGCACGGAGCGCGGCACCGGCCTCCATCTCGGACGACGCCACAGTAATGGTGCTGGAACGGCAGGGATACACGACAGTCGCGCAGGGCAGGAATGGTTTTCTCTGCTATGTGGAGCGCTCCTGGGCCCAGCAGACAGACAAGGCGGAGTTCTGGAATCCGAAAATGCTCTCGCCGAATTGCTTCAATACCGCGGCGGCCGAGAGCGTTGCGCAGGTTTATCTAATGAAAACTCGACTGGTGCTGGCAGGCAAGTCGCGGGCTGAGATCGCACAGGCGGTCGCAGCGGCCCTGGATAGTGGGGAGTTGAGAGCGGCAACGCCGGGGGGCATGTGCTACATGATGTCGAAGCAACAGTACCTGAACGATCAGGCGCATGCGTGGCACCCGCACGTGATGTTCTATGGCCCGGTCGGCACGGCGAAGACGTGGGGAGCGAATCTGCCCGGCTCACCGATGATCGCGGTGAACGATCCGGAAGGGCGGGTAACGACTTTTATGATCGTGGTGCATCGCTGGTCGGATGGAACCCCGGCCCCTCAGTAAGCCCCAGCGGACCTGGCGGGCGCAGCCAGTAAACCTTTTGCCGCCACTTTCCACCTATGGAGATTCCATGCATCGCAAAGTGATTTTTGCGGCCAGCATTTGCCTGGTGGCAGCTTCCCTGCCCTTTCTTTTACGTTCCGTTCCCACCGCACAGGCCGCGGCGTCGGGTACACCTGCCTATGCGCCAAACGGCGACTTGCTTCCTGTAACTAACTATCGTGAGTGGATTTACTTAAGCTCAGGCGTGAATATGAGCTACAGCGCGAAGGCCGCAGGTATGACGGCGTTCGACAACGTATTCGTCAACCCTGTGGCGTATCGAAGTTTTCTGGCGACGGGGACCTGGCCGGATAAAACGGTCATGGTGGTCGAGGTGCGTGCAGGCGAAAGCAAGGGATCGATCAATCAACACGGTCAATATCAGGGCATAGAACTGATAGGACTGGAAGTCCACCTGAAGGACGAAGCGCGATTTGCCGGAAGTTGGGCATTTTTCGGCTTCGATTCACCAACCGCGAATGGCAAGCTATTTCCGCGGGATGCGGCATGCTACTCGTGCCATGCGGAGCACGCTGCAGTGGACACGACCTTTGTCCAGTTTTATCCCACCTTACTGTCGATAGCGCGGGAAAAGAAGACATTGAGCGAAGCGTTCCTGAAAGAGGATGCCGTTTCGCCAGTGGGTAAGTAGCGCGTATGACGGCCCCGGCATATCGATAGCTAAACAATGCGACAAGTTTGTTGTGATTCGTGCCCCTGGCTGAAGTGGAGCGCTTGCGGAGGCGATCGCCTGCCCCGCCCGCTATTCTGTGCGGAGCCCGGTGGTGAGGATTTCAAACGCACATAAGACAGTGTGGTTCGGGTTCGTACGCGCTGGCTTTATGAAGGTCCGACTTTCGCATTGCTGCATTCATTCCTGCCTGTTCCTACGTGACTCCATATCGGCGGCGTGCCACTTTCGCCTGTCCCATCTTTATGGGCGTTTATCCCGAAAACCTCATGGTTGGACCCGACGCACTTTGGGCCGTCGATTGCTCATAGGGTAGGCGCGGAAGCGGCAAGTGAAGTTACAGGTACTGTTCCGCAGGCTGTCCCCATACCCGATGCAGGCTGCCTCGATCCTCAGCGGTTTCTCGAAAGCTGACGGAAATGGAACCTCTCCCCACGGGGGTCTGCTTCCTCGTCCCCACCGGGCCGCAGTTGGTTCGCCCGGAAAGTAGTGCAGATGGATAACGAACAACTTTTCGGAGGGCTGTAATGACACAACTCAGGCTACGGTGGATCATCGCCACGATCGCGGTTGTCCTGTGGACGTGCGCAGACGCGAGCTGGGGTCATGGCCAGGCAACGAACAGCGGTACAGTGGTCGGCGAAGTAACCGACCCGAGCGGCGCTGTCATACCGGGCGCCACAGTGGTAATAACCGATACTTCGTCCGGGGTGAAAATGGCGAAGGTCAGTAACACCGACGGGAAATACGTTTTCCCGAGCGTTCCTCCCGGGACTTACACAATCACCGCGAGCAAACCAGGGTTTGTGAGCGCGAGCACGCGCGGGCAAACGGTAGACATCAGCTCGCAGCTGACGATCAATCTTGCTCTGAAAGTCGGTGGCGGCACAGAAACAATCGAGGTCCAGTCGATCGGCACGGAGCTGCAAACGCTGAACTCAACCGTTGGCCAGACGATTCCCCACGAAGCGATCGACTCCCTGCCCAGTCTGAACCATGACGTGAACACGTTCACAACGATGCAACCGGGCGTTGACCCGACCGGGAGCGTGGCGGGAGCGGTAAACGACCAGAGTACCTTCCTGCTGGACGGCGGTCAGGTCACCAATGACATGGACGGCAGCATGGCTGTCTATACCACCAGCTTCGCAGGCGACCCGACGGGCATGATCGGGGCGAACGACCCAACGGGGGTGATGCCCACGCCGCAGGACAGCATCGAGGAAGTGAAGGTGAACACCGCCAACCAGACGGCGGACTTCGACAACTCGGCCGGCGCGCAGGTGGAATTTGCGACACCGCGCGGGACGAACAAATGGCACGGCGGAGTCTACGAGTATTACCTGGACAACGGCCTCGACTCCAATACCTGGCAGAACAATCAGAATGGGACGCCACTCACTCAATACCACTACAACCGGTTCGGAGCGAAGGCAGGCGGGTTCATTCTGCCGGCATTCTGGGGTGGAAGAACGTATCTGTTCGGATTCTTCGAAGGGTTCCGCTACCCTCAGTCGGAAACGATCAGCAGGTCAGTTCCGTCGCCCAGCCTCATGGCGGGAACCATTTATGCGGCGGATGCGAGCGGCAACATGGTTCCCTACAGCCTGAAATCGATCGATCCGCGCGGCATCGGCCTCAATCCTGATGTCGCGGCCATGTGGAGCAAGTATGAGCCGAAAGGGACGATTTCCGGGAGTCCGGGACCCGCGCTGTGCGGAACGCTCACGAACGGAGTGTGCGACGGCTATAACGTGGTTGCGTTCAACGCGAACATGTCACTCCCGCAGAACAGCAACGACATGGCCTTCCGCGTAGATCATGCTTTCAGTCCGAAGTGGAGCTGGTTTGCCAGTTATCGCTATTACAAGCTGAACCAGCTTGCCGATGAGCAAATCGATATCGGTGGCTTCTTCCCGGGCGACAAGTTGGGCGTTCCGACGGCACTGGCCAACCGGCCGCAACAGCCGTGGTACTTCGTCACCGGCCTGACGACCAGCATCACCAGCAACCTGACCAACGACTTCCACTACAGCTTCCTGCGCAACTTCTGGCAGTGGGGTGACAACAATGCGCCACCGCAGATTGCCGGTTTGGGCGGGGCGATGGAGCCGGGCGGAGAAAACGCGACGTATTCGCTGATCCCATACAACGTGGACACGCAGAGCATCCGCACGCGCTTCTGGGACGGGCAGGACAACTTTTTCAGCGATAACTTGTCGCTGCTGAAAGGCAATCATCTGCTCCAGTTCGGCGGCCAGTATCAGCATAATTACAACTACCACGAGCGCAGCGACAACGGCGGCCACATTAACTTTACCCCGACGTATGAACTGGGCGACCAGCAGGGATCGGGCGGCGTGGATATGTCCGACCTGGGAAGCGGATACCCATCCAACGAAACGACGGCCCGTTTGGCGGCGGCGGCTCTGGGCATAGTAACCGACTCTCAGGTGGCCTACACACGCAGCGGCGCGGACCTGACGCTCAATCCACCGCTGACCCACGCCTTCGATCAGATGAACATCGACTATTACAACGCGTACTTCAGCGACAGCTGGCACATGAAGCCGAGCCTCACTCTCACCTACGGCATGGGCTACACGCTGGAAATGCCGCCCGTGGAAAAGAACAACAAGTCCACGGTGCTGGTGGACGCGGCCGACGAGCCGATCGTGACAGAGGATTATCTGACTCAGCGGAAGGTCGCGGCCGAACAGGGCCTGCCCTATAACCCGGAACTGGGGTTTGCGCTGGTTAACAACGTGGGATCGGGGGATAAGTATCCCTACGATCCGTTCTATGGATCGTTCAGCCCGCGCGTGGGTGTCGCGTGGAACCCGAGCTTCTCGAAAGAGACGGTTGTACGCGGCGGCTACGGGCGCATTTACGGACGTCTGAACGGCGTGGATCTGGTGCTGGTGCCGCTGCTGGGGACCGGCCTTATCCAGGCGGTGCAGTGCCAGCAGACCTTCTCGAATGGCACGTGCGGAGGCAGCACTCCGACAGCGGCGAACGCATTCCGTATCGGCGTGGACGGTAACACCGCTCCACTGCCCGCGGCTGCGCCGACGCTGCCTCAGCCAGCCTATCCGGGATATAACCTGATCGCCGGTGCGGCCGCCGAGGCCATGGATCCGCATTTCCGTCCGAACGTGATCGACTCGCTGGACTTGACAGTTCAGCGGCAGGTCGGGCAGAGGTCGCTGCTGGAAGTGGGTTACATCGGCCGCATGATTCATCACGAATATCAGCCGGTCAACCTGAACGCGGTGCCGTACATGATGTCACAGGGCGGCCAGCAGTTCCAGCAGGCGTATGCCAGCCTGGAGAAGTATCTGGGCTGTGCAACCTCCGCGATAGCTTGCGGCGCAAGTGTGCCGGCGGCCGGGACGGCGGCGTACAACAGTTACATTACGAGCGCTCCAGCGCAGGCGTTTTTCGAATCGTCGCTCAAGGCATCCGGTTACTGCAACGGCTATGGGAGCTGCACAGCGGCGGTCATGGACAAGGAACTGGGCAACCTGGAGACGCAGCAGGTCTGGAGTATGTGGTCGGACATGGATAACGGCGGGTTCAACTTCTCGCGCACCATGATGAACACTCCGATTTCCGGATCGACCTACGGGGCGGGCGGCACAATGACCAGCGGCATCGCCGAGAACGCCAGCCTGGGTTACGGCAACTACAACGGCGGCTTCGTCAGCTTCGGCACGCGTGGCTGGCATGGCCTGACGATGCAGCACAACTTCACCTGGAGCAAGGCGCTGGGCACGGGTGCCGACGTCCAGGCCACCAGTGCATACACCCCGAACGATCCCTATGATCTGCGGAAGATGTACGGCCTGCAGAATTTCTACCATAAGTTCGTCTACAACACGTATATCGTGGCGCAGGAGCCGTGGTTTAAGAGTCAGAAAGGTCTGCTGGGCCGCGCGGCAGGGGGCTGGGAGTTCGCGCCCGTCTTCACTGCCGGTTCCGGAACGGCGTTGAACTGCATCCCTACGTCGGGTAGCCAGGGCCAGGCATTCGGCGCCGGAGACGGCGCCAACTACGCCGACAACGAGCAATGCGTGTTCACCACCCCCTATCATGGCGGACACTCAGCTCATTTCGGAGTTGCCGGCAGCAACGGCATCGGAACTTCAACCTCCAACACCCCGGTGAATTACTTTGCCAATCCGGCGCAGGTCTTTTCCCAGGTTCGTGCACCTATCCTGGGCATCGACACGCAGAATCCGGGGCAGGGTCCAATCACGGGGATGCCGTACTGGAACCTGGATGGACAGGTCAAGAAGGACATCCGGATCGCAGAATCGACCACCTTCGAGTTCTCGTTCATCGCGACCAACATGCTCAACCATCGACAGTTCCTCGATGCGGCCAACGGAACCCTATGCCTCTGCACACCTTCCACCTGGGGCGTGCTGAACACACAGACGAACCCGCCGCGGCAGATGGAGTTTGGCGGCCGGATCACCTTCTAACTCGTTCCCACCTAACCGGCCGGAGGCTCTCGCTTCCGGCCGCACCAATCCTGGTATCCGAGAAGCCGACGTACGTTATCTAATTTTCGATGCGACACCGGGTCGGCTGCGACTTCCGTAACATTCGCCGAGTGCATACGGCCATGATCCAGCACACCCAGGCTATGACCGGTCCAGTACCGACGCACTAACCGGTTTGGGGGATGCGTGCCCAGCCCCGCTCTTCGGTTAGAAACCGAGCCACGCACTGCGATCTGCTTCGAGCGGTTTGCCTCCTACGATCCAGTGAATTTCTCGCTTCTATTTGCGTAGGTGCGCATGGAGCCTCCTACCGTGGGCGCGCGCGAAAGTCCTGGTCAGGTAGAGCGAATGCGTACATGGTATCGGCCGAGGTGGTGATGACGTATTGCTTTCCGTTGACGGCGTAACTTACAGGGCCGCTCCCCATTCCTTCCACCGTGTCCCCCAGACTGACGTGCCACAATGGCTTGCCCGTGTTCGCGTCCAGTGCCACAAAGATGCCGTCCTTGCTTCCCCCGAAGACGACTCCGCCGGCGGTGGAGAGAACGCCGGATTCGGTGTAGTTCACCATTTTGAACTCCCACTTTCTTTCTCCCGTCTGGGGATCGATCGCGAGAATAGCGCCGTAGCCTTCGGCCGGCGTCTTATAGGAGGGATTACCGCGCATAGACATGACCTCGCGCGGCCGGGGCGAAGCGGGCGGCCAGTTCGCCGGCGGGGATGTTTCACCAAAGCCTGGCCACCATCCGTCTCCGGTATACATATGCATCTGCTGCCAGGGGAGAATGGGCCGTTTCTCAGAGAAGCCTTGTAGTTTTGCCAGGTCGATACATAGAAGAGACCGGTCTGGTGATCGAAGGATGGCGGATAGTAGTTGGTGCCGCCCTGGGAACCGGGCCGAACGATGGTTCCGCCCATCGGTTTCGGCCAGTACTTTGGATTTCGAATGGGCCGGCCATTCTGATCCAGACCCTCCGCCCAATTCAGCGTGATGAAGGCTTTGCCGGAAAGAAACTTGCCGGTTTGCCGGTCGAGGACATAAAAGAAGCCGTTGCGATTAGCCCAGAGCATGGCCTTGCGTTTCTCACCATGCCAGGTGATATCCGCGAGGACAGGGATCTGGGTGGCGTCGTAGTCGTACTCATCGCCGGGTGTGAACTGGAAATACCATTTGATCTTTCCGGTATCGGCATCAAAGGCAATGACGGAATTGGAGTAGAGGTTATCGAATTTGCTGCCGGGCGAGCGCTGGTCGCCATTTGCGACCGGATTTGGATTGCCCGTGCCAAAGAACACCAGATTGCTCTCCGCATCGTAGGAACCCTCGTTCCACACCGGGGCGCCCCCATGCTTCCAGGTGTCGCCGGCCCACGTTCTGCTGGCAGGATCGTCAGCGGAGTTAGGACTGGTATAAGTTTTCCAGATCAACTTACCGGTATGGATATCGAATGCGGCGATAAAACAGTTGGCACCCATGTCGTCGGTCGCGGGACCGACGATCACTTCGTTCTTCACCACCAGGGGAGGCATATCCAGCTGGTAGCCCTCGTTCCACTCGTCAACTTTGACTTCCCATTCCAGGCGGCCGGTTCTGGCATCCAGGGCAAGCAGATGGTCGTCCCATCCCGTGGTCCAGAACACCGTGTCGCCTTCGATGGCCACGCCCTTGTTGACCATGTACATGCGTTGCCCAGGATAGTCGTTGGGATTAAACGAACGGGTAAACTCCCAGTATTTCCGGCCGGTCACGGCGTCGAGGGCCACGACTGACGTCAGGCTGGTCGCGTACAGCACCCCGTTGACGACAATGGGAGTGCACTCCATCTTCTCGTCCGCGGGCGTGGAAGTCGGCCGCCAGACCCACTTGAGCTGCAGATTGCCGACATTCTTCCGGTTGATCTGGGTCAGGAGGCTATAGCGGTCGTTTGCATAGGTTCCTCCATAAGTGAGCCAGTTTTGAGGTTCCTGGTCAGCGTGCAGGAGCCGGTTGAATGTAACCTGCGCATTCAAGGGGCCCGCGAGTAGTGCAAACACCAGCAAAACGATCAGCTTCATATCTTCTCCCTGAATGATCCGCCAACCATCAATCACCCTACCTGCCGGTGCTTTTGGAAAGAGGCACGAGTACGATATTGCGGAACTCGGTGGCAGTCTCATCGCCCTGGAGTTCAATGGGACCGGGCCGCCCTTCAAACGGATCAATGGCAATGCCGTTCAGGCCAACGATCACGGCTCTTTTGTACAGAGTTTGTCCATTCAGGACGGCGGTGACTTCCCGGCCGACCATGCGGATATCGACGGTGTTCCATTCACCCGCGGGTTTGGCGGCATTCACTCTCGGCAGGATTCGGGTGTAGATCGCACCAGTGCCATGGAGGCCCGGAGGCGTTCCCGGATCCGCCGCTATCTGAAATTCATAGCGGCCGCGCAGGCCGATGCCGTTGTTGCTCCGCTGAGCAACGGGAAATTTGTACTCGACATGCAGGCTGAAATTCCAGAACTTCCGGACGGTGACGAGGTCGTCGGAGTTATCGGCACACCTGAGAAGACCATTCTCTACAGACCAGCCCGGCATTTGGGGGGAATTGACGCCGGTCCATCCATCAAGGTTCTTACCGTTAAAGAGCGTGATCGGCTTTCCCTCAACCCATGAGCCGTCGTCGTGTTCATTGATTTTGGGCGAGGGGTATCCGGTGAAGCTGAGATGAGTGGCAGGGTTCGTGGCAGGACTCGTCATCGTCCCGTGAAGCAGCCCGTTCGAAAACCTTACCTCGTAGTTGGCAACCTCGTTCGGACCAGGAGCGTGGCCGTGATGCGGGTTGGCTCTCCAGGTAAAGTGCAGGACGCCGTTCTGGATTTTCGCCATGGTGATGTCGTCGAGACTGCCATCGGGAGATCCGACGAACTGAATCTTCATGTGGGGGGTTCCCGCACCGATAACTTCCAGCCACCAGGCGGCGGTGGTCGTGAACTGCACAAAGGAGGCAGGCTGGGCGCTCACCTGAATATCCCACTGGCCATTGAAGTCCTGATCCGCAGCCAGAGCGGCGGGCGCCGTGGCGACCATCGCCATCAGTGCCAGCTGCCCGAAGAACGATTTACCGATGTTCATGTTCTGCTTTCTCCCCTCTGCTCATCGCGACTGTCTGCGGTCTGGCGCTCCCGGTTTCGAGTAAATCCTGCCGGCGAGCAACGATCTCTGTATGCGAATCCTCACGTCGGCTGCGCCCTGCCTTCTCTCTGCGGATGATGCACGAATTGATCGAACTCGATGCTTAACGAAATGATTCGAAATATTTATAAACCATCTTTGGCTTTCGGGGTAAAAGAAGCGCCAGGGAAATTTTCCATTCGAGCTGGATCTGCTCCGAGGCATGGAGTGAGGACGGTAGCGCTTCTTCGGCTAAGGAGAATTTGCGAGGGCAGATGGAGCCGCCGACCGTCATAAAAGGGACAGCTCCTCAACGCGTTCATTGCTTACAGGCAGCGGCGTAAGGTTGTAATGCGGATCGGACGCGATGCTTCGCAATGGCGAAAGGATCCGAAGTCAGCTCACCTGCACGCACCGCCCTGTATGCTTCAGCCAGATATGCGCTCAACATCGTTTCGGGAATGGTTGTCTGGCGCAGGTTGTGCAGCAGAGTCTGCACTGCCGCCGCAGCCTGCGGATCGGTCCAGTAATATCGAACGCGATCGCTGTAGCTATAGCGTCGCAGCAGACGCTTATTCTGCTCGTCACCCAGATAATGATGCTCCCAGTGCCGGGGATCTTTGAGCATCAGCTCCTCCATAACTTCGGAAAGGCGTGAGCGGCCTGGAGCGGGTACCAACTCCATTTCGATCCGTTCCAAAGCCTCAAGCGCCTCTCGCAAGGCAAAGGTGAGCGCCGGCCCCACTTTGAGGATGACAAATCCATCCCGCACCAGATCCTGGTACGCCTGGGGCCGCTGATAATCGGTGGAGTGCGCCTCGTAAACCAAGCCGCTCTGCTCCTTCAGAAAGCGACTAAGATGGGCGGCCGGGGCGGGATCGTAGTCGACCACATTCAGGTGGTTGAATTCCACGCCTGGCTGCACGACCAGCGCGATCACGCGCGGCAGGACGCCGCCGAGACCCTTTTCCGCAAATATGCGGCGATGCATCTCCAGGGTTTTGGCTGCAGCCTCACGCTTCGTGGGTTCCACGTGCGACAGGCTCTCGGTCGCGCCTCCCGGAACCGGAACTTCAGTGCCGATGACGTAGACCGGTTTTTCTGATCCGCATGCCTGGTCGGCCGCAGCGCACAGGGTTGCGGCGCGACTCGCAATGACCTCGTCGGTCAAAGGGTTCTGCTCGCCCTCACACGCCATACTGGCATCGAGGTGAATCTTCTTGAATCCGGCCTGCGCGTAGGCCACGACCATTCGCTGGGCTTCGAGCATCGCCTGAGCGACCGGCTGCCGCAGCCATGGATTCGGGCCAAGGTGATCTCCGCCCAGAATCAGGCGCTCCGTGTTGAACTGCAATCGCTGCGCGATGTCCTCGACCAACCGCCGAAAATCCACGGGCGTCATGCCGGTGTAGCCGCCGAGATGATTTACCTGATTGGAGGTAGCTTCAATCAGCAGGGGCGAATCGTCGGCGATGGCCTGCTCCAGAGCGGCTTCGAGCACCCACGGATGCGCTGAGCACACGGAATAGATTCCGCGCGGCTTTCCCGCATGCCAGCCGGCAACGAGCTGCCTCAAATAATCCATTCTCTGGAGCTCCCCTTAGATGGAATCGGGTGAAGAGAGACGCCGAGGAATCTCACTTCCGTTAAGGTCCTGCTAAGCGCAACCAGAAGAAGTCTTATGGTTGCGCTGTGGCCCTCAGAGTAGCCAGATAACTAATCAGAAGTGACAGATCCTGGGGCGCGATTTTATCGGTATATGAGGGCATTCCATTTTCGGTCATGATTGTGAATTCCCGCAGATTTGCTTTGTCGAGAGACATAAGATGGCCCGCGGCATCGATCAACTGAACGGTAAACGCATCCTGATTGAGCAGTTTTCCAACAATGGTCTTCCCATCCTGGGTGGTCAGCCGAACCGAACGGTTCTCCGGCGCCAGTTCTTTGGGGGAGAGGTCAGCGAGGCGCGTATCTGGGTGGCGCTTTCCTTCATACCTGCATCGCTCAAATCGGGCCCCGCAAATGAGCCTTCACCTTGTAACCGATGGCAGGAGAGGCAACCATTCGAAGACACGAGTTGCTTGGCATGCGCTATCTGCGCATCAGTCAGAATCGGGGCCGGCTGCGCCGGTGCGACCACCGGGGCGGGTCCCTCCTCAGCCGCCTCCTCTCCGGATGCGGTATTTTTGGGCGCCGCCGCATCCACGCCGTAATTCGCGGTGAGGTAACGCACGATCTCCTCCTGTTCGTCCGGAGCCGCTCGCGCTCCACGCGAAATCATATTGTCCACGACGTTTTCCCAGCCGGCCTGATTGAGCCGGTGGGAGGTAACCGTACTTATGCCGTGGCAGGTGCTACATGTTCTCTGGAAGGTCATCCTGTCCTGTTCGTCGGAGGCAGACTGGGCATGAGCAGCTAACGCAAAGGCAAGAGCGAGCATCGGACCCGCCTGCAAAACTGTTCTCCATCGATGTGCTGGAACAAGCATGCTATGTTCGACTCCCCATGTAACTCAGCTAATCCTTATTCGGGTGGATGACTTCAGCTGGGCGAAGCTCCTGAGGGCACGGCCAACGGCGGTGGTAGTGGTTCCGGAATCCAGCATGACGCACTGTCCTTCCTCGACCATGGCCGCGACGGCAATCCTCTGTTTTTCCCTCGAGTGCTGCTTCTGTTTTTCATCAAAAAGCGCACTGGGCTGAATGCGAAGCGCGCCGCCATGAGTCCGCTGTACAAGGCCCTGGCTCTGGAGATATTCCAGATCCTTGCGGACGGTGAGTTCAGAGGTACCCAAACTGCGGGAAAGCTCACCGACGAGCACCCGTCCCTCGCTCTGGATCAGTGAGAGGATGTACTGACGACGCTCATCGATCCGAAGCTGGCCTGGTCCCGGCAAGGTAACCCTTTTAGTACTGCGTGCCATGTTTCGTTTTCTTTCTTTGCGCTCGGAAAGCATACACCACGAGTTGTAAATTCGTCACGTAATTTGCCGGTAAACGGGAACCGTATCGTTCACTCGTCAACAGGGGCAAGGCTCGCGGCGTGGGAACGATCTGTTGCTGTGCGACAAAAAAGCGAAAGCAAAAGGTTAAACTATGCATCCGATCATCCGGGTCGTTTCGGAGCCTTACGGGGAATATAGCTGTCGGCCCGAGGTGCATCCCGGTCCGACCGCGTTTCCCGGATGGCCTGAAGAAGCCAGTGGGTCCGCGCGAAAAGAAGGCTACGCGCGGACCAATAGGGCTAAAGGTATTGCATCAACGAGCTGATTACCTCCTGAATCGGGGCCCACGGGTCCGGTCCGCCATCGGTCTCGATCGAGAACCAGCCTTTGAAGCCCATTTTCTTCGAGAGCGGGATTGCCGTTGCAAGGTTGGACCTGGGCCCCACGTGCTGAACGGTGATCGCAAGCGGATAGAGGAGCTGCAAGCCGGCGGCAGTTGCGACCTGGGGATTGGAGTGAGCACCACTGCCCTGAATCAGCTCCACCAGCTGGTCCAGCCGCTCGCCACGGGGTTCGAGAATGACAGCGACACCTTTGGGTTTACCGTAGTCGACCAGCGCTTTCAGTCCTTCGATGGAGGGCTTCAGGTCCTGTGGCAGGTAATGGACGCCCTGGTTGGGCATGATGCTGGGAGAACCGAGCACGGCGGCAATATCAATCCACTTTTTTGTCTCTTCCCTCGCATGGGCGCGGATTTCAGGGTCGGGAGAACAGACGCTGACAACGCCCTTATAGGCGGTAGCAGGGGGGTCCAGCTCCACGATCAGGTCCACCACCTTCGACCTGGCCTTGCGCAGGCGCTTTTTGAAATCTCCGATGTAGGTGGGGTCCATCGAGAGCAGATTGAAGCTGCACACCTCCAAATGGTGAAGGTGGAGGCGGTCTGCAACGGCGTCGGGGACATCCATCATATCGAGCTTTTGCGGGGCGACGGTTTTACTGCGGTCCCAGATCTCCGGGAGAATGCCTGAGAAATCATTGGTCAGCAGGCTGATGCGATCGAGTTTGGCGCGATTTCCCGCGTCCTGCGCCACAGCCACGCGGCTGAGGGCGCATGTGGCTGCAGCCGCAGCCGTGCCGAAGAGAAAATTGCGGCGATTGATGCCAGGAAAGCCGCGCTGAGATTCACAGGACGTCATCTTCACGCCTCCTTGTTTACAAATCCGTTGTTCGTCTTCTGGTCAAAAAAAGCCGGCAACCTTCGGCACTCTGCGAATCGACGATGTGTAGCTGCCTGCATCAGGTCCTGGGCTGGCAATCGTTTCAGACTGCGTTCTCGGATATCTCCTCATTCTTCGGATCCCAGTAGAGCCGTTTGCCGCTTCGATACGATTCGGCAGCCATGATGCACACAATGGAATGGGAAAAACCGTGATCGACCGTCGCGTTGGGCTGGCGGCGATCCTGCATGGCCCGAAGCCAGTTGAGCAGGTGACCCACATCGTCGTCGTCCGGCCCTAATGAATTCGCCTGCGGCGCGCCGGTAACCGTGACTTGTGTCGCATGGTCGTCGGCAGGTCCCGCCGCGGGGGGCTTCGTATAGACCGGTCCGTTGGCGTAGGGGTCGTATTCCTTTCGTCCGCCTTCCGCCGTGACGACGAACAGCGATGCCCCTTCGCCTCCGTAGTTTTCGATCGTTCCGTCGCGCCCCTGAATGCGGGAAAAGCTCCGGTAACTGTTACCGAAAGTAGTCGTATAGCTATAGAGGAAGCCCTTCGGATAGGTAATCGTGGTCACGCAGGTATCCGGATTTTCGCGTCCGTCTTTCCACACGAAAATTCCGCCGTTGCTGGCGACGCTGAGCGGATAGGTCTCGTCCATCCACAGGTGGACCAGGTCGCAGCCGTGGCTCAGCCACTGATCGAAAATGCCGGAGGAGAAGTCCTTATAGAGCCGGAACTCGAGGTACACGTGCGGATCGAAGGGGCGGTCGGGTTTGCCCAGCAGCCAGCGTTTCCAGTCCGTATCCTCTTCCCGCAGGCCCGATTGGCGCGAATAGAGCCACTGCTTCCACTCCATGTTGCGATCGCGCAGCATCTCGGGAGAGATGCCGGTGTCTTCGCGGACAAAGCGCCAGCGCTCCTCGTTGACATCCCACTCCTGCTGGATATGGACTACCTGTCCGATGCGGCCGGCGCGAATCATATCCCGCACCGCCAGCGGGTAGGGCTGACTGCGGTGCTGGGTGCCCATCTGCACCACCTGCTTCGATGTCTTGACCGTATCGCGAGCCTCTTTTGCCTCAGCCAGTACGTTCGCGAACGGCTTCTCGACATAGCAGTCCTTCCCTGCCTTCACCACTTCAATACACAACTTCGCGTGCTGGAAATCGCCGGTGGCAATCATCACGCCGTCAATCTCCGGCATCGCCAGCATCTGTTCGGAGTACTGGAAAGTGCGCGGGCGGCTGCCGAAGAGTTTCTGCACCTGAGCGGCGCGGGCGTCGCGCGCTTGATTCCAGAGATCGCAGACGGCGACGATCTCCACCGGAACTGTGCGGCTGGCGATATGGGCCATGTGGACATGCCCCCCGCTGCGGTCGCCGCAGCCAAGCTGCGCCAGGCGGATACGATCGTTGGCTCCGACGACGCGGGCATACGAACGCGCGGTCATGCTGGTGGCGGTCAACGCCGTTCCTGCGCCCATCAGAAACTCTCGTCTATCCATTGCAGTCTCCATCCGAAACAATCATGTGCTTCGCAGCCAATCGGTATAGGTCGTCTGTGGATCCTCGGCATCGTCCACGATGAAGTGGATACTGGCTGGCAGAGGTTCGTTCCGATTGCCGGCCCCAAGAAAGCGCTGCTCCACCGTGGCGGCGTCGAGGGTTGTGCCGCCGGCATCCACGCTGTTGCGAATCCAGCAGGGGCGAGGCGCGAGACCGGCGGCGATATCGGGTAAATCCATATGTTGAAGGATTTCCGGAACAAACCAGGAGAGGTCCAGCGAGTAGTCCGGAGTATCGATCAGGGAGGCGAAGCTGATCAGGCTGCCCTCGAGCAGCAGCGACTGGACCCGCTGGTCGAGGAAAGCGGCCATTTGGGCGGCGATGGCGACACTGCCGCTGCCAATCATTCGCAACTGCCCGGCGTTGAGGTCGGCGCGCCCCGCCAAATAATCGATGGCGCGCATGACGTCGTGAACTCGCTGTCCGACCACGGGGGATCCAACCGCGAGCCATGCCCACGCGTAGCGTTCAGCGACCATGGAGATGGGGCTGTAGTAGTTGGGACCGCCATGCGGGAAGCGAGGCCGCGCGATGCCGAGGCCGCGGGGGGCGATGGAACCAACAGCATAGCCGGCGGCAACAAGGCGATCGCACGAACCAGGATCCTCGACGAGGCGGTGGCCGCAGTCATCCGCCAAAACCAGAATGACAGGAGGCCGCTCCACCGAAGAGGGGCGCAGAAGCCACCCGGGTGTGCGCACGCCCGGCTCCGTTTCGAAGAAGAACTGCTCGATCTTCATGCCCGGCCGCTCCGTGGTGGAAAGGACCTGGGAAGGGGGCGTTCCACGTGCGGGAGTGACGGCCAGCAGCGAGGCGAGCCTGGAGCGGAGCTGTTCTGTCTCCGGCCTGTGCGCGCGACGTGATTGCATCAGCTGTGCAAGCCGATCGCGATCGACCTGCACGGAGCTGCAGCTGGGATGAGACGTCGACACCTGCCCGGTGGTCGTCGCATTCAGCATCGCATCCGGAAAGGGCTTGAACGGCGCTTCTGTAACGGGTCCATCTTCGTCTTTCAACCAGCGCTTAAACCAGCGGCAGGTGTGGTCGCGACTGGTGTACACCATGCCGTGGGGCAGGTGCGAGGCGACAAGGCGAATCCTGTCCTGAGCGCCCAGCAGCCCGTAGACCTGAGCCGCTTCGCGATGGACCTCCTGGGTTGCCAGGTCGTAGACCGGCGAGTAAACCTCTCCGCGGTCATGTGTGGTGTAGACGATGAGCAGAGGCCGGGGAGCGGTGGCGGCCAGGATGTCACCGCGATCCAGGCGCCCGAGCAGTAAGCCCACGATATCCTGCTCCGCATCGTCCAGGGCGCCGGGTGGCTCATACTGCGGGCCGGCAATGTTCTCCGTATTGCCCTCATTCACAACTGCGCAGGCAATTCGCGGCTCCAGTGCTGCCAGATACATGGTCATCGTCGCGCCGCCCGACTGGCCGGTGCAACCGATGCGCTTCGGATCGATCTCGCGACGGGTGAGCAGGTAATCCACACCGCGAATGCCATCCCACAGAAATTGCTGAGCCAGGCTCTGGCCGAGCAGCAGCATGGGGCGTCCTGCCATGGAGTGCTCGTCGGTGGGTTCCATCCGGCTTCGCCCGCTTCGGGGATCGATGTACTGGAGGCGCTCGCCCTGTCCCCACGGATCCCAGGTCAGGACAACGCAGCCGAGGCGAACGAGAGTTTGATACAGATGCTGATACGACGGATAGGCCTTTCCATTCGCCGAGTGGCCGACTGGTGCAAGAATCGCCGGATAGGGTGGATCGCCCGCAGCCGGAAGATAGAGGTTGGCGGTGACCACCACCCCGGGCGCGCTCTCATAGAGAAGTTTTTCGATTCGGAAACCGGAACCAGCAACCGATCCGGTGACTTTTGCATTCAGTTCTCCGCGCTCGAGAGGGCCACCCAGCAGCTGCCAGAGTTTGGCGCGAATCATCTCCACTCGGGCTTCGGCCTGCGAGCGTGACGTGATCTGCGCCAGCGCGGCCTTGCGCGCTTCGCGGCTGCGATTCATAGTCCTTGTGAGCTGGTCTGGCCAGTCATTCCAGAAATCCACGCCAACTGGCGGAGGCACAGTATTCGCGGCGGCGGGAGCGACCTCGTCGTCCTGCGCAAGAGAGATTCGCAGGCCCGAGCCGAAGCCGGCGGCGGCGAGCAAATTTGCAGCGAGGAAGCGCCTTCTCGTCGTCATCGAATCGTCCTCGAGACGATTGCTGTCTCCGCACAGGCGGGGGACGGAGCAGCCAGGATTAAGGTACGCGCCCCAGGCTGCATCGACAGAAAGGAACGGCCGGCGTAGCGAGCGAAAAATAGTTGGGCGGATTGCCGACCGGAGCTCCATTTCACAGAATTTCGCTCCCGACCCTGCGGGACGGAGGCCTTTTGGCCCATTTCTCTGTCGCTCGTCGCTAAGATATGCCCGATATCTGCCACTCCTCGCTTCGCGATCCGCACAAAAATGCCTTCCGTCGCCAGCCATCCCTCTATGTCGATACAGCCTAGACACCCTTCCGCCATTTGCGGTCATTGGGCGCCAGTAATTTGATCGGGAATGCACCGTCAGCATCGAGGGGCTGCTGGCATGCCCAGCGCAACTTGCGTGTCACGCCGGCTTTGGTCTCCAACTGCGCCGTCAGCTTCAGTTCCACAGCTCCGAGACCGGGCGGCAGCAACAGCGAAGCCTGACAAATCCTGCCGCCGTAAGGCTGGCCGGGATCGAGCGTGCCGGAAACGCGGATGGAGCCGTCGGCGTTCTGCAGGGTGAGGCGCAGCACACCCGGGATGCCCGCGACCCCGTCGTTGGATACGCCGACCAGTACCTCCTCTGTGCCCTGGCGCTTTCGCTGCCATACCCACGCGGGACGAACTCGATATCCCATGCGCTGTCCAAGGGCACGAAATCCTTCGGGATATTTCTCATTGAAGGCTTCCAGGTTCTCTGCCTCGGTCCACAACGACCAGTAGTTTGCCCCCATATCCAGCACATGCAGCATCGCATTCTCCCGCTCGGGCACTCCGGCCTCATCCACGGGCATATGCGAGAGGTCGTAACTGCGGTGAGCGCCGTCCTCCATAATGGAGGCCAGCCACGGGGGCCGGTTCGCCAGCTGGTCGATCTGGATCGGCTCTTCCACGATGATGCTGTCGGACCGCAGCCAGCATCCCTCGCGTACGGCAAGCTCGCGCACCTGATCGTTACCCACGCTGCTGATGTCCGGCTCGGTATTCACCGCCAGCTGCGTCTTCTTCCAGGTGTCGAGCTGGATCTCGGTCATGTGAACGAAGGTCTGCTCGGCGGTATAGAAGTCAGGAAAGGGATTGGGCAGATTATTCGTGTGGCTCTCGCCCCAGAAGCCATACTGCATCAGGTCCATCCACTCAAGCAGAGGATCGCCATCGAACTTTTCCGCGAGCAGCCGGTTGAGTTCGCGAAAGGCGCGCTGGAACGCGGGATGGTCGTAGCGAGGCTCGACAAAATCGACCATGTGCCCGTGGTTTTCCATCCTGCCGATATGAACCAGGGGAACCTGATCGCGAAGAAAGGCAGGGAGGGCGATCTGCTGAGGCTCGAACTCGGGATTGGACAACTGGATGCGGAACGCGAATCGCAGGTTATGGCGGCGGGCCGCGTCCCGGGTCAGCTCAAAGACCGGATTCAGGTCCAGCGTTCCTGGCTGGGACTGAACATTTCTCCAGTCGCAGCGAATGTAAAGGACATCGACGAAGGGCAGGCTCGCCATCCGCTCCACGCCGTCGGCGAGTTTCTGCTGCCCGCTGCGGACCCGGAGGGCTGGGCCATTCTCCTCCCACGTGTAGCCCACCAGTCCGCGGCCGAAGTTGCGAATATGTTCCTTCGCAGGTGTGGTGACCGCCAGCGTCATCCAGCCTTCATCCTGGGTGATGAGAAAGGGCCCCTGGTCGAGCCGATCTTTCGATCCACCGAAGCAGGCGCCGAGATCGGGCGCTCCACCTTCCCGCTCCTGGGCGAAGAGCGAGCGATTGAGGAGCAGGGGCGCAGCCAGTGAGGCGGACATACCGGCGCGCAGGAAACCACGGCGCGACCACCCGCTGCTGGAAGGAGCGGAAGTGAGAGCGGAGTCCCGATTCGGACGAGTGTCCATCGACTATCCTCTTGTTTCGGCGGCGAGTCTAAATTATTTCGATAACCGGTGTAAAGCATCCCATTTCGCCAGAAAGCGAAACCAAAACAATCGATTCCGGTTGCTTTTCCTTATGCCCGGGTGCATATTGGTGAACGATTCCGGTGCACACCGAATCGGAGTTCTCTGCTGTGTACGATTCCGCATTCACCCCCGGGCAGTTCATCGGATCGGCGCCGGACCCGCAGCCGATCCGCCTCCTGAATCGTTCACCAATTCCCCGGGAGGTTCTGATCCGGGCGGCTTGTTGGAATTCCCGACTCCTTCTGTCAACCTGCGAGCCAGGATCGTTCTTCCCAACACGATCCAGCAGCCAGACTGTATCCAAAACGGCGACCTGGAGCTGAGGGTCACCGCAGAACTTCCCTGTCCCCAGTGAGCGTGCGAAAGACTTATGACACGGGTTCCGAAGCTTAAGACAACGATATTTGCATTGCTGACCGGCGCAACGCTGGCATCCACGGCACAACAACAGCAGACGGTAGTCATCCGTCCGACCGAAATCCAGGACGTGCTGGTCAATCCCGGAATGGGCATTACTACGTTCCAGCGTTTCAACGGCCAGGCGCTTAACTCGCTGTATAAGTGGTCCGAGCGCGGTCCGGAGACGGAGTTGCAGGATGCGGCGACGAAGCCGGATTTTCCTGATACCTCGATCGCTTACCTGCGCTGGTATTGGAGCGCGCTCGAGCCAGAGCAGGGCCATTATCGCTGGGACATCATCGACCTGGCGCTGGCCGAGGCGCAGAAACACGGCCAGAGGTTAGCCATCCGGCTGATGCCTTACTCAAATATCGATCCGCTGCCGGAGTGGTATCGCAACACCGGCGCCCGGCGGGCCAATCAATCGTCGGATAAGGACGGCAGCGTCTGGCAGCCGGACTTCAGCGATCCTCTCTACCTGAAGGACTGGGGCGAATTCGTTGCAGCTGCGGGGCGCCGTTATGACGGCAACCCCATCCTGGACAGCGTGGATATCTCGTCGGTCGGCTACTGGGGCGAGGGGTGGAGCAACTACATGCCCGCCTTTCAATATCAGAAGCCGTTGATCGACATTTGGCTCAAGGCATTTAACCATACATCGCTGCTGATGAACTTCGACGAGCCCGAAGCACTTACATATGGAACTGCGCATGGCGCGGGCTGGCGGCTCGATTGCTGGGGGGATATGAGGACGGCGCATCATTCTCCCGAGATGCTGGACCAGTATCCGGAGGAGGTGGCGACCACGGGCGTCGGCGATGTCTGGAAGCATCGCCCGGTTTCCCTCGAAGTCTGCGGCACGGTCTCACAGTGGAAGCGCGATGGGTATGACGTGAGCTACATCCTTGCTCAGGCGCTGCGCTGGCACGTCACCTCGGTTAATTTGAAATCCTCCGCCATTCCGCCGGAATGGAAAGCGCAGTTTGACGAGTTTCAGAAGCAAATGGGTTACCGTTTGATTCTGCGCCGGCTTGAGTATCCCCGCCAGATCGCTCCAGGAACCATGATGCCGGTGAACATGTGGTGGTATAACGCAGGTGTCGCTCCGGTGTATCGCAGGTACGGGCTGGCGATACAATTATGGTCCCCGCAGAATAAGACGGTCATTCCTGTTCCCGCCAACGTGGACAGCTGGCTTCCGGGCGACTCCGTTGTCAACGAACCGGTGTACATACCGCGCGACTTACCCTCCGGCTCCTATCATGTCCGCATAGCTCTCGTGGATCCGGACACAGGTGTGCCGGCCGTCTCTCTCGCAATTGCCGGCCGTCAAAAGGATGGCTGGTATGACCTCGGGACTCTCGACGTGCAGCAATAAACATCAGGGGATCAGGATGTCCCGAATCGATGCGATGAACAGCGTTTCGCGACGGCGGAGTTGGGTTCTTACAGCCGCGACAGCGATTGTGTTCGGGTGTTCCTGCTTCGCGCTGATGGCGGCGAATCCTGGACCGAACCGGCCAGAGGCAAAGCCAGAGATGCACCGCGATCACCCAATGATCATGTCGGAATTCTCGCCTCGCGATTTGCGGCCAGACGGCGATCTGGACAAGCCATTCTGGTCGGCGACCCGACGAGTGAGCTTCGACCAGGCAGCGTTCGCGCGTACGCAGTATCCCGAATCCGAGACGCAGGTCGCCAGCCGCTGGACCGGGCAGTTTCTTTACCTCGCTTTCTGGTGCCGCTACCAAACGCTCAACGTGTTCGAAGGGGAAGATCCGCACGCAGAGCGGTGGGAACTGTGGGATAAGGATGTGGTGGAGGCCTTCATCGCACCCGAACCGGCGCGATCGTCCCACTATTTTGAATTTGAGGTGGCTCCGAACAATCAGTGGGTGGACCTGGAAATCGATCTAGGCCGGCAGCCCTTCAACAGCGCGCGATGGAATTCAGGATTCGAGCATGCTACGCGAGTCGATGCCGAACGGCGCCTCTGGACGTCGGAATGGCGGATTCCTGTCGCTTCTCTGTCGCGCTCGGGGATAACTCCGGAGGATATCTGGCGCGTCAATTTCTACCGCTCTGACGGGGCGGCTCCTCATCGCCGTGCCATGAGCTGGGGTGCGCTTCCCCGCAAGCTTCCGAGCAATTCATTCCATCAGCCGGAATCGTTCGGGGTCCTGCGATTCATTCACTCGCATGCTGCGCAGAAAGAACATTGATACATCGAGGATTGGTCCACCCATGACAACAGAACCCATCAGAGAACTCACTTTTGGACACCTGCACATGCGGGTTTATCCCAGCAGAGAAGCTGCCGGCGAGGCAGCGGCGCGTGATGCAGCGGC
The DNA here is from genome assembly GCA_963702295.1 of uncultured Acidobacteriaceae bacterium. Taxonomy (GTDB): domain Bacteria; phylum Acidobacteriota; class Terriglobia; order Terriglobales; family Acidobacteriaceae; genus Palsa-343. The sequence goes on along the minus strand of CAVPCE010000011.1, from coordinate 13,339 downwards.
CGCCATTCGCCAGAATGCGGCGGCGCGCGAGGAGGTGGGAGTGATATTCGCCACCGGCGCATCGCAGCTGGCCATGCTGGACGCACTCACGATCCTCCCGGAAATTCCGTGGGAGAAGGTCCTCGGTTTCCATATGGACGAATACATCGGTATCAGCCCCGATCATCCCGCCTCCTTCCGGCGATATCTTCACGATCGGCTGACGAGCCGAGTGCCCATGCGGGCCTTCAGAGGCGTGGACGGGAACAAGGATGCAGACGAAGAGTGCCGCTCCTACACTGAGGCCCTCCGCGCGGCCCAGCCGCAACTTTGTCTGCTCGGCATCGGCGAGAACGGACACCTCGCGTTTAACGACCCGGCCGAGGCGGACTTTCAGGATCCGGCGGACATGAAGGTTGTTTCTCTCGACCATGCCTGTTGCGCACAGCAGGTCGCGGAGGGATGGTTCCCTTCGGTGGAGGACGTACCTCATCAGGCCCTGACACTGACCATCCCTGCCCTTTTGCGATCGCCGAAGCTCATCGCCTCCGTGCCAGGACCGCGCAAGGCGGCGATCGTACGGCGGACCGCCCTCGATCCCATTTCCACAGAGTGCCCCGCGACGATTCTGCGCACCCACCACGACGCAACCGTCTACCTTGATCCGGATTCCGCCGCCGAGTTGTCATGATGGCCGACGATCAGCCAGACCGGCGGCCCAGCGGCAGTATCCCAGGGAGGAGCGGGCCGAGCCGCGTGCGCTGGTGGATCGCGTGGACACTGTTTTGCTCCACGGCGATCAATTACCTGAGCCGCCAGTCCTTCGCTGTACTGGCGCCCATGATTGTGGCGCAATTTCATCTGAGCCATGAGGAGCTGGCCCGGATTCTGGGCGCCTTTCAAATCTCCTATGCGGCCACCTGGCTGATCGGTGGTATGTTCCTGGACTGGATCGGCGCGCGCATCGGCCTGATCGCGGCGGCCGCGTGGTGGTCGGTCGTGAATATGCTGATGGCGCTTGCGTCGTCGGTGCCTGCCTTTGTCTTCTTCCGGTTTCTTCTCGGCGTTGGCGAGGGCTTCAACTGGCCGGCCGCGAACAAAGTCGTGGCGGAATGGTTCCCGCGCGAGGAGCGCAGTCTTGCCGTCGCCATTTTTGACAGCGGATCCAGCGTAGGCGGAGCGATCGCCGCCCTGTCCATCCCGATGATCGCCCTTGCCGTGGGCTGGCGCTGGGCTTTCGTCATCACCGGGGGGATTGGCCTGTTTTGGGTGATTGCATGGGCTAAGGTGTACTACCCGCTCCATCGGCATCCGCGGGTCACTCCCGCAGAACGCGCTCACATTGAGGCGGGCCGTGAGGCGGAACTAACGACAGCCGTGAAGCCGCGATATCGCGATCTCGCCGGCAACCGCAACGTATGGGGTATCGTGCTCGGTCGCTCTCTCACCGATCCAATCTGGTGGTTTTATGTCTTCTGGCTGCCTCAGTATCTCAGCGACGCTCGCGGCTTTGACCTGCGTCGGATCGCGCTCTTTGCCTGGATCCCCTTCGTCGCCGCCGATGTCGGAAACTTTACCGGCGGTCTGCTCGCAGCCTTCCTGGTTCGCCGCGGATACGGTGTGATCGCCGTCCGGAAATGGATTTGCGCTGCCTGTTGCCTGCCGATCCTGGCCGGCGTTCTCGTTCCGCGCGTCGCCAATTCCTACGTCGCGATTGCCCTTATTTGTGTGGCCCTGTGGGCCTATGCCGCCTGGTCCACGATGGGACTGACGCTGCCCGGCGATCTTTTCCCGCACACCGTGGTCGGATCGGTGACAGGCCTCAGCGGACTCACCGCGGGGCTGGCGGGTGCAGCCTTTACGTTTGCAGTCGGGGCCACGGTGGACCGCTTCTCCTATGCCCCGGCATTCCTGATTGCAGGAGTCATGCCGATCGCTGCCACTCTCTTTGTCTTTCTCCTCATTCGCCCGCCAGTCACCTCCCGGCCGGCCACCCCAGAGCCGATCTAATGAACCGGTTCGCAGGCGCCATGGCCTTCTCTCCTGAGTGCCTGAGAACCAGGGAATGGAGAGATCCCTTCATATCCTGATTGTTTTGAGATAGGCGACGCTTTCCTTTGTCAGCTCCCAGTTCAGCTCGACAAAGTAGTTTTTTAGCCCGCCCAGTTTCGCCGCTGCAAAAATCTGCGGCCAGTTCAGGCAGTCTTTTCCCACCGCAACCTTCCACGCGCGAGCCGGGTCGTTGAGATCAACACCCTGGAGGTGCATCGAGATAAACCTTCCGGGGTAGCGGCTGAAGTACACCCCTGGATCTCCAATGACGGTCATCGCGGCGACCTGAAACTGCATTTTGACTAACTCGAGATCAAGCAGTTCCAGCAAGACCGTATAGGTCAGGCGACCGTCGCCCTCAATCGTCGACAACTCAAACCCTTCGTCGTGCAGGAACTGCTGGAGACCGGCCTTCGCTGCCTCAGCGGCGATTTCGTTGTATTCGTCCGCCGCTCTCTTTACCGCATCCATCGTGGTGACGCCGTTGTGGGTCTCCCCTTTCAGAGTCGATACTCCCATTTGGGTCATGCCCACATCTTTCGCCCAGGCAATCAGCCTCTGCTGATCAGTCCGCACCACATCCAGCCCAAAATGGCCGCTCGGGCATTCCAGACCGTGATCGTTCAGGATTGTCTTCACCTGCGCGCCATCCCTTAGGCTCTCGAACTCCGCGAAGCTGAAGGGATCGCACATTTCCACCTGGCGAATCCCGAGCGCGGCCATATCTTTACACAACCCGACGAAATCACCGTCCTTAATCCTTTGCCTGTGGGGATACATCTGACTGCCGATGGGCAAGCCCAGCGGGCCGGCAGGAACGTCCTGCGCCGGGCCGGAAACAGAACTGGACACCATACTGACGATTCTCCCTTTTGTACGTCCTTTGTGGATTACGATCCGTCTAATTCCTGAGCTTTATAAGTGGCACCAGCACGATGTTCCTGTACTGACGGCACCGCGATCTCCCTGTAACTCGATCGGGCCGAGGCGCCCTTCGAACGGTATCGCGATACCGTCAGGCCGTCGATGACCGCCTTCTTATAAAGCGTTCTCCCATTCAAGACAGTGGTGACCTCAAGACCCACCAGGCGGATATCGTAGGTTTTCCGCTCGCCCGTCGGCTTTGAACCTGCCGCGCCTGTAGGCCGGGGGGAAGCACTTCCCTGCTCGGGTTCAGTGTCGCATCATGACCGATTCTGCTGCGCTCGCGCCATGATATTCGCCATGTTGTCGTAGTAGAGCTTTCGAAGCAGGTCGTCGGGCAAACCGAACCCATTGAGCGCCCAGTGGTAGTTAAAGTTGAAATTGGCGCTTCCGACTTTTCCGCGCAAATAAAAATGCTCATCTTCTGTTTCGAGAATCCTGAACGACCCGCCAAAGAAGGCTTCGTCATAAGTGACATCGCTTCCGTAGACGATCCGGTCAGGATACTTAGTAAGAAACTTATGCACAAAGCGCGGAATCTGGGCTGTTTCCGCAAAACGCGCCGAGATATCGGCATAGAGATTAGGATTTCTGTCGAACATCTCACCCAGGCGCGTCAAATCGTAATCGAGATTGCACAGGTGACAGGCGATGAAGAGGGTGTTGGGATGCTTCCTGAACTGTCTTCTCCAGGCTGTCGATCAGCCGGTTGTGGTCGTACGTGCCAGGCTGCGCAACGATTCGCCAGGTCCACCCGTTCATGAGGCCATCGTTGGTGTAATCCATCGGCTGATAAGACCAGATGGGGTCGGAGGTATGAAAGCTGATCGGCATACCCAACCGGCCGGCTCTGTCCCAAAGCTCATCCAGTCGGGGGTCATCCGGATGCGGCCCGAGAGGCGCATTCGGACCCGGAGGCGGTCCCGGATCGTGAGTGAACGTCGGTCCGCCATTCAGTGCGTCGTCGCCGGAAGGCTGTTTTGTTTTCGATGCGGCGGCGCGCCGGCGGGGCGCATCCTTCTGGCCGGAGAAGATGCCTCGGCCCTTATCGTGAAGCTCGCCGATCCCTTTAGCGCCGGCGCGGTGACATGCATCGAGTGACCGGATCGCATCGGGACCGAAGCCGGCTTCGTCCACGCCTCGCAGGTCCAGCATGCACCAGAGGTCAAAGCGGTCGGGGTGATCGGCGTATTCGCGGGCAACTTCGTTGAATTTATCCACTGTGCCTGCGTTGGTGAAAACGACGGTCTTTTCGATGCCGACCTTATCCATAATTCCCATCATCTCGGCGACCGATAGAGGTCCATGACCGTGATCGTGGCCATCAAAGACCCGAAATTTCGCTTTGGGCACCTTCGTCTCTGGAACCCGGTAGAGAGATTTCGGTAGATAGTCATTAAGAAGAATGGTGGGGGGCGTACCTGGCTGCTCGGCGGCCGCAGGAGTTGTTTCTGCGCGGTTCGGCTGTGCCAAGCCGAAGCGCGAGCCTGCCGCCAGCATCGTGCCTGCAACCATTAGTTCTCTGCGATTCAAAGGGAGGCTCCTTTCCGGTGGCGTGCCACCGGTGATTGCCGGTGAGTTCTCCCCGGTGCGGCCGAAGAGAAGAATTCTGCACCTTATCTATGCCAGCGTAAAAACAACCCGCACCGGCATTCCAGGCAGTACAGCACGTCAAGCGAAGCGGTTCGTGCGGGTTCGGAGCCGGTCAACGCCGCCGCTGGGTTATCTTTCACAGGAGAAAACACAGCGGCACGCGTGTCACTTAGCTGGTCAGATAACTGGCACGGATAACCCGGCCGCTGCATTACCAGTTTCGGATGACGCACCGGCATCGGCTATCCATACTAGAAAGTGAACTTGAGTGCGGCCTGGATCTCGCGATTGTCCAGCCCGGTGGAAGTCACGACTCCTGTCGCACCAGGACCGTCATCGATATCGCCATCTGGTTGCGCAAAGTTCGGGTGGTTGAGAGCGTTGAAGAACTCGGCGCGGAACTCCAGATCCTGAGATTCCCGTATGGGGAATGTCTTGCGCAGAGAGAAATCCAGGTCATTCGTATCCGGACCGATCAGGGTATTGCGCCCGGCATTTCCGAAGGTATATGACGCCGGATCCGCATAGGCTGCGGCATTGAACCAGTTATTTATACTGCGCTCACCGCGAGGCAGGTTACCGTCCGGAAGGATTTGATTGGCGCGAGGCGCGCCCTGGCTTCCGGTGTTCGACGGATCCTCCGAGATCGTCGGGGAGAATGGGAAGCCACTTCCCAGCGAGTAGATGCCTCCCAGATGCCAGCCACCGATGACCTGGTTAGCAACCCGATTAACGCCGCTCAGGTATCGCTGTCCCGATCCGAACGGAAGTACATAGTCGTAGCTGAACACCCAGCGAAGGGACTGATTGAAGTCGGCCAGTCCGGAGTCGGCGGGAATATTCCAGCTGTTCTGAGGCCACGGCGAATTGCAGCAGATCTCCGGCTCGTCGTCGTATGCTTTGCTCCAGGTGAATGAGCTCAGGAAGTAGAGGCCCTGCCCCGTCTGCTTTTCCAGCTTGACCTGCCCGGAATAGTACCTCGAATTTCCCCGGTTGGAGATTCCGTTGAAGGGTCCAAAATCGGGATACGGACGACGAGCCTGCACGTCAGCCGGGCCCGGCGTCTGATCCTGGTTAGGATCGGTCATCGACTGCAGATGAGTGCCTTTGGATCCAGCGTAGGAGACCTGGAGGGAAATCCTGTCAGGCAGTACCTGCTGAATGGACGCGTTGTATTCGATGTAGCTCGGCGTGACCAGGCGGGCATCGATACTCGTGACGCCCGGATCCGGAGCCTGATCCGGATTCAGCGCGGGAAACCCTCCGGAAACGGTAATCTGCGGCGTGATCCCATCGCTTACGAAGAACGGCTGGTAGTAAAACGGCTCGTTATAGGCAAGCTGGAGGCCCCCGGCAGTTCGTATTTCCTGGCCGCTCCAGAAGATGCCGCCGCCAGCGCTCAGGACCGTATTGTGAATCGTCTTGGCAAAACCGATTCGCGGGGAGAAGTCGAGGTGATTGGGCGTTGTGAGATAGCGAGAGTTACCATCCAGACCGGCTACCTCTAACTGGCCCGTCTTGAAATTGAAGTTGGCCTGCTGGTTGTGCTTCTCCCAGATGGGCTGGAAATAGTCGTAGCGCAATCCCAGATTCATAGTGAAGGTCGGGGTCACTCTCCAGTCGTCCTGGATGAACGCCGACGGGATGTGCTGGCGGTTTTGGACTTCTATCTGCGTGTCATACGTGGAGTTGATGGGGAGACCGAGCAATGCGTCAGCCAGACCGTCTCCCCCCGAACCATCTCCAGCCTGAGTAAACTGACCGCTGAAACTGAGCAGGCCATTCGGGTCCGGCACCTGGAAGATGTTGAATTCACTCCAGCGCATTTCAAAACCCATGACAACGGAGTGCCTGCCGCGCACCACACTGAGCGCGTCTGTGAGCTGGCGCTCTTCGGTACTGAGGAATGTCGGAGCATAGCCAGGCGCACCTAGTCCTCTGTAGCCTGCAGGCGAAAACTGGGCTAACCCCGCCGTATTCGCCCGCAGGGGTACGCCGGGAATTGTCAGATTAGCCGGAGGCGTACCCACACCAAACACAGGAATGGACTGATCGATGTGGTAGTAGTTGAAGCCGAGGCGAAATTCGTTCACGATTGTGGGCGAAAAGGTGTGGGTTTCACCCAGTACGGCGCCGAGAATGTTCTGGTAGTAATATCCGCCGTGCTGCCCGTAGGCCATGCCTGGAAGCCGTGGCGGGTTTAACGAGGTGGACCCGGCATCAGAGAAGCGGAGAAATCCCTGATCTGCCTGGCTCGGGGCGTAATCGCCGCGGAAATCTCCCTGGTTCAGAAGGTAGGGAGCGTCAGGATCGATGACGTAGTTATTCTTCGCCTTCCCCGGCACGTTCGGCTCCGGATAAAGGTTGATAAACGCCTGGGAGATCGGGTCGATCAGGTTAGCGGGAATCTTATTGCCGTTGCCGTACTCGTCGGCGAAGGACTGCCGCGTTACGACCTGTTGACCGCCGATGGTCTGGACCGTCTGCGTTGTCGGGTCGTACAGAGTTGCGCCGCCGGTGAAATCCCCCGCCTTTTCGGCATCGGTTGCGACGGTTGAGGTGATGGGGACAGGATTGTGGATCGATGTTCCCTGATAGTCGCCGAACCAGAACAGCTTGTTTTTTACGATAAAGCCGCCAATGGTTCCACCCCATTGATTCTGCTTGAAGGCAGCTTTCTTGCCCTCCGGCTGGAAGAAGTTGCGGGCATCGACCGCCGAGTTGCGGATGAATTCGAAGACGTCGCCGTGATAACGATTGCTCCCGGACTTGGTGACCGCATTGATGACAGCGCCGCCACTGCGGCCGAATTCAGCCGAGTAATTGTTGGTCTGGATCTTAAATTCCTGGAGGGCATCGACCTGGGTGTTGAAGACAAGGCCGCCATTGTCATTCGAATTGTTGTCGATGCCATCCAATACGAAGTTGTTGAGGGTGCCGCGCGAGCCGTCTGCCGCGAAGGTTACCTGTCCCGGCTGACCGCTGCTGCCGCCGGTATTCCCGTTGGTCTGGGAATTTTGTCCCATGCCGGTTTCCACCACGCCCGTGCTCAGGCCGGCTAGCTGGAGGTAACTGCGACCATTTAAGGGCATGGCCGCGATGGTCTGGGCGGCAATGACCTGCCCAAGGCTCGATGTCTGCGTGTCGATGACAGGAGTTGTGTTGGTGACCTCAACGGTCTGGGTCACCGCTCCGACGACCATGTTGAAGTTGAGATTGAGGCGATCCTGGACACGCAGGACGATGCCGGTCTGGGTCTGCGTATTAAAACCGGGCGCAGTGACGCTCACCGAGTAGGAGCCGGGGGTCAGCGGCGCGGACGTAAAGTAGCCTCGCTGGTCCGTGGTAAACGACAGAGAGGCATTCGTGTCCTGGCTGGTAATTTTGACGGTCGCACCGGAAATCACCGCGCCGGCCGAGTCGGTGACTTTTCCCGTGATGACCGCAGTGTCGGTTTGACTCCACACCAGACTGGCTGTCAGCAGCAGGGAAACATACAGTAATACCTTGCGCATATCGCCTCCACCGGGGGCGCCACTCATACATCTCTCTCAGAAAAGATGTCGGGTGACATTTCGTTTGATTTCGCTTTACGAGGTTTTTGGGGTGTTTTCCTTCAGCGCCCGAAGTTTAAGTCTACGAAATAAAAAAAAGCAATCAAAAAAATGACACTTTTTCATTCCCCTCTCCACTCACAACACGCTATTCAGCGGCGGAGCGTGCAGTGGCGCACTCGAAAGCATCATTTGGAAAAGGAAACAAAACGTGCTCGCGTTCGTCCCAAAGACCGAAGATCGGCAGAATGGTCGACCTTCGCACGGCGGATCTGCTTATCGAAGCTCCTATGGGAGGGGCAGGGAAAGAAGGCTGGCTGGGAAATACGCCTTGGTGACCCAGGTCGTTCGGGGATCGAACAGGCCAGCCGCGTCCATTCGGGTCATGGGATGGTGACCTGTGCAGACCAGGCCGGCGGAGCAACGCGGATTGAATAGAAGAGGATGGTGACCGCAGATCCCCCGAACGCACCCGTGGAGCAAATTGTGAGACGCAGCCGACACGGAAGGGCATCCGCGGGCAGTCCATGAGGCGTGCTGACCGGCAGACGATCTACGCGGATTGCAGGCTGGGGCTGGGGGCTTAGCATGGAGCAGCAGAAGAACCGGCCGAGATCCCGGGACCGGGCCGCGACCTTTCGGATTGAGACGTTTGCTTTCACAACCGCCAGGATCGCGGGGCCATGCCCGATTTCGTTCGCGCGGACATCTTCAGACCGGGCTTTCCAGCGGCGATGGTCAGATCGTAAGAAGCGGCGATCTTGCCTTCGGGATCAGACACGACCGGAAAACGGACCACGCAACAGCCCGGGGGCGATGGAAGGGTCCTTCTGCGGACAGAGATATGGGCTTCGAGATCGCAGTCGCCGGTATCCCGGACCGGTGCGAAAATGAAATGGTTTGCGGCAACGCGCGCCAGAAATCATCGGCGTTGACAACGGTTCCAACTGCGGAGACAGGATGATCGATGTCTGCCACGCGGACTCACGATATCGGATGGGCGGCATGAAACGATGCGCGATTCTGCTGTTGTTCGCTGCCCTTTCGGCTCAGCCCCAAAGCAATACCGGTGAAGTGCGACTCCATGTCGCTGACCCTTCGGGCCGTGGCATCCGGACGACTGTGCATGTTGTCAGCGAGGCCAATCAGTACCACGCCGACCTCCAGACCGACCAGCGGGGAAATCTGGACTTCGCACGAGTGCCGTACGGACTCTACCGGCTGGAAATCGACCAGCAAGGTTTTGCCCCGATTGCCGAAACGGTCGTCGTGCGTTCTTCGATTCCGGTCCGCCACTCCATTGCATTGAAGCTCGCAACAGTGAAGCAAACCGTCGCGGTGGAGGGAACCGGCACATTAGTCGATCCCGAGCAACCCGGCAACGTGGAGCAGGTCGGTTCTCTCTTCATTCAGCACCGCCTTGGCTCGATTCCCGGACGATCCCTGCAGGACCTGATTAATTCGCAGCCTGGCTGGCTCTATGAAGGCAACGCGGTCCTTCATCCCCGTGGTTCCGAATATCAGACACAGTTTGTCGTCGACGGCATCCCCCTCACCGACAACCGGTCTCCCAGCTTTGGACCTCAGATTGAAGCCGATGACGTTCAGTCACTCACCATCTACACCGCCGGAATTCCCGCCGAATATGGAAGGAAGATGGGTGGCGTGATCGAAGTCAATACCGTCCAGAATCCGCAACCCGGACTGCACGGTGAACTTGACCTCACCGGTGGCAGTTTCGATAGCGGCACCGCTTTCGCACGCGGACAGTACACCGGCGGCAGGAACACGGTAGGCGGGAGCGCGAGCGCAAGCATGACGAGCCATTACCTCAATCCGGTGGTCCCGCAGAACTACTCGAACACCGGAACCCTGGGCGACTTTTCCGGCCGTTACGAGCGCGATCTTTCCGAAAGCGACCGCATCAGTCTGTCGGTCCGTCATGAAGTGTCCCGATACGACATCCCCAACGAACAAGTACAGCAGGCTGCAGGTCAGCGGCAAACAGCTGACAACATCGAGACCACGGGGATTGCTTCGTACGAGCACACCTTCTCGCCGGCTGCAATGGCAAGACTGGGTGGCATGGTGCGCGACAACGCTGACGATTTCAATTCGAATCCAGCGTCAACGCCAGTTGAAGTCTTTCAGCATAATCGGTTCCGCGAGGGCTATTTCAAAGCTGTCGTGATTGCTGACCGGAAACGAAGCGAGTGGAAGGCCGGCATCGAGTCCGACAATACCTTCCTTCACGAAAATACAAGTTACGACATCACCGATTCAACTCGATTCGACGACGGAACGCCTCTGACCTTCGCGTTCTCCGCGCAACGGCCCGATCTCGAACAGTCGGCCTTTGTCGAAGACCTCGTCCACCCCGGCAACTGGTCGATCAATGCTGGACTTCGGTGGGACCACTACCAGCTTCTCCTCAACAAACAGGCGATCGAACCGCGCTTTGCCATCTCACGGTATTTCCCGTCTGCCGATTCGATTGTGCATTTCTCCTTTGACCGCGTCTTTGAGACGCCTTCGTTCGAAAACATCCTGCTCTCCAGCTCAGCTCATGTCGGCGCTCTCGACCCTGCATCCTTTCTCCGCCTGCCTGTCGATCCTTCCGTGGGCGAGTACTTCGAGGTTGGTCTGTCGCAGGGGCTTTTCTCAAGGGCCAGGCTCGACGTCAATTATTTTCGCCGGGTTGTCAACAACTATGCCGATGACGATCAGATCGACAACACCAGCATCAGTTTCCCCATCGCTTTCCGGAAAGCGATCATTGATGGTGCGGAGGGCAAGCTGGACATCCCCGTGTGGGGCAGGCTTTCCGGATTGATGAGTTACTCCTGGGAAATCGGCAACGCCTGGAATCCCGTCACGGGTGGGCTGTTCCTCGGCGACGACGCGACTGCAGCAGAAACGCAACTTTCCGGCCATTTCCCTGATTCTCAGGACCAGCGCAACACGGTCCGTGGCCGCGTGCGCTATCAGCTCCATCCCCGATTGTGGCTGGCCGGCGGAATCCAGTACGACTCGGGCCTTCCCTTCGAATTTGCCGGAGTTCCATCGACCGTACTCGCGCAGTACGGGCCACAGGTTCTCGACCGTATCAACTTTGACCGTGGGCGCATCGATCCCTCTTTTCAGATCAATGCTTCGGCTGGGGCCGATCTCTATCAGTCAGAACACCTCCACGTACGGCTTCTGGCGGACGGACAAAACCTCAATAACGTTCTCGATGTAATTGACTTTGGAGGTCTTTTTTCCGGAAACGCAATTGGGCCACCAAGAAGCTGGGTCGTTCGACTGGCAACGGCATTTTGACTTGAATTGGCTCCGTTAGCTTCAGCGTAATCTCCACCGGGGAGCTGGGAGTTACATCCGCGTACTGAGTCTGACTCCTGAAGCGGTCACAGGCTTCGCCACCGGAGAGTGACGCGGGTGCTGGATGACTTCGTCGCCCGACGCGGGATCCGCAGGCGATCCGTTGCGACAACGGCCCGGGATTCGCCGATGGGGAACCGACCCTGGCCAAAAGAACATTCGGGTGGGGCTGACTGTGCCGGAAATATCGGTCCGATAGTCCGCCAAAAAACGGCAAGTCAGAGACCCTAAACACAAATCGGGCGCCACGCGCGCCCGGTCATCTGTGAGTTGAGACCCAGTAAATAGTTGTGTTTGTTGGCTTTAAACCGCCGACCTTTGGGGGCTTGGGGGTATCTGGGGTTGGCCGATCGGCTAAATGGTTGCGGGGGTCTGCAACGCTCCGAATTTGCGGGCGCATTACGGCCCCGGTTTCCTCCTCCCCACCGACCAAGTGCCACGTTCCCTCAGCAACATAATGCGATTTCCCATTTCCGTCCCCATCGGTGTCCTGCGGAAACATACGGATCTCCGAGACATGCTTCACCAGTTCTCTGCGGGCCTCGGCAGGCTCCCCGGAGATCAATTGCTGGAGATCGCCCAGCCGCTTTGTGATGAAGCCCCGAATTTCCGACAGGTGAGCATCCACAGAATCGGCCCCGCCCGCCAAGAGCTGGTCGGTGATCTCGCGTAATCGCTGCTCCCGTTCGTGAATGGCGGCAACAAGGAACGACGACGGTCCCGTTTCCGCAGCGGTGGCGGTCAGCCGCCGCAACTCTCCTTCGAGCTTCTGCTTGCGCTCACGCATGTGAGCCATCTGATTTGTGAGCTTCGAAAAGGCGCTCTTCAAATGATTGTCGAACTCGTCCAGCGCGTACTCGACGGTCTCACGCTTTAGAACCTCATTCTGCAACTCTTCCAGCAATCGCTTCTCCAGCCAGTCACGCCGGATTGTCACGGAGTTGCAGCAAGCCCCACGATTGAAATGCTGCGAGCAGCCATATCTCGGATAGTGACCATAAGAGGTAAATCCGGTGACAATGATCAGGTTGCCGCCGCACAAGCCGCATTTCAGAATTCCGCTGAGAAGGTATGGACTGGTAATAGAGCGAGGCAATAGACCCTTTTTCGCACCACTGTACATGGCCATCAGGCGCTCTGGCGATCCTGAACCCGCTGCCATACCTCATCGCTGACAATCTGGAGTTCGGGGTGGGGAACAACGCGCCATTCGCTCTCCGGCCTCGCGCGCCGTACCCGCTTGTTTGTTCCGGGGGTCTTCACGAACCGAGAGGCATTCCAAACCACTTTCCCCACATAGAGATCACGACGAAGCATCTCCCGAATACAAGTCGGACTCCATGTAGCGTAGTTGTTTCCCGAGCGCGGTCTTGGGGAGGGAACGCACTCATGATTCAGGGTCTTTGCGATGGTCTTCAGTGACTGGCCACTGGCGGACATCTCAAAGATCCGGCGAACTACCACGGCCTCTTTCTCATTGATGACCAGTTGCTTCGCCGTCGTGTCATCCACGGAGACAGATCGTAACCGTAGCAGCGACCGCCCGTATGCTGGCCCCGCAACACTCGCCCTTCGAGTCCGCGATGTGTTTTCTTGGCAAGTTCCTTCACATAGAGGCTATCCACCATACCGTGGACGGTGACCAGCACATGCGCCTGCTCATTATCCGAGTCGATGCCCTGACTGACAGCGATGAGCCGGATGCCGGCGAAGTGCAGCTTCTCGAAGAAGGTAAGGGCATCCTTTGTATTTCGCGCCAGGCGACTGCTGTCGTCGAGCAGGATCACGTCGAAGGGACGGGCAGCGGACAGTGCCGCATTTATCAGACGGCCCAGCCCTGGACGATCCGCGCCCAC
>CAVPCE010000010.1:0-88061 GCA_963702295.1 uncultured Acidobacteriaceae bacterium | reverse complement strand
GGGCAGTCGCGTTTGGACTTGCCGGTCTGCTCGAAGTAGGCGTCAACGCGACGCCGAAGCTCTTTGATGAACCTGTCGCTGCCGGTGAACTTCAGTTTCGGCAGGCGGGGGGCGCATGCGCCGCTACGGGAGCTTGAGCGGCCGCCGCTGCAACTGGTTGTGGCATCAGGAGATGTTGTAGGGCTGGAATCGCCGTGGTTGTCTGGGTCATGGGAACCTCCTCAGAGTTCTTCCGGTCCTTCAAAGCACAGCTTCGAGATCGAGAAGCCCAGCGCCGCGTCGGCTTCGTCGAATGTATCGCGCGCCACGGAAAAGTTCTCCGCCAGGTCGCGCCCCATTCCCGCATACTGCGAGTTCTGTCCAGGGAAAAGAAAGGCAAGCTTCGTCATGTCTGAGAAATAATAGCCCGCGCACCCAGGCATAGTCGGCTTGCGGGGAATCGGAAGCACAAGGCCGGGTCCGCAACAATCCGCAGCGATCGAATGACTTTCCGCAGGGGTCGTCCGTCTAAAAGCCAAGAGGCGCGCGGGACGCTGCACTCGTGTTCACGTCCCGGCTGCCCTCCATGAAAGCCCCGGTGGTTCGTGGGTCCGCCGGGGCCTTTCTTTTTTTGATGACAGTCGAAGCGGAAGCAGCCAGATTCGTCCCGGCCGTTACGCGGATGCAGCCAGAGGAGGCGTCGGCCGCGCCACATGCGCCGCGACAGTCGCCGCCGTCGAGTGATTCGTCAGCCGATGCACGAAATGATAAGGCGGCCAGGGGCCCGACAGCTGCATCTGGCAGTCCTTCATCAGAACGCTCGCGCTCGAGTACTTGTTCTGGTACCGCTCCACGCCATTCGAATCGATCAGGTGAGCAATATCCAGGAGCATCTTGCCCGTATCCATGCGCCGGCAGGTGACTTCTTCAGCCAGCGGCAGGAACATGCGATGCATCTGCACCGTCACTGCCCGCGCCTTCGTCTGCCGCTCGCGCTGCAGCGTTGCATTCTCTCGCAGGTTCGACAGGTAGGCCTTGCCCACCGTGGGCAGAGCCTCGGCTACGTACCGCCGCGGCTGCTCCCGGCAGCAATCGTCGAGCACTACCTTCAGGTGCATCTCGGCTTTGCCCCGCAGCCGTTCGATATTCGTGATGAACTGCCGCTGATTGGAGCGGATGGAACGGCGCAAAGCCTCGTCATCGGCGAATACGGTTCCAAACCGGAAAGGAAGAACAGTGGAAGTCTTGAAGCAGTCGGCAATGACTCGCGCGTGTTCTACGCCGGCCTGCTGGGTAAATTTTTCTGAGGGGGAATACTCGCTGACGATAACGGCTAGATCACTGGCTGGGTAAAGGAAGATTTGGTTTCCCTGGACTCCCGTAACTGCTTCCATTGGTATCGGTTTACGGTGCCGAAGCAGTTCGGGAAAGGCTTGTCTTTCGGTTATGCAGTAGGCATACCACGCCATAGAAAATCGCTCCGCTCGCTGGTTTTGGTATGGGGTTTGAACTTCAGCTTCTCGGGGATGGACATGGCTCTGATTTCTGGCGCGTCCTGGAAAGGCGGAACTGCACCGAACTGACCCGTATGCTAGCCCTCTGCATGAACAACTCGCAACCGAGTTCAGCGGCCTCTGAGAAAAAGTTAGCGGGCACGGCCCAATCTGCTTTCATATCAACACAATCGTTTTCAGTACATGAAAGTCATCGCCGGGAGCCCTACTAATCCGAAGCTGCCTCACGGATTGCCAGCACCGTTTCCAGCAACCTCTTCAGGTTCTTCAGGTCCAGTGCGTTGGCTCCGTCGGACTTCGCCGCCGCCGGGTTGTCGTGGACTTCCAGGAAGATCCCGTCGACTCCGGCTGCCACCGCCGCCCGCGTCAGCAGCGGAATGAACTCGGGCTGCCCCCCCGACACGCCGCCAGCCCCCGAGGGAATCTGCACGGAGTGGGTCCCATCGAAGACCACGGGAGCGAAGCCCCGCATCACCGCAAGCGATCGCATATCGACGACTAAGTTGTTGTAACCAAAGCTGCTGCCGCGCTCCGTCAGAAAGACCCGGGTATTCCCCGTGGTAGCGACCTTTTCCACCGCATGCCGCATATCCCATGGCGCGACGAACTGGCCTTTTTTAACGTTGACGGCGCGCCCTGTCCGCCCCGCCGCAACTAGCAAGTCGGTCTGTCGGCAGAGAAAGGCGGGAATCTGCAACACATCCGCGCCTTCCGCGGCCACCTCGCATTGCCCCGGCTCGTGAACGTCGGTCAGCACCGGCAGTCCGGTCGCCTCCGCCAGGCGGCGCAGAATCGCCGTGCCTTCGGTCAATCCCGGTCCGCGGAAGCTCGTCACCGAAGTCCGATTCGCCTTGTCGAAAGACGCCTTAAAAATGAAGGGAACGTCCAGATCGGAGGTCACTCGCTGAATGGCGTCAGCCATGGTGCGCACATGCGCTTCGCTCTCGATCACGCATGGACCGGCGATCAGAAACAGCTGGCCGCCGCCCACTCGCACCGGCCCAATCTCAAACTCCCGGTTTTGCGCTCCGCTCACAGCAACAGGGTACAAGGTCGACGGTGCAGCGTACAGAAGGCCCCACGCTCGATCGTCATTGACACTGCGCCTGCTCAAAGCCAAGGCCGAGCAGCAGCTTCGTGACCGTCGCACAGGCATTCGCGTGCGCCTTCTGCAGGATCCCCGCCGTGAGTGCGGATTGCCGCAGATCTTCCACTGCCTGCTCCCGTACTTCGCCTTCGAGACTGGGGTCCACGGGCACCAGAAGCCCCGTCATCCGTTGGTAGACGTGTGTCTTCTGGTCGTCCAGGGCCACGGTAAACAGCTGCGCAGGGGGCAAATGCACCTGCACAGAACCCCTCGCCTGGACCTCCTGCGGTGTGAGCTGGCTCAGATCCACGCCGGCAATCGCTTCCCCGTGCACCTCCAGCAGAATCTTGTCTCCGGTCAGAAATGCAGGGAGCACGCGGTTTTCCCGGTCGCCGGAGACTCTCTTGTCCATTGAGTAGGAGACAGACTCGAGCCGCGCGAGTCGCCGGATTTGCGTCACCACCGTCGGCTGCGAGGAGTCGATGCGCAGCGTGCGGGCGCTCAGGGCGGTCGCCACCTGATCCCAGATACCTTGTTTTGCCTCGTGCAGGAACCAGGTAAGGATCGCAGCACCTGACAGGAATCCGGCCAGAATTCCGATGAGCAGCACCGGCCACACACGGGCCCGTCGCACGCGGGGAGAAGAAACGGTCGCCATGCGGGGTTAGATGAGCGCACCGGCCTGCGGGCACGCGGGATGTGCGTGTTCGACAGGGAGGCGGTACGCAGAGAGTCCGCCTCGCCCGGAAAAGAGGCCCAATTACAAAGATTCGGACGAGGCGGCTGCGGAGTGCGTTGGGCCTGACTGCGAATACAACTCCGCTGTCCTCCTGATACGGCACAAGAGATCCGTTGGTCAGTGACCGCGATCACCGAGATTCGCGGATGCGGAGCGAATCATAGAACAGGAGTTGGACCATGGAAGTCACTGTTCAGCATCTCGGCGCCGTCCAGTTTGAGATCAGGGCCCGCCAGCATACGGTCGTCAGCGACCAGCCGTCCGAGAACCATGGCTTCGACGAGGGAATGACGCCGCCGGAACTCTTCCTCGCGTCCCTCGGATCATGCGCCGCCTATTATGCGGCGGAATATCTGCGCCAGAAGGGCCTCGCCACGGAGGGTACGCGGGTCAGGATCCATGCCGACAAGCTCCAGAATCCGGCACGCCTCGACAACTTTTGCATTGAGGTGGAACTGCCGCTGGCTTGTGACGAGCGCGACCGCGCCGGCGTCGATCGCGCCGTCCACCGCTGCCTGATTCACAACACGCTGTTGCAGCCGCCGAAGATCGAGATCGCGGTACACGCGCCCGCGACGGTGTAATTCAGCCCTGCGCCACTGCCAGCTTCGCCGGCTCCGCCTGACCCGTCTTCGCCCCCGCCGTCTTTAACTTCGTCCGGTTCTCGTAGCTCGCGCGAATGAACCGCGCAAACAGCGGATGCGGCTCGAGCGGCTTGGACTTGAACTCCGGATGGAACTGGCAACCGAGGAAGAACGGGTGCCCGGGAATCTCCACGATCTCGACGTAGGTGCCGTCCGGTGTGGTCCCGGTCAGGTTGAGCCCCGCACCGGTCAGCAGCGCCTCGTACTCGCGATTGAATTCGTAACGGTGCCGGTGGCGTTCGCTGATCTCAGTCCTGCCATAGGCCTGCGAAGCCTGTGAGCCAGGCTCCAGCACACAGTCCCATGCGCCCAGCCGCATCGTGCCGCCCATCTCTTCCACTCCGGTCAGCTCGCGCAATTTGTAAATCACGCGGTGCGGCGTTGCCGGATCGAACTCGCTCGAATTGGCCCCGGCCAGCCCGCAGACATTGCGGGCATATTCAATACAGGCCGTCTGCATGCCCAGGCAGATTCCGAAATACGGCACCTTCTGCTCGCGCGCATAGCGGATCCCGTTCAGCATGCCCTCGATACCGCGCTTGCCGAAGCCTCCCGGCACCAGGATACCGTCGAACCCGCGCAACTGCTCCTCATACCCCGGCGCTTCCAGTCCCTCCGCTTCGATCCAGGTCACGATCAGCTTCAGATTCATCGCGAGGGCGCCGTGCACCAGCGCCTCTTTCAGCGATTTGTAACTGTCCTCGTATTCAACATACTTTCCGCAGATCGCGATCGACACCTCATCCACAGGGTTGTAGCAGCGCCGCACCAGATCCGACCACTTGCTCAGATCGGGCTCCGGCGTCTCCAGATGCAGATACTTCAGCGCCAGCCGGTCCACGCCTTCCTGCGCGAAGGTCAGCGGCACTTCGTAGATGGACTCCACGTCCTTCGCCGTAATCACCGCCTGGTCTTCCAGGTTGCAGAACAGCGCAATCTTGCTCTTCACCTCCCGCGACAGGAAGCGATCTGTGCGGCAGAGCAGAATGTCCGGCTGGATCCCAATCGACAGCAGTTCCTTCACCGAGTGCTGCGTCGGCTTTGTCTTCAACTCCTGCGCCGCGCCAATCCACGGCACCAGCGTTACGTGCACAAAGACCGTGTTCTCGCGCCCCAGCTCCTGGCGCATCTGCCGAATCGCTTCCAGAAACGGCAGCGATTCGATGTCTCCCACCGTTCCGCCGATCTCGACAATCGTGACATCGCCTTCCGACGCCACTTTGCGCATCGCGTTCTTGATCTCATTCGTCACGTGCGGAATCACCTGGACGGTCTTGCCCAGATAATCGCCGCGCCGCTCCTTGGTGATGATCTGCTCGTAGATCCGGCCGGTTGTCAGGTTGTTATCGCGCGTGAGTTTGGCGTGGGTGAAACGCTCATAGTGGCCCAAATCGAGGTCAGTTTCCGCCCCATCGTCGGTCACGAAGACCTCGCCGTGCTGAAACGGCGACATCGTCCCCGGATCGACGTTCAGGTACGGATCGAACTTCATCAGGTTGACTTTGAGGCCACGGCTTTCGAGGAGACACCCAATCGAGGCGGCAGCAAGACCCTTGCCGAGACTGGACACAACTCCGCCGGTCACAAAAATGTACTTTGCAGACATTTTCGCGTCACCTTTTTTGGATTTGTGTGCTGGACGAACCAGGCGGGCACGACCAAGTATCGCAGGAACACCGGGGGAAAGGAAGAGCGTTTCCTGGCAATTTTGTTGCCGCTGCCGGGAAGGCCAACCCCGGCACGCTTTTTCCCTGTTTCGGCCCAGTTTTTACTGCGGTTTGTAGCTGTCTTTGCCCCAGTGGAAGCTCACCGTCGGGTCGCACGCGGGTTCCGCCGCTGCCGGCGTCTTCGGCGCTTCCAGACTAGGCGCCGGCCTCGCGCTGCTCATGTGGACGGTGGTATCGCCCGCGTCCTCGCCCGCGAGCGCCGGCAACGTCGCGAGGATGAACCGCCCATTCGAGTTCGTCCTGGTGCTGACCGTGCGAGTCTGCCCCGACGTCACGGTATCCACCTTCATCGGTGTATTCGCCGGAAAGCCGGTCCCTTCCACCAGCACCATGCCCGCATTCTTCATACCGCGGATCACCTGCAACCTGCAGCCTTTGTCGGTATTCGCCATTGGAAAGGGAACCACGCTCGTTGCCGCTCCAATGCGGATCGGGCCTCCATTTTTCTCGCTCTGCCCCACCAGCGCCACGCGGATCGCCTCACCCGGCGCCACGGCTGCTCGAATCTCTACCGGCTGCCCCGGCTTCATCTTCGTCCCGCAGTCCGGCACTTGCGAAGGCGTATTCGGCGAGGGTGTCGCAGCAGCAGCCTGACCCGGACTCGCCGCTATCGCCGGCCCTTGTGCTGGCCCCGTGGCCGGAAGCGGCGGCGCTATGCAAACCGCCACTCCCTGACTGTCCAGCTGAATTCCACTCATCACGTTCTGCGGCTTCGCGTCCAAAGGCCACTGCGTCAGCACAAGCTTCTGGTCCGCCGGAAACCCCTTACCCGTTATCTGCCATGCGATCTGCGTCGAGCCATCCGGCTCCTTCGTCCGTCCGACCTCCTTCAGGTCGATCGATAATCCGGCCGTCGACAACTCCGGGCCCCACTGCGCCTGCATCGTCGCCAACCGCGAGATCTGCATCAGGATTCGCTGCTGCTCCTGCTGGGCCTCTTCCGCCGGTGTCGGAGTATGGGATGGCTCGGGTAAATCGTGCAGCTGAAGCGGCGGAGCGGTCTGCTGGTTGGGCGCGCTCGAGGAGGGGCTGTTCTGCTGGCTGGAGGGCGTCTGCTGCGCTGACGGAGTGGAGGACGTTGTCTGTGCCTGACCTGCCAGTCCCAGGACTGCAAAACAAAAAGCTGCCGCGAAACCGCTCGCGGCCCGTACCGATCGGGAAACCATACGTCTGAGGATATCGAAAAGAGCGCGCCCTTGCGCAGGGAGCCACCCGGTCCGATCGGTTAGGTTCCATCTCTGCCGTCGCTTATCGGTGCCCCCCAGGCTCCGCAGGCACATGCAGGATCACACGCCGATAAGAAGTCAGCCGCGGCGTGCCGTCATCCGTCACTTCGAGGATGATGTGCACGACGCCCTCGCCGCGGCACGGAACCAGTCCCGGCAACCACCCTGCGCGGCACACCGACCGCACCGTTACCTTCGCCTGCGGCTGATCCTCGTCCGCCAGCGACACATCGGCGCCATGCGAACCGTCCCGCCCCGCCTCCGGATAGACCCACCACTTGTACTGCAGCGCCTGATGATCCGGGTCGCTGCTGCCGCGCGCATCCAGCGTCACCGTCTCGCCTACATGCGCGGTCAGCTCCAGCGGAGTTGTTCCCGCCTGCCCATTCACCACCAGCATGGGATTGTGATTGGCATGCGCAAAGTCCTTCACGGTCCAGTCCATGCGCGCGGCAAAGTCATTCTGATAAGCCTCGCGCCAGCGCCACACCGTCGCCTGATCGGAGACATGCACCTCGCCATCCACGCCCTTCACCGCATCCTGTGAGGTGGCGCGCATGAATTCATCGCCGCCCTGCGTCCAGATCGGATGCGTCTCTCCGTGCGGCTGCCGGTAGATGTAGCGTCCGCCCCAGCCACCCCAGTCCGGACGCCGATACCCATTGAGCCCGTTATCGATCAGGTTGAGAAACGTCGGCGTGTCGCCTTCCATGATGAACATGAATCGCGGATACAGCTTGCCCAGCGGCCCTTTCGAACGAATATTCCGGTCCAGCCACTCGTTGGTGACCAGGCTGGTGTCGGCGCCGGCACAGTTTCGGTAATAGAGATCGCCGCTGATTCCCGTCCACGTCGCCCAGGCGTACTCCTGCCCATCCTGGCTGCTCGGCATCACGACATAAAACAGCGCCGGAAACTCCCGCCGAATCCAGGCGCCAGCATCGTCCTGGTCGGACGAGGCATAGACCCGCAGCCGCGAAACAATCCTCTCCGACTCCGCCATCGAATGCGTCGTGCGCAGGTCCATCAGCGCCTGCGCCAGCGTGTTCGCCCCGCCCCACACGCAAATCCACAGTGGACGCGGGTCGTCTCGCTCCATCGCATGCAGCAGCGCCTGCGCTCCTGCAGAGTCCTTGTCCGGGCCCGTTGCCGCAATCCCATACCCCATCTGTCCAGCAAAGACGCGGCTGTCGAGCGTCTGCGCTTGCGGCCAGCCTTTAGCGTTGAGCAGCAGATTGGGCCGCACCTGCCCGTACGCAGCAATCAGCTTGCGCATCGTCTCCGGATGCGTCGCCGTCTTCTGCCACACGGAGGTCGACGCGATCATCGCCTCCAGATCCAGCTCATTGGAGTAGAGCAGCAGCCGCACAAACGACATCTGATCGTCTGGCTCATTGCCAATATCGCTCAGGATGGCGACTCGCGGATGCCCCGTGAAGGTATCCATCGGCTGCGGGGATGAAGGCGCGCGCTGCGCTCCACAGGGCAGGCAAAGACCCGCCAGCGTCGCAGCGCAGATCCATCGGCTACCGTGGCTTTTCGAGGCCTGCCATCTCTTCATCGCTCCCCCTCTTCCCGAAGACGATCTACTATACCGCTGGCTTTTCCGGGACACGAGAGAGACGATCCCACCCGCGGGTGACGGAATCGCACCCGCTCCTATCTAATGGACAGCGATGCGTGCCCGTGTTCGTCTCCGGCCTTTGATCCTGCTGGCTCTGTCGGCCCTCGTTCTCGCGCCCGGCGCGCCGCTGGCCACGCTCGCCGGCTTCGCGCCCCGCGCCCAGGCCCAGCTGGTCACGAAGCGCCTCATCCTCAAGGATGGCTCCTTCCAGATCGTCACTAAATGGCAGATCAAGGGCGACCGCGTCCACTACTACAGCGCCGAGCGCGAAGACTGGGAGGACATTCCCAACAACCTGATTGACTGGGACGCCACCAACAAGTGGAACAAGGAGCATGCGCCAGGCGCTGCACCGCCCAATGTCGACGTGACGCAAAATCGCCCTGCCACCGGGTTGAATCCGATGAGCAACCAGCCGGCCAACCCGCAGCTGGCGCAGCCTACCCCCGATCAGGATCAGCGCGATGCCGCGGCCATCGATAAAGAAGCCGCCGCCGAACGCGCGGACCAGCGCGCACGCACGCCCCTGATCTCTCCCGGTCTGCACTTGCCCGACGAAGACGGCGTCTTCGCTCTCGACAATTACCAGGGCATCCCCGAGCTGGTCTATCTGGAGCAGCACGCCGGCAACGTCAACGAGTACTCCGGGCATAACGTGCTCCGCGCCGCCATCGCCACCTTTCATGGCGCGCAGGAGCCGATCCGTATCGACGGCCAGGCGGCGCGCGTGCGTCTGCACGTGAACGATCCGGCGCTTTATGTCTCCCTCACCACCGGCAACAGCGAAGCGGTCGCGCCGGAATCGGCGCTGGTGGTCAACACCCACGAGAACGACAAGCCCGACAAGAGCAACATCAGTTCAGCCGACAGCCATTACGCCATCGTGCGTGTCGACGTCCGCCCGGGCGAGCGCGTCGTCGGCGCTCTGCGCATCAGCCGCGCTGGCACCGCGACGCAATCCAGCGACATCGTGCCGACGACTGTCGAGATTCTACCCGGCCGCCACTGGATGAAGCTCACGCCCAAAGAACCGCTCAACGTCGGTGAATACGCCCTGATGGAAATCCTCGCCCCCGGCGAAATCAACCTCGACGTCTGGGACTTCGGCGTCTCCCCCAACTCCCCGGAAAACGCCCACCCGATTACGCCGGTGAAGGAGCGTTAGAGTTCAGAGTTTAGAGTTTAGAGTTCAGAGTTTGGAGCTGCCCGCAAGCGAGTGACCATGGCCGACAGCATTCTGCCCACCTCTGACGCGAGGCTCTCGACTTTCTCCAACTCGGACAAATCGACGAATCCGAGCCTCCTCGCGATCAACAGCTGCGTCTGCAGTTCCATGTAGGAGCCCAAAGCGATGGAGAGGAACTGCTTATATTGTTCTCGAGTTCCGCGACCATATCCCTCAGCTATATTGCTGGGAATAGAGACGCTCGCGCGCCTGATCTGGCTGGTAATGCCGAAAATCTCCTCGCGCGGGAAATTTCGAGTCAGAGCGTAGACCGCGGAGCATAAATCAATTGCACGCTCCCACACAATCAGCTTGCAGCGAAATGGCGCCTGCCCCATCTGTCTCTTGTACGCGCCGGACGGGGCAAACGCATCCTGCCTTTGGTAACGAACCGGGTCCTTTAAACTCTAATCCCTAAACTCTAAACTCTTATCCTCACCCCTGGCTCTTCTCCATCCCCTGAATCGCCGCCAGCACCTCAGGGCTATGCACCTGCGGATTTACCTTCGTCCACACCTTCACGATCTTTCCGTCAGGATTGATCAGGAACGTATTGCGGTTGGCAATCTGCATCGGCCCATAATTCCCGAGCGAGCCATACTTCTCCACCACCGTCTTCTCCGGATCGGCCAGCAGCGTGAAGCTCAGGCTGTCCTTGGTGCAGAACTGCTTGTGGCTGTCCACGGTATCCACGCTCACGCCCAGAATCACGGCATTCAGCGCCTTGTACTTATCCAGATCGCGCTGGAAGTTGTGCGCCTCAATTGTGCAGCCCTGGGTCATGTCCTTGGGATAGAAGTACAGAACCACCCACTTGCCGTGGTAGCTGGAGAGATCCACCGGCTGCCCTTCCTGGTTCGGCAGCGTAAACGCGGGCGCCGTCTGCCCCACTTCCGGCATCGGCGAGTTGTCGGCGGCAAAGACGCGCTGCAGGGTAAAGCCGCCCACCACAATGACAGCGATAACGGCAACGAGGATCGCGGAAATCCTGGACATAAAAATTCTCCTTCTGCGTGCGAGGCCCGTGGTTGGGGATAGCCCGGACTGCGGATCCCGGGCATGGTTGAGGCCCGATCGGTGCGGAAACCATTATCCGCGTTCGAGGGCAATCACCGCAATTCCGGCCGCATCCGCCTCAGCCCGTACCGCCTCGCGATCGAAGAGCAGCGTCCGCTGCGCCTCTACGGCAAGACACGTCGCGCCTGCCGCTTGCATCGTCCGGATCGTCGCCACGCCAATCACCGGCACATCGAAGCGCAGGTCCTGCTTCGGCTTCGCCACCTTCACTACCGTCAGGCTGCGTTCCAGCGTGGACGCCGGCGGCTCGCCCAGGCTCCGCATCAGAGCTCCGGCCCGCTCAATCGTCGCGTCCGTCCCTTCCATCGCCTCCACCGCCACGCACGCCTGCGCAGCAATCACCACCGTCTGCCCCAGGTCAAAGCCGGCGAGTCCCCGCGCCACTTCGCGGCCATACGCGATGTCTTTCGTCTCCTGCTCGTTGGGCGCCCGCGCTGTCAGCACACCTTGTTGCGCCAGCAGCGGTTCCAGGTACGCCGTCGACGGAATCAGCTCGATCCCTTCATCGCCCAGCACCTTTGCCACCGCGCTCAGCAGCATGTCGGTGTTGCGCGTGCGCAGGTTGAGCAGCAGCTTCGCCAGCCGCCAGTCTGGCCGGATGCTGGAGAAGATCTGCTTGTGCTTCACCTGCCCGGCCATCACGGCCTTGTGCACACCCTCAGCCTGAAACATCTCGATCAGCCGCGACAGCTCTCCCAGAGACAGCCAGTGCACCCGTACGCCGGGATCAGCCGCCGCCCGCGCGTCCATCTCCGGATCGGTTTCTTCCTTGATCGCCGCAACAATGACTTCCGTCCCATGCGCCCGTGCCGCATCGAGCAGCAGGAAAGGGAACCGTCCATTGCCGGCAATGAGACCCAGTTTGTCTTTTGATTCGGTCAAGAAGACACCCGCATAGGCACGAGACTTCATCATTGTATGAGCATCGTCAGAGCGTACAGTCGAGCCCTGAATGGCGCGTAGCGCGCCCGCCCGGACGGCTAGTCCCTCTGTATCCTCTGTGATGAGTCCCTACTTCGCCCGCGCCAAATGATCGAAGTTCAGAATCGCGTTGAACACCAGCGGATAACTACCGACCGTCTCGCCCGCGATAAATGGGATTGTTTGCAAACAGCAGCACGTTCCCGTTGCCATAATGCGCGTCCACCACAATCGGCTTCTCCTCGATCGACCCACCATTCTCCAGCAGACCCGACAGCAGCAGGTTCTTGAGCCGACAAACCGCAGAATCACGTCCGGCCGATCATCGCGCCGGAATGACAAACGGATTGTTGCGCGCCTCCTCTTCGTTCAGCGGCGTGGCCTCCCACGGCTTGGGCGAAGGCAGCGGCTCCGGCTGCACAGCCAGCCGCCCCTGTGGAATGTCCTGCTCCTGCGGGCCTCCGCGCCCCGTCGGCCTATGGAAATCTTTCTCCGTCTCCAGATGCCTCGGTACCGTCATATTGCCGACCGTGAAGGCCATGCCGTTCGCGCTGTAACCGCCACGATTGTCGCCGTAGCCCTAGGCCACCGGGCTTCCTGATCGACAAACGTCGCCCCCAGCACGCTTCCGACCACCTTCTCGTTGCCGCCCTTGTTCAGAACACCCCCGGCGCCAACCCCTCATCAATCGCGAACTCCGCCGTGTCTTCTGATGTGATCAGCAATCCGCCCTTCGCGATGAAATCCTTCAGATGCTCCACGCCATCCGCCGTCAGCCCCGGCCGCTGATCCGGCGTTGAGTCGTTCCGTCCCAGGTTCGGCGTCAGATCCGTCTTCTCCCAGGGCATCGGATTGCCCCACATCGGCTCGCCATCCACAATCTGCTGCGTGCCGGCGCGGCCCACCGGCGCAAACAGGATCACGTCGTACTTCGACCGCAGATCAGCTTCATGCGCCACCGTCTGCGTGCTGATGTAGTCGTAGGGCACGTGCTGCCGATCCAGCACCTCGCGCCACCAGCCCTCGGTCTGCGTGGCCAGCCAGGTGTGCATCATCGCAATCCGCGGCGCCGGCGCCTCATGCATCGCCACGGATGGCACGGCGCTCAGGCTCACCGACGGCACATCCGCATCCTTGATGGCCTTCTGCAGCGCATCCCCGCTCGCACCCTGAATAAGCAGCGAGCCCTGATTGAAGTGCTTGCCGCCCTCATCGAAGCCCGCGTCAGCCACCGAAATCTTCGCGTCCTTCAGCTCGTATCTCAGCCCCAGCAGCGAGATGGTGCCCTCATTGTTCACCGCCACAACATCGCCCGATCCGTTCACCGACCCCGACGGCGCTCCCGCATCCGCCACCGGCTCCATCTTCGCTTTCAGAATGGACGCATCCGTCACCCGCGCCGTCGGCACGTCGAACAGATCCGGGAACGACCACCCCGTGTCGTCATACGGGTGCTTCTGCGGATCGTCCGGCGCCCAGTATTGCCGGTCCAGCAGCGCATCGGCGATCCGCGAATACGGCTGATCCATGCGAATCACGTAGCTACCCGCCGCAAAGGTCTGCGACTTCGTTTCAGTGGTATCTCCGTCTTTCCCTTTGGCCGCCTTCTCCGTTACCGTCGCTGATTCGTCGAGCTTGCTGATCTCCACATGCTGCAGCGTCAGCACCCGCAGCAGTTCCGCGCGCCGGCTCGGCGAGGCGTCCGACGCAATCACATACGCCGCCGGTCCGTCCGCGTCCGGCTTCTCAATCGACCGCTTCGCCTTCAGGTAATAGTTCTGGAGCCATTGCTGGCTGTTCTGCGCGAAGTAGGACAGCGTCGTCAGCAGCGCCGTCTGCTCGTAGTTGTTGTTGTCGCGCTGCGACCATTGCACCACCGGCAGCGGCGGATTCTGCCTGAACCACGTGCGCGCATACTCATCCGGCGCAAGGATGCGCTTCTCCGTATCCGCGCCTCCGTTGCCAAACGTCTCATAGAGCCGGCTGATCCCGTTGTGCATCGCCGCCAGAAACATCAGATAGCCCGGGCTCCAGGTATCGAAATCTCCATGCGTAAACACGCCCGGCATCCCCAGCGCGGTCATCTGCGAAACGTTGTTCCAGCCAATCTCCGCCCACTCCCCTGCCAGAATCGGATCGATCCACGCGTTGTAGGGCCCGTCGCCCACCGTGTTGTCATAGAGAAACGGCACCGACTCATGCAGATCGTGAAGCACCTGCGCGTGCCATGCTCAGATAGTTGTTCAGCACGTTGCGCGTCAGGTCCAGCGTCATCGCCATCGCGTCGCGATTGTTATCGTGCGCAACGTAATGCCCCCAGTACACCAGGCGCGGATAATTTTCGTCCACATGGGCCCGATGCCACTTGTAGATGTCCACCATGCGATCGCGACCATCCACCTCTACCACCGGCGTGATCAGCACAATCATGTGCGTGCGGATGTACTGGATGTAGGGCGAATTGTCCACCGCCAGCCGGTAAGCCAGCTCCATCAGCGCCGTCGGCGCGCCCGTCTCCGGCGAGTGGATCGTCCCCGTGATGTAGTACACCGGGAACGACTGCTTCACCAGGTCCGCCGCCGCTTTGTCGTCCATGTGGATCGTGCGCGGATCGGCCAGCTTCGCCAGCCGCGTATCGTTCTCCTTCTGCTTTTCCAGCAGCGACGCATCGGCAATGGCCACCGCGATCTGCTCGCGGCCCTCCTCCGTGTGCCCGATCGTGTACACCTTCACCCGAGGCGTGCTCGCCGCCAGCAGCCGGAAGTACTTATAAACGTCCTCCGCATACGGCAGCATGTTCGGCGCGCCCGACACATCGCCCAGCACCTTCTCCGGAGTCGGCACCGTCTTCGAAGCCGGCAGGTAATCCGTCAGCGGCGAATTAAAGTACGGTTCCGTCGTGTACTGCTTGATCTTCGCCGTGTACTCCTGATCGATCGGCTGCTGCGAATCCCGAGCGTAGCTCGAACTGATCGCCCCCAGTCCCGTCTCCGGCGTTCCGGGCACACGCGCGCTGGTTGTTTGCGCAACCGCGGACAAGGAAACAGCAAAAACAGCCGACGCCAGCAGCGTCAACGGCACACAGCAACGATTCTTCATGGAAACGCAGCCTCGATCAGGGATTTGCAGCGAAGGAGGAAGAATATCAGGACTGGCCGTCCGACCGAGAGTTTAGGGATCAGGGATTAGAGTTTGAAAGGCAGAACGGCCCTGTCGACGCGGGCTTCGTGCTCGCAACCAGCCCTGATGCCGAGCGGCTAAACTCGAAACTCTAACCCCTGACTCTGGGGAATAGCTCGCCCCAGGCGAGCTATTCCCATTCGATGGTGCCCGGGGGCTTCGAGGTAATGTCGTACACCACGCGGTTGATCCCGCGCACCTCGTTCACAATCCGGTTCGAGATCGTCTTCAGCACCTCATACGGCAGTGGCACCCAGTCCGCCGTCATCCCGTCTTCCGAGTGCACTGCGCGGATCGCGCAGGTATAGGCGTAGGTCCGCTGATCGCCCATCACGCCCACGCTCTTCACCGGCAGCAGCACCGCGAACCACTGCCAGATCTTCGTGTAGAGCCCCGCCGCCTTGATCTCCTGACACGACAATGTCATCGGCTTCCTGCAGCAGCGCCACCCGTTCCGCCGTTACCTCGCCCAGGATGCGCACCGCCAGCCCCGGGCCCGGGAACGGCTGCCGCTGCAGAATGTCCTCCGGCATGCCCAGGTCGCGCCCGATCCGCCGCACTTCATCCTTAAACAAATCCCGTAGCGGCTCGATCAGCTTCAGCTCCATGTCTTCCGGCAGGCCGCCCACATTGTGGTGGCTTTTGATCGTCTGTGATGGCCCTTTCACCGACGACGACTCAATCACGTCCGGATACAGAGTGCCCTGCACCAGCCACTCCACGCCGCCCGTCTCCTGCGCGATGCGGTGCGCCTCGTCGTCGAACACCGCAATAAACTCCGTGCCGATGATCTTCCGCTTCCCCTCAGGATCGGTGACTCCGCGCAGCTTCAGCAGGAACCGCTTGCTCGCGTCAACTCCGACGAGTTTCAGCCCCAGCTTGTCACGCAGGTTCTGCTGCACCTTCGTGAATTCGTCCTTGCGCAGCACGCCGTTGTTCACAAACACGCATGTCAGCTGGTCGCCGATCGCGCGATGCACCAGCACCGCCGCCACTGACGAGTCCACGCCTCCCGACAGCGCGCAGATCGCGTGCCCATTGCCGACTTTCTC
Source organism: uncultured Acidobacteriaceae bacterium (assembly GCA_963702295.1). Taxonomy (GTDB): domain Bacteria; phylum Acidobacteriota; class Terriglobia; order Terriglobales; family Acidobacteriaceae; genus Palsa-343. Next base: position 72,066 of record CAVPCE010000010.1, on the reverse strand, counting down.
GCGAATCGCTGCCACGGTGCGTCTGGATGAAATGCGCCGGTGTCCAATCCGGCTGCACCCCGCAGATGTTGAACAGAAAGTTCCGCAGCACCTGCGTGCCCAGCGGCGTGTGATGGACTTCCGGATGGAACTGCACAGCCCAGATGCGCCGTTCGGGATTCGCAATTCCTGCCACCGCATTCGCCGTTTTCGCCGTCAGATGAAATCCCGGCGGCAAATCCAGCGCCTCGTCCCCATGCGACATCCACACCTGCAGCGACGCCGGCAGCTCGGCGAACAGCGGATTCCCCGCATCCACAAGCTCCACCTCCGCGTGCCCATACTCGCGCTTCAGCGCCGACCGCACCCGGCCGCCCAGATGGTGCGTGATGAACTGCAGCCCATAGCAGATGCCCAGCACCGGCAGCCCCAGGTCCAGCACCGCGGGATCGGCCGGTGGCGCGTCGCTGTCGTAGACCGAGCACGGCCCGCCTGACAGCACGATCCCGACCGGATTCAGCGCGCGAATGTCGTCGATTTTCGCCGTGCACGGCAGCACCGCCGAGTAGACATTCTGCTCGCGAATGCGGCGCGCAATCAGCTGCGTGTATTGGGAACCAAAATCAAGAATGACAATCGAGGCGGGAGTCACAGCTCAGTTTGTCAGGGATTCTGAGGGCTGTAAAGAAACGTCTCTAGCGCGCCGGAGGCGCGGTTTGCCTGGACGGCGAGTCCCCGGCCACGCCCCACAACTCTACGAACGCCACCACCCGCGCCACCTGAAAGAAATCCGAAGCCACCAGATACAGCAGCGTCACCACCGCCCACCACACATAGAGGGCTGTGCCATGAACCTGCGCCTCGAACGGCAGCGGCACCGCCGAAAACACCATGGCCAGCACAATCAGCGCCAGCTTCACAATGCCCATCACCAGGTTGATCTCCATCAGCTTGCCCTTCAGCGGGCCCAACCGCAGGCTCCGTGCCAGGCTCCCGCCGATCCCGCGGCCTTCCAGCACCGTCAGAAGGGGCGCAATCGAGAACACCCAGCTCAGCAGCGCCCACACCGTGAAGATCCCGAGCGAAAGAATGATGACCAGCGCGCAGTAAAGCACCAGATTGGGCTCGCTGGCCACGCCCGTCTCCGCCGCGACATCGTTGAGGCTCACATTAGCCGACCACCGGATCAGCCCGAACCACATCGCGAAGCTCGCCACCAGCGCGACAATCCGCAGCATCTGCAGCACGATCATCGTCGCCGGCTTCCACGGCAACTCTGGCTTGTACCGCCGCAGCACCGCGCTCCGTCCCAGTCCGCCTGCCACCGACGCCAGCAGAATCCCCGCTGGCAGCAGCCACGCCAGCATATGCAACACCGGCCCGCGCACCACGTGGATCGCCTCAGACACCTGCAGCGCGCCCTGCATCGGATACTCGAGCGAGAAATCGAAGACGCCCGTCGCCCGCAACTGCGCCGCCGTCTCCAGCCAGATGCGCCACCCGGCCCAGCCCAGCGCCGCAACCACCGGAATCCCGACGGACCACCGCCACAGCAGCTCCAGCGCCACCAGCGATGGCCGCCGCCAGCATAGCGCCAATATTTCCACGAACGATTGCGTCCCTCGGGCATCCCGCCGCCCGGTGGACATCACCACAGCGCTCTTCGCGGGTTGTACGGCAGAACGAACTGTCAAAATGCCCTACTTCACCACAATATTGATGAGTTTGCGCGGCACCACAATGATGCGCACGATCTCCTTGCCGGCAATCAGAGCGGCGATTTTGTCGTCCGCCAGCGCTGCGTCACGCACCGCCTCCTCATCCGCCTCAGCATCCACTCGAACCACCGAACGGAGCTTCCCATTAATCTGCACGGGAATCTCAATCTGCTCCTCGCGCGCCAGCGCTTCATCGAACTTTGGCCACGGCGCCCGCAGCAGGTTCTCCTTCTCCCCAATCTGTTCCCACAATTCAAACGCCAGATAAGGCGCAAACGGCGCCAGCAGCAGCGTCAGCGTGCGCAGCACTTCGGCCAGCACCGCATCCGGAACCTCGCCCGACGCAATCGCCGCATCGGCCGCCGTCAGCGTATTCACCAGCTCCATAATCGCCGCAATGCACGTGTTGAAATGCCACCGCCCCGCGAAGTCTTCGGTGATCTTTCGAATCGTCTGGTGTAATTTCCGCAAAATTGCCTGCGAAACCGGGGTCAGACTCATGGCCGCCGGCGGCTTGCCGCTCTTCGCCCGCTCTCCATGCTTCATCGCAAACCTGTAGACGCGTCCCAGGAAGCGGCTCACTCCCGCCACGCCATCCTCCTGCCAGTCCAGATCGCGGTCCGGCGGCGCCGCAAACAGCGAGTACATTCGGGTCGCATCCGCCCCAAAGCGCTCCACCATCTCGTCCGGCGACACCACGTTGCCTTTTGACTTCGACATCTTCGCGCCGTTGCGGATCACCATTCCCTGCGTGAACAGCCTCTCCACCGGTTCGTCGTTCTTCACCAGGCCCAGATCGCGCATTACCTTCGTCCAGAACCGCGAGTAGATCAGGTGCAGAATCGCGTGCTCCACCCCGCCAATGTACTGGTCGATGGGGAACCAATACGCAACCGTCGCTGTGTCAAAGGGTGCCTTGTCGTTCTTCGCGTCCGTGTAGCGGTAAAAATACCAGGACGAGTCGACGAACGTGTCCATCGTGTCCGTCTCGCGCAGCGCTTTCCCTCCGCATTTTGGACACGTCGTGTTGACAAATTCCGGCACTCGGGCCAGCGGCGATCCGCCCTGCTGCGTAATCTCGATCTGCTCCGGCAGCAGCACCGGCAGCTGATCGTCCGGCACCGGCACGATCCCGTCATTCGGGCAATAGATCATTGGAATGGGCGTGCCCCAGTACCGCTGGCGGCTCACCCCCCAGTCTTTCAGCCGATACGTAACCGTGGCCTTGCCAAATCCATGCTCCTCGGCGAAGCCAGCCATCTTGTGCTGCGCCTCGACGCACCCCAGCGAGCTGAACTCACCCGAATTAATCAGCAGGCTCTCTTCTGAGGTAAACGGCAGCAGCGCCTGCACCTCGCCCCCCGTCGGCGGCTCGCCCGTCCGGCGCGGCAGCACCACAACCTTGATCTCCAGCCCGTATTTCTTCGCGAACTCATAGTCCCGCTCATCGTGCGCCGGCACCGACATAATCGCGCCCGTCCCGTAGTCCAGCAGGATGTAATTACCCACCCAAACCGGCAGCCGATCTCCGCTGAACGGATTGATCGCGTAGTGCCCCGTGAACGCGCCGTGCTTCTCAATCGCGCCTACATCGCCCGCCTCGCGTGCTTTCCTTTGCTGCTCCAGCAGCGCCGCCACTGCATCCGACAAAGCCGGATCAGCCGCCGCCATCTCCTTCACCAGCGGATGCTCCGGCGCCAGCTGCACGCTCGTCGCCCCATAAATTGTGTCAATCCGCGTCGTGAAGACAGGAATCTTCTGGCCCGTCCCGCGCGCATCCCCCCGCGCCGGCAGCAGCGCCGTTCCCGCCCTGCGCACCTTTTCCTCGTCTTCCGGAACCGCTCCTGCATCCTCCAGCTCGAACTCCACCTGCGCGCCATCGCTGCGGCCGATCCAGTTCCGCTGCATAGTGCGGACTTTCTCCGGCCATCCCTCAAGCTTGCTCAGATCATCCAGCAGCTCCTGCGCGTAGTTGGTAATCCGCAGGAACCACTGCTCCAGGTCTCTCTGCTCGACGATCTGCTCCTCGTGCCGCCAGCAGCAGCCGTTCACCACCTGCTCGTTCGCCAGCACCGTCGCGCACTGCGGACACCAGTTCACCTTGCTCTTCTTGCGATACGCCAGCCCCCGCTCGTACATCCGCAGAAAGAACCACTGGTTCCAGCGGTAGTAATCCGGCAGGCAGGTGGTCACCTCGTTGCGCCAGTCGTAACTCAGCCCCAGCCGGTTCATCTGCCGCTTCATCGCGGTAATGTTGCCCAGCGTCCACTCGCGCGGCGGCGTGTTGTTCTTGAGTGCCGCGTTCTCGGCCGGCAATCCGAAGGCATCCCAGCCCATCGGGTGCAGAACGTTGTAGTCCTGCATCCACATGTAGCGCGCCAGCGCATCCCCAATGGAGTAATTGCGCACGTGCCCCATGTGCAGCTGTCCCGAGGGATACGGCAGCATCTCCAGCACGTAATATTTCTGCTTCGGCGACGACGCAGGCTCAGCCGCATACAACTCCGGTTGCTCGGCCCAGCGCGCCTGCCATTTCGCCTCAATCTCGGCGGGAGTGTAGCGGACCTCCAAAGAAGAAGGTTCCCCGGTGGCCGCCTGCGGGGCGGCTTCTGTCTTTTGGTTGGTGGGCATAATACAGACTCATCTTCGATTGTAAATTGACGCGCCAGAGCCCACCCCGGATGCGCGCCTGAGTTTTTCTAAAACCCTAATCCCTGAACCCTAACCCCTGCGGGAACTCGCCCTCGCGGCGAGTTCCCGCATCGCCCCCACATTCCGCGCCTCATCCCCCTCCTCATTCACCGGCGTCTCCGCAATAAATGCGCAGTGGCCAAACCGCGCATCGTTCAGCAGCCGCCGAAACGGCGCCAGCCCCAATCGTCCCCTGCCCGATATGCTCATGCCGGTCCAGCTTCGACCCCGTGGCCGCCTTCGCGTCATTGCAGTGCCACACCCGCACCGCTCCAGACCCACCGTCGCCCGCGATCAGCTTCATCGTCTCGTCTACCCATCCGCCGATCACCATGTCGTACCCCGCCACATGGCAGTGGCACGTGTCCAGACACACCCCTACCGGCGCGCACGGCCGCAGCCGCTCCACCAGCTCCGCCACCTGCTCAAGCTCCCGCCCAGCGAAAACTCCGCCCCCGCCGTGTTCTCGATCAGCACCCGAAAATCGCAGTCCTCCAGCGCAATCCCGTCCATCGCCCGCTCAATCCCCTCCGCCGCCAGCTGCAGGCCTTCCTCGCGTGTCAGCCCTTTCCACGATCCCGGATGCAGCACCAGATACTCCGCCCCCAGCGCCAGCGCCCGCTCCACCTCGCCGCGAAACGCCGTCACCGATTTTTCCCGCAAAGAGCGCCGTCTGGCTGCACAGGTTCACCAAATAGCTCGTGTGGATCACCAGTGGAAAGCAGTCGTACTCCTGCCGCAGCTTCCGCATCTGCTCGCAGTGGCCGGCCTCCAGCTGCTGCGCCTTCCACATCCGCGGGCTTGAAGAAAAGATCTGAAACGTATTTGCCCCAATGGCATGCGCCCGCTCCGCCGCCCGAAACACCCCGCCCGACGTCGACAAATGAATCCCAATCCGCTTCTTCGCCACGAATTAGAGTTTAGCGACTGGAGTTTGGAGTTTAGGAGGTCCGACACTCCGTTGCAGGAAGGTGCCGGAGGCGCGTCCCACGGTCGGCCAACCGGAAGCTCCAAACTCTAATCTCCAAACTCTCGCCCTACACCCTGGCCCCTAATCCCTATACCCTGTTCCTGGACCCTTCCGTGCCCGACCTCGCCGCCGAACAAACCCCGCTCATGCGCCAGTACCTGGCTGCCAAGCACCAGCATCCCGACGCCCTGCTCTTCTTCCGCCTCGGCGACTTCTACGAGCTCTTCTTCGACGACGCTAAAACCGCCTCCCGCGAGCTCCAGCTCACCCTCACCGCTCGCGATAAAGAGCGCAATACCCCCATGTGCGGCGTCCCCTGGCACGCTGCGGAAAACTACATCGCTCGCCTCCTCCGCAAAGGCTACCGCGTCGCCATCTGCGAGCAGATGGAAGACCCAAAGCTCGCCAGGAAAATCGTCCGCCGCGAAGTCACCCGCGTCCTCACCCCCGGCACCGCCCTCGATCCCGCCCTCGCCGCCGAGCAATCCAACTACCTCGCCGCAGTCCACGTCACCGGCGACGCCGCAGGCCTCGCCCTCCTCGACCTCTCCACCGGCGACTTCCGCGCCACCGAATTTTCCGGACCCGGCTGCATAGCCCAGGCCCTCGATGAGCTCCTCCGCCTCGCCCCCGCGGAGCTCATCTTCCCCGCCACCGCCGGTCCCCTCGGACCCAAAGCCGACGCCGCCACCCTCGAACCTCTCCTCGCCCAGATCAAGACCCACAGCCCCATCGACGACTGGGTCTTCTCCTCCGACTTTGCCCTGCCCCTCCTCGAACGCCAGCTCGGCAGCCAGTCCCTCGAAGGCTTCGGCCTCTCTGGACACACCGCCGCCGCCATCGCCGCCGGCGCTATCGTCCACTACGTGCGCTCGACCCAACATTCCGACGCCACCCACGTCGACTCCCTCCGCTACTATGGTCGCGCCGAGCACCTCCACCTCGATCGGGTCACCGCCCGCAATCTGGAACTCGTTGAGCCCCTCTTCTCTGAAGCCGGTCCCGACGTCACTCTCTTCCGCACCATGGACGCCTGCTGCACCCCCATGGGCAAGCGCCTCCTCCGCGCCACCCTCCTTCGGCCGATGATCGATCCCGTCGCCATCGAAGTCCGCTACGCCGCCGTCGACTCCGCCCGCCAGGATCTCATCCGCCGCGAAGAACTCCGTCGCTCGCTCCAGGGAATCCTCGACCTCGACCGCCTCCTCGCCCGCATCTCTCTCGACAGCGCAGGCCCCCGCGACCTCCTCGCCCTCGCTTCCTCTCTCAGACACCTCCCCGCCGTTCGACAGTCAGCCGCGTCTCTCGCGGCGGACGAGAACACCGGCTCTTCAGTCGACAATTCGGACGCATCTGCAGATGCCCCTGAACGCCATACGCTGAACGCTGAACGCTCATTTTCTGACCGCTATCCGCTATCCGCAGTCCGCTTCTTCTGGCAAGACGCCTCCACCCTCGACCCGCTCGACGACCTCCACTCCGCCATCACCTCCACCCTCGTCCCCGAGCCGCCCTTCACCCTCGCGGAAGGCGGCGTCATCGCCACCGGTATCGACGCCGAGCTCGACGACCTTCGCTCCATCGGCTCCTCCGGCCGCGCCTCTATCGCCGCCATCGAAGATCGCGAGCGACGCCGCACCGGCATCGGCTCGCTCAAAGTCCGCTTTAACTCCGTCTTCGGCTACTACATCGAGATCACCAAATCCAATCTCGCCAGCGTCCCCGCCGACTACGAGCGCAAGCAAACCCTCGTCAATGCCGAGCGCTTCACCACTCCCGAGCTAAAGGACTATGAAACTAAAGTCCTCACCGCCCAGGAGCGTTGCGTCGAGATTGAGAAGCGCCTCTTCGCAACCTCCGCGCCAGCGCATCGTCGAACGCCTCCCGCATCCGCCGCACCAGCACGGCAGTCGCCGAAATCGACCTCGTCGCCAATTTCGCCCACCTCGCCGCTCTGCGCGAACTACACCCGCCCCCGTATCGAGTCCGCTCCCATCCTTGAAATCATCAGCGGCCGCCATCCTGTTATCGAGCGCCTCATGGACGAATCCGGCGACACCCGCTTCGTCCCCAACGACCTCTACCTCGACGCCAGCGAAAACACCTCCTCGCCGAACCTGCTCCTCATCACCGGCCCCAACATGGGCGGCAAGTCCACCTACCTCCGTCAGGCCGCGCTGCTCGTCATCCTCGCCCAGTCCGGCAGCTTCGTCCCCGCCGATCGCATGACCTACGGCATCGTCGATCGCGTTTACACCCGCATTGGAGCCAGCGACAACCTCGCCCGCGGCCGCTCCACCTTCATGGTGGAAATGACCGAGACCGCCACCATCCTCAACACCGCTACACCGCGCTCCCTCTCCTCCTCGACGAGATGGGCCGCGGCACCGCCACCTTCGACGGCCTCTCCCTTGCCTGGGCCACCCTCGAGTTCCTGCACGCCACATCGGCGCCCGCACCCTCTTCGCCACCCACTACCACGAGCTCACCCTGCTCGCCGAGGAGTTCCCCCGCCTTAAAAACCTGCATGTCTCGGTCCGGGAGACCCCCCAGGGCATCGTTTTTCTGCATCGCATAGAAGAAGGAGCTGCCAATCGCAGTTACGGAATTGATGTCGCTCGCCTGGCCGGCCTGCCTCCGGCCGTAATTCAGCGAGCCCGTCAGGTGTTGCATCAGCACGAACGCTCGGAGCGCCACAATGTCGCCGTTGAGACCGAGCCCGCGCTGCAGCTCACCATGTTCACTCCGCTTTCGCAACGCGTTCTCGATCGCCTGGCGGAAATGGACGTGAACAGCCTTACGCCCTTGCAGGCGCTGAACCTTTTGGAAGAATTGAAAACGGAAATACGGGGATAGGCACGATCAACCCCACGATCAGACGAACGTTCAGGGACTTCACCCCATGAGCCCCCAACGCCCAATCGCCGCTCCGTCCTCCCCAGCCGCCGGCCCTCGCCGCAGCCGTGCCTTCATGCCCCGCCGCCGCAATGTCGATCTCGCCGAGCAGGCCGGCCAGACCCTCATCGTCAGCCTCGCTGGACCCTCCCTCTCCGAAGCGGAGCGGGCCTGGTTGCAGAAGATCCGCCCCGGTGGCCTCATCCTCTTCCGCCGCAACATCGAAGAAGCCTCCAGACCGGCAACCTCCTCCGCCTGGCCGATCGCCTCGGGACGACGCCCCTCTTCCGCTGCGTCGATCTTGAAGGCGGCCTCGTCGACCGTTTGCGCGACGTGATCGCTCCTCTGCCATCGCCCGCCGCTGTCTTCGCAACCGGCAAGCGACAGCTCTACCGCCAGCACGGCTGGCTCGTCGCCCGCGAAGCCCGTGCCCTCGGCTTCAACACCGTCCTCGCCCCCGTCCTCGACCTCGCCCTTCCGGAGTCTGCCTCAGTCCTCCGCACCCGCGCCGTCGCCGCGGAGCCCTGGCGCGTCATCGACTACGCGCGCACCTTCCTCGCCGGCCTCAAGATGGAAGGCATTCTCGGCTGCGGCAAGCATTTTCCCGGCCTCGGCGGCGGATCCGCGGACTCGCATCAGTCCATGCCCGTCATCTCCCGCCAGACCCGCCTCATGTGGCGCAGCGACCTCGCGCCCTGGCTCGCCGTCGGCCCTCGCCTGCCCTTCGCCATGGTGGCCCATGCCTCGTATCCATGGCCTGGCCGCGATCTCGCTCCCGCCACCGTCTCCCGCTACTGGGTCACCAATGTTCTCCGCCGCCAGATCCGCTTCAAAGGCATCATCCTCTCCGACGACATGGAGATGGGCGGCATCCTTTCACAAATGCCCATCGAAGAGGCCGTCGTTCAGGCCCTCCTCGCCGGCATTCAAATGATCGAGATCTGCCGCGACCCCGCCCTCGTTCACCGCGCCTACGAAGCCATCGTGAAAGAAGCTGAGCGCTCTCGCGCCTTCCGCAACGTCGTCTCCGCCGCATGGCGCAAAATCTACCGCTCCAAGAAAAAGTGGCTCCAGCCCACTCGTCGCCAAAGCCCGTCCGACACCCGTCTCCAGCGCCTTTGCGATGATGTCCGGCGCTTCTCGCAAACCATCGGCGAAGCCCCGGTCAATTCTGCCGACCCCGAACGCTGGCAAGGCCTCGACTCCGCATCCTGAGTTCGGTCCCTTTGTGTTCTCTGTGGTGGAAACCCGGCGACGATGACCCGTGGGGCTCACTGGCAGAGTCCTTCTGAACGCGGTTCGCTGAGAGCCGAACGCTTTCTCATGCTGCTGAACTCTGCCTGTAAACTTCTCTCCAGACCATGCCCCCGTCCTCGATGATCGTCGCCGGCCTCATGAGCGGAACCTCCGCCGACGGCATCGACGTCGCCGTGGTCCGAATTACGGAGCACCAGAAAAAGGTGTCATCCTAAGCGAGCCTTCCGAAGTTGTTGCGCCGCTTCTGGCGCAACATCAATTCAGGCGCGAGTCGAATGGACCTGCATTTCCCAAACTCACCCTCCTCGCCCACCGCTCCTTCCCCTTCCCAAAACCCCTCCGCGCCGCCATCCTCGACGCCATGGCCGGACAATCCGAGTCCCCCAACACCACCACTGCCGAGCTCGCCCGCCTGAACTGGCGCCTCGGCCTCGCCTATGCCGAAGCTGTTCAGGCCACGATCCGCGACACAAAGATCACACCGACCCTCATCGGATGCCACGGCCAGACCGTCTACCACCAGGGCACGCCAGCTTCCTACACGGGACGCCGCTTCACCTGCACCTGGCAGCTCGGCGAACCGGCCGTCATCGCCGCCCAGTGCGGCATTCCCGTCGTCTCCAACTTTCGCCCCGCCGACATGGCCGCCGGAGGACAAGGCGCGCCCCTCGTCGCCCTCCTCGACTACGTCTATTTCGCCCACTCTGGCCGCGGCCGCATTCTTCAGAACATCGGAGGCATCGCCAACCTCACCGCCATCCCCGCCGCCGCGCCAATCGAACGCGTCATCGCCTTCGATACCGGCCCCGGCAACATGATCATCGACACGCTCACGCAAAAGCTCTTCGCCAAGCCGTACGATCGCAACGGCCGCATCGCCGCCACCGGACGGGTCCTCGACCCCGTCCTCCAGTCCACGCTTAAAGAAAAATTCTTTCGCCAGCCACCCCCTAAATCTGCCGGCCGCGAACAGTTCGGCGCCACTTACGCCGAAAAGTTCCTCGCCGCCTGCCGCCGTCACAGCAAGCGTCCAGAAGACGCCATCGCCACCGCCACCGCCCTCACCGCTGAGTCGATCCTCGACGCGGTCCGCCGCTGGGCTCTGCTTCTGATGAACGTCGAATCCCAATCCGTCCCCATCGACTTCATCGCCGCTGGCGGAGGCACACGCAACGCCGCACTATGTTCCGCACTCCGCGAAGGACTCGCGCCGCTCGGCTGCAACTTCACCACCACTGACGCTCTGGCCTTGCCATCCGAAGCCAAGGAAGCCGCCGCCTTCGCCCTACTCGCGTATCAAACCTGGCATCACCGCCCCGGCAACGTCCCCTCCGCCACCGGCGCCACCCGCCCCGCTATTCTGGGATCGATCACGTATGTGTGAGGGATTTCGATTCTCCGCATTGAAAGGGCTCGGCTTCAGCCGTGCCACAGAGGGCGTTAGATGAACCGGGCTTCAGCCCCTGAGGAAAGGTCCGCTCATCCCGGCCGCCGAACCTCCGCCCACCTGCTCGCCGACCGCTCAACCCCCGACATCTTTCCCGCGATACTCAGCCTCACTTCCGGCGCCGTGCAGCAGAGCGACGGAGCAAGCCCCGGCCTTCAGGCCGTGGAATCAACGCGCCAAAGAAACCAGGCTTTAGCCCCGGGCCTTTCCGTCCGCCATACGCTATCCGCTGTCCGCTGCCTTTCTATCCGCTGCCTTTCTGTGCTCTGTGCCCTGATCTCTGTGCTCTGGCTTTCCGGCTGTGCCGGAAAGCCCGCCCCCAACACCGTAACCATGCTCATCGAGTCGAGCCCCGCCAACCTCGATCCCCGCATCGGCACCGACGCCCAGGCCGAACACATCGACGCCCTCCTCTTCGACGCCCTCCTCCATCGCGACGAGCACTTCGGACTCCAGCCCCTCCTCGCCACGAAATGGGAGAGCCCCAACCCCCTCACCTGGGTCTTCCACCTCCGCACTGGCGTTCATTTCCACGACGGCCGCCCTCTCACCTCTCGCGACGTCAAGTGGACCATCGACTCCATCCTCAACGGCACCGTCATCTCCGTAAAAGCCGGCTCCTACACCAGCCTCGCCTCCATCGACACCCCCAACCCCGCGACCGTCATCTTCCATCTCAAAAAGCCCGACCCGTCCCTGCCCTTCAACCTCTGCGACGGCGCCATCGGCATCGTCCCCTACGGCAGCGGACGCGACTTCGCCCAGCACCCCATCGGCAGCGGCCCCTTCACTTTCGTCAGCCAGCAACTCGACCGCGACGTCGTCCTTGCGCGCAACCCGTCCTACTGGGGACCCGAGCCTAACATCCCCAGCCTGCGCTTCGCCGTCGTCCCCGACGCCACCACCCGCGCCCTTGAACTCGAGAAGGGTTCTGCCGACGTCGAGAGCAACGCCCTCCCCGCCGACGTCATCGTTGCCCTCGCCCGCGACCGCCACCTCGCCGTCGACGACGGCCCTGGCACCGTCCTCAACTACATCGTCTTCAACTTGCGCGATCCCATCCTGCGCGACGTGCGCGTCCGATCCGCCATCGCTCTGGCCATCAACCGCCCCCTGCTCATCCAGGCACTCTATCGCGGAGAAGCCCGCATCGCCGAAAGCCTCCTCCCGCCCGAGCACTGGGCGTACAACTCCAGCGTCGAGCAACATCCCTGGGATCCCGCCCGCGCCAATGCTCTTCTCGATCAGGCAGGCTATCCCCGCGGCGCAGGCGGCATCCGTTTTCACCTCGGCATGAAGACCTCGAACGACGAGACCGTCCGCCTCATGTCCGTCGCCATCCAGGAGCAGCTCGCCCAAATCGGCATCGCCCTCGATCTCCGCAGCTACGAGTTCGCCACCTTCTACGCCGACCTCACCCGCGGCGTCTTCCAGCTCGCCCCCTCCCGCTGGATCGGCGGCAATGAGAACCCCGACATCTTCCGCTACGCCTACGCCAGCGCCAGCATCCCGCCCCACGGCGCCAACCGCGGCTTCTACTCCAACCCTGAAATGGATCACCTCATCGCCCACGCCGCCAACACCACCGACCGCCAACAGCAAATCGCCGACTACCAGCAGATCCAGGCGATCGCCGCCCACGACTTGCCTGCCCTCAACCTCTGGTATCTCGACTCAGTCATCGTCCACAACCGCCGCCTCGGCAACATCCACCCAAACCCCAGCGGCACCTTCGACTTCCTCCGCACCGCTACCCTGCTCAATAAATAGCTGTCATCCCGAGTGAAGCGCGGGACAGAATTTATCCGGCGGTGAGTGAATCGCACCGCGCTGAACCGAGGGACCCCCGTAGCGAAACGAACAGCACGCACCGCGAAAGATCTCCGCGCGGAGGGAATCGACGGCGCAGCCGCCGACCCACTCTCAAGCGGTACTCCAGTCGCGCACCCCGCCCTTCCTGTCCGCTGTCCTCTATCCGCTATACGCTGTCTTTATGACCCTGCAACTTCCCCCCGGCCCCTTCCGGGCCTGGCTATTCGACATGGACGGAACCATCGCCGACTCCATGCCCCTGCACTACCTCGCCTGGAAGCAAGCCCTCGCCGAATACGGCTGCAACGACTTCCCCGAAGACCTCTTCTACGCGTGGGGAGGATGGCCCGTCACCCGCATCATCGCCACGCTCAACGAGCGTCACTCCCTCTCCATGCCCGTCGAAGAAGTCGCCCACCGCAAAGAGAATCTCTACTACGAACTTCTCCCGCAGCTCACCGCCGTCCCCGAGGTCCTCGAGCAGATCGAAGAGGCGCACCGGCGCATCCCCTTTGCCGTCGTCTCTGGATCCACGCGTGAATCCGTCACCGCCTCGCTGCGCGCTCTTCATCTCGAAGACAAATTCGACGTCCTCGTCTGCGCCGGCGATTACACCCACTCCAAGCCCGACCCAGAGCCCTTCCTCCTGCAGCAAAGAAGCTCAACGTCCCGCCTGAATCCTGCCTCGTCTTTGAAGACACGCAGATGGGCATCCAGGCAGCAACCGCCGCCGGCATGGCGTCGGTCCGCATCCTCCAGCCCTGGGAACGGCCCAAGCCGGCCCCTGTCGGCTAAGGAATCTCCCGGCCCCTCACACCTGCAGTTCCGCCACCGGCACAAACGTCAGCGTCAGCACCGTAATGTCGTCCTGTTGTCCAAACAACTGCGCAGCGGCAGCAATCGCCGGTGCCGATTCCTGGCTGATGCTGCGCGTCCGCTCAAAACCAAACAACTCCTCCGACGCCGACTGCGCCTCCACCACTCCATCCGTCAGCAGCGTGATCCGATCCCCTGGATCCAGTTCCAGAGTGGTCTGCCCGTACTCCTCACCGTCCCGGATGCCCAGCGGCAAGCTGGCCTCCAGCTCCATCTCTTCCCCATTGCGATAAGGTGCCAGATGCCCAGCGTTGGCCAGCGCAATCTTTCCATCGGCCGCAACCGAGGCGCACAGGCAGGTGATGAACCCTCCCTGCTGCGCCGCCACAATCTGCTGATTCAGCCGCGTCAGCAGCATCGCCGGCGATACGGTCTCCGCCGCCAGCGTCCGCAGCGCGCCAATCGCCAGCGCTCCCGTCATCGCCGCCTTCAGACCCTTGCCGCTCACGTCCCCCACCAGAATCAGCGATGAGCCGTCCGGCTGCCGGAGAACCTGATAAAAGTCGCCGCCCACCTCCGCCGCCGGCAGATACGCCGCCTCCAGCTCGCACCCGGGCAGCATTGGCAGAGCCGCCGGCACCAGTTGCCGCTGGATCTCCCGCGCCGCATTCATTTCCGCCGCCGACCGCGCCTGCTCCCCGGCCAGCCGGCTGAAACGGAAAAACATCACCACCCCAATGGCCAGCAAAAAAATCAGGTTCGCGAGGTCGTACCTGTCCAGCCGAATGTTCTTCCACAAATACAGCGGACGCGTCAGCCAGCTGACATCCCATCCCACGTGGCCCGCAAATTGGGGAAGGTTGGTGATGATGACCCCGGCAGCCGGAAACAGGCTGGGCACGACCAGCCACCGCGCCTCGTGATTGCCTCGCCGGCTCCAGTACAGCAAAACTATTGGTAGGGCAATGGCCGCCGGCAGCGTCACCGCCGACTCATACAGAAAATACACGCTGCCGGGGACGATCCGGATCGCGCAGAGAACCGCCCCCACCACACTCGCCAGCAGCAGCCCTTCATAAACCCGCCACACCCGGCTTGAACGTCGGCCGATGAAGGCATACGTGAATTCCACCTGCGCCACGATGAACAGGTAGATCGCTGGGTCGCCAAAAAGATCGTTCGCGATGCCAGGTATGATCGCGTTGGTTGAGGCGGACAGCAGCAGAAACGAGCTGCCCAGCAGCACCAGATACAAGCCCAGCCACAGATATTCCCGCCGGTCCCGCTGCGCAAAGAACAGCAGCAAAGCCCCGGCTCCGGCAATGAAAATCGCCAGGTTGACTGCGCCGGAGAGCACAAAATCCAGCAGCCTGTCTTCTTCATTCAGATCGGACGCCCATTGCGCCGCCTCCAGCGAACCGATCTCGGCTGTCAGCTTTGGGGTGTCATAGTAGTCGTCCGATACCCGCGGGATGTGAACGCGAAAAGCCAGCACCACCGTTCCGTTGTCCCCTGGAATCGCCACCACATGTTCGTTCGGCTCTCGTTGCAGCCACGAGGGCTGGAAATGAAGGTCCCCTGCACGTCGCCCGTCGACGTACACCTCAGTCGCTCCCTCATAACCCCGCAGGAAAAACGCGAGGGGCGCGTGTTTCTGCGGCAAATCTACCCGCAGCCGATACCAGCACGCGGGGGCGCACCCATAGTTCTGCTGCGGAGCCAGCTTCTGCCAGCCGCTGTCGTCGTACCGCGGATCCGCCCACGCCGGATTGTCGCCCTTCTGATACCGCCAGCCTTCCGTCAGATGCACCATTCCCGGCGGAAACTGGTCGATCCGAGTCTGCGCCCATCCCGCCGGACTCAGGCACAGCAGCAACAGCAGAAGCACCTTGCGCATGGTTGTCGCGATTCTACCGGCAATCGCCGCCCCCGCGGCGAAGGCAGTTTCCCCCCTCCGCTGCACCCTGTACCCTGTCCCCTGTGAACCGCCGCCGCTTCCTCACCCGCTCCGCCGCCCTCGCCGCCACCTCGGCTCTCCGCCTGCCACTCTTCGCCGAGGCCCCCTCCGCAACGCTCGCCAATGACCCGCGCCGTCCCCAGTACCACCTGCTCCCCGCCCGCAACTGGATGAACGACCCCAATGGCCCCATCTACTGGCGCGGCCAGTACCACATGTTCTTCCAATACAATCCCCACGGCACCACAGGCGCTGACATGCACTGGGGCCACGCCATCAGCCCCGACATGGTCCACTGGCGCCACCTCCCCGTCGCCCTCGCTCCCACCCCCGGTGGACCCGACGCCGCCGGCGTCTGGACCGGCTCAGCCCTCGCCGACGGTGACCGCGTCGCCATCCTCTACGCCGCCGTTGTCTCCGCGTCCGAAGACGAAGCCACCATCCGCGACGGAGCCCACTCCCTCCGCGAGTCGCAGTGCCTCGCCTTTTCCTCCGGCGATCTCACCTCGTGGACCAAGGTTCCCCAGCCCGTTATCCCCGCGCCGCCACCCGGCCTCGACGTCACCGGCTTCCGCGATCCCGCTCCCTGGCGCCAGGGCGATGTCTGGTATACCGCCATTGGCTCCGGCATCCGCGGCAAGGGTGGCGCCATCCTTCTCTACCGCTCCTCCGACCTCCGCCACTGGGACTACCTTCACCCCCTCTACCAGGGATCAGGAAACGGCCAGGCAGCCGCCAATCCCGTCGACTCCGGCGACATGTGGGAGTGCCCCGACTTCTTCCCCCTCGGTGACCGCCACGTACTCATCCACTCCACGGGCGGGAAGGCGTACTGGCAATCCGGCATCCTCGACACGAAGACAATGCTCTTTCACCCCGAACGCAGCGGCGTGCTCGACAATGGCGCGTACTACGCTCCGAAAACGCAGCTTGATGCCCACGGCCGCCGCATTCTCTGGGGCTGGATTCAGGAGCGTCGCCCCGAAAAGGAATACAGCGCCGCCGGATGGGCGGGCGTAATGTCGCTTCCCCGCGTCCTCACCCTCGACGCCCACAACGACCTCCGGAACGAGATCGCCCCCGAGGTGGAGAAGCTGCGCGAAGAGGAAAAGAGCCTGCGCCTCACCAGCAATGAATCCGCCGACCACGCCCAGTTGGCCCGTCTGCAAATTCGAGACGCATGCGGTGAGATCGTTATCAACTTCCGCCGAGGCTCCAGCCCGCTCACCCTCGCCCTGGTCTCAACAGGCGCATCAGCCCAAACATGGCTTACCTGCCGTTGGGATCCGGCTCACCCCGACACCATCCAGATCGAAGACCAGCAGGTCTTTCTCGGCAGCGACGCCCATCCCGAAGTCGAGCTCCGCTTTTACATCGATGGCTCTGTGATCGAATGTTTGGCCAATCGCCACGGCACCTTCACCCAGCGCTTCTACTGCGAAGGCTCCTCCGCCCCGCCCATCAGCGTCCAGGTCACCGAAGGTCTCGCCAACCTGACCGCCTTGTCCCTATGGCAGATGAAACCCATCTCCCCGAACCGCCTCACCACCTGAAGCACTCGTCATCCCGACAGAAGCGCCGCCGAGAACCCGTCCAGCGGTGCACGCTGTTTCCCGGCGCGCAGCGGAGGGAGCCCCGTAACGAAACGGGCTGCATACGTCAGGTGACTCCTGGGCGCGGAGGGAATCGGTCGCAATGCGGTCGAAAAAGATCTGAAGCGGTGCCGCACCCGCCCCATTCGAGCCGCCGTTTGGCTTGAGTGGGAACCCATTACCATGGTTTTGTCTGAATGCGCTTTTCCCTTGCTTCAGCGCGCGCCGCCGCTCACACTAAATCCAGAATCTGATCCAGGAGGACTCGCCAGCTGCGAGTCCTTTTGCATTCAGGGCAGGGTCCCAGGACCCGCGACCGCTCTCGGTCGATCCGCTGTTTGCCAACCGATTCCCGATTCACCGCCATCCGCCGGCACCGCAGCGGAAGCCAAAGCCCGAGCAAGTCTTTTATTTGCCACACATACGCTTACGGCCTCAGTAAGTACCCTGTTTTGACACACATACACATTTGCCGAGTGTAAGTACCGTGCTTGTACACACATACGCAAATTAGAGAATTTTTTTAAGCCGCAGATCCGCCTACTTGTCGTCGTCATCGTCAGGCCGCTGCGCCGGATGCGTCAGCATCCACGGAACCGGCTTCTTCCCCATCGCGTCTTTCCACAGGATCACATTCAGCTTCACCACCGGCGCGTGATCCTCCACCCGGAAGTCCATCTTCGCGGACTCCTTCGCCCCCACGGCCTGCGCAGTGTTCGCCGTGTAGATCAGCCCGTTGTCCCGGTTCCGGTAGTCCGCACTGAACGCGGGCTGATCGCCCGCCCCGGTGAACTCCGGCGTCATCATCGGCGCCAGCGCATCGTTCGTGCTCATCGGCGGAGCCTCCAGCAGCCGCAGCAGCGTGTGCAGCGTGCTCACCGTCGTGTAGAACGTGTGATCCACGAATGGCTTCGCCTCATGCGGCGCGTACTTGCTGATCACCAGCGATATCGACCGGTGCGCGTCCACATGATCCGCCCCGGCCTGCGCATCGTCCTCCAAAATGAAGAACGCCGTGTCGTCCCAGTAAGGACTGTGCGATACCGCATCGACCGCCCGGCCCACCGCCAGATCGTTATCCGCCTCGGAAGCCTCCGGCGTCGGCATACCCGGTGTGGTTCCCGCCGTGTGATCGTTCGGCAGCCGCAGCATCACGAACTGCGGCATCGTATCGTGCCCGTTCTTCCGGTCCGCGACCCACTGTTAAAGTGGACGAGGAACTCGTTCACCCGCAGCTGGTCCGGAAAGTCCAGTTCGAAATCCGGATACAAGGGATCGAAATGCCCCTCCAGTTCCCGCTTGGTCGCGACATTCTTGTAGATCAAGGGAATCGGCCACGGATACGGACTGATGCCGCCGCCATAATTCGCGGGAATCGGATCGCCCTTGTGAATGAACGGATGCTCGCAGAAATGTTTCCCCTCCGGCGTCCCGCCCACCTCGGGCAGCTTTTTCTCCTCCGGCGAGCTGTGATCGGGAGTTGCCTGATCGGTGCAGAACTGGCTCGAGATGAACTCGCCGAAGTGGTAATAGGTCTTGTGGTTGCGTGCGAAGTCCGTCCACAGATATCCGCTGAACGGCTCGTTCACATCCGGAATCCCCTCCAGCAGCGGATAGCCGCCTTCCACGACGCCCTCGAAGTCGTACACCCGCTCGTGGCCGCGATAGGCCTGCTGCCAGGTCCGCTCCGTGTAGTCGCTGCTGATGCCGGCCGTCGACCAGACGTGGCCGTCGCCGGACACTTCACCCGAGTCGTAGAAGTTGTCCAGCACCCCGAACTGCCTGGCCAGCGCATGCAGGTTCGGCGTGATCGACTCGCCGTACATCGTCAGCGAGGGATCGCCGTCTCCCACGCCCAGATCGCCGAAGATCTGGTCGTAGGTCCGGTTCTCCTTGATGATGTAGATCACGTGGTGGATCCGATCGCCGCCGCCCCGAAACTCGATCGGCTTGCGCGCCGCGTACATCAGGTTGCTTTTCAGCACATCGGTCGTAAGCTCGCGATAGTGGCCCCGCGCCTCGTTCAGGTCGACGGTCGCCAGTGATCCGTGCAGCATGGTCGCGATGTAGGTGTGCGGCCGCTTTTCCAGCCGGTCAGGATCGCCGGATGGAGGGTGCGCCGCCTCCGGCTGAGGCGCCGCATTGGGCCCGGTCCCCACGCCTTTACCGGTAGCGATGTACAGGTGCCCGCTCTTCAGCGCCAGCGCCGTTGGATACCACTCGGTGGGAATAAAGCCGATCGGAACCCGCAGCTTATCCTGCCCATTCAGCCGCTGCAGGTCGAAAGCGGCTACCGCATCCGAACCGGAGTCGGCGGTATAGAGCGTCTTGCCGTCGTCCGATAGCACAACTGCGTCCGGCTCAGCGCCAAAAAAGGCCTGGCCAGGTAACCGCGCGTCGAGAACATTGGCGAGCCGCATTTTGGCCCCATTCACCTGAACCACTGCCACCGCGTCACGATTGGCCAGGGCCACATAGAGCGTCTGTCCGTCGGCGCTCAGCGTCATCGCGATCGGGTGCGAACTGGGATCCGTGGGCCGGATCGGCGGCAACAGCGCCAGCCGCTGCTTCACCTTGCCGCTGCGCAGGTCCAGCTCCGCCACCTGCGATCCGTTCCATAGAGCGACCCACGCTCGCTCGCCGTCCGGGCTGGCTAAGACCGCGATCGGATAGGTGGTCGGAATCGTCGGCCCGTCGGACAGGTCGAAGCGAGTTTCGAGCTTGCCGCTGGCCTCATCCAGCAGCAGGACATCGTCGGAATATTCGTCGGCGACCAGCAGCTTCTCCGCGCCGTCCGCTCCCTTGATCACAGTCAGGCCGGTCGGCGCTGGAATCGCCTTGTCCTGGGCCAGATCCATGGTCCCGTGCTCCTGCTTTTGCCCGTCGGAGAGTGCGCGCAGCGGGACCGGAATCAACCGCTCCGGCGTCAGGCTCTCGCCGGTGAATCGGTAGACAGCGATCGCATTTCCCGTCTCGTCGGGCTGACCGCCTTCCGGCGCCGAAAGCGAGTCGAGGCTCGCATAAAGTTCCGAACCATCCGCCGAAAATGCGATCCCGGAATAAAGGGTCTGATGGGAGACCAATCCTGTCCGCGCATCGGGTAATCCGTCAGCTTCCCCGTACTCGTGTCAAGAATCGCAATGGACTGCTCGTAATTGGACTCCACCGTGCCGAAGCCGGCATTCACCAGCGCCAGATAGCGGTGATCCGGCGACCACGCCGCCGACAGGGGAAGGCTGTTCAGGCGCTGCGGATTCCCCGGTACTGGTCCAAGAATCTCCTTGCTGGTGGGAAGATTAATGGTCTGAGCAGAGCAAAGCATCGCCGTGCAGCAGGCGAGCGCGGCCAGTGAGGCGGGCAGGGTCAGTGATTTCATCGCGACAGTATCGTCTCCCGACAGGGTTAAACAAGCGTAAACGGTCCGCCGCTCCGGTGATCGCGCTGGAGCGGATTCGCCTTGCCTGAGCGACCCTGACTTACAAAAGTGTTACATCATCGGCCGTTTGTGACTGCTACGGTAAATACAGCAGCGTTTTTCAGATGCCGCCATCCCAAATCACCCCGGAAGCCTGATTTCAATGTCACCCCAGATGCTGGTCGAAGTCGCCGAAAATCCCACCACTGCCTCCAACTCCGTCGCAACGGCTATCCCGAACCCGGTGGCAGATCCTCACCATCCGGTAATGCCGAAGCTGGGCCGCAAAGCCCAGGGCGGCAGATTCAGCCGGATCACCATGACCTTCATGATCCTCTTCCACATCGGAGCCGTGGCGGCCCTGTTCATGTTCAGCTGGAAGGCGCTGGCCTGTTTCGTGGTCCTGTGGTTTCTGGCCTACAACATCGGCATCGGCATGTGTTACCACAGGCTTCTGACCCACCGCGGTTATCGGGTTCCGAAGTGGCTGGAGTATTTCATGGCCGTCTGCGCCACGCTGGCGCTGGAAGGCGGTCCGATTTTCTGGGTCTCCCTGCACCGGGTTCATCATCAGCTCTCCGACCATGAGGGCGATCCTCATACGCCCAACGACGGCGGCTGGTGGGCGCACGTAGGCTGGATCATCAGCGGGGAATCCCTTCACGCAGAAACGGATGCCCTGGCCCGCTATGTGCCGGATCTGCGCCGCGATCGCTTCTACCTCTGGCTCAGCAAGTATCACTGGGTTCCGATGGTGGTTGCGGGGCTCATCTGCCTGGCAGTCGCCGGTCTGCCCGGCCTCTTCTGGGGCATCTTCCTGCGCACCACACTGGGACTGCACTCGACCTGGCTGGTCAATTCCGCCACTCACATGTGGGGATCGCGGCGGTTCGAAACCCGCGACGAGTCGCGCAACAGCTGGTGGGTCGCTGTTCTCACCGGCGGCGAGGGCTGGCACAACAACCACCACGCGCATCCGGTTTCTGCCCGCCACGGCTTCAAGTGGTACGAGATGGACGTCAACTACTACGGCATCTGGGTGATGAAGAAGCTGGGTCTGGCGCGCGAGGTCAAACTCGCGCATTATGATCCGCAGAATCCTCGGCCCGCCGGCATGGCCTGAACAGCCTGCTTAACACGCCGTGTCTGGAATTGCGACAATAGAAGCGCCCGCGAGGTCTTTCCGAGCCGGGCGCTTTTTTATGCGATTGAGCGGACGAAGACGAAACATGGTCCTCTTCACCCTGCTCGGCGTGTGCCTTATTGGCGTCGCCATCATCCTGAACGTGGGCTGGATCGTGCTGAACTGGCGGCGAGTGCTGCCCATGGCGCTGGGCATCCCATTCTTTCTCCTGCTGATCGCAGGCGTGGCGCTGAATACCGATTTTCCTGGTTCGCGAGGTGCGGCGAAATCAGCGCCACGACGCTTTTCTGAGCGCCGTGACCCACGAGCTGAAAACGCCGGTCGCCTCGATCCATCTTTATCTGGAGACGCTGCAGCGGCGCCAGCTCGATGACGGCCAGCGCCGCGAGTTCTACAGCCGCATGCTGGAGGACAGCGATCGGCTGCTGGCGACGATCGAACAGGTGCTGAAGGCCGGCGAAGTCGGTCAGCGAGCCCGCTCTCATGTACGTGTTGCCGTCGATATGCGAACTCTGGTGGAAGACTGCGTTCGCACAACCCTGGTGCGGCACCATCTTGAAAGCCAGGCCATAGCCCTCAGCGTTGAAGAAAATCCGATGCCTATGACGGTGCGCGGCGATCCCGATGAACTGCAGACCGCCGTGCTGAATGTGCTGGGGAATGCGGTCAAGTATTCTCCCAACGGCGCCGATGTGCGAGTGGCGCTCACCATTGAGCAGGAGGCCTGGGTGCGCGTCAGCGTTACCGATCAGGGCATCGGGATTCCGCCCGATCATCTCAAGCGCATCTTTCGCCGCTTTTATCGCGTGCCGAGCCGCAGCGTGCTCCGCACCAAGGGAACGGGCCTCGGCCTCTACCTGGTTCGCACCATCGCCCGGCAGCATGGCGGCGATGCCACTGCGCAGAGCGCCGGCGAGGGTCGCGGTGCAACCGTGATCCTGCAGCTGCCCGGATTCTGACCCCGGTAATGGAGCACGAGTAAGCTATGGCGCGCATCCTGGTCGTCGAAGATGAAAGCAATCTCGCCCAGGGGCTGCTGTTCAATCTGCAGGCTGAAGGTCACACCGTGTCGGTGGCTCCCGACGGGGAGACAGCTCTGGAGTCTCTGCAGATGCCCGTTTCGATGCCGTAGTTCTCGACGTGATGCTTCCTGGGCGGGACGGTTTCGAGATCGCTTCACCCTCCGGGCCCAGGACAACTATGTCCCGATCCTGATGCTGACGGCGAGAGGACGGCCAGAGGACATTGTGCAGGGGTTTGCGGCCGGCGCGGACGATTACCTGCCCAAGCCTTTCGACCTGAATGTGCTCCTCGCTCGACTGAGTGCCTTGCTGCGGCGTATGAGCTGGCCCCATGGAACCCAGGCGAAAGGCCGTGCTGATGATGAGACTGCGGAGTTCGCCTTTGCCGGCCGGCGCATCGACTTCGACGCTCTGGAGCTTCACACGTCGGACCGCCTTGTCCGCCTGACCCTGATGGAAGCGGATCTGCTGCGCTACCTGGTGCGCAACCGCGAGAAGATCGTGTCCCGCAAGGAGCTGCTGGAACAGGTCTGGCACGTTCGCGAAGACACCGATACGCGCGCGATCGACAACTTTATCGTTCGATTGCGGCGATATATCGAAGACGACCCCGCTGTGCCCCGGCACCTGCAAACCATTCGCGGGGTGGGGTACAGGTTCGTCGCAAACCCTTGAGACGGCGCGGCTCACCGCCTGGCTGATGGCTGAGGACGTTACCCGGGCATGAGTCCACGCCGCTCGTTGGCGCATCATGGAAGTGCGAGGTTTTTATGCGGGACACCAAGCTGCGGATCGAAAATATGCACTGCGACGCCTGCGTCGCCGAGTGCGTCAGGCCCTGGAGAAGGTGGAGGGAGTGCAGGTGGGCGATGTGCACGTGGGCGGAGCCCGTGTGGAGGCTCCCGAGACGGTGCCGGTGAGCACCCTGGTAAGCGCGGTGGAGAAAGCCGGGTATCCGGCCACCGTGGAGGCTTGATGCCGGCAACGGAAATGGAAAGCGCGGCGAAGGCTCCGCCAGGCCAGACAGGCGAGACGTGCACGATTACCCTGCCGGTGATCGGCATGAGCTGCGCCGCCTGTCAGAGCCACGTCGAGCGTGCCCTGCGCGGAACTGCCGGAGTACGGGATGCCTCGGTCAACCTGCTGAGCAATTCCGCCCGCGTGACCTACAGTCCGGCGACTGCAAAGGTCGAGGACCTGATCGCTTCGGTACGGAACGCGGGGTACGATGCGACTCCGCCGACCGAAGGAACAGCCCGGGCTGACGAAAATGCAGCCGACGAAGCGCCGCTGCGGGCGAGGGCGTTGTTCACTCTGGTGGGCGGCGTGGTGGTCTGGCTGATGATGAGCGCGGGGCACTGGGCCACGCCGATGCGCGCACTTTCGCCTGCAGTGCTGGATTACGCGATGCTGGTCATCACGCTGGTGGGCATGGTCTGGGGCGGCGGCATCGTCTATCGGCAGGCCTGGATGGCCGCTATCCATGGCGGCACCAATATGAACACACTGGTGGCGCTGGGCACAGGCGCGGCCTTCACTTATTCGCTCGTGGCCACGGTCGCCCCCGGCGTGTTTCTGCACTATGGGCTCCATCCGGACGTCTATTACGACGCGGTTCTTCTGATTCTCGGCTTTTTGCTGTTGGGCCGATGGCTTGACGCCCGTGCGAAGCGGCGCACCCTCGATGCCCTGCACGAGTTCATGCGCCTGCAGCCACAGTCGGCGCGCCTCCTCCGCGATGGCCGCGAGATGGAAGTGCCTCTCGCGCAGGTGGTCGCCGGCGACATCGTGCGGCTGCGCCCTGGGGAGCGCGTCCCGGTGGACGGTGTCGTTCTATCCGGGGTCACCTCCATCGATGAGTCGCTGATCACGGGAGAATCTCTGCCGGTGGCGCGAGAGCCTGGCGATAGAGTGATTGGCGGCTCGCTCAATTTTGACGGCGCCATCGAGTACCGTGCGAGTTCCGTGGGAGCGGACAGTGTTCTCGGCCAGATGATGCGGCTCGTGGAAGAGGCGCAGTCGTCGCGGGCTCCCATGCAGCAGCTCGCCGATCGTGTGAGTGCTGTCTTTGTGCCGGTGGTACTGGGTCTGGCGTTGCTCACGTTTCTCCTTTGGATCTTTGCCGGTGGCGGCGCGGGCCGCGCCTTTGCCGTTTCTGTCGCCGTGCTGGTGATCGCCTGTCCGTGCGCGATGGGGCTCGCCGTTCCAGCGGCTCTCACCGTCGCCATCGGCCGCGGCGCGCAGTTGGGTGTCCTGTTCAAAGGCGGCGAGAGTCTGGAGCGTTTGGCTCGCATCGACATGCTGGTTCTCGATAAAACCGGCACCCTGACCGAGGGCAAGCCGGAGGTGGCCGCGGTATGCGGCGTAGATGGATGGACAGAAGATCAGGTGCTGGAGGTGGCGGCAGTGCTCGAGGAACGGTCAGAGCATCCGCTGGCACGAGCGATTCTGAGCGCGGCCAGGAGACGCGGTTTGCAGGCGGCCTCCGCCAGCGATGTGCGCGCGGTTCCCGGTAAAGGCATCCAGGGAAGCATCGAAGGCCGGCCTGTGGCGGCCGGCAATGCTGCGCTCATGAAGGAACTGGGGATTTCGATTCCGGGCGAAGTTTCCGCGTCGGGAACAACACGGATGTACGTCGCGCGGGAGGATCGTCTGGTGGGCATGATTGACGCGCGCGACATTCTTCGCGCCAGTGCCACAGAAGCCGTGGCCGGGCTGCGCCGCCTTGGAATTCGTACGGCAATCCTGACGGGCGACACCCTTTCGACAGCTGAAACCATTGCTCGGTCTGCCGGCGTTGAGGAGGTCTGGGCAGGCTTGCTCCCCGATCAGAAGCTGGCGAAGATTCGGGAACTCCAGCAGCAGGGATCCCGGGTGGGGATGGCGGGTGATGGGATCAACGATGCGGCGGCGCTTTCGCAGGCCGATGCCGGCCTGGCGATGGGCACCGGCGCCGATCTGGCGCGGGAAGCAGGTGACGCCATCCTGCTGCATGGGGAGCCGCGGCAGATCCTTGAGGCAGTGCTGCTCGCCAGACAGACCCTGCGCGTGATGCGCCAGAACCTCGGATGGGCCTTCGGCTACAACCTGCTCGGTATTCCCATTGCTGCCGGCGCGCTCTACCCGGCGTTCGGCATCCTGCTCAGTCCCGCCATTGCCAGCGCCGCCATGGCGCTCAGTTCGGTCAGCGTGCTCACTAACAGCCTGCGCCTGAGGCGGTTCACCCCGCGCTAAACTGGAAGCGGACCTCCATTGTGCGCATCCTCACCCGGTACATCCTGAAAGAAGTTCTGTCCCACGCGCTGATCGGGGGCGCGATTTTTACTTTTGTCCTGTTCATTCGTTATCTGCCCAGCCTGCTGGAACTGGTGGTGAGGAACAGTTCGGCATTGGGAGCGGTGGTGGAGATCATCCTCGCCCTGTTGCCGGATATCTTCACGGTCACCATTCCAATGGCGGTGCTGGTCGGCATTCTCCTGGGTCTCAGCCGCCTGGCAGCCGACAGTGAAATCACGGCCATGCGCGCCTCCGGGATGGGGGTTTGGAGCTTTGTCCGCGTGGTCGGGATGGTCGCGGTGGCCGCCTGGGTCATCAGCTTTGCCAATTCGATGTACTTCGCACCGCGGGCAACCGCCGCCATGCTGGACCTCGAGAAGTCTCTGGCAAACGCGCAGGTTTCCGCGGAAGTGCAGCCCCGGGTCTTTTACGAGGACTTCAAAAATTACGTGTTGTATGTCCAGGATGTACGGGCCGGCGTGGGAGCGGCAAACTGGCGCGGCATTTTTCTCGCCGACGTAACCGACCCGAACGCGCCGAAGATTACTACGGCCGACCGCGCCACAGTGGTCAACGGTGGGAGCCAGTCCATCCTGATGCGCCTGCGTGACGGGACTGAGCACCAGACCATGGATGATCAGCCGAACGACTATACCGTCTCCACCTTTCAGCAAACCGATCTTCCCCTCCAGGCTGGCGCCCAGACCAGCGTGCGCCTGGGCCACAGCGATACACCGATTCTGGCCATGAACCTCCACGAACTTCTGGCCCACACCCATGGCAATAACGGACGGCTGTATGAGATCGAATTCCAGAAACGACTGGCCTACCCGGCGGCATGTCTGGTGCTGATGCTGGTCGGGGTGCCCCTGGGGATCTCGTCCAGGCGTGGAGGGAAGAGCGCTGGTTTTGTGCTCACCATCGCGCTGGTTTTTATTTATTACTTCCTTTCCTCTACGGGAACGGCGCTCGCGCGTCAGAACAAGATCCCTGCCTTTGTCGGAGTGTGGGAAGCCAACTTCATCTTCTCCGTGTGCGGCATTGTCCTGCTGCGGGAGATGGCGACCGGCGGCGCGGCTCTGGCGCTGCTTTCGTCCGTAGGCAGCTGGTTCCGTATGCGGGCCAGTCAGACCACCACACCGGGCGAAGCTGTCCAGCTCACGCCGCGGCGGCGCCTCCTGCGAGGACGTTTTCCCCTGCTGCTCGATGAGTATGTTCTGCGGGAGTTTCTTCTCACCTTTGGAATGGTGCTCATCACCTTCGTCATGCTGATGCTGGTTTTTACCTTCTTTGAGCTGCTCAGCGACATCATTCGCAACCGCACGCCTCTGGTCACGGTGGGCGAATACCTCATCAACCTGACGCCCAGCATGATTTACCTCATTACCCCTCTCAGCGTTCTGATTGGCGTGCTGGTGGTTTTCGGCCTCATGAACCGCAACAGCGAGCTGACGGCCATGAAAGCCACGGGGATCAGTCTCTACCGCATCGTCGTCCCGGTTCTGGCGATCGCTGCCGTGCTCTCCGCCTGTCTATTTCTCTTTGACGATACCTACCTGCCTCAGGCAAATCGCCGGCAAGAAGCTCTGCGCAACGTCATCAAAGGAAAGCCCCCGGAAACCTTCGAGCATCCAGGCAGAAAATGGATTTTTGGCCAGCAGCATGCCGGCCAGCCGAGCCGCATTTTCTATTACCAGTACTTCGATCCGGATATCGATACCTTCAGCAATATCTCCGTTTTTGAGTTCAGGCCGGGCTCGTTCTCTCTCTCAAAGAGGATCTTCGCAGCCACCGCGCACTGGGAGCCGAAGCTCAACGCGTGGGTTTTTGAAGACGGATGGCAACGTACCTTTACGACCGAAGGGGTTGGTTATCAGGACTTCTCGATCACCACTTTTCCCGAAGTCCATGAACCGCCCGGATATTTCACCAAGGAAGTCCGCCAGTCTTCCGAAATGAGTTTCGGTGAACTGGATCGGTATATCCGCAATTTGCGTCAAAGCGGATTCAACACAGTCCCGCTGCGTGTGCAGCTCAATCACAAGTTGGCGTATCCGCTTATCACACTGGTGATGGCGATTCTGGCGGTCCCGTTTGCCCTGTCCATGGGTAAGCGGGGATCGCTGTCCGGCATTGCTGTGGCCATCGGAGTCGCGATCGCCTACTTCGTCGTCTCCGGCTTCTTCGAAGCGATGGGGGACGTTAGCTGGCTGCCCGCCTTCCTTGCTGCCTGGTCGCCCGATTTCCTGTTCGGCCTGGCCGGCGCCTATCTTCTTTTGCGCACCCATACGTAAACTGGTTGCCTATGTTTGCCAATCTCCGACCGCTGTTTCCCTACATGCGCCGCTACTGGAAGGGCTACGTGTGGGGCTGCCTGTGCACGGTCCTGGCAAACGCCATCTGGGTGCAGTTTCCGCGGGTGATCGGCCTGGCGGTACACGACCTGAACCTGGGCGTGACCTGGGGCAAGATCTTCAGCTACGCCGGCCTGCTCCTGGGTGTAACCATCGCTCACGGGATCCTGTTGTTCTGGATGCGCTGGATCATCATCGGCATCTCGCGCGACATCGAGTTCGATCTGCGCAACGATCTCTTCCGCCAGCTGGAGAAGCAGGCAGCCTCGTACTATCACGAGAATCGCACCGGCGACATTATGGCTCGCATGACGAACGACCTGGCCGCCGTTCGCATGCTGCTCGGTCCGGCCATCATGTATACCGCCAACACGGTGCTGTTCTCGGCGGGAGCGCTTTTCTTCCTCCTGCGCATTAGCCCGTTCCTCACGCTGTGTGCGCTGGCGCCCATGCCCCTGGCCAGCATCTTCATCCAGTTCATGGGCCGCAAAATTCACCAGCGGTTCGAGCGAATTCAGGCCATGTTCTCCGATATCTCGGCGCAGGCCCAGGAGAACTTCTCCGGTGCTCGTCTGGTGCGCGCCTTCGCGCAGGAAGAAGCCCAGATCGCGGCGTTTGAGCGCTCGAATCAGGAATATATTCGACGCGCTCTTCGCCTGGTGCGCCTGATGGGGATGTTGTGGCCCACGCTCGAGTTCATGTTGGGCATCGCACTGGTTGTCTCTTTGCTGGTGGGCGGCCACGAGGTTCTCACGCATCGCATCAGCCTTGCCGCCTTTGTGACGTTCACTACCTATCTGCTGATGCTGACCTGGCCGATCATCGCCCTGGGCTATGTCGTCAACCTCTTTGAGCGGGGTACGGCCTCGGTCATCCGCATCCACGAAATCCTTACCGCCGTCCCCACGATCTTTAACAGCGAAGCCGCATCGGGGTCGGCGGCTCACCTTATGCGAGGAGAAGTAGAATTTCGCGGCCTCGATTTTGCCTATCCTCCCGGAGGTGATGGCCGGTCCGTTCCCGTTCTTCACAACATCTCTCTTCGGATTCCGGGTGGAACCAGTCTGGCTGTGGTCGGTCCCACGGGTTCGGGAAAATCCACGCTCGTCAGCCTGATTCCGCGGCTATACGATGCGCCGCCGGGCACAGTTCTGATCGATGGCCGCCCGGTGCGCGACTATGCGCTCGAGGATCTGCGCGGCGCCATTAGCGTCGTCCCGCAGGAGACCTTTCTGTTCAGCACTACCATCCGGGGGAATATCGCCTTTGGCGTGGCCCAGGCTTCCGAGTCAGACGTCGAGGAAGCGGCTCGGGTGGCTCATATTGCGGAGGAGTTCCGGCTGTTCCCGAACGGCTTCGAAACCGCCGTGGGCGAGCGTGGCCTCACGCTTTCCGGCGGGCAGAAGCAGCGCACGGCTCTCGCCCGCGCTATCCTGCGCAATCCCCGCATCCTCATCCTCGATGATGCGCTGGCCAGCGTTGATACCTACACGGAAGAGCGCATCCTCCAGGAGCTGCGCTCGGTCATGGCGGGGCGCACCACCATTCTCATTTCGCATCGGATCTCGACGGTACGCCATGCGGACCGGATTGCGGTGCTTGTGCAGGGACGCATCGTTGAACTCGGCACTCACGAAGAGCTGCTCGAACAAAACGGCTACTATGCCGGCCTTTTTCAGAAGCAGCTACTTGAAGAAGAGCTTGCGGTCACAGGCTGATTTTTCTCAAACCATCCAGCTGGAATGTGCGGGTTCGGATGCTGCGCGCTCGCGGGTTGCAGGCATCACGGAGAGCGTCGATGGTCCCCCACTTTGCTCTGCCAGCTGTCGCAGCACCTCTGGATCGCGTGCGGCTATGCTCCATGCTTCGCGTACGTCGCGAATGCACGCGATTGCCTCCTTCAACCGGTCCGCCGATTCGAGCCGGGATCCTTCCAGGCACAGCGCGAAAATAGACGCATAAAACTCCGATAGCGCTTTCGCCGAGCTTCCGCCGATATCCATGCGGAGGCGGGACTGCAGATGCATCAGGATCTCCAGGACGCGCCCGATGGCAGTCCGACGGTCCGCCGGATCCCGCCGTTCCACAGCCGCAACAGCCTGATAGAGAAACCGCACCATCCCGTCGTAGAGCGCGACAATCAGCTCCACCGGATTCATCCCCGCTACCGCCTGCTGCTGGTAGTTCATGCTCCTCCGTGGCCTCAGCCATTGGAATTCTGGTTGTACCCGGTTATTGCACTGTAGATCTCGTTCACGTACTGGATCTGCTGGGGAATCTCCTGCAGTGTGTAATTCGCCGCATTGAGTTCAGTGGTCAGCAGCGCTTTCTGATCGCTGATCAGTGTTTCCTGGTTCGCAACGTCGGTGTTTAGCCCGGTCTCCTGCGCAGCATCCTGCTGCAGAGCCAGATACAGCGTGCCGTTCAGCGCACTGTTCCCAAGATTGTTCAGTGTTGTCGTCAGGTTGGCCCCCAGCGACGTGTAAGTACCGCTGGGCTGGAAGAGATTCATCGCGTCCTGGTAGTTGCTGTTCAGAGCGCTGTCCAGCGTGGTCGTATCCAGTGTCAGAGTCCCATCGTAGCTGGTGCTCGGGGTGATCCCCAGTTGGGACAGCGATCTGATCGCCCCCGAAGACTGCGTGAAGTTCGCCGCCGCCTGCAGTTGCTCCTGCAGCAACGTGATCGCCGAATTACCGAACAGCGGCTCCGGGTTCCCGGAGGAGCCGCTCCCTTCCTGGGTGTTCAGATCTCCAATCACTTTGTTGTAGGCCGTGACAAAGCTGCTGACCGCCGTTTCCACGCTGCTGTTGTTGTTGGTGATCTCGACCTGCACCGCGCTGCCTGACGTATCCAGCAGCTGCATGGTCACCCCGGGGATTGCCGTTGTCACCGTGTTGGAAGCGCTGGTCATTGAGATGCCGTCAACTGAAAACTGCGCGTCCTGTCCCTGCTGCGCCTGCGTGATCGCGACGTTCTTGCTCGTTTTCGCATCGGTCAGGTCGCTGGAATCGATTGCGACCGCGCCCGATCCACCGCTGGTCTCGCTCATGAGTGCCAGCCGCGATCCCGAAGAGTCCGTGACCACGTTGGCCTGCACCCCGTAATCGCCATTGTTGATGTACGAGGCCAGACTCGCGAGGGTATTGTTAGCCGGGAGCGTATCGCCGTTGCCGTCTGTGGCGGTGCCGTCGGAGATCGTGATCTTCGCCCCCCCGATTGTCACTGTGCCGCTCAGCGTATCCGTCGCAGTCAGGTCCCCGCTCGCGTAAGAGTAGGTCTGCGCCAGCTGACCGACCGTCACGGCGTGAGTGCCGGCCACTGCAGCGGCCGTCGCATTCGTCAGGGCCAGCACCGACGTATCGGAGCTCGACCCTTCCTTGGCCGAAAAGGTACCCTCAAAATCTGTCAACGCATTCAGCGCCGTCGCCAGGGCACTCAGATCGGTACCAATGCTGCTCAGCGCCGTATCCTGTGACTGCAGGCTGGTGAGCTGGTTCTTCCACGGCGTTTCGATTGTCTGCAGATTCGTTACGATCTGGTTCACCGTGCTCGTGACATCGAAGCCCTGACCGCTGGTCGGAGACCCAAACGAGATACCGACGCTTCCCATGTTGGCCTTATCGTCGCTTTCCGGGAGAGCATTAACCCGCATTTCCCGGGTGCACGATGATGGCCTCCAGGCCGATCCGGTCATTAAGCCGATCTAAGAAACAGCGGGGAGCCGAAGCTCCCCGCCTCATGAATACTGCCGCGTTGGTTTACTGAAGCAGCTTTGTTACCATCTGCTGCGTGCTGTTGGCCTGTGCCAGGGCCGAAATGCCGGTCTGGGTCAGGATTTCGTACTTCGACAGATTCGAAGTCGCCGAAGCGTAGTCAGTCTGCGTGATGTTGTTCTGTGCCGACATCACGTTGGTCTCTTCAGCGCTGGCAATATTCGAGGCCGCCGACAGCGTGTTGATGTTGGCGCCCACCTGGCCGCGCTGGTAAGCGACGGCGCCGATGGCGTTGGTTACGGTTTGCAGCGCCGCTTCCGCGTCTGCCTGAGAGGTCAGAACCGTCCCCGACAGGCTGGTTCCGGCACCTGCACCCGCCGTGGTGCCGCCCGTACCGGTAGCTCCCGCCACAGTCACGCTGATGCCAGTGCCCGCAGTCGAGCCGGAGTCTGAGGTACCGACGCTTGAGTCCGTGAGGACGCCCACCGTGACTCCGTAGTTCTGGCTTCCGGTTGACGTGCCGTCGCTCGTGTAGATGTTCACCCCCCCGGTGATGGGCGTGACCTGCGACAAGGTCCCGGTGTGGGTCAGATTGTTGGTGCTGTCGGTGAACGTTAATACCCCTGACGAGTAGCTGGCCGTGACCAGGCCGGCACCCATGCCTGTATTGACCGCGGATTGCAGGGAAGCCAAGGTTGCGACCTCTGTGGAAGCCGTGGTCAGCCCGCTGTAGGTTGCCATGTCAAGAGATACTGTCTTGCCCGCAGTCGCGTCATTCAGCACGATCGAGCCGGTCAGGTTGTTCCCGGAGGTGATTGAACCGCTGGTGACCGTCTTGGAGGCGTCCGTCAGGGTAACGCTGCTGTTCACGCCGCCGTTGGTGCCCGAGAAGACCTGGATGCCGTTGTAATTAGTGGTGCTGCCGATGGTGCCAATCTGGGTCAGGATGTCCTGATACTCCTGGTTGGCAGCACTCAGCTGCGAGCTCGACAGGGTTCCGCCGCCGCCTTCGGTTGCCAGCGTTACGGCGCGGTTGAGCAGGTTCGTGACCTGCGAGAGCGCACCGTCGGCAACCTGCAGGAAGCCCACACCTGCGCTCGCGTTGCTGGACGACTGGGTGAGAGCCGAAGAGTTGGCCGCGAGACCGTTGGCGATAGAGAGTCCGGCGGCGTCGTCGGCTCCGGAGTTGATGCGTGAACCGGAAGAAAGCTGCTGCAGCGTGTTTTGCAGGCTGGCCTGCGTCTGGTTGAGGTTGTTCTCGGCATAGACTGCCGAAATATTGTTCAGGACTCCCAATGCCATAATCGTTCTCCTGTACTGAAGTTAGGTTCCTGAACGGCGTACGCGCTTGCTTGCGCCTCTCCCGGGAACCGCTTGACTCAGTCCATTCATCGGCGCCCGCCTCCCCTGCTTTATTCGCTGCCCTCTGTTTGGCCTGCGGCGTGCGTCGGCTTTTCCGTATCCCCGTACCGGCATCTCGTACCTGGCCGTCTTTGCCTAATTCCTCACCCCCTCGCCACTTTCGCCGATCAATGGAATAGGCGCCTGAGAACGCCCAGCCATGATCCATCTGACCCGCCTCAACCGCAACCCGCTGGTCGTCAACAGCGACCTCATCAAATATGCCGAGGCTTCTCCTGACACCATGCTCACCCTCATCAACGGCGAGAAGATCGTCGTCCTTGAATCCTGCGAGGAGGTCGTCGCGCGCACCATTGCCTATCGCGCCCGGGTTTTCGGCGAAGCGACAAACTATATGCCCGCCCTGGCCTGGAAGCCGCTGCAAGAAGTGCGTCAGCAATTCGCAGCGACAGCGTCCGGCGGTCCTGGCGAGCCGAAAGAGTAGGCCATGGATGCTGGCAGCCTGGCGGGTATTCTCCTGGCTCTGGCCGGTATTCTCAGCGGCCTGCTTCTGGAAGGCGGACATCTGGGACAGGTCCTGCAGCCAACCGCTGCCATGATTGTCTTCGGGGGCACACTCGGCGCGGTCATGCTCCAGTTTCCCCTGGCCACGGTTGCGGCGGCGGCGCATCGACTCATGCGCGTTTTTCTCCATCGCGACGACGGAGGCCACGCGCTCCTGCGGCAGATCGTCAGCTTCGCCAATCAGGCCCGCCGTCACGGCATCGTCTCGCTGGATCGCGACCTGGACAAAGTGACGGATCCGTTCCTGCGCCAAGCCCTGATGCTCGCGGTCGATGGCACCGAACCCGCCGAGCTGCGCCGCATCATGGAAGTGCAGATCGATACCATGGGCGAAATCGAGGCTCGCATCCCCTCTGTCTTCGAATCGGCGGGCGGGTTCTCGCCCACCATCGGCATCATCGGAGCCGTGATCGGACTTATCCAGGTGATGCAGCATCTCGACCACATGGATCAGGTGGGCCGCGGCATCGCCGTCGCCTTTGTGGCCACCATCTACGGCGTCGGCTCGGCCAATCTTTTCTTCCTGCCTGCAGCGGGTAAGCTGCGGCAACGAGCCCGCGAAGACCAGCGGCGCAAAGAGATGGTGCTGGAAGGCGTGATTTCCATTCTGGAAGGCATGAATCCGCGCATGATCGAGATCAAGCTCGCCGGATTCCAGAGCCAAGGTTCCCGGGAGGCCAAGAGCACCCTATGAACCTGCGCGACCGGAAACGCCGATCGTCGGACCATATCCCTCACGATCGCTGGCTCGTCTCCTACGCGGACTTCATCACGCTGCTTTTCGCGTTCTTTGTTGTGCTCTACGCCAGCTCCCGCGCCGATCAGCAGAAGCAGAGCGAGATCGCCCACTCTATCCAGTCAGCCTTCGTGGCAATGGGTCTCTTTCCCACCACGCTGACGCACAACCGGACTGCTACTCCCGGCGATCCGCACGATCCCGTGGCGCCGGTCAACGTGATACTCGGAGACGATCTCTCCGCCTCGCCCGCAGTGCAGCAGGACCTTCGCCAGCTGCAGAACCAGCTCGCCGATGTGCTCGCCGCGCAGATCGCTCAACGTGTGGTAGCCCTCCGTCTCGGACGCGATGGACTCGTGATTTCGCTGCGTGAGGCCGGCTTCTATCAAAGCGGCTCGGCGATTCCCGAGGCTGGATCAAAGCCCACGCTCGACCGGGTTACCGCCAAGCTGGCCGCCACCCCGTATGACCTTCGCATCGAGGGGCACACTGACGATGTGCCCATCCACACGGCCCAGTTCGCCTCGAACTGGGAGCTTTCCACATCGCGTGCCAGCGAACTGGCGAAGATCCTCATCGTTCACTACGAATTCGCTCCTGCTCGTCTCTCGGCGGCAGGTTATGGCCAGTATCATCCGGTCGCCGGCAACGACACCGTCGAGGGGCGCAGCCAGAATCGCCGCGTGGACATCATTGTCCTGCCGCGCATCAGCGTTCTCCCTGCGCGCAGTCAGTCCCGCTGAGTCCTCTTGAGCTCAAACTGCGCGCCGTTAGCTGAAGCCGAGCACCGGATGCGGACGGTAGGCCTCCTCGAGCGACCGAACTTCTTCCAGGGTCAAACGAACAGCGAGCGCCGCCACCGCATCCTCAAGATGGTGCGGCTTCGTCGCCCCAACGATTGGCGCCGCGATCCCTTTCTTCTGCAGCATCCAGGCGAGCGCCAGAGTGGCCTGCGCCACTCGCGCTGCTTCGCCATCGCTTCCAGCCGGTCAACCACCGCACCGTCCTGGTCCTCGGTCTCGGAATACATCGAATTGCCGAATCGATCAGTCTCCGCGCGCTTCGTACTCTCGCTCTTCCATGGCCGTGCCAAACGCCCACGGGCCAGCGGACTCCAGGGAATGATCCCAATCCCGTCTTCGAGGCACAATGGAATCATCTCCCGCTCCTCCTCGCGGTACAGCAGGTTGTAATGATTCTGCATTGAGACAAAGCGCGTCCAGCCATGCTGTTCCGCCAGAGACAGTGCCTTCGCAAACTGCCAGGCGTACATCGAGGATGCCCCGATGTAGCGCGCCTTACCCGCCTTCACCACGTCGTGCAGCGCTTCCAGGGTCTCCTCAATGGGCGTCTCATAATCCCACCGGTGGATTTGATACAAATCCGCGTAATCCATCTGCAATCGCCGCAGGCTCTCGTCGAATCTCGATGCAGATCGCCTTGCGCGAGAGCCCGTGCCCGTTCGGTTCGTCACGCATCACGCCGTGCACTTTGGTGGCCACGACAACAGCTTCGCGCCGAGTATTTTTCTTCAGGAATCGCCCCACGACCTCTTCGCTGGCGCCGCTCGAATACACGTTCGCAGTATCGAAGAAGTTGATGCCCGCATCGAGCGCCTGCCGTAGAACGGCTGGCTCTGCTGCTCGTTCAGCACCCACTCGTGCCGCCCGCCTTTGGCCCGCTTCGGGTGTTGCCGGAGCACCGTAGGTCATACAGCCAAGGCAAATGCGCGAAACCTTGAGTCCTGTCCTGCCAAGATTGACGTAATCCATTACCACTCCTCTAATGCAGTGAAAAAGTGAAAGACCGCAAAAGCCAACCTGCTCTATAAGAAGACCAGCCAGACCCAAAAGATTCGGCAGCTAACAAAATTTTAAGATCAGATGATGGTCAAGGAAGAGCTCCCGCGCCGCACAAGGACAAGATCATCGCGCCCCGGCGTTTCCGGCCGCAAGGCGGCCACGCGCCTTCGTGCCCTCTACGATCGTCTGGTGGCCGTGTACGGCCCACAGTCATGGTGGCCGGCCAGGACCGCCTTCGAGGTGGTTGTGGGCGCCTATCTCACCCAGAACACCGCCTGGAAATCCGTCGAGCGCTCCATCGCCAACCTTGAGACCCACGGCATTCTGTCGATCGACGGACTGCGACGCATTCCCGAGGACAGACTCCGGGAACTCATCCGGCCCTCCGGGTTTATGCAGCGCAAGGCTGCCGCACTCAAGGCCTTCGTGGCCTTTCTCGATGAGCACTACGGCGGGCAGATCGACGCTCTCCGCGACGAGGCCCGCCGCTCACCAATCACGGTTCGGCAGCAGTTGCTGGCGCTCGCCGGTGTTGGACCGGAAACCGCCGACGCCATTCTGCTCTATGCGCTCGATGCTCCTGCCATGGTGGTCGACACCTACCTGCGCCGCGTGGTCACTCGGCACGGACTCGCCCTGGAGAGCGCAAAGTACACCGTCATTCAGTCTCTGGCCGAGGGGGCCTTCGCCCCCGATCAGCTCCGCGAAGATGCGCAGGAACTCGCTCGCCACTACAACGAATTTCACGCACTCTTCGTGCAGGTGGGGAAGGACGACTGCGGCCCGGTCGCCAGGTGTGAAAGGTGCCCTCTCGGAATGATCTTCCCCACTCGCGCTCCGGACGGCATTCGCGCTAGAACTGGAAACCGTGCCGGTTGCTCTTTACGCTGCCTCAACCAATCCCGGCAAACTGCGCGACTTCTCCGCGGCTGCCCTTGAGGGTGGATTCTCGCTGGAACCGCTGCCGAACCTGCGCTCCGTTGCGGCACCCGAAGAAGTTGAGCCGACGTTTGCCGGCAACGCCCGCCTGAAGGCGGAGTATTACAGCCGCTTCTCTTCGGAGATCGTCCTCGCCGATGACTCCGGACTCGAGGTGGATGCTCTGGGCGGTGCGCCCGGCGTTCGCTCCGCCCGATTTGCTGAGGATGCCGGGTACGATCCGCCGCACGCGCACACGACGGATGAGCGCAACAACCTCTATCTCCTGAATCGCATGCGGGGCAGAACTCAGCGTACTGCGCGCTATCGATGCGTGCTGGCAGCCGCGCGCGGAGGCATTGTACTGGCTACTGGCGAAGGCATGGTCGAAGGAGAGATTCTGGAGGTTCCCCTGGGCACCGGCGGTTTCGGCTACGATCCGCTGTTTTGGCTGGACGAGCTGCAACGCACCATGGCGCAGATTTCTCTCGACGAGAAGCATGCGGTCAGCCACCGTGGACGCGCCTTCCGGGACCTCCTTCCCCGACTACGGCGCGCCCTGCGCTGACGCATCACGTGCGCCCGTTGAAACCGAATCTCCTTCATGCGGCTAGAATGTCTGCGAGTTCGAATGCGCATTGACGCCCATCATCACTTCTGGCGCTACTCCCCAGCGGAATACGGCTGGATCGATGACACGATGGCGGGTATTCGCCGCGACTTCCTTCCCCAGAACCTTGCGGTGGAGATCGCCGACGCGGGCATAGAAGGTGTCATCTCTGTTCAGGCCTCTCAAACCATTGCCGAAACGGAGTGGCTCCTTTCCCTGGCGGTGGCGTATCCATGGATCCGCGGCGTGGTGGGATGGGTTCCGCTGGTTGATCCTGCGGCTCCTGCTCTGCTGGAGCGCCTCGCTACAAATCGGGCACTGCGCGGCGTGCGGCACGTTCTGCAGGCCGAGCCCGACTCCTTCATGGATCGCGCCGACTTCAATGCCGGGCTGGCGCAGTTGAATCGGCTGCAGCTCGCCTACGACATCCTCATCTACCATCACCAGCTACCCGCCGCCATTCGCCTCGTCGATCGAAATCCGAATCAGACCTTCGTGCTGGATCACATTGCGAAGCCCAACATCCGCGGTGGCAGTTTTCAACCGTGGGCCCGGGATCTGGCGGAATTGGCGCGGCGGCCGCACACCTTCTGCAAACTCTCCGGCGTCGTGACCGAGTCCGACCACGCCTCCTGGAGTTATGAGCAAATCCTGCCTTACATGGAGGCGGCTCTGGCAGCGTTCGGTCCGGAGCGCATGATGTTTGGTTCCGACTGGCCGGTCTGCCGCGTCGCTACCACATACGCCGACTGGGTCCGCATAGTGGGCCGGTTCGCCGCATCTCTCTCCGCTTCCGAGCAGCAGGCGCTCTTCGAAAAGACCGCTGTCCTCGCCTACCACCTTAATGTGTTCTGAACTCGCTGCGGACAGGGCGAGCCGCAGCTTCAGAGTTCCAGGACGGAGACAACATCTCCCTCGTTCAGTTTCTCCCGCGTCTCCGGAACAACAAGGAACGCATTGGCTCGGGCGGCGGCTGCCAGGTCACCGGAGCCCTGCCAGGGAATGCGGCGCACGGTTGTCTCCTGCACATCGCTTTGCACACGAGCCGGAAGAAAACGGGTCAGCCCGGCCTTCACGGCCACATCTTCCTCCAGCCTCGCCATGCGAAAGCGCGGCGCCATTTCGCTCTCGCCCGCCAGCCCCCTCAGCACCGGCGATACAAACAGGGCAAAGGTCACCATGGTGGAGATGGGATTGCCCGGCAGACCAAAGAAAGGCTTGTCTCCGATCCTCCCAAAGACGACCGGCTTGCCAGGCTGCATCCTCACGCCTGTGAAAAGGAACTCCGCGCCTGCCTTCTGGAGGGCGGGCTCAACATAGTCGAACCTGCCCATAGAGACGCCGCCGGTCAACAGGATCAGATCGAAGGCCATCGCCTGGCGTACTGCCGCTTCCGTCTCGGTCACGTCATCGCGCACGATGGGGAAGACTTCCGGCTCGCCGCCTGCCGCCGCAACCTGAACCGCGAGTGAGTAACTGTTGGAGTTGCGAATCTGATGTGTTAGGGGCGCCTGCGCAACGTCGACCAGTTCGTCGCCCGTCGCCAGGATTGCGACCCGTGGCCGGACAAACACCGGCACGCTCGCCACCCCGCACGCCGCCGCCGCGGCAATCTCGGGGGGGCCCAGCTTTCGGGCCGCCGGGATCACGGCATCGCCGCGTTTTGCCTCGGCTCCTTCGGGAACGATGTTCTCGCCCGACGCAGGACGATGTTGCCCGTTGAGCCGCACTTGCCCATCCGCGACGGTGACATGCTCCACCATGGCAACGCAGTCGGCGCCCGGCGGGACCGGCGCTCCGGTCATGATCTCGACCGCTTCTCCGGCTCCGAGATTTGCGCCTGTCGACGGCTGGCCTGCCCGAAGCAAGCCGGTGATTCGCAAGGGACCGTGCTCCAGTTCCGTTGCCCGGCAGGCGAAGCCGTCGCGGGTGGAACGCGGGGAAAGGGGGCTGACTGCGATCCGCCAGGATCGGCTCAGCAAGGATTCGTCCGGCCGCCTGGAGCAGCGGCACGTATTCCTCATGACCAGGCCGCCCCAGAACTCGCTCGGCCTCGCGCTGCACCACCTGCGCGGCATTTTCATAGCTAAGGATCTGCGGCACGGAAGCGGAGTTCATTTGCTGATCATTGTCGCAAAACAAGGAGCGCCGTCTCCGAAACTACGGAAGACGGCGCTTTTGTTGAACGTGGTGTCGGGTCGTTAGTGCTTCTTGCTGCCGGTTCCACTCATTTCGGCCAGAACCTGCTTTGCGTCATTGGCGAATTGCCCGGTAGGCGCCAGCTGGAGGTACTTTTCGTAAGCCTCCTGGCATCCCGGCGGCGCGACGATCTTCTGCGTCTTGGGATCCATGGTGGCCTTGCCGATCAGCGCCTGCCCCTTCAGATAATAAGGAATGGGACGGGTGGGATCTGCGGCGATCGCCTTATCGGCGGCGGCCACGATTGCATCCGTCTGCCCGGTACGCGACATCACGATCGTCTCGTTCTGGTAGTACATCCCAGCCTGAGACGGATTCGCTTTGGCCGCCGCGTCGTACGCTGCCTGCGATTCGGGAACCTTATTGTCGTCGGCATAGGCCTCGCCCAGCGCATTGCCCGCGCTTCCAATCACTTCAGGATTCGGCTTCTTCGCGGCGCTTTCGAGGGTGATGGCCTTATTCAACGAGGTTTCTGTATCGGAGTACTGCTTCAGACCGAGTTGTGCCTGTCCAAGCTCCACCCAAAGGAGGGGCTCATCGGGTTTGATCGCGACGTCGTGCTGCATCAGGGTGGCAGCATCTGCAAAATTCTTGTCCTTGTCGTCGGAGCGCGCCTTTTGGAGATCGCCATTCAGGTTCTTGATTTGCGAGTTCTCCTTCAGAATGCTGGCGTTCTTGGCCTTGATCTCCTGGATCTGTTTCTGCTGTTCCGGCGTGAGCTTGCTGACGTATTCCTGCCGCGACATATCATCGTTGGCTTCCGTATCCTGCCCCGCGACGACCTTCACGTTGTCGATCTGGTCGACAACCTTATCTTTTGGCGTGTCGGGTTTGCGGTAGACCATCGTGTAGGAACCGGGAGCGACATCGTCGCCCTTGAAGGCGCCGCTCTGATCTACGTTCAGGGTGTACTTCGCTTCCGCAGTCGGCGAGGCCATTCCGCCCGCATAAAGCGAGATGGTTCCCCCCGCCAGGGCAACTCCCGTAGGATCGGTGATCTGCCCGTGAATTTTTCCGGTAGGGGTTTGCGCCGCCAGGGGCAGCGCGACGGCGATAAGAGCGGCCAGTACCAGCCGCGGCCAAAGACGTATCGTTTGCATAATCATTCCTCTCTGCCTAATTTGCGCGACGAACCCGCGGGCCGCCGCGCCCTCCTGAAGTCCATTTCATCCGGTGAGCGAGAGCGCATACCGGATCGGGTCCCGGACGCCAGCTTCCTCAAATGCGCGCAACCGCAGCACGCAGCTTTCGCAGAGGCCGCATGCGACCTCGGATCCCGAATAGCACGACCACGTTAAATCCAGGGGCGCGGCCAGTTCAAGGCCGAGGGCCACGATCTCCTTCTTGCGCATATGGATGAGCGGAGTACGCACAACGATGGCCCCGTCTCGCGTTCCCTGGCGAATCAGCTCCTGAAAGGCCGCGTAGTAGGCGGGCCGGCAATCCGGATAGCCGGAGCTGTCCTGCTCAACCGCGCCGATGTAAACCGCCTTTGCGTCCAGCACTTCGGCCCAGCTCACAGCGGCGGAGAGGAAGTGCGCGTTGCGGAATGGGACGTAAGTGACGGGAATTTCAGTCCCGATCGCCGTGCCGTCCGCCGGAGCCGTGGGAACGTCGATGGACTCATCGGTGAGGGCCGAGCCGCCGATGCGGCGGAAGAGGTCGAGCCGGAGGTGAAGAAAGTCCTTAAATCCCAGCGCCCCGGCCACGGCGCGGGCGGAGCGCAGCTCGCGCTCCTCGGTCCGCTGGCCGTAGCTGCAATGGAGGGCGTAAGCGTCATGGTCGCGGGCCGCGAGGGCTGCGCAAACGCAGGAGTCCATTCCGCCGGAGAGGCAAACCACTGCACGGGTTCGCGATGCAGGCATCAATCTCTATCGTAGCGCGACAGAGTATCGGCGGGGCGTTGGGAAGCTGAGCCAGTTACCGTTCGTAATCTCCGGAGGTCATGGGCCAGGGACATGGGTAGCGGGCGGGTACGCCAAACTGTTCCAGGTACAGGGGATCAAAGTCAGGCCGTTTTTCGATGAGGTCGCCGAAGGATCTCGCTGATTCTGCAGGATCTCTTCGGTTACATCCCCTCGTAACATCGCCGCGGGATGGTCTGAGGAGCCAGAATCGCGGCGAATCCGTCAGAACCATGTCCCCGCGCACCGACCGATCGCATTCAGGGCGTCCGAAATCCGCCCGGGTATCGATCGAGAGGCGAAGTTGCCCCGGATATTGTGCACGCCATCGGCCCGGGCTCTTTCGCTGCCGCTAGTTCACAATCCCGCCGGCTTCCTTGGTCTTGTCACATACGCCGTTCGTTGGCTGGGTCGGCAGAAAGGATACCCAAGCTGCGCCTCCACCCGTAGAATTCGGCGGGCTGAGCATTGCAGGAGTGCTGAAATCGAAGAAGTCACTCATGTCGCCGTTTTGGAGCCAGTAGGCGTCCCGGGCTGTGAGCGGCGGAACGTTAAATGTCTTTTCGATAAATGCCAGGATTGCCGTGTAGTCCCTGGGAGTGTGCGAGACGTAGTTCGGCTTTACATAAGGCGAGATCACCATCAGGGGCACTCGCAAGCCGGTCAGGTTGAACATATCGTACCCTCCATTGGCGGGTACGGGCGCGGTGAAAGCCGCCGCGTCATCGCCGGTATGGCAGTAGCCATAGGAGCCATTGTTCGGGTCGGGGCACTGGCCCTGCGAGTACGCATCCGGAGCCGGGACCATGATGGGCGGGACATGATCGTAAAACCCGCCGTCTTCGTCGTAAGACAGGATGAAGACCGAATCCTGCCACGCGTCGCTGTTCATCAG
Organism: uncultured Acidobacteriaceae bacterium; assembly: GCA_963702295.1. Taxonomy (GTDB): domain Bacteria; phylum Acidobacteriota; class Terriglobia; order Terriglobales; family Acidobacteriaceae; genus Palsa-343. The sequence goes on along the minus strand of CAVPCE010000010.1, from coordinate 29,018 downwards.
CGCGCCGATGATGGACTGGACATAGGCCGCGCCCTTTTGAATATTGTTCTCGGGGTGCTCGTCCAGGGCGCTGCTGCCGGAAGCGGCTTCGATGAAGATCACCTGCGGCAATGCTTTGTCGGGGTCGCAGGGTCCACCGCTGCAGGTGCCTGCAAGCAGGTTCATCAGATAACTCGTGTGATAGGTTTTGCTCTGGATGGCGGGGTTATTGTAGTCGACGAAATTCGGCAAAAACATGCCGTCCTGGTAGTAGTAATACCAGCTTACGTTCGCCTGAGTCATGGCGCGGAAAATGGTTTCCGCGCTGTATTGTGGATGGCTTGCGTCTGCGTCCGGATACTCGTGGCCGAAGGAGCTTGCGGCCTCAAGATACATGCGGTTCGGATAAGTTGCCGTCAGGACAGGCGAAAACCAGCGATCGCTGGTGGCAAAGAACGACGCGAGATCATAGTAGTACGGCAGGTCGGTCTGGTTGTAATACCCCATAACGCGGGTACCGTCGGGATCGTAATTAGTCTCGTTGGCACTAAGACCGCCGTTGGGCGTGTCGAGGAAATTGTTCATGGCGAAGGAGGCAGCTGTGTATGTGCTGGTCTTTTGCCATGCCGGGTCTCCGCCGGTTAACCCCACATTATGATGGCTCTCATCCCACGACGGCGTGGGGTTCTGGATACAAACGGTCGGCTCATGGAACGGCTGGACCTGTATCCCGTTGTGGTGGTTTGTGAGCACCACACTGGGATTGAAGCCGTCCACATCCGTTGGGCTGGCCTGAATGCCGAACTGCTGTAAACGCTGCGCGCGATAAGTCCCGAGAGCGCCGAAGTAATTATCGAAGGACCGGTTTTCCTGCAGCATGAAAAAGATGTGCTTGATCTTGCCCGCTGCTGCTGAGGTCACCGTTACCGTCACTGTTTGAGTCAGCTGGGTACCGTCGGAAAGCGTGGCCGTCGCAGTGTAAGTCGTCGTCGCCGCGGGCGAAACCGTAGTGGAGCCCTTCGGCAGCGGAGTGCATGGAGCGCAACCACCGTTATCGATCGTAAGCGCGGTTACAGAGCTGTCGACATCCCAGCTCAGCGTGACGGGCTGGTTGGGCGTGCTGGTGGCCGGGGAGGCTGTCAGATTGATATTGACCGCACGAATGGTGACACTGGCAGGCTGACTTTGGCCACCCGATCCATTGGCGACCATGGTGTAGGTCACCGTGGCCGGGACTGGAATTGGGAAGCCGGCAGGATCGGAAGCGGGGAAAGTGCCGGCCTCATCCGGATCTCCCTGGGGAAGCGCAGGCGAAAAGCTGACCGAAGTGGCGTTGCTGGTCTCCCACGTCAAAGTTGAGGATGCACCCGCCACTACGGTGGTGGGATTCGCGCTCAATTGAGTGATCACGGGCACGCCCAGAACAACGGCAACCGATACGCTCTGAGGAGCAGTACTGCCTCCCGGCCCGGTGGCGACGGCGGTGTAGGTTGTGTTTTCTGTCGGCTGGTCCGGAGCCGGATTGGCCGTCGTGGCGATCTGCCTCGTAACTCCATCGGCGCCCACAGCCGTGATCGTTATCGAGGTGGCATTGGTCATTTGCCAGCTCAGAGTTACGGTATCGCCTTCTGTAATGCTGTTGCTGCTTGCGCTGAACACTAAGGTTGGCGGTGGTGTTTGCGGTTGCGTCACCGTAACCTTAACCTGTTGCGGAGTGCTGGTGCCGCCCGGTCCACTGGCGGTTGCGGCATAGGTGGTGTCCAGAGTTGGCGTGTCACTGGCGCTGCCGTTCAGCTGAGAGCCGGTAGAGATGGAGCGGCTGCTGCCGTCGCTGCCGGTGGCAATGATCGTTATGGAAGTGGCATTGGTACTCTGCCAGGTCAATGTGACCGGCTGGCCCGCGGTAATGCTGTTGCTGCTGGCGGATAAAGTAACGGTGGGCGTGGCCGACTTCACCGGGGGTGGGGGCGTCCCTGAACCCGAGCTGCAGCCAGTGAATGTGATGAGCGATAAAAGCGCTGCCAGGCCAGAGAAGGTTTTGAGACGCGTCACGAGCGGACCACTCCTGCCGAATATTTGTCGCGTTCGGCTGCGCCTGCGAGTCCTCTCCAGGCCTCTCGTATAGGCCGCCAGTAATGTATCCATAATCCAGAGAGAACCCACAGAGTTAATTTCTAACAACAGTTTTAAGGCTGTATTCCATCTATGTCCGCTTCCCAATAAAGGGCGCGGCTCGAATTAACCTAGTTAGATTCTGTGCTGGTGCTGGTAGTTGGCTTTCGAAGAAATAATAAAGATAGCCGCATGCGATCCGCTGAACTGTCAGCTTCTGAGGCAGGTTTCGGGCACCCTATGTATGTAGAAACGCAAGGGGATCCTTCTGAATCTCGATGAGAATCGTCAGGACGGCCGGGTGGAGAAATTGGCTTAGGGGGAGCCTCTTTCCGTTCGCGGGCGGGTAGGTCTTCCCGCTCTGTTCCGGGAAGACGTGCCCGCTCAGCTTGCGGCGGAGGGTGAAGCGGAGAGGCGCGTTAACGAAGGCCTAAGCCATCAGCAAGCCCAGGGCAAGAAGGATGGCCAACCGGCTCTGTCATCCAACTCGCGTTCGGCTTTCGCGACGCTGATCTTCGAGCGGAATCTCGACACGATCTGCGGGCTTGCCTTGTTTTTCTGCACAGACGCAGTTACGGCCCAGGCGCTTGGCGCGATACAGCGCCTCGTCAGCTCGATGGATCAGATCGTCGGGGGGCATTGCGTCGTCATAAGCCGCTACGCCCACACTGCAGGTGACCGCAAGCGGCCCGGCACCGGTGACGACCGGCCTCGCCGCGATCACGCGGCGGAACTCTTCCGCGCGCTGCACCCCATAATGCGATGAGCAACTGGGCAGGACCACGAGGAATTCCTCGCCGCCATAACGGCCAATAAAGTCATAGGGCCGCATGACTTCGATGAGGCGGCTGGACGTTTCCCGCAGCACCTCATCGCCGACCGGATGCCCGAACGTATCATTGATGTTCTTAAAGTGGTCCAGATCGATCATCACCAGAGTGACGGGAAACTGATCACGCTGGGCGCGGCAAATTTCCCTTTCCAGCATCGTGAAAACCGCCCTTCGATTCCACAAGCCGGTGAGCCCGTCTCGGAGAGCCTGCTCTTTCAGGGCTTCCTGCGCATCGCCGGCGATCCTGGCGGTCAGAGTCAGTTCAGCCCGGGTGCGGCTCACCGTCTCCTGCAACTTTTTGTTGTGGCTTTTGAGATAACGCACCCGCAGCCGGTGAAGCAGAAGGATCAGCGGCAGCAGGAAAAGGATGCAGAGGGCTTGAAACTGCGCGGTTTGCCAATAGGGCGCGATCACCGTAATGGGAATGCTCCCGATAACCGACCCCGCCAGATGCCCGCGCTCTGCCTGCTGGAAGTCGAACTCATAATGTCCGGGCGTCAGGTGATAGTGGAGAACTTCGTGCTCCTCTCCCGCCTCTTTCCAGTCCGGATCGGAACCGAGGAGCCGATAACGCAGCCGATGGAAAGGGCCCGATGCCGGAACCGCGAATTGAATCTCCAGATTTCCCGCGCCCGGCCCAACCGTGACTCCCCGGTCAAACGGGATCGCCTTTTGGTTGAATCGCACCTGCTCGATCAGAGGCGAGAGATGACTTGCTCTGTATCTCGCTGCGTTGGTGAACGCCGAGATTGCCCGCCAATCCGGGACCGTTTGCCGCGAAGCCGACCCGCGGCAGACCAAGGGCCAGGATGCCGACGACGAAAAGGGCCTGGAGGACTCTGGATCTTGAGGGCGAGAGTCCGCGCCGGCGCACCAGAGACAATCCGGCGTCCAGCCATAATTCCGGTTCACGATCGGTCCGCCGAGTTGCCTCGCCGGGCCGCACACCTGCAGCGCGCATAGGGAAACGCCGATTTGGTGCTGGATTTCTTACGTTCTTCGATTGCGCTCGGATTTCGAAGCAATAAGGCAGTCAAAGCGCGAGACGTGGCGCAATCCACGACCCGAGCCAAAGGGTCCCACCGCAGTTTGTTGGCTTCCACGCCTGTGCCGCATTGTTATGACCCACTTGCAGATGGGCTGTATGAGAGCGCGGAAGCTGTGTCTAACTTATTGATGAGAATAGGGAACAACAGCAAGGATGAACCATCCCTAAAAGGGGGAATTACTACAGGTGCGAACCGGCTCGTGCAGATGGTTCCTTGAGCGAGTGTTTGCCGGCCGCTTTATTCTCCGTGACGGCCCTTGCAAGGTTCCGGTGATGCGGAAAGCAGGGTCCGGATCGCATTATGGGTTGTTGCTTCCACTCTGTTGTGTCTGTTGTGGGAAGACGTGGTCGATGAGGTATCGGCGGAGGGTGAGGCGGAGGTCGGTTTCAGGGTTGGGCTCGGTATTCGACTCGGCGTGGGTGGCGGGCGTGGGCGGGGGCGCGCCGGTATCGGTGGTGTTGACGACGAGAATCCCGGCCACATGGCGCTCCGGATCCAGGAGCAGTTCGGAGGAGAAGCCGCCCTGATCGCCGTCGTGGTAGACATAGCGGTGGCCGTCGATGGTGGTGATGAAAAAGCCCAGGCCCATGTTCGGCGTTCCTTTGGTATAGGCGGTCGCGGGCTGGCCTGGATCGGTGACCGGGAGCATGCCTTTCCAGGCTTCTTCGAGCGAACTGCGTTTGAGAACCATTGCATCGAGCGGACGGTTCATATCATTCCCAAGGAGAAACTGGGCGTACTTCGCCATGTCGGTGATGGGAGCCTTGAGGCCGCTGTTGGAGGTGGTGATGCCCGTGTCGAAGTTGAAGGGCTGCTCCGTCAGCTTGTCACCGGCGCGCAGATAGCTGGCGGAGACATGGGATTCGAGGAAGTACGGTGAGCGGTCGAAATAGCTCTGGGTCATGCCGAGCGGCATGAGGATGTTCTTGGTGATGTATACCTCGAAGTCGTCGCCGGTGAGTCGCTGATGATCTGGCCGAGGAAGACGTAGCCGAGGTTGGAGTAGCTCCAGCGGGTGCCGGGCGCGAAGGCGACATGCGTGTAGGGGAGCATGGCGGCGACCTGCGCCCAGCGCGTGGGCTCAAAGGGCTGCCAGTCGCAGTTGGCGGGGTCGTCGCAGTCCCAGGGCCATGTGGGATTGCGAAAACCGGCGCTGTGAATGAGAAGGGTGCGGATGGTGATCGCATCGATGGGGCCGAAGGCGTCGTGGACCCGGCGCAGCTCGGGGACATAGCGAACGGCCGGATCATCGAGGGAGAGAAGGCCGCGATCGCGCAGCTGCAGGATGGCGATGGCGGTGAACGTCTTGGTGATGGAGGCCCAGTTGTAAGAGGTGGCGGCGTCGATAGGGGCATCTTTGCGGGCGTTGCCGTAAAAGCAGGTTTGCGGGGCGCCTGCATGAACGACGGCGATGGCTCCGCCGACGACGCCGTGTTCCTGGAGAGCTTTGTTGAAGGTGGGACAAAGGGAGTGAGTCTGGGCGAAGGCGGGGGGTGCTGCGAGCAGCGACAGGCTGAGGAGCGGGGCCAGGAGAGAGCGGGGCATGCGGGAATGATAATCGGAGAAAAGCCGGCTGCTCTCTACGCTGCCTCGGACGCCATCCACGTCGCCGCGCCGCTGATGATCAACGGGCTGGTGGCGGATGCCTGGTCGACGGACATCATTATCAACGTGAGCAACAAGGCGAGCGTGAAGTTTTCCGGTGTCTTGAGGAAACGGCGGTCTGGTCAGGCTGCCTTGAGAGAAATCAGACCGAGCTACCCTGGAAAACGGCTGCGAGGATAAGCCGGAATGGGGTACACTCGGGGCTCCCCCACCGACAGGCACTACTATCCCCCGGAACATCACGCAGGAAAACGACACACTTGTTGGGTGTGTGTACTCCGGCTGAGCTGCAGAAGCGGAGTTGAGCCGAATCGCACCCCGAAGCCGGCCCGGTCAGAAACTCAGTGCCGGAAGCGGTGTTGGAGCCCGGCAGGTTCCGAACGGCTCGGAAAGTTTCGAGGTGCTGCACGCGGATGGTCTGATTGCCTGGACGATGAGGCGCTCAGCACCGCAGGTTAAGTCTCACGGGAGGGGTTCCCATGGTGATCTCATCGCGCATCGCACTGGCTGGAACGTTGTGCCTTTGCTGCTTCACAGCATTCGGGCAAAAGGGCAGCGGCGGGGGCTCGTCTTCAGACGGGAGCGGCGGAGACAGCGCCACCGCGCCCGCCTTCTCGATCGAGACGGAGATGTTCACCTACAGGGCGGTGGAGCAGAACAGCGAGGCGATCGCCTGCGATATCGCGCGGTATCTGTATGGCGGCGCGGTGCAGGATGCACCGAAGGGATCGCACGCGCCATGTCTGGTGAATAACCAGGGACAGGCTCCGCAGGGAATCGTGCTGGTTTCGGGCGGCAGCACACTGGTCACGGATTTTCAAATCTGGCGAGCGGATATGGCGGCCATGGACAGCCTGCGCGCACGGGCTGCAGCTGTCTGCGTGGCCGAACCCAAAGAGGAAGGCCGCGGAGCGCAGCCGGGCCAGCCATCGGAAGGCGGGGCAAGCAGCCGGGGACTGGGCAGCACAGTCCTGGGGCTGATGAAGTCCACGGCGCCAGGGCAGATGATCTCGGGCGCGAACGCGGTCATGGGGATGTTCAGCAGCAGCCAGTCCGTCACCTCGGTAGTCGGCACCGTGCATGATCCGGCGCTGATGAATGAAGTGGCGCGGCAACTGCGAGCGCTGAACATTGAGGTCCTGATTCCGGAACTGTACAGCCCCAACGGGCTTTCGAGCCCGGATCCGTCACATTCTCCCTACCTTCAGAACCTGAACCAGCTGATCACCGCGTATGACGCCTGTCTGAAGATGAAGGGAGACGACGTGGCCAGCGTGGGCGACGAGATCAAGGCATTTCTGGCGGCCATGATGGCCGGTTCGGCGCCGGAGGCCAAGCCGGGCGGCGGCTCCGGCAGTGGCGGCGGATCGGGTAGTGGATCGGGGCCGGCGGCGAGCGGCGAACCTCACTTAGCCGCGGTGCTGGCGGCCGACGCGGTGGCCCGGAAGCTGAGCATCAGCGACGATCCGGCGGCAACCGGGAACAAAACCTGGCAGCACCTGGTGTGGGTGAAGGCGCTGGAGTCCGGCGGCTCGGTCACCCGGACAAGCAATCTGTTTGGGACGAAGGTGCAGTTCGGCGGCGGCGCGGTCGACACCTTCGCCATCTTCCGGCTGGACGGGGACCTGGTGTGCGCGGGGAATGCGTACAGCTTTCAGAGCCCGGTGAAGCTGAAGGACCTGGATAAGAAATATAACGAGGAACCGAAGAAGGGGCCGTCGGAATTCTGGGAGTTGCGGAGCACCTGCTCGACATTGCCGCCGGCTCTCTGAGGAGCGACCCTGGAGCTCAGGCGATCTCATCTTTCAGTGCGGGCCGCGTCTGGACGGCCGTGCGCGCAGGGCGCAGCCCGCGTCCGCGGAGCCAGATGCGCGCGGCAACGGCGAGAAGGCTGATGAGGGCCGAGATTTCAACGAAGACCTTGCCGCCATCGAGCAGGTCCGGATGGCCGTCTTTCAAATTGGGATCCGTGAGAATGCTGTGGAGCAAAAGCAGCACCGCCGCGGGAAAGACCAGGTAGTGCAGGTTCCGCCAGAGGGGCCGACCAATGCGCGTGCGCAGCAGCGACGAGACAAACACCAGAGCCAACAGATAGAGGGCGCCGGCTCCCGCGAGGTTCAGCTTGGGCTGGAGCGGGGAATGGATCGGCCAGAGGATATCCAGGAGGCGGAAGTGGGGCGCGGGCGCGCGCAGAAACAGCAGGACCACCGGGTGGGTGAGCGTGAAGAAGATGGCAAGGTAGGCCGTCCATTGGTGCAGCAGGAAGACGTTGATGTGCAGGTGGGGCCAGTTGCGGACCGGGCTGTAGCGCAGCGCGATGAGCAGACCGAGGAGCAGATTGACGGTCGCCGCTCCGGCAGCGCCGAGGCCGAGATACGCGCAGAGGTCCAGTAAGGTCATCGCAAAGGCCGTTCGACTATGGAAACACGCATGCGGCGCGCAGACAAGCGTGCCTGCAGATTGGACGGGCGACCCCTGGTTTTTTTCCCAGGCCGGGGCCTGGTATTGCGACCAGCGCGATCTGATGTATCCTTCGTTGTCCCTTTTCCCAGGCAGTTGCAACAGCATGGATTTGACGGGCAAGCCCCGGCGGGACGCTCGATCGGATCATGAGTCTTTGGGCTGGGCTCAAACGTCAACGTGGATCAGTTCTCCCCAACCCCTTAAGGGCGCTGTGAACCCCCACACTCCAGGTTTTTCCGAAAGGAGAGTCTTTTCGTGCGTATTTTCCGAGGAAGTTCTGTTCTCTCGTGGTGTTCCGCGCTGCGTATGGGCGCGCTTGTGGTTATGCTCGGCGGTGTCGTGCTGGCCGGTGTCGCGCAGGATTCCGACACGGATCAGAATCCGAGCACGACTCAGGAGAAGGGCCCGGCAGCCGGATTCAAGGCACTGACCCTGCGGCAAATTGGCCCCTTCCGCGGCGGCCGCGTGGACGCGGTCGAGGGCGTGCCCGGCGAGCCGCTGGTGTTTTACTTCGGTGGAACGGGCGGCGGAGTCTTTAAGACCATCGACGGCGGCCACACGTGGAAGCCGATCACCGACGGGCAAATTAACTTTGGCTTGATCGGCTCGATTGCCGTCGCGCCATCGGATCACAATGTCATTTACGTAGGAACCGGCGAGAGTGCGATCCGCGGGAATGCCTCCCATGGCGATGGCGTGTACAAGTCGATGGACGCGGGACAGACCTGGAAGCATATCGGCCTGGAGGACACGCAGCAGATCGGGCAGGTCCGCGTGGATCCACACGATCCGAACCTGGTCTACGTAGCGGCGCTGGGCCACATGGCCGGTCCGAATGCCGAGCGCGGCATTTTCCGCTCGAAGGATGGCGGGAAGACCTGGCAGAAGGTGCTCTTTAAGAGCGATAAGGCCGGCGCCATCGACCTGGCAATGGACCCGTCGAATCCGCGGGTGCTTTATGCGGCCTTCTGGCAAGTGGTGCGGCGGCCCTGGACGTTTGAGAGCGGCGGTCCGGACAGCGGCGTCTGGAAGACGACCGACGGCGGCGACACCTGGACGGAGTTGACTCGCAATCCGGGCATGCCGAAGGGCGTGCTGGGGCGCATCGGTCTGACGGTATCGCCCGTGAATCCCGAGCGGGTATGGGCGCTGATCGAAGCGCGGGATGGCGGAATCTACCGCTCCGACGACGCGGGCAAGACGTGGGCGAAGATGAACGGCGACAACTCCATCAAGCAGCGCGCCTGGTACTACTCACAGGTATTTGCCGACCCGAAAGACGAGAACACCGTCTACGCGGTGAACACGGAGTTGTTCAAGTCCACCGACGGCGGCAGGGCGTTTACGTCGATTCGTAACCAGCACGGCGACAATCACGATATGTGGATTGCTCCGGAAGATCCGAACCGCTTTATCGAGTCGAGCGACGGCGGAGCCCAGATCAGCTATGACGGCGGCAAGACCTGGAGCACGGAGGACAATCAGCCCACCGGGCAGTTCTATCGCGTAGCGGTGGACAACGACTTTCCATACCACATCTACGGTGCGCAGCAGGACAACACCACAGTGGAGACACTGAGCCGCAGCAACGGTGGCGCCATCACCATGAGCGACTGGCATGAGGTGGGCGGCGGCGAAAGCGGCTGGATTGCGCCTGATCCGCTGAACTCGAATTACGTCTATGCCGGTTCGTACGACGGACTGCTGACACGTTACGACAACAAGACGGGTTCGGAACGGAACATCAACCCCTGGCCGGACAACCCAATGGGGTCGGGCGTGGAAGCGATGAAATACCGCATGCAGTGGAGCTTCCCGCTGCTGTTCTCGCCGAACAATCCGCATCGCCTATATGCAGGCGCGAATGTGCTGCTGGCGACGACCGATGAGGGCCAGAGCTGGACGGTGATGAGCCCGGACCTGACCCGCAACGACAAGTCGAAGCAGGGACCGTCGGGCGGCCCGATCACCAAGGACAACACCGCTGTTGAGTATTACGACACCATCTTCACCATCGACGAATCGCCGGTGAAGGCGGGCGTGATCTGGGTGGGGTCGGACGATGGGCTGATCCATGTAACCGAGGATGACGGCAAAACCTGGCAGAACGTGACTCCGAAGGATATGCCGGAGTGGATCCGAATCAACTGCATTGCGGCATCGCCCTTTGAGCCGGGTACGGCCTACGTGGCGGCGACGATGTATCTCTCCGACGACTTCCATCCGTTCCTGTACAAGACCAACGACTACGGCAAGACGTGGAAGAAGATCGTCAACGGCATTCCCGACGATGACTTCACGCGGACGATCCGTGCCGATCCAAACCAGAAGGGGCTGGTGTTTGCCGGGACCGAGTCGCATCTCTACATTTCCTACGACGACGGCGATACGTGGCTCCCTTTCCAGCTGAATTTGCCCGCGGTACCGGTCACCGACATTGCCTTCCAGAAGCAGCAGGACGAGATGGTGCTGGCGACGCAGGGCCGCGGCTTCTATGTGATGGACAACATGCCGCTGGTGCGGGCGCTGAACCCGGCGCACTTCAACCGCAGCACGCCGGTGGAACTGTTCGCGGTGAAGAAGACGCTCCGCATCGACGGGGGCGGATTCGGATTCGGGCGCGATCCGGCGGCGGGGCAGAACCCTCCCAGTGGCGCCGTGATCGATTACTACCTGAAGGACAAGCCCAAAGGCGAAGTCAAGCTCCGCTTCCTGACCGCGGATGGCAAGCTGGTGCGCGAAGTCTCCAGTAAGCCAAAAAAGGGGGAGGAGCCGGAGCCGGATAATCCTTACCGGCGCCGCGGCGGTGGTTTGGCTCCGGCGAAGGAAGGCCTGAACCAGTATGTCTGGAACCTGCGCTACAACGATGCGCCGGGTTTCCCCGGGCTGCTGATGTGGGACGGTTCGCTGAGCGGGCCGATGGCCATTCCGGGCGACTACAAAGTAGAGCTGGTGGTTGACGGCAAGACGTACTCGCAGAACTTCACCATGGTGAAAGATCCGCGGGCGCCCACCACGCCGGAGGACTTCCAGAAGCAGCTGGATCTGTCGATGAAGATTCGTGACCGCGTTACGGAGGCGAACCAGAGCGTGGTGGCTATTCGCGCCGCGAAAGACCAGCTCAAACCGTATCTGACCAGCCCGAATGAAAAGGTGAAGACGGATGCGAAACAGCTAACCGATGAGCTGACCGGGATTGAGGAGGCCATCTACCAGACGAAGCTGCACGCGGATGAAGATGCCCTGAATTATCCGATCAGGCTCAACAACAAGCTGGCTTCAGTGGAAGGCGTGGTCGAGGACACGGATGTGGCTCCGCCGGCGCAGGCATACCAGGTCTTCGACGAACTCTCCGCCCAACTCCAGGTTCAGCTCGATCACCTGCGCAAAGTGGAGACGACGGGCATCGAGGGGTTCAACAAGCTGGTGCGAGACCAGAACATTCCCGCGGTGAGCCTGCAGAAACCGAAAGAGGAGCAGGACTAGGCTGGCTGCCTGGTTCCGGAAGATGGGACCGGCAATATCCGGAAAAACGATGGGCCGCTCGTTATCGGGCGGCCCAAACTTTACCGGAATCCCTTCTATCGCGGACAATAGCATTAGAGGTCAACGGACTATGCCCCTTTCCGGCGAAGCCATTCGCTTGATGAATTTGGTAGACGACGTGGCGACAACGATGCGCCGCATTCTCGCATTGGTGCCGGCGCTGGCACCTGACGAACGCAAACGGCTGAGCGAGTATCTGAAGAACTCAGAACCCAGCACGGAAACGGTCCTGCAGGCACTCACGAACTCCAAATAATTCCGCGCCAGTCGGGTGGGGCGGTCTTCTCGCCGCTTCATCCCCTGGAGGGTTCGCGATGGGTCCGCGCGGAGGATGCGGAGTCGGCCGACCCCGGTTTTGGACCGCAGCTCCGCGCTTCGCTCAAGGCGTGGCGTAACGAAAGTGATTTTCGCCACGAACACGGATCGTGAAAGGTTTGGGCTGCGCCCCCTGTGGCGTCTGTCCGACTGGACCGGATCACCCGGCAGGGACCGATTTTCACAGGCCAAGGACCGCAGAAGCTTGACGGTCACGGGTCGGATTTTAAATCATAAATCATTGAAATATAAACACTTAATGGCGATATCATTCTGCTTCCCCATAAGGTTGCCCTATGATTTTTGGGATTGCGCAGAGCGGACATGTGTCGACATTGATTCTCCCAAGACAGAGCTAATGACCGATTGATCAATGGTTTAGAGCTAAACTTCCATTTTCGGTAACCACGGTCACTGAGCCCTATGAAAAAAGAGGTTGACCCAAAACAGGCCTGGAGTTATTTTCAAAACTGTCGAATTTGACCTTCGACGCTCGCCGCTCAGCTTCATCAATCCGGTCAGGCAGAAGAGAAGTTCGCTTCCCCATGGGAGCCAAGGCTCGTTCTGTCTGCAGGGGCAGCGACAGGCCGGGGTCAAGAGAAGACGATCCGTACATTGCGGGGATTTTTCAGAAGGGAAAAATTTCGACCAAAAGCCAGGGTTGTCGCGTCTAAAGAAAGAGAGCTTTCGGACCCTTTTTCTCCCAGCCAGCTTCGGGCCTCAGCGGTTCAGCGGTATTTCTGTGATCGAAAACGGTCGGACATCTTACTAGTCAAAAGCAAGGAGACTACATCATGCGCTCTGAATTGATTTTTGGTGCGCTCACGCATGTGAGCAATCGGTATCAGCTTTGCCAGCTGGCTTCGAAGGCAACTCGCAAGCTGCATAAGCCCAACACGCGGCTGCAGGATACAATGAACGACGTGCTGCTCCGCTTCCGGGAATCGAGCCCGGCAGCGGCCGCCGCAGCGGCTCGCAACGAGACCCTGACCCTGCCGCAGCAAACCCATCGCCGCGCCGCCTAGCAGAATCCGGGCCGCGCGGCCTCCCGCCGGCCCTTTCCCAATTGAAAAAGGCCTGTTCCCCGCAATTCCCGCCTACCCTCCCCAATCGAACTTCCCTCCTCAAAATTTCACCGCAGGTGATTCATGACAATCGCAGAACTGAAAGAAAAGAACATCACAGAGCTGAGCCGCATCGCGCGCACGCTCGAAATTCCTGGTGCCAGCGGCCTCCGCAAGCAGGACCTCATTTTCAAGATTCTCCAGGCGCAAAGCGAAAAAGAAGGGCACATCTTTGCCGAAGGCGTGCTCGAAATTCTTCCTGACGGCTACGGTTTCCTTCGCTCTCCGGACTACAACTATCTGCCCGGCCCCGACGACATTTACGTCTCCCCCTCGCAGATTCGCAAGTTCGACCTGAAGACCGGCGACACGATCAGCGGCAACGTGCGCCCTCCCCACGAAGGCGAGAAATACTTCGCGCTGGTGAAGATTGAGGCCATCAACTTCGAGTCTCCGGAAGAAACCCGCAACAAGATTCTCTTCGACAACCTGACGCCGCTCTACCCGCAGGAGCGGATCAAGATGGAGACCGTCCGCGAGAACATCAGCGGGCGCGTGATGGATCTGCTGACGCCCGATCGGCAAAGGCCAGCGCGGCCTGATCGTCGCGCCGCCGCGCACCGGCAAAACCATGCTGCTGCAGGCGATCGCCAACTCCGTCACGACGAATCATCCGGAAGTCGTGCTGATCGTCCTGCTGATCGACGAGCGGCCGGAAGAAGTGACGGACATGCAGCGCTCGGTGAAGGGCGAAGTCATCAGCTCCACCTTCGACGAGCCGGCAGCGCGCCACGTGCAGGTGGCGGAAATGGTGATCGAGAAGGCCAAGCGGCTTGTCGAGCACAAGCGCGATGTGGTGATCCTGCTCGACTCGATCACGCGTCTGGCGCGCGCCTACAACACCATCGTGCCGCCCTCGGGCAAGGTGCTCTCGGGCGGTGTTGATTCCAACGCCCTGCAGAGGCCGAAGCGGTTTTTCGGCGCGGCCCGCAATATCGAGGAAGGCGGATCGCTGACCATCATCGCCACCGCGCTGATCGATACCGGCTCGCGCATGGACGAAGTGATCTTCGAAGAGTTCAAAGGCACCGGCAACATGGAAATCATTCTCGACCGGAAGCTCGTGGACAAGCGCGTCTTCCCGGCCATCGATATCCAGCGCTCCGGCACCCGAAAGGAAGAGCTGCTGATTCCCAAGGACGAGTTGCAACGCACATGGGTACTGCGGAAGGTTCTCAATCCGCTGTCGCCAGTGGAAGCAATGGAACTTCTGGTGAGCCGTCTGGAAAAGGTGCGCAACAACGCGGAGTTCCTGCTGAACATGAACTCGCTGTAGATTGCTCGGCAGTCAAAATGAAAGGCCCGCGAACAATCGCGGGCCTTTTTGTTTACGCCAATATCAGTAGGCCTGCAGCGGTTCGATCGGCAGGCGGACCTGGAAGCAGGTCCTGCCAGGCTCGGATTCCACATGGATATAGCCGCGGTGCTGGCGCACGATGCGCTGCGCCGTATCGAGGCCGAGGCCCAGGCCCTTGCCGGGCGCCTTGGTGGAGAAAAACGGCTCGAAGATGCGCGCCTGAATGTCCGCAGGGATGCCCGAACCGTTGTCCCAGATCTCCGTGACAACAAACTCACCGGAGAGATGAACATCCAAGGTGAGCTTGCCATGATCCTGCAGGGCGTCGAGCGCGTTCTCCAGCAGCGCCATCCACACCTGGTTCAGCTCGCTTGCGTAAGCGGAGATGCGCGGCAGGTTGGCCTCGTAGCGGCGCTCGATCTGCACCTTCTCCAGCCGGGACTGCAGCATGGTGAGGGTCGTTTCCAGCGACTGCGGAATGTCGACCTCCTGGATCGGCGCCTGATCCATCCAGGAGTAGTCCTTGACCGCGCCGATGAGATCGAAGATGCGGGTCGCGGCGTCAAGCATGGCCCGCGCCATGCGCTCGGTGCGTGCGGAGGAGGCAAACTGCGACAGCACGATCTCCAGATGTTCGCCGCCCAGCAGATCCGACAGCTCGTCGAGATTCGCGGTGGTGATGCCCAGCTCGGCCAGGTCCGGCACAATCTGCCAGCTCTTTTCGACATGGTTCTCGCGCAGCCAGCGCTGGAGCTGGTCTTCGCGCTGCGCCTGGGTAACCGAATTCGCCGGTTGCACCCGCGCCTGCTCTTCCATACGGTTGCGCCACGCGCGAACGCGCTCCAGATGCGCGTTGTCCAGGCACAGACTGCCCAGCATGAACTTCTGATGACCGAAGGTCTGGAGTTCCTCGATTAGCCCCGACGCGGCCCGCTGCGCCGCCGAGGCGGGGTTGTTCAGCTCGTGGGCCAGGTTGCCCGCCAGCTTGCCCAGTGCGTTCAGCTTTTCTGTCTGCTGCTCGAGACGCGTCATCTCACGCACGCGATCGAGCAGGACCGAAACGCAGCGCTGGCCCATCGAAGGGATGGCCTGGAGCATCTCGGGGAACATCGCGCGATCGATCTGGAGACCCCAGACGTCGGAGGCAGCGAAGCCGAAACCGCCAAAGGTCTTCATGCGGGAGAAGGGCAGCAGCCCGGTGATTTGCCCAGCCCTGCCGATGAAGAGCCCCGCTCCGCCCTGTTGGCGACGGAAATGGACCTCCCCACGGAGCAGAAAATACATCTTTGTGGCAGGCTCGCCTTCCCGGAAAATCTGCCCGCCTGTCGCATAGCAGACCTCTTCGCAATGCGCGGCAAGCCATTCCAGCTCCGAGTCGGAGAGCCCATGCAAGGCCGTGACACGACGCAGGGCTTCGACAATCTCGGGCACCGGTGTCGGCGCCGGGGCAACGGCTGCGGGAGCTGGGGATGTTGCGACATCCATGGGGAACCCCCTGCCTGGATAGTATCCGAATGGCTGCGCCAGGGCTTGTGGATGGCACCGAACGGCGCAGGTTGAGGATTAGACGGCAGGGGAAGACGTGCGATGTGTCCTCCCCGGGATTTTTAACTACGCGTTCACCGGCTCCTTTTGGCCCGCCGGCTGGGGTGTTCCATCTTTCACTTCCACAGGATCGAGGAACGGCATGGCGGCACGCAGCTCCGCTCCCACCTTCTCCACCTGAAGACCCGCTTCGTTTTTCCGCATCTCGGTGAAGTTCTTGCGGCCGGTCTTGTTCTCCTCGATCCACTTTTTGGCAAACGTGCCGTTCTGGATCTCGGTGAGCAGCTTCTTCATCTCGGCGCGCGTGGCGTCGGTAACGATGCGCGGACCGGCAGTGTAGTCGCCATACTCGGCTGTGTCGCAGATGGAGTAGCGCATGTAGGCGAGGCCGCCGCGATACATGAGGTCAACGATCAGTTTCAGCTCATGCAGGCACTCGAAGTAGGCAATCTCCGGCTGGTAGCCGGCATCGACCAGGGTCTGAAAACCGGCCTTGACCAGAGCGCGACGTGCCGCCGCACAGGACAGCCTGCTCGCCGAAGAGATCAGTTTCAGTCTCTTCCGTGAAGGTGGTTTCCAGTACGCCGCCGCGCGTGCCGCCGATGCCTTTGGCGTACGACAGCGCCAGCTCCTTCGCCTGGCCGGACGCGTCCTGCTGCACGGCGATCAGGCAGGGCACGCCCCCGCCCTCGATAAACACTTCGCGGACGCGATGCCCCGGGCCTTCGGCGCCACCATCGAGACATCAATCTCCGCCGGAGGCACAATCGTGCCAAAGCGGATATTGAAACCGTGGCGCGAACATGATGGTCTTGCCCGTTTTCATATGCTGGGCAATCTCTTCGGCGTAGATATCGCCCTGCGACTGGTCCGGCGTGAGGATCATGATGACGTCGGCCCAGGCCGCTGCGTCGCCGACGGAGGTCACCTGCAGACCGGCCTTCTTCGCCTTCTCCATGGATTTGCTGGTGGCAGGGAAGACCGACCCGGACATCGACGCCCGAATCCTTGAGGTTGAGTGCGTGCGCATGCCCCTGCGAGCCGTAGCCGATGACGGCTACCTTCTTCTGCTGGATGAGCGAGAGGTCCGCGTCATGATCGTGATAGGTCTTTGCCATTCGTTTTCCTTTTCTTCGTTGGATCTTGTGGCGAGCTCGCGAGTCCGACATTGCGGCATCGCAAACTCTAAACTCTGGTTCTAAAATCCCGCTTCTTCCGCCATCAGCACATCGCTGTCGCTGCCCTCTTCGGCGTGGAGTTCCTCCGCCGTTTCGAGCCCCGGCACGCGCATGGCTTCGAGCACCCGGCTGGTGTGCTGTCCGCGGCGCATGACCATGCGGCCGGTGCGCGAGATTTCGAGGATGCGGTCGCCATTCTCATTCAGCACCTGGATCAGGCCTTCGATCTTGCTCTCCACGCCGGTGATCTCGATCATCAGCGACTCGGGAGCCAGGTCGACAATTCGCGCTCGGAAGACTTCGGCTAATTCGAAAACCTGGGAACGCTGTCGTCGGCGTGGCCGCCACCTTAATCAGCGCCAACTCGCGCGATGCCGACGTGCGACAGCTGGCTGATGTCATCCACCTGCAGCACATTCTCCAGTTTATAGAGACTCGCGGCGATGCGATGGCTGGCCGTCGGCGACGCGTCGCAGACGATGGTCATGCGCGAGACGCCGGGCTTCTCCGAGTGGCCCACGGTGAGCGAGACGATGTTGATGTTGAGTCGGCGGAACAGCGATGCCACGCGCGTCAGCACGCCTGGCTTGTCTTCGACGAGTGCGACAAAAGTGTGAAGCATAGATACCTCAGCGATCCAACAGTCAGCGATGGAGCGGTCAGCACAAAGACGGTCAGCAGCGTACCCCTCCGTCCTACTTGTCGCTGGCCGTCTCCACCAGCGGGTTCTGGTTCGGCCGGCGGATCATTTCATGCAGGGCCGATCCGGCGGGAATCATCGGGTAAACCGAATCTTCCTTTTCAACGAGGAAGTTGATGACGAACGGGCCTTTGTGTCCGCGCGCCGCAGCAACGCGGCTAGACCTCCGAGCGCTGCTTCACGGTGCGCCCGGCAATGCCATGCGCCTCAGCGAGCTTCACGAAGTCGGGGCTGCGCAGCGGCGAGGACTGGTAATTCTTCTCGTAGAAGAACTCCTGCCACTGGCGCACCATGCCCAGATAGCCGTTGTTCACTACAGCGATGTTCAGGTCCAGCTCTTCCTGCGCGGCGGTAGAAAGCTCGCGGCGCGTCATCTGGAATCCGCCATCGCCCGCGATGACCCAGACTTCCTTGTCGGGGCAGGCGATTTTCGCGCCGATCGCCGCGGGCAGCGCAAAGCCCATCGTACCGAGGCCGCCCGAGGTGATGAGTGTCCGCGGCTGATCGTGCTTGTAGTACTGCGCCTCCCACATCTGGTGCTGGCCCACGTCGGTAACCACGATGGCTTTGCCTTCGGTGGCGCGCCAAAGATCATGGATCACATGCGCCGCGTAGAGGTGGCCGCTGTCCGGCAGGTTTTTGATGTCGCGCACCGCGCACTCGCCTTTCATCGCATCAATTTTCTCGACCCAGGCGCGGCCATCGCTCGCGGAGCAGATGCGGCAGCAGCGCTTCCAGCACTTCGCCTCAGATCGCCGATCAGCGCGACATCCACCTTGACGTTCTTGTTGATCTCCGCGGGATCGATTTCGATGTGGATCTTCTTCGCATTCGGCGCGTAGGTCGCCAGCGTACCAGTCACGCGATCGTCGAAGCGCATGCCGCAGGCGATCAGCAGATCCGATTGCTGGATGGCGTGGTTCACCCAGGCCTCGCCGTGCATGCCCATCATGCCCAGAGACAGCGGATGCGAGGCGGGAAATCCGCCGAGGCCCAGCAGTGTGGAGGCCACGGGAATCTGCAGCCGCTCGGCCAGCGTGCGCACCTGCTCGCAGGCGCCCGACTGCATAATGCCGTGGCCGGCGAGGATCACCGGCCTCTTCGCATTGCGGATCAGCTCCGCCGCCTGCAGGATCGACGCTGATTCCGCCCGCAGCATGGGGTGAGGCCGATGCGGTCGCGGCGCGGCGGCCTGCAAAATCGAACTCCGCGAGACCCTGCTGCGCGTCCTTCGTGATATCAACCAGCACCGGCCCGGGCCGGCCGGACTTCGCCACCAGGAACGCCTCGCGGATCATCTTCGCAATATCCTCCGCGCGCGTGACCAAATAATTGTGCTTGGTCACAGGCAGCGTGATGCCGGTGATGTCCACTTCCTGGAACGCGTCGGTGCCCAGGACTTTGCTCGAGACCTGGCCGGTGATGCAGACCATCGGGATCGAGTCAAGCATCGCCGTCGCGATGCCGGTGACGAGATTCGTCGCGCCCGGCCCGGACGTCGCGACCGCAACGCCTACTTTGCCGGAGGCGCGCGCATAGCCGTCGGCCATGTGCGCTGCACCCTGCTCATGCCGCACCAGCACATGCCGGATAGGAAACTTGCGCAGCGCGTCGTAGGCGGGCAGAATGGCTCCGCCGGGATAGCCGAAGACGTCGCGCACGCCTTCGCCCTCCAGCGTGGCCCACAGAATCTCCGATCCTGTGAGCTTCGTCGATGAGGGCGTTTGCATGGACGCCTTAGCCTCAGCGACGCTGGCCTGCGATGAATGTTTCTTTACCGTTCCATGTTTTGCTCCTCTTCCTGTTGCGCGCCTGGGAAAAGCGTGCGTAATAGACTCTTCAAGATCAAACTCTGCTGTTACCGGGTCACTGCTCCCTGCGACGCCGACGAAACCGAATCAGCATATTTGCGGAAGACGCCGCGAGCGAAACGCGGCTCGGGTTTCTTCCATGTGGCCATGCGCGCCGAAAGCTCCGCGTCGGAGATCTCGACCGACAGCTTGCGGTTGGGAATATCAAAATGGATCGTGTCGCCTTCGCGAACCGCTGCAATGGCGCCACCCACGGCGGCTTCGGGGGCCACATGGCCCGCCATCAGGCCGCGCGTCGCACCGGAGAAACGTCCGTCTGTGAGCAGCGCCACGGTCTCGCTCAACTCGGGGATGCCGGCCACAGCCGCCGTGACGGCGAGCATCTCGCGCATGCCGGGACCACCCTTCGGACCTTCATAGCGAATCACCATCACATCGCCGGGTTTGATCTGACCGGACTCGACGGCGTGGAATGCTGCATCTTCCGTATCGAAGACGCGCGCCGGGCCGCGATGCTCCAGACGCTTGTGGCCGGCAACTTTGATGACGCAGCCTTCGGTCGCCAGATTGCCTTTCAGGATCACCAGGCCGCCGGTGGCCTTCAGCGCCTTGTCGACGGTGTGGATCACATCCTGCCCCGGCGTTTCCTTCGCCAGCGCCGCTTCCTCGGCCAGTGTCTTGCCCGATGCGTTCAGGCATGAACCGTCGATCAGTCCTGCATCAATCAGGCGCTTCGCCAGCAGACGGCTGCCGCCCGCAGCCTGATAGTCGACCGCGACGTACTTTCCGCCGGGTTTCAGATCGCAAAGCAGCGGCGTGTGGTTGCTGATGCGGTCGAAGTCATCGACCGTCAGAGGAATACCCGCCTCATTGGCGATGGCCAGGAAGTGCAGTACCGCATTCGTGGAGCCGCCCGATGCCGCGACGCTGGCGATGGCGTTCTCGATCGCTTTCGGCGTGATGATCTGGCTCGGCTTCAGTCCCCGCCGGACCAGTTCCATCACCAGACGACCGGCTTCGCGCGAAGCCTCCAGCTTTTCTGCCACAAACCCCGGCACACCCGACAATCCAATCGGCGAGATGCCAAGAAATTCGCAGGCCATAGCCATCGTGTTCGCGGTGAACTGGCCGCCGCATGCACCCACGCCAGGGCACGCATTGGCTTCCACCGCTTCGAGGCCGGCATCGTCGAGCTTGCCTGCCGCGTGCGCGCCCACAGCTTCGAAGACGTCCTGCACGGTGAGGTCTTTGCCGTTCAGGTGTCCGGGCGCAATCGAGCCGCCGTAGAGCATCAGCCCAGGAATATCGAGCCGCGCCAGCGCCATAACTGTGCCAGGCATGTTTTTGTCGCAGCCGGCGATGGCCACGAGACCGTCAAATTGATTACCGCGCGCGACCAGCTCGACGGAGTCGGCAATGACCTCGCGGCTGATGAGCGAGGCCTTCATACCCTCGGTGCCCATCGTGATGCCGTCGGAAATGGTGACGGTATTGAATTCCATCGGCGTGCCGCCCGCCTCGCGAATGCCCTGCTTCACCGCATCGGCCAGCGCGCGCAAATGGAAATTGCACGGACCAATCTCCGTCCAGGTATTGGCAATGCCGATGATCGGCTTGCGCAGGTCCTCGGGGGTAAAGCCCACCGCGCGCAGCATGGCGCGTGCGGGTGCGCGGCTCGGTCCTTCCGTCAGAGCGATGGAGTAGAGTTTGCCGGGCGCGGTCTTGCCATTCGATCCGTTGCTGCTCATGCGTTCGCCGATTCTCCCGTGCGTGGCGCGACCCAGAAGGCCGCGTCGTGCTGTTGTTCGAACTTGTCCAGCTCCGCCGCGTGCCGCAGCGTCAGCCCGATGTCGTCCAGGCCTTCCAGCAGACAGTCGCGACGGAAGGGGTCAATCGCGAAGCTCGTGGTGAATGCCTGTTCATCGCGGATGGTGTTTTCTTCCAGCGAAACCGTCAGCTGGTAGTTCTCTGTCTTGGCCGCGCGATCCAGCAGCGTCTGCACCTGTTCCTCGGGCAGCGTGACCAGCAGGATGCCATTCTTGCCGGCGTTGGAATGGAAGATATCCGCGAACGACGGCGCAATCACGCACCGGAAACCGTAGTCGCTGAGAGCCCACGCCGCATGCTCGCGCGACGATCCGCAGCCGAAGTTGTTCGCCGCCACCAGGATCTTTGCGCCCTGGTAGCGAGGATTGTTCAGCTCGAAGCCCGGATCCTTGCGCCAGTCGAAGAACAGGAACTCGCCGTAGCCGGTGCGCTCGATGCGCTTCAAAAACTGCTTGGGGATGATCTGATCCGTGTCAACGTTGACTCGATCGAGCGGCAGCACTTTTGAATTGAGTGTGCGGAACTTTTCCATTACGCCGGCACCTCCGACTGTTTAAATTCCCAGGTGCGCACATCGGTGAAGCGTCCCTGGATCGCAGCCGCAGCGGCCATCATGGGGCTCACCAGGTGCGTGCGCCCCCCGCTCCCCTGACGCCCTTCGAAATTGCGATTGCTGGTGGATGCGCAGCGTTCGCCGGGCTGCAGGATGTCGGGGTTCATGCCCAGGCACATCGAACATCCGGGCTCGCGCCAGTCGAATCCCGCCTCTTTAAAGATGCTGTCGCAGGCCTTCTTTCTCCGCCTGGGCCTTCACCAGCTGCGATCCCGGCACCACCATGGCGCGAACCGTGGGATGCACGTGATGACCGGCAACGACTTTCGCCGCCGCGCGCAGATCTTCAATGCGAGAGTTCGTGCACGATCCAATGAACACGCGGTCAATGGCAATCTCTTCGATCGGCGTGCCCGCTTTCAGGTCCATGTATTCGAGAGCGCGCGTCCAGGCGCGGCGATCGGCATCGGACTCGAGCCGTCGCCGGGTCAGGCACCTGACCGGTGATCGACACCACCATGCCCGGGTTCGTGCCCCATGTGACGCACGGCTCGATCTCCACAGCCGGAATAGCCAGCTCGCGGTCGTACTCTGCGCCGGGGTCGGAGGCCAGCTTGCGCCATTCGGCAACCGCCTGCTCCCAATCCGCGCCCTGCGGTGCGAAGGGCCGGCCTTTCAGCCAGGCAAAGGTCGTCTCATCGGGAGCGATCATGCCGGCGCGCGCACCCGCTTCAATGCTCATGTTGCAGACCGTCATGCGGCCTTCCATGCTGAGCGAGCGGATCGCCGAGCCAGCGTACTCGATCACATAGCCGGTCGCGCCATCGGTGCCGATGCGCCCGATGATGCCCAGCACGATGTCCTTGGCGGTCACGCCTTCCGCAAGCTCGCCTTCCACGGCGATGCGGAAAGTCTTCGGCTTCGACTGCGGCAGGCACTGCGTGGCCAGCACATGCTCGACTTCAGAGGTGCCGATGCCAAAGGCCAGCGCACCGAGAGCGCCGTGCGTCGAGGTGTGCGAGTCGCCGCAGACGATGGTCATGCCAGGCTTGGTCATCCCCAGCTCCGGCCCAATGACATGCACGATGCCCTGCTCGCGGCGATTCCACGTCGTAAAGCTCAACGCCGAACTCCGCGCAATTCTTCCGCAGCGTCTCAATCTGCTTTGCGGCGATCGGGTCTTCAATGACCAGGCGATTGGCAGTCGTCGGCACATTATGATCCACGGTTGCAATCGAGCGGTCCGCCTCCGCACCTTGCGCCCCGCCAGGCGCAATCCATCGAACGCCTGCGGCGAGGTCACCTCGTGAATCAGGTGCAGATCGATGTACAGCAGCGTCGGCTCGCCTTGCGGCTCGGCCACGATGTGCTGTTCCCAGACTTTCTCGAAGAGTGTCTTCGCTTTTCCTGCCATAGTCCCTGTCATCCTCAGCTTTGGGCCTTGAGTATTCTCACCGCGCCGCGGTGCGCGCTCCCGTCCATGTCTCTCGAACCTTCCCGGCCATGTCGCCGGTGGAAAGCAGCTTCGCGGATTTCTCGCCGCGTGCCAGGTCCGCTGTGCGCCAGCCTTCCGCGACCACATGCTTCACGGCCGACTCAATCGCCGCCGCTTCCTCCTCCAGCCCCGCCGAATAGCGCAGCAGCATGGCGGCCGTCAGAACGGCGCCCAGCGGATTGGCGATGCCTTTACCTGCGATGTCCGGAGCCGACCCATGTACCGGCTCAAAGAGATTTAACTTCCCGCCAATCGTCGCCGAGGGCAGCATGCCCAGCGAGCCGTGATCACGCCGGCTTCATCAGAGAGGATGTCGCCGAACAGATTCTCCGTCAGCACCACATCGTAATTCTTTGGCTGGTTCATCAGGTGCATGGCCATGGCGTCCACATACTGATGTTCGAGGGCGACTCCCGGATAATCTTTTGCGACTTCGGTCACCGTGGCGCGCCATAGCTGGGAGACTTCCAGCACATTGGCCTTGTCCACCGACGTGACTTTTTTTCGCCGCTTCATCGCCAGATCAAACGCGACCTTCGCCACACGCACCACTTCGTCGCGCGTGTAGCGCATCGTGTTCCACGCCTCGTTCTTTGCCTTGTCCCACTGCCGCGGCTGGCCAAAGTAGAGTCCACCCAGCAGCTCGCGGACGAACAGAATATCGGCGCCTTCCACGACCTCCGGCCGCAGTGGGGAATTCTGCGACAAGCCCGGCCACGCGAACGACGGCCGCAGATTCGCAAAGCCGCCCAGCTCGGCGCGTATCTTCAGCAACCCGGCTTCGGGCCG
Source organism: uncultured Acidobacteriaceae bacterium (assembly GCA_963702295.1). Taxonomy (GTDB): domain Bacteria; phylum Acidobacteriota; class Terriglobia; order Terriglobales; family Acidobacteriaceae; genus Palsa-343. The sequence continues at coordinate 4,798 of CAVPCE010000010.1, read as the reverse complement.
CTCGCTCGGGGGGAGGGCGTTGAACTCGTTGCTGCCCACGGCGCCCAGCAGCACCGCATCGCTGTCGAGTGCGGCGTCGAGCGTTCGCTGCGGCAAGGGGCTGCCACCGGCCTTGATCGCAACGCCGCCAATGCGCTCTTCGCGGAACTGAAAGTCATAGCCGCCCTGCTCGGCGACCGACTTCAGGACGCGAACCGCTTCACCGGTGACTTCCGGGCCGATGCCATCGCCGGCCACAATCAGAATCCTCAGCTTCTTCGACATGAACTCTCTTCGGGTTGGGGGCTCAACGCCCTTCGCTGGTGTGCGGCCTCGCGGGCCGGGCTTAGCTGGCCGCTTCAGGGCTGGCTACTTCTTCGCTCGCGATCAGGTCCTCGTGGCGCTGGTGATGCGCGACCAGATTGATCAGGTCCTGATCGTAGATGGCTTTTTTGCGATCGGCTAATTCGGTGAACGCGCGATAGGCAATGTCGATGTCCTCGGCGCCGAGGCGATACCCCAGCTGCTCCAGACGCGACCGCAACGCATGGCGGCCGGAATGCTTGCCCAGCACCATGCGATTGGCAGGCACGCCCATGGACTGGGGCGTCATGATCTCGTAGGTCAGCGGATTGGAAAGCACGCCGTGCTGATGAATACCCGCCTCGTGGGCAAACGCATTCGTCCCCACCACAGCCTTGTTTGGAGCTGGACCGAAGCTAATGGTTTCCGACAGCTGCCTGCCCGGGTACAGCTTTTCCAGATTGAGCCCATGCTCATAGGGATACGCATCTGCACGCACATGCAGCGCCGCAGCAATCTCTTCCAGCGCAGCGTTGCCGGCGCGTTCGCCGATGCCGTTGATGGTGCACTCCACCTGGCGCGCTCCCGCGCGAATGGCCGCCATCGTGTTGGCGACGGCGAGACCCAGGTCATTGTGGCAGTGCGTGGAGAGAATCACGCGATCGCGCGCGCGGCACCTTTGTCGAGGATCAGCCGAAACATGGCCGCATAATCTTCCGGCGTGGCGTAGCCGACAGTGTCGGGCAGATTGATGGTGCCGGCGCCCGCGGCAATCGCCGCGCCCACGAACTGGCAGAGAAATTCGGGATCGGTCCGCGTCGCGTCCTCGGGGGAAAACTCCACATCGTCGACGTACGTCCGCGCCAGCGCTACCATCGCGGAGGCCTGATCGAGCGCGGCTTCCCGTGTGATCTTCAGCTTGTACTCCAGATGAATGTCAGAGCTGGCCAGGAAAACATGAATCCTGGGGCGCGCCGCCTTTTCGACGGACTGGGCCGCGCGCTCGACATCCTCGCGCCGGGCCCGCGCCAGCGAAGCGATTTTTGGTCCGCGCACTTCCCGCGCAACCGCCGAGATGGCAGCGAAATCGCCGTCGGAGGCAATGGCAAAACCCGCCTCCAGGATGTCCACTCCCAGATCGGCAAGCGAGCTAGCCAGAGCCAGCTTCTCGTGATGCGTCATGCTGCAGCCCGGGGACTGCTCGCCGTCGCGCAGGGTCGTATCGAAGAAGTAAATGTGATTCTGGGGCATGTGTTTTTCTCCGTTGGGCGCCTTCAACTGGAGCGGGGAGACTGGCCCGAAACGATTTCGCTCGTCCCAAAGCCAGTTTCACAAAATCAAGCCCATAAAGCAAATTTGTAATTCTTTGTATTTACATAAATTTATTTCATAGTTAATCTGGATTGGCAGCATGTGCTGCTTCTGATTTATGGACCTCTCCTCCCTCGAAACGTTTCTGGCGGTTGTTGAAGAGAAGGGCTTTTCGCGCGCCGCAGTGCGGATGCGCCGTACTCAGCCTGCGATCAGCCACACCATTCGCCGGCTTGAAGAGGAGATTGGCGAATCGCTGTTTGAGCGTTCCTCCCGGGACGGAACGCTGACCGCCGCAGGCACGTTACTCCGTGGGTACGCCGAGCGCCTCTTGCGCCTGCGCGGCGAAACCGTGGGCGCGCTTGAGGAACTCCGGGCTCTGGAGCGGGGCCGCCTGACCATGATGGCCAACGAATACACGTGCCTCTGGCTGCTCCCCGTGCTCGACTCCTTCCGGCGCGTGTATCCGCACATTGGCGTGACGGTGCAGCGCTCCCTGGCCAGCCAGATACCGGATCAGCTCCTCGAGCGCGCCGTGGAGTTCGGCATCCTTTCTTTCCGGCCCGAGGATGAGCGTCTCCACGCAATCGCCGTTTACACAGATCTGGTGACGTTTGTCGTCGACCCGAAACATCCTCTGGCCAGGCAGAAGCAGGTTTCCATCCGCGAGCTCGGCGCCCAGAACTTCATTGCCCACACCGTAGCGTCCCCGCTGCGCCAGCGTGTGATCGAGACCTTCGCCCGGCATCAGACGCCGCTGAACATGGGTGTGGAACTGCCCAGCCTCGAAGCCATCAAGCGCTTTGTCGCCCTCGGCAACGGCGTCGCCCTGGTTCCCGGTCTCACGGTGCAGCCGGAGATCGAGCGCGGCGACCTGGTCCAGATCCCGGTGCCGGAACTCAGGATCGCTCGACGCCTCTGGCTGGTCCACCGTGCCGGGGCGAGCCTGTCCCCTGCTGCTCTTGCCTTCATTGGAAACGTCAAAGCACTGGCGGCCGAGCGCGGGCATCCGTTCTCCTTTCGAGCAGAGCCACCACCCGCACGCACCGGTCGCTCCAGGAGGCATTAAGAGTGGCCGGTCGGGCTGTCGAAATGCCCCGTGGCAGGTACAATGACCCAGTGGACATCCCCACGATGTTTGCTATTTCACGGAACCCGGAATTTTGGGGGCTCGCCGTTGTGTGCGCCTGCCGAAAGCTCCGATGGGCGCTTTAAAGAGGTTGACCGAAGAATGAAGAAATCGCTGTTTCTGTTTCTCTTCCTGCTGCCTCTGATGGCAGCGCCGAGCTTTGCGCAGGAAAGCCGTCAGGACATCAGCATCAGCGGCTCGATGATCAACGCGCCTTACGCCTCAGGAAACGCCGTTCAGGTGCATTCCACGCCCGGGTACGGAGCCCTGGTCGGCTATCGCTACATGCTGACGCCGCACAGCGGACTCGAACTGAACTATCAGTACGACCAGAACCAGCAGCATTTCGACTTTCCCGGCGGCAGCTATGTGGTGCATGACCGCATACAGGAGTTTTCGGGCGCTTATGTGCGCAGCTTTTATTTCCGGAACTGGAATCCGTTTGTAGAGGCCGGGCCTGCGGCAGTGATGTTTTCGCCCATCGACGATGCCAAGACAACCACCTTCGACATAAGCCGCAACACCAACATCGGTCTGATGTATGGCGCCGGTTTTGCATACGAAATCAGTCCCAGCTTCGACATTCGCGCCGAATATCGCGGGCTGGTCGTCAAGACGCCGACCTTCAACTATAAGAGCAACGACTGGCGGACGAACGTCTATTACAACATCTACGACCCGGTGATCGGCATCGCTTATCACTTCTGAGGGCGAATCAGCGGAAACAAGGAGGGCTGGGCATCACGCCCAGCCCTCCTTGTTTTTTTCGAAGTTCCGGGATTTCAGCGCCCGAGAACGCGATAGGCCACCCCGAAGGTGAAGCCATTCGGCGTCAATCCGCTGGAGTGCTGGATGAGGACTCCGCTCGAGTTGTAGGTTGGGGGACCCACAAAAGACGGCCAGATCTGGTACTCGTAATCGCCGCGCACCGAGAGTTTCCGCGTCAGCCGGTATTCGACCGTGAGTCCCGGCACAAACGCGAAATAGCTTCCCTTCAGGCTGCCCGCCGCCGGATAGCCGGGAGTCTGAATCCACCCGCCACCCATCTCCAGCTTGACCCACCCATACAAACCATGCCAGCGGATCACGCGGTCGCGCGGGCCGACCAGATAATTGTTTTCGTAAAAGCCGGGCTGATAACCGTGCCAGTGCAGCCAGCGCGCTTCGGCTTCCACGCCGTATTGGTCGTGGAGATCGAAGTCGCCGAAGGCCGCCGGCCCGATCAGCTGATTGGCACAGAAGGGCGATGTGGTAGCGCATCCCCAGTCCGGATTGAAGGTGGACATGCCACCTCCGGCCCAAACCGATACCTCACCACCGACGGCCGATCTGGGATTCTGAGCGACCACCACGGCAGGAAAAAGCAGAAGAGCGAGAAGTCCAATCTTTCTGACCACGTTGCGATCTCCGGTCAAACTCGTGCGAGTCTCAGCCAGTCTCCAGCAGAATGCTTCCGAGAACTCCGTCTAACCCGCAACATACGCGGCGTGCGGTTCGGCCGTCTGAACCGCTCCACCGGGAAGAAGAATCCTTCTTCCTCGAATTACTGCGGCGATGCCTGCGACTGCGGCTGCGTTTGGGCGCTCGTTGATGGCTGTTGCGGATTCGTATCCGCCGATGGCGGAACCGCATTGCCGGCAGCGGGCGTTGCTCCCGGCGGTGTCCCAGGCTGCGTCGCATCCTGGTACTGCTGCAGCCGGAAGTACACCGGCGTAATCTCCAACGGCATCTTGTCGCGCGCGTTCAGCAGCGGCGCCGGCTTGACGTGCAGCATGAAGACCTTGTCATCCCAAGGATCGATCTTGAGGCGGCTGCCCAGCGGCAGCGCCGCCACCTGAGTCAGGTTGTCCATGTCCAGCTTCGGCGCACCCTGCATCAGCGCAGCCAGCCACGGCTGACCATCAGGACGCAGCAGAGAGTCGCCCAGTCGCGGCGTCAGCAGGGCGGTCAGATCCGGGCGGCGCGCTTCCAACTGCTCGAAGAACAATCCAACGCTCGCCTTCTTGTCGTGATAAATCGAGTGGTCGAACAGTTCGACCGCTTTTTTCGCGGCCTCTTCGTTATCGACGTTCGAGT
>CAVPCE010000009.1:0-38342 GCA_963702295.1 uncultured Acidobacteriaceae bacterium | reverse complement strand
CATGCCGTCACTTCAGGAAAGAACAGCTCTGATCACCGGAGCCTCGCAGGGGATCGGCCGCGCCTGTGCCCTGGCCCTGGCAAAAGCCGGAGCCCGCATCGCGCTGGCGGCCCGCAATGAAGACAAGCTGAACCAGGTCGCTGCGGAAATTGCCTCGCTGGGCGGAGCCGCCGCGGTGTTCGCACTCGATCTCGCCAGTGAGGATTCCATTAAAGCCTGTGCGAAAGCGGCCATCGCTCACTTCGGCAGTATCGAAGTCCTCGTGAACAATGCCGGCATCACCCGCGACACTCTCGCGCTGCGCATGAAGCGCTCCGACTGGGACGACGTCCTCCTGACCAATCTCACCGGCACCTTTCTCATGACTCAGGCCATGCTCAGTCCCATGCTCAAGGCGCGGTGGGGACGCATCATCAACATCACCAGCGTCGTCGGCGAAACCGGGCAGGCCGGGCAGGCGAACTACGCGGCCAGCAAGGCCGGTCTCATCGGCCTCGCTGAATCTCTCGCCCGCGAGCTGGCCTCGCGCAATATCACCGCCAACGCCGTCGCCCCTGGTTACATCGAAACCGCTATGACCGCCGTTCTCGATGAGAAGCAGCGTGCGTCGATGCTGACCCAGATTCCGCTTGGCCGCGCCGGCACCGACGCCGACATCGCCGGCGCCGTCTGCTTCCTCGCCTCCGAGCAGGCTTCCTACATCACCGGCCACGTCCTCGACGTGAACGGCGGCATGTACATGGGCTAGGGCAGAAGCTTCAGCTACCATCGTTGGTTGCCATGAAAATCCTTACTGCGGACGAGATGCGCGCCGTCGATCGGGTCACCGCCGAGCGCTTCGGCGTCGATTCGCTCGACCTGATGCAGTCAGCCGGTGCAGCCGTGGCGCGCTTTGTCCTGCGGGAGTATTCCGACCGCCGCCACATCGCCGTGCTCTGCGGCAAAGGCAACAACGGAGGGGACGCTGTCGCCGCTCGGGAGCTGGCCAATTCCGGCTGCGATGTCCGCGTGCTGCTCCTGGGCCGGCCGGCGGACCTGAAGGGCGATGCCAAAGCAGCCTTCGGCGCCATGGGCCTGGTCCGATCCTGGCCCCGGACGACGCAGCGCTCGCCACATCCGAGGTGCAGTCGCTGCTCACATCAGCCGACCTCCTCATCGATGCCGTCGTCGGCACCGGATTTACGCCTCCACTGCGCGGCATCGCCGCGACCCTCCGCGACCGGGTGAATGCGCTCGCCACTCCCGTGATCGCCGTCGATCTGCCCTCCGGCTGGGACGCCGACACGCGCGCCCTCACAATGGAGGGGGCCTCTCGCGCCAGCGCTGTGGTCGCCTCACCGCTCCCAAGCTGGCGCATGTCAGCGGCAATCTGACTGGCAGCGCTGCCGGACCCATCGTTGTTGCGCCCATCGGATCTCCCGAAAAGGCCATCACCTCCTCGACGGGCCTCACCTGGGCGGGTTCCTCGAAGGCCCTGACCGAGCAGCCCCGCACGCCTGACTCCAACAAAGGCCTCTACGGCCATGTGCTTGTGGTCGCCGGCGGCCGCGGCAAATCGGGAGCACCCGCCATGGCCTCCCTGGCCGCGTTGCGCGCCGGAGCCGGACTGGTCACCGCCGCCGTGCCAGAATCCATCCTTCCCTCCGTTGCCGCAATCACCCCCGAGTTGATGACGTTCCCCCTCCGCGAAGGACCTCACGGCGAAGCGGATGTCTCGAATCTGCAGCCTAATGTCCTGAAACGCCTCACTGAACGCGCCACCGTTATCGCCATGGGACCCGGCCTTGGCACGGAGCCTGAAGCCTTCGTCCTCGGCCTGATCGAGAAGACCCAGCTCCCGCTGGTCATCGACGCCGATGCACTCAACATCCTCGCCAAATACCCCGAAAAGATCGACGGACGCAAACGAACCGTGGTGCTCACGCCCCATCCCGGCGAGATGGCTCGGCTGGCCGGCATCAGCACCAAAGAGGTCCAGGAAAGGCGCGAGCCACTGGCGCGGGAGTTCGCGACGAATCATCACGTCACGCTGGTTCTCAAAGGCTGGCGTACCCTGATCGCGCATCCCGATGGCCGCATCGCGATCAGCACCACCGGCAATCCGGGCATGGCCAAGGGCGGCAGCGGTGACATCCTCACCGGCATCGTGGCCGCGATCCTCGCTCAGTTCCCCGATCAACCAGGCCAGGCTGTCGAAGCCGCTGTCTATCTGCACGGGCTGGCCGCCGACTTCGCGCTGCGCGAGCAGGACGAGCACACTCTGCTTGCCACCGACACCGTTGACCATCTTTTTCGCGCTTTTCACTTCCGTCCGCGGGACCCGGAGGGCTATGTTTGGATAGAGGGAATTCCTTCCTCTGCCGCGGGGGGCCAATGACCCAGACAGCCGAGTTAAAGACCTGGCAGTTCGAAAGCCACAGCGGCAAAGAAACCATCTCTCTCGGTCACCGGATCGCCCAGTTGCTGACCCCGCCGAAATTCCTCATCCTTCGCGGGGACCTCGGCGCTGGCAAGACGACTCTGGTGAAAGGCATTGCCGAAGCGCTCGACGCCGCCGAGCCCGACGAGGTCACCAGTCCCACCTTCACGCTGATTCACGAATATGAGGGATCGCGCACCGTGGATGGCCATCGCGAGCCGGTCATCCTCTATCATCTCGATCTCTATCGCATCCAGAACGAGCGGCAACTCGATTCTCTGGGTCTGGACGACCTCTCCGCTCCGGACAGCCTGGTTCTCGTTGAATGGGGCGAAAAGTTCCCCAGTGTCCTCAAGCGCAGCCAAGGCGAGATCGAGATGCGCACCACGAGGGCGATTCCCGCAGCATCACGATGACCCTGAAAGACTGAAGGCGGCCTCCACGGTTCTTTAGAAGTGAGATTCGCTCCGGGGTCGGAACGTCTACCGGCCGCGCGGCCTCCCTCTCCAGCGAACGGCTCACCAGATCGCGCGATCCCAGCCCCACTGCCAGTGACAGCGCAAACACGATACCTCCAAACAGAATCCCGAATCCCAGCTCCACAGATCTCTCCCGCCCAGAGCCAGATGGTCCAGCACCATCGCGCCGGTGAACACCAAGATCATCCACCGAACACCCATGCTCAGCAGCCGGGCATAGCTCAGGTTCAGGTTGACCCCCGTGATCAGCACGCTGCGCGAAACGAAGCGCGCCAGCACGTTGCCGGCCAGCAGAAGGATCGCCGCCCCGACAATCCGTGGCACATAGCCCAAAATCCACCCGGAGACGATGTGCTCCGACGTGCCAGCTTCGAAGGCGGAAACGCCCACCATTACTCCCGCCGTCACAAAGCACCAAAAAATCACGCGGCTCACCAGCATGGAAGGCGTGGCACGCGGCGACCATTCCGCGATGGCGTTGCGCCCGGCCCATCCTCTCATCGAAGCGGAACAGCATCAGAATACGGCGGGCCACCAGCGCCACCAGCCACCCGATAAGAAGGAAGAGCAGGAAGGCCACGATAAACGCAAGGATCCCGGCAACAGCGTCGCGACCTGGTTCACCACCCGGACCATCGACGAGTGCAGCGATTGTTCGACCTGCTCCCACATACGTATCTCTCTTTCGTTGCGCTACGGATTGAAGCGGTCCGGCCATCTCCACCGGGATAATAGATACGGCTTCTTCTCTTCCCACGCGCGGCCCAGTTGTTCCTGGCGCTGTTCCAGCGCAGCGCCGCTCAGCTTTGAGACTTCCGCGATGTACGACGCCACCCACCCCAGATAAAGCGGGGTGAGCGCGCCCAGCAGATGCACCCGGCTGATCGTCCGCAGCCGGTACGCCAGAGCAAAATCGTAGACAATGCCCGCCCACAACTCGTCCGGCATCCGGAACTGCTCGGGCGGCAGACGTGTCAGCCGCCTCAATTCCAGCAGTACTTTCGGTGGCAGCACCAGCCGCCAGACCTCGTCCAGGCTCCTCGACCCCAGCAGAAACGAATCGAGCATCGGCTGCGGATCGATCGGCTCGCCATCGGCCGCTCCCCCGGAGCGTTGCCCCACGACTGCTGTCGCTTGCGAACCGCGAACCCGCTGCCAGTGAGGCGCATAAAGTTCCATCTCCTGGAACAAGATCCGGCAAGTTGCCCCAGGACCGCACTCAGTTCCAGGCCCTCCGTCGCTACTTCGTGATGCACGTTGACGTGCACCTGGCCAACCTGCCTGTCTGCGGAAATTGCGTGCGCCGACACCGTCACCGGCCACAGTAAAGCTCGTCGCCGTACCCGTTCGACCCGCGCTTCTGCGCAGACTCAGCCGTCTCACAGATCCCTCCCGACGCTGCAAAATCGAACGCGAGCGGATAATGTACCTTTCTCCCGAAAAGCGCCCGACTCGAGTGGCGACAAGATCCCCCGGTGTTGATCAGCCCTTCGTACTTGGCGGCCGGATAGATGGGCATGGCCAGCACGCACTGCCGGTCGAGAACCCCATACGCGAAGAGCTGGAGCACATGCGCCTGCAGTGCCGCCAGATCCGCTCCCAGCACAATGCAGGCCCGAGCATTGAGCGACGCCGCCAGCCCCAGCACCGCTCGCTGATGGGCCGAGACCCCCGCCCAGAATTCTCCGCTCGCCGGAGCCAGTGATGTAAAGGGCACAAAACCGTCCTCGATTGCCGGCCCTCCTCCGCCACTTCCCCGGCAGCCGCTGTCCCGTTCGTTCCGCCCACGCGAAGACGATACGCAGCGCAGACAAGCTGGATCCCAGTTCCGCCACGATCTGTTCGGCGCGGACCCGCAGCTCCTCGGGCGCCACCGCCCCGGCGATCCCTACTACCAGATCGGCGGAGCCGATCCGCTCCACCTGCCGTTTTGTCTCCTCTGAAAATTCGATGGCCGCCATTCCGTTCTCTCTTTCTCACAGGGGCAGCGACAGGATGCCGTGCAGCGGAATCCGAATCCACGCCGGACGGTTGTTCAGCTCGTAGACCAGCTCATACAGCGCCTTGTCGAGCATATAGATTTCCAGCAGCGCCTGGAAATCCTCGGGCGCGTCCGGAACGATGGCGCGCCTCGCGCCAGTTCCCGGTAAGAGCGAAGAAATTCGCCGGAGACCGACGACTCCCACAGGCGCGCCCACGATTCCAGCTGCACATAATCTTCCGGGCGGCGAGTCGTGTACTTCGTCAGTGCGACAAACGCCGCATAGCTGAACGAGCGCAGCATCCCAGCCACGTCCTTCAACGGCGAATACTTACCCCGGCGCTCGGCCAAGGGCCGCGCCGGCTCGCCTTCGAAATCGAGAATTACAAAGTCGCCGCGCGATCGCAGAACCTGCCCCAGATGATAGTCACCGTGAATGCGAATCCAGCGCCCCGGATGACGCAGCGTTCCCGGCGCGCGGAACTTCGCCAGCAATGAGCCGCGCCGGCTCAAAACCAGCCCCGCCGCTTCCACCACATCGTCGGGCAGCCGCGAAAGACTGGTCTTGAGCAGATCGAATGCGTGCGCCGCATGACCCGCCAGCTTGTCGCGTACCGCATCGAGTTCCTCGGCGCTGGGCTGGACGGGCACAAACGCCTCGTCTTTCCCTGACGCCAGAGCCAGGTGCATTTCTGCTGTGCGCCGTCCCAGCGTCGCAGCCGCATCCAGATAAATGCCGGCGTGCTCCCTCGCCGCTGCCGCCGTTCCCACCTCCCCGAACGCGTGCGCACCGCTGACCGCCCGCGACCGCACCGAGGCTGTGCTTTCGTAATAGCGATCGAGTTCTTCCAGCGTCCACTGCCAGCCGTCACCCTCATTCGGCACCAGGCCCTGCAGCAGCGCCAGCGTGGCCGGCTCCTCCTCTCCATGCCGCACCTCGATGCAGCCGCCATAGGGTGCAATGTTCGGGAATCGAGCCTTCTCGGTGAGAAACCGTCCGATTTCCACGTCGGGATTGACCCCGGGCTGCTGCCGCCGGAACAGCTTCATGATCAGCCGATCGCCGAAGATCGCTGAGGTGTTGCTTTGTTCGGCGCTGCTCAGGCGCGCCGGCAGGGCCTGGGTCCACGCAGCGTGGTCAGCACTGAACTGGGCATTCCGACGAGCACGCCATTGCGCGTCCTCAGTTCCTTCCCTCCATCAATCATTTCCAGCAGCGCCGCCGGCACGCTCGCACGCAGCATGCCCTCGTGCAGAACACCGGCCAGTGTCGCCGATCCCACGCTTGCCACCATCTGCTGCGGAGCGGATTCCCGCAGCCCTGTCGCCGCTTCGCCAAAACTCATTGCCAGAGAAACCAGCCAGCTATCCGGCTCCCCTTCGACATATTCGATCTTCACCCACAGCAACGCCGCATGATTGTCGTCGAAAAGCATCGAGTCGGTGATCTGCGTACGCACGATGCTCCGCGACTTCCCGCCGAACCATCGTTGCCGCTGAATATAGCCGCGCAGCATTTCCTCCAGCCGCCGCACTCCGTCGCCGGAGAGAACGCTCTGCCAGTCGCGCTCACTCTCCACATAAAACGCCTGATCGCCGTCCGATGAGAGCGCCGATGCCGCCGTCAGCGACGGCTGCAGCTCCAGCCACAGAAATCCATAGGGCCCGAGGGAAAGCGAGTAGGGAGCCCTCGTGATCGCCGGGAACTCCACATAGCCCAGCATCTCCACCGGAGTCATGCCTTCCAGTCGGACAAATCGAGTTGTACCGGCTGCGCAAACCGGGAAAGATTGGCCACGCACAACACCGTTGCCTCCGGGCTTTGCCGGATATACGCCAGGATCTTGCGATTCGTCGGCTCGAGGAACCGCAGCGATCCCCGTCCGAAGACCTGGAACAGCTTGCGCAGCGCGATCATGTTGCGCATCCAGTTCAGCAGCGACGACGGATCGTTCTGCTGCCCCTCCACATTGATCGCCTCGTAGCCCCACACCGGATCCATGATGACCGGACTGATAGAGCTTCGCAGGATTCGCCCGCGAAAAACCTGCGTTACGATCGCCGTTCCACTGCATCGGCGTGCGCACCCCGTTGCGATCGCCGAGGTAAATGTTGTCCCCCATCCCGATCTCGTCGCCGTAATACAGGATGGGCGTGCCCGGAAACGAGAACAGCAGGCTGTTCAGCAGCTCGATGCGCCGCCGGTTGTTGTCCAGCAGCGGCGCAAGACGGCGCCGGATGCCGATGTTGATCCGCATCCGCGGATCGGCGCTGTACGCCAGATACATGTAGTCGCGCTCGTCGTCGTCACCATCTCCAGCGTCAGCTCGTCGTGGTTGCGCAGGAAGAGTCCCCACTGGCAGTTGTCCGGAATCGCCGGGGTCTGCGCCATGATGTCCGTGATCGGCAGCCGGTCCTCCTGGCGCAGCGCCATGTAGATGCGCGGCATCAGCGGAAAGTGAAAGGCCATGTGGCACTCATCGCCTTCCCCGAAATACGGCCGCACATCGGTGGGCCACTGGTTGGCTTCCGCCAGAATCAGGCGGCTCTCATAACCTTCATCGATCGCCGCCGCGCATGGCTTTGATCACAGCGTGCGTCTCAGGCAGATTCTCGCAGTTTGTGCCGTCGCGCTCCACCAGATAAGGGATTGCGTCGATGCGCAGCCCATCTACGCCCATATCCAGCCAGTAGTGCATCACTTTCAGCACTTCTTCCAGGACCGCGGGATGGTCGTAGTTCAGATCCGGCTGGTGCGAGAAAAAGCGGTGCCAGTAGTACGCCTGCGCCACCGGGTCCCACGTCCAGTTCGACTTCTCTGTATCCGTGAAGATGATCCGAGCGTCCTTGTACTTCTGATCCGTATCGCTCCAGACGTAGAAGTTCCTCTCGTAGGATCCCGGAGGCGCCTGCCGCGCTCGCTGAAACCACGGATGCTGATCCGACGTATGGTTGATGACCAGCTCGATCATCACCTGCAGCCCGCGATCGTGCGCGGCATCCAGAAAACGCTGGAAATCCTCGAGCGTTCCATAGCTGGGATTGACGCTCATGTAATCGGCAATGTCGTAGCCATCGTCGCGCAGCGGCGACGGGAAAAACGGCAGCAGCCACAGGCAGGTGACGCCCAGGTCCTGCAGATAATCCAGCTTCTCCGTCAGCCCCTGAAAGTCGCCAAGGCCATCGTTGTTGCTGTCAAAGAAGGCCTTGACGTGCACCTCATAGATGATCGCGTCCTTGTACCACAGCGGATCGGCCGCGCTGCCCGGTTTGCGCACAATGATCGGGGAATCCTGCATCGGGGTCAGGCGAGCCTCACTGGTAGTAATCGAAGTCCTTTTCAGAACGAACTTTGCGGAGAACGCGGAAGAGATGTGCCGGCATCCGGTCCGGCGCCAGCTCAACGTAATTGCGGGAACCCTGCCACAGATAGCGAATTCCAGTCAGCGCATCCAGCACCTGGAAGCTCTCGCCGGACGCAGATGCAGCCGCTCCAGGTCCAGCGTCACCCATCCCGACTGCCGATGGAAATAATCAAGATTCACGACGGTTAGAATGGCGTTGTTCCCTTCCCTGCTCGTTTTGCTGTAGGCGATCAAATACGGATTATCCGTCGGATGGAAGAAAAGATCGTGACTTGCGTGCAGCGCCGGATTTTCCCGGCGCGCGCGATTCACCGTCGCGATCACACCGGCGATGCTGTGAGGCGCGTTGAGATCCCAGTCGCGGATCTCATACTTCTCTGAGTTCAGATATTCCTCACCGCCCGGCCGCAGTGGCTGATTCTCACCCAGTTCAAATGCCGGTCCATAGATGCCGTAATTCGGCCCCAGCGTCGCCGCCAGCACAAACCGGCTGAGGAAAGCCGGCCGCCCGCCCACCTGCAGTGCCTCCGGCAGAATGTCCGGCGTGTTCGGCCACAGATTCGGCCGCATGAATTCGCAAACCTGCTCCTTCGTTAGTTCGGTGAGATACTCCGTGATCTCCTGCTTCGTGTTCCGCCACGAGAAGTAGGTGTACGACTGCGAGAAGCCCAGTTTGGCCAGCCGCTGCATGACCCGCGGACCGGGTGAACGCTTCCGCCAGGAACAGGGCGTCGGGATAATTGCGCTTCAGTCGCCGATCATCCATTCCCAGAAGGGGAACGGCTTGGTGTGCGGATTGTCGACGCGGAAGATTCGCACGCCCTGCGCCGAGCCAATAGACAAAGACGCTCGCGCAGACCGTCCCACAGCGCCCTGCCAGTCCGGTCTCGAAATCGAGCGGATAAATGTCCTGGTATTTCTTTGGCGGGTTTTCGGCGTATTGGATGCGTTCCGTCCGGCGTGAGAAACCACTCCGGATGCTCGCTGCACCTATGGATGATCGGGCGAGCACTGAAAGGCGAGGTCGAGCGCGATCTCGATGCCGTCTTTGCGGCGGCGATCAGCAGCTGGCGGAATTCCTTGAGCGTGCCCAGCTGCGGATGGATCGCCGTATGTCCGCCTCCCCGACCGATCGCCCAGGGACTGCCGCGTCACCGGGCTCGGCAGTCACGCATTGTTCTTCCCTTTGCGAAAGGCGTGACCGATCGGGTGAATCGGCGGCAAATACAACATGTCAAAACCCATGCCGGCGACATAGTCGGAGCCGCTTTTCCAATCGCGGAAGGTGCCGTGTTTTCCCGCTTCGGTTGAGGTCGAGCGCGGGAACAGCTCATACCAGGCCGAATAGCGCGCCCGCTCACGGTCCACGGTCACGCGCAGCTCGCGCTCGTAGCGCGTCTCCAGCGCCGGATCCAGATACTGGGCCATCATCGCGGCCAGCGCAGGATCGAGCGCTGTTGTCTGCGCTCCGTCGAGGTCCTTCGTGCTGCGAATATCTGCCGCCCAACGGCGCAGCGCGTCGGAGTCGTCGCGTCCGGCGCGAACCGCGGCCTGTTCCACCAGTTGCGCGCCGTTCAGCAGGTCGACGCGAACGTCCTGACCGGCGGCAATCTTCTTCTCCAGATCGCTGCGCCAGGTGTCAAAGTGATCGATCCAGCCTGCGACTGTGTAGAGATATTCGCCGATGCGGCTGACCGGAAACTCTCCGCTCCATCGATCGTTGCCCAGCGGCTGCATGGGAACCGCGCTCCAGTCGGCCAGTTCATGGAAGCGGAAGAGGAGTCGAGCTGCAACGTGATCGTGGCCATCGGCGAAGACGTCAGCCTGCACGCGAACGTTGTCGCCGACGATGCGCTTAATGGCAAAGCGGCCTGCGTCGATCTCGGGCTCGACGCTCTCGACCACGACACGTTTCCGTCCATCCGCGGGTTTCTGCATGAAGTTCGATCGGTGGTCCGGACCGGAAGAGTATCGGTTCCGGTTGCCAGCGGGCAGCGCGCGAGCGCGTTTGCCTGCGGGTTCTCTCGGATTATACGAACTACAAATTGGAATTTCCGCTTATGTGAATGAAAAGCGGGAAGATTTGGTTGCCGCACCGAGCGCATGCGCTGCGCAGAGCGCGAATCTTAATTGTCCGGCAACATGCTGGACTCTTCCGAAGCCCGCAGCCGCACCAGTCGATCGACGGTGTAGGGCGCGCGCTGCGTCGCCGTGTGAAGTGGCGAACCTGCAGCTCTCCGAGCAGGCCGAGAGCCAGCAGCTGCGTTCCGGCCAGAATCATAACCGCGGCGATGACGAACAGGGGTCCATGCTGATCCATCACGTGCTGATGCGTGAAGACCTTGAGAGCCAGAAGAAAGACGGAGATCGCGCTGCCGCCGAAAATACCCAGCGCGCCGAACAGACCGAAGAAGTGCAGCGGCCGCGTCATGTACTTCAGCAGAAAGCGGATGGTCATCAGGTCGAAAAAGACGCGAAAGGTGCGGCCGATACCGTAGTGGCTGACTGGCCGCGCTCCCGAGGCATATTGGTGATCGGGATTTCGCAGATGCTCGCGCCGTACCAGCTAGCCAGAGCCGGGATGAAGCGGTGCATCTCGCCGTAGAGCGGGATGTTGTGGATCACTTCGCGGCGATAGGCCTTGAAGGTTGTGCCGAAGTCGTGGATATCCACGCCGGAGAGCTTGCGCCATCAGCCAGTTGGCGAGCGCGAAGGAATTCTGCGCATGCACGAAGTTGTCGATGCGCTGCGCGCGCCATCCGCTGACGACGTCGTAGCCCTCTTCGAGCTTTGCAAGGAAGCCGGGAATCTCGGCCGGGTCGTGCTGCAGGTCGCCGTCCATCGCCAGGATGTAATCGCCTTCGGCGTGATCGAAACCGGCAGCCAGCGCCGACGTCTGGCCGAAGTTGCGGCGCAGCTTGACGACCAGCACCCGGCTGTCGACCGCGGCGATCTCCTCCAGCAGGCGGTAGGTGCGGTCGCGCGAGCCGTCGTCTACAAAGACCAGCTCGAAGGTCTCGCCCACGTGCTCCATGACCTCCTTCAGGCGGTCATAAAGGGTGGTAACGTTTTCCTCTTCGTTATGGAAAGGGACGACGATGGAATACTTCGGCATAACTCTCTGATTATAGACTTCGGTCTCTGGCTAAACGGTTCAGGAATCTCCGCGGATTCGGTGGGATGAAGACCATCAGTCACGGGAAAATGATCCCCACCCCCTGGCGATGGTATGTGGCAAGTGCCTGAATCCAGTGCGGTTTCGCGAGGCCCGTTTTGGTATGTGGCAAAGCATTGAAAACAAGCGGGTAGCGGGTGGCTGGCAGCCGGTAGCCGGTAGCCGTGGAGCGGGCGGTGAATCGATGATGCACCCAGCGAAAAACTGCCGTGCGGCGGCGTTTTTCGTCTCTACTCCCCTATTTTCAGAATACCAACTTCGGGCGGGTTTCCTGCCAGTCTCTTTGGCGTGGAAGGCTTGCCACATCAACGCAAAGTACCTTGGTAAGGCTTGACACGTTTTCCACAAACAGGGGCGCAGATCCATACTCCCGACCGAGTCCGTTTTTCACCACAGAGGACACGGAGAACTTTTCACCACAGAGGACACTGAGGAGCACAGAGGACACTGACCGAAGGCTTTCCACCACAGAGGACACTGAGAACACCGAGGACCGGCCCTACCAGTCACTCCGCTCGCAGCACCTCTGCCGGATCGACAGAGGCCGCGCGCCGGGCGGGAAGATAGCTGGCCAGCAGGGCGGCGGCCGTGAGGATCACGGGAACCGTGGCCCACGTGACCGGATCGAGCGGGGTGATGCCGAAGAGCAGCGAGCCCATGGATTCGGTGAGAAGGGCGGCGGCCGCCAGTCCGATAACCCCGCCGATTCCGGTGAGGGTGAGGGCGGAGCGAACGAACATCCAGCTAAGTGCTTTTTGGGGCGAGCCGAGGGCGAGGCGGATGCCGATTTCGCGCGTGCGCTGCGAAACCGAGTAGAGCCATGACGCCGTAGATGCCGATGATGCCGAGGGCCAGGGCCATGGATCCGGCGATCGCGAGCATCGTTAGCGTGAACGAGGTGCGGGCCATCGACTTCGTAGAGGTCCTGCATGGTGCGCGACCTGGTCGAGAGGAGGTTCCCGTTGACCGACCAGACCGCTTGCTGGAGCCGGGTAATGAAGGCAGCGGTGCCGGCCTGGGGGCTGCGGACGACGAAGGTGACGGCACGCAGGCCGTCCATGGTGGCAGGCGTCGAAGCGATCGTAGAAGACGGCCGGCCAGTAGGCGATGGGCGGCGCGACCTCGGCCACGCCGTGCACGTGGACGTCGCCGACCACGCCGATGACCTGCTGCCAGGGCGATTTGGAATACTTCTTCACGCGCTTGCCAATAGCCGCCGAGGCCGAGCCCCACTCAGCGCGGGCGAAGCCCTCCGAGACGATGATGTATGGACTGACCGCATCCAGATCGCTCCAGGTGAATTCCCGTCCGGCGACCAGCCGGATCCCCATGGCGTGGAAGTATCCCGGAGAGACGTAGTTGAAGAGGTGCAGAGGCTCCTGCCCTTCCCCGTAGACTTTGCCTTCCACCTGGAGCGTGTCCCAGTTGGGATCGTCGTCGTCCATGGGCACACCCGGAGCGAAGCCGACGCCGGAGACACCGGGAATCTGCCGCGATCTGGTCGGCGATGCTCTTTTGTGCGCGGGCGACGAGGTGCTAGATCGGGGACGAGCGGCTCCGGCATCCAGATGCCGAAGATCTGGATGTGCGGCGGATCGGAGAATCCCGGATCGACATGGCGCAGAGCAGAGAAGGTGCGGATCATGAGCAGAGCGCTGATGAGGAGCACCAGCGCCATAGCCGTTTGCGCGATCACCAGGATGCTGCGGGAGCGATGGCGGAGCGGCCCGGCACTCGCCGTGCGGGCCGACGAGCTCAGGGTCAAGGAAAAACGGGCGCGAGCATTACGCAGGCGGGGATGGCTCCAAAGAGAA
This sequence comes from uncultured Acidobacteriaceae bacterium, assembly GCA_963702295.1. GTDB lineage: Bacteria > Acidobacteriota > Terriglobia > Terriglobales > Acidobacteriaceae > Palsa-343. Next base: position 25,109 of record CAVPCE010000009.1, on the reverse strand, counting down.
GGCCGGAAACGACCGCCAGCACCGGGGTGAAAACAACGGAGCGGGCGTCGAGCGAGACTTCGCTCAGGCGCGGCAGATTGGCAGGCCCGAGGGCAACGAGGCAGACCGCAGGCCGCCCCAGGCCACGGCCATCCACGCAGGCCGCCGACGAGGCCGAGCGTGACGCTCTCGAGGATCAGCTCGCGAGCGATGCGGCCACGGCCGGCGCCGAGCGCGGCGCGGATGCGAGAGCTCCTGCTGGCGCGAGTCGGCGCGGACCAGCAGAAGATTGGCCATGTTGGCGCAGGCGATCAGCATCACGATGCCGACGGTCGCCATGACGATCCAGAGAACATTGCCGATGGTCCCGATGACCTGCTGCTGGAGCGGCCGGAAGCGAGGGGCGATGCGCCAGGCGGTATAGTAGTGCGGATTGGTGCCGGGACCGTTGCTCCAGGAATCCATCCAGACCGGGATAAGCCGTGCGAAGTCGGCGTTCGCCTGCTCGATGGAGACGCCCGGCCTGAGGCGGCCGATGCCGTTGTAGCCGAAGCCGGCCAGAATTTCGTGGACGGGATCGAGGGCGAGAGGCATGAGCAGATCGAAGGGCTGATCGGCGATGCGGAAGTTGCGGGGCATGACGCCGACGATGGTGCGGGGCTGGGCATCGACCTGAAGAACGCGGCCGACGGCGCCGGGATCGCCGCCAAAACGGCGCTTCCAGTAGCCGTAGCCGAGCATGACGGTTTTTGCGCCGCGCGGATCCTGATCGGCTGCCGTAAACCAGCGCCCGGCGACGGGCGCCACATTGAGCGACTCAAGAACTCCGTCGCTGATACCGATCCCGTGCACCTGCTCAGGCTGGGCGATGCCGGTAATGCTGGCCGTGCCCGGGCTCCAGATACCCAGCGACTGAAGGGTCTGGTTGTGGCGAACGAAGGTGAGGTACATCGACGGCGAAAGCTGGAGGCCCGAGGAAAAGTTGGCGAGTCCGCCGGCGCCGGGCGCGTTGAGCCAGAGTGAAACGAGGCGATCGGAATCGGGATAAGGGAGCGGGCGCAGCAGGACGCGATTAATGACGCTGAAGACGACCGTATTGGCCCCGATGCCGATGGCGAGCGTGAGGAGAATGGTGGCGGCAAATCCCGGCGCTTTGCCGAGGCGGCGGAAGACGAGCTTAAGGTCGGCGAGCAGCGACTCCACGCGCGGCCACTGCCAGGCTTCGCGGCTGCGCTGCTCGATGAGGGTGGCGTTTCCGAAGGCGCGGCGCGCGGCCTGTTCCGCCTGAACGCGCGGCATGCCTTCTTCCATCAGTTCTTCGACCCGCTCCGCGATGTGTTCCTCAATGGACACGGAGACGTCGTCGTAGCGCTGGCGGCGAGAGAACTGCGAGCGGAAGGAGCGGAGTGGGGACATAGTGCGCCTCCTTAGGTGCGGGCCACTGCGAGCACACGGCTGATGCCGGCGATCATTTGTTCGAAGCTGGACCGCTCCTGCTCCAGGCGATGAATGCCGGCTTTGGTCAGGCGGTAGATGCGGGTGGGACGGCCTTTGGCGGAGACGCCCTCTTTAGAGGAGAGCCAGCCTTCGCGGAGCATGCGCTGCAAAGCCGGATAGAGCGATCCTTCTTCAATGCGGAGAAGATCGTCGGAGGCCTGCTGGATGTGCTTTACCAGCGCGTAGCCTGCATGGGTTTCAGGCGGAGCGACTGGAGGATCATCATCTCCAGGGCGCCGGGAAGAGTTCGCGCGGGGCGGGTTGCCGGTCCATGCCATGAGTCTAGCACCGACATAGCTATTTTTAACATAGCCTTTTGCCGTATTGCTCCTGCAAATACAAATACAAAAAGCGCGCGGCCGGATCGGCAATAGATCGGCCGCGCGCTTCGGGTCTGGATCCCGCTCTTCCGGTCAGAAAGCGTAACGCAGCATGAACTGCATCTCGCGATCGGAGGAGTACGTCTTGCCCCTTGGTCGTGATCTCCCCAAAGGTGCCGCTGCCAGGGTTGGTCATGCCGGAAGCGTTCGCGGAGGTGTCGAGGTTGGGGTGGTTGGTGAAGTTAAAGGCCTCGGCGCGGAAGGTGAGTTCCTGATTGTCGTGCCCAGGCACAACGTGAAAGGGTTTCTGCAGGGCGATGTTCCAGCTCTGGAAGCCGGGGTTGTACAACTCATTGCGGCTGCCCCGAGGGGCGAAGGTTCCGGAGGCCGGGGCGCGGGCGAGCCGTCGGGATTCTCAAATGCGGTTGGGTCGAACCAGTGGGCAGCGCCGAAGTGTTTGCCCACCTGCACGGGATGGACCGGCGCCCAGAGCTGCGATCCTGCTCCGGGGCCGACGCTGGCATAGTCATTGCCATCGGTGATGGAGAAGGGCTGCCCGCTCTGCGCCTGGGTTACTCCGGAGAGCTGCCAGCCACCCAGGCTGTTGCGAACGATCCAGTGCGCAGCGTGGTCGGCGTAGGCCAGGTTCCACACATAATCCACTACGAGCACGTTGCGGAGGTCAAAGTCGGCGGGGCCGTAGTCGATCCGCGGATTGTAAACATCGGGCAGTTCATAGCCGCGGCCGGAGCCGGAGTCGAGCAGCTTGGACCAGGTGTATGCCACGCCGAAGAGGAGGTTGTTGGTCATGCGCCGCTTCAGGTTCACCTGCATGGCGTTGTAGTTGGAGCTGCCGCGATCGGAGGACTCGATGATGGAGGCGAAGCCTTTGTAGGGGCGCAGAGCGTCGGGCGCAGTGACGCCGGGATTCGCCTGGATCGTTCCGGGCTGCAGCTCGTTGACATTTTCCAGCTGCTGCAGGTGAAGGCCCCTGCGACCGACGTAGGAGAGGGTGAGGGTGGCAAATCGAGGGATGTCCTGTTCAACGCTGGCGCTCCACGCCCAGGCTTCGGGGCTGGGCAGGTTGTAAGCCTGCGAGGAAAGCTGCAGCGGATACTGATTGGCGCCGACGCCTCCGGGATTGTCGACATTGCCGTTGGTGACCGACTCGGCGGCCTGGAAGGGCGGATTGCCTCCGAGCTGGATGTCGTCGTTCACCCCCAGGCGCTGCACGAAGCGGCCACCGCCGAGGCGAATGACCGTGCTGGGCGTGACCTGCTGCGTAATACCAAGGCGCGGCTGGATGTCGCTCCAGACGGTGGGCGAGTAGCTCGGGGAGTAGTTGTGAAACAGGCTGCTGTACTGGCCGCTGAGCACCGATGCCGGGAGGTGACCCTGCGCTGAGTGCGGGAAGCCGCTGCCAGGAATGACCACGCCGTCGTAGGGGTTGCCGCCGGATTCCGTGCCGGCGGTGGGATCGACCGTGGGAGCGCTGGAAGGATCGTAATTGGCGGCGTTGAACATCGACTGGTTGCCCCACAGCGTGTAGTAGGGCTGGAAGATGCTGTAACGCACGCCGTATTCGATGACGGTGTGCGGTGTGGCGCGCCAGTTATCCTGGGCGAAGAATTCGGCGGTGTTGGCGCGGAAGAGCGTATAGGATTTCTGCCCGATCTCGCCGTAGGAATCAAACAGGCCCAGCGCGGTATTGGCCACGGCAGCGCCGCTGGTGGGCTGGTTGTTGTGCAGGGCGGTGAAGATGAACTGGCCGTTCTGATTATTGGTGGCGCCGGGCGTGGTGCTGCTCACGTCAATCTGATCGAAGTTGTTTTCGCCGGAGTACTCCCAGAGTCCACCGAAGGTCAGCGTGTGCCTGCCAATGATTTTGGTGAGGTTGTCCGAAATGCTGGTGACGATCCCGCCGGAATGAGAGGGATAGGGGCCGCCATCGAGGGTGGTGAAGTTCTGAATCTCGATGGTGGGGATCTTGGTGGGGAGCAGCTTCTGCGCTGCGGGAAACAGGTAGGGGAAATTGATGCCGTATTTGGTCCGGTCGTAGAGGCCGCTGGTGAGATCGTCGGTGATGGTGACGTGATCGGTGGAACCGGAGACGGTGAGGTCGTTCACCGTAGTGGGGTTGATGGTCCAGGTGTAATGCAGCACGCCCACTTCATCGGGCCAGTTCCAGACCTGCGGCGTGCGGTTGAAGTTTCCTGAGAATGGGTTGTCCTGGTAGTAGGTGTAGTGCAGGAAGGAAAAGCGGAGCTGCTGGTTCTGCGCCGGCAGATAGTCGACGGTGACGGTGTCTTTGCGCTGATTTTGCGGATAGGGCGCCGAGTCTTCCCAGTTATAGGCGGGCTGATTCTGATTAGGCGCCGGGAAAGCGTTGAGTAGAGCAAGGCCGTTGGGGCTGAGTCCGGCTGTGATGACGTTGCCGGGATAGGGCGCGCCGGTGGAGGGGTTCACGATCTGCACAGGGGCAGAAAAATTGTTGGGGCCGAGCAGCTCACTGAAGTTTCCCGTGCGCATGAGGGCCGTAGGCACGACGCCGGTTTGGGTGGGCGTTTGCCGATAGCGGAGGAATTCCTGCGCGACCACGAAGAAGAGTTTGTTGCCGAGCCCCTGCCATACATGGGGAATCGCGACAGGACCACTGAAATCCCAGCCGAACTGGTTATAGCGGAAAGGAACCGGATGACCGGCGGTAGTCGGGTCGGAGGACTGCTTGCGAACCCAGGTATTGGCGTCAAAGAAAGAATTGCGCAGGTATTCGAAGGCCGATCCGTGGAAATTATGGCTGCCGAAACGCGGGACCTGCGCCAGGATGCCGCCCGAGGTTCCGCCGTACTCCGCCGGGTAGGTGGTGGAGAGGATCTGCATCTGGCTCACCGTGTCGACATCAGCGACACCGGTAGTAGTTCCGTTGCCGCGGGTGCGGATCATGGGCGCACCGTCGAGGGTTACGGCGATTTCGTCATTGCGCGCGCCGCTGATCTGCGGGCCGCTGAAGTCGGGAGTGAAGTTGAACGAGGTCAGCGGCGCATTGCGCGTCACGCCCGGCTCAAGCTGCGACAGGTAAATGGGATTCCGTCCATTGAGCGCGATCGACTTGACCTGATCGCTGGTCACCAGCTGTCCAACGGAAGCAGACTGCGTCTGCAGCGTGTTCGCGTTGGCCTGGACGGTGATGGTGGTGGCGGAGCTGCCGGGCTTGAGCGTGAAGTTCAGCTGGCGGCCGATGTTGGGGTCCACCATGACATTGTTCTGGGTCTCCGCCTGAAACCCGGTGGATGTGGCGGTGACCGTGTAGGCGCCCGGAGGAATGTTGGTGATCGTCCACGCGCCGTGCGCATCGGCGGTGGCGGAAAGGGTTTGCCCGGTGGCATCGTTGCGCGCGCTGACATGGGCGCCGGAGATCACGGCGCCCGTGGGGTCGACAATCGTTCCGGCCAGGGACGAAGTGGTGTTTTGCGCGAAGAGTGAGCCCGGCGCCACGAACAGCAGCGTGACAGCCAACAGCCACGCTCCGGCGAAATGACCGAGAGAGATCAGGTAGGAATGCCCGGCAAGCGGACGACGGCGCGCGGAAAGAGGTTTTAGCTGAGAGCGACGTTTGCGCCCCGCGGACAGAGACAGCCAGCCATGCATGCAAAACTCCCGGGATTGCCCTCCGGCGCGGCAGACGGGCGCAGGGAGAACATCGAAAAATGGGAACGTTACCACGGCCCCCTTTATAGTGAGTGTCGCGCTGTATTGTCAATTTGGTTAACACGCCAGGACACGCCAGCGTTAAGCCATGCACGCCGACGGGCAGAGATCGGCGCCCGTGCTGGATCCTCCGCGAAAGCCGGACAGATCCCGCGATCCGTGCACTCGCTCGTCGCCCGGATCGCCCATTCACATCCCAATCATCGGACTGTAATTCACCAGCACTTCATCTCGGGCTGAGTCATTCCAAGTTATATCTACAGCTAATAACTCTCCTCTAATTCCAGCACCGCAGGGATGGCCTCTTCATGCCTCTAAGGACCTCGTTGTGTCTGTTCGTTGCTCTGTCGATCACCGGGATCGCCGCGGCTCAGGATGTTCCCCGCTCTTCTCACGTATGGGTAGTTACGGAAGAGAACCACAGTTTCGAAGAAGTCATCGGCAATCCGCAGATGCCGTATTACAACAGCCTCCTCAAGCAAGCCGGGTTAGCGACGCAGTTTTATTCCGACGAGCACAGTTCCCTGCCAGCTCTGATGTGGTTCGTGGCCGGCGCGCCGGTGGAAACGGACAACAATACCGTATCGTGCCAGCACAGCGAAGATAACGTGGTGCGCGAACTACTGAAGCGCGGATACACCTGGAGATCGTACCAGGAAGCCATGCCTTCGGCCGGGTATCAGGGGCTCTACGGAGGTCCGAACAATGTTTACGCGCGGCGGCATAATCCGCTGGTCGACTTTACCGATGTTTGCCCGGGACCGCCGGATATCAACAGCGCGCCGTACACGCAGATGGCAACAGACTGGTCCGATGGAAAGACTGTGAACTATGCGTACATTACGCCGGACCTGCAGGACGACGCGCATGACGGCACGCTGCCGGAAGCCGATGCGTGGCTGGCGGCGCATCTGCCGGCGATTCTGGGTCGCCCGGAGTTTGGTCCGGGCGGCGACGGTCTTCTGTTCATCGTGTGGGATGAAGCCGATCTGCACAAACGATAACCGATGCTCGGCGACGGTGAGCCAGGGATGCGGAGGGCACACGGCGACACTGGTGATCGGTCCGCAGGTGAAGGCGGGCTACCAGTCCACGGTCACTTATCACAACGAAAATGTGCTGGCGACGGTGTGCGCAGCGATGGGCTTGTCGCCCTGTCCGGGAGCGGCGGCAACGGCTGCACCGATGGCGGACTTCTTCACCTCCAACACCTCCGGAGATCCGACGAACAGCGTCGTGATTGCCTCGCCGGGCAATGGAGCGACGATCGCTGGTCAGGTGCATGTGATGGCGACGGCCTCCGAGAGTCAGGCCGTGAACCAGATGCAGGTGTGGGATAACGGGACGAAGCTGGGCTGGTATGGAGGCACGGCGGTGGACCAGATTTACAGTCTCGCGCCCGGCCAGCACACAACAACAGTCCTCGATGTGGATGCCTCGGGCAAGGTGCTGCACGGGAATTCGGTGACCTACACGGTCCAGTCACTGAGGGACGGTGTGCAGGTGGTGGCTCCGGTGGCGGAGGAGACGATCAGCGGAGCCACGGTGCATGTGGTCGCGGAGGCGAATGAATCGACGCCAGTCAACCAGATGCAGGTGTGGGACAACGGCGTGAAGCTGGGCTGGTACAGCGGATCGACGGTGAACACATACTTCAGTCTGCAGCCGGATGTGCACCGCGTGACCGTGCTGGATCTGGATGATCAGTATCAGATCCTGCACCAGTCGAGCGTGACGTACACGGTGCAGTAAGGGAGACGGTAGCCGCAGCCTGGAGGCAGCCGTGGCGCTGCGGGCTCCGCTCACCGGGCAACCAGGCGTCGTCCGATTAGGATGAAGAGATGACCTGGATCGGATGGGCCCTGCTCTGCAGCGGTGTTCGCGGCGGCCACGGCGTTGCTGGCCAAAGTGGGCGTGGCTCACGTGGACTCCAATCTTGCCACCGCTGTTCGCACCACGGTGGTCGTGATCTTCGCGTGGAGCATCGCCATTGCTCTGGGCAAGCATGGAGAGATCCGCAATCTGGACCGGCGAACGATTTTGTTTCTGACCCGTCGGGATTAGCGACGGGACTTTCGTGGCTGTGCTATTTCCGCGCCCTGCAGCTGGGGCCGGCATCGCGGGTGGCTCCGCTCGATAAGCTGAGCGTGCCGCTGGTGATGGTGTTCGCCTGGCTGATTCTGGGCGAGAAGTTCAACTGGATGGCGCTGGTGGGCGGGCTGCTGATCACGGCCGGAGCGATGGTGATGGTTCTGGCCTGAGGGTTTCGCCGGCCGCCGCCTTATGCCGTAATGACGGCGACGGCGACACGCGCGACTTCCTCGCAGGCGGCGCGATCCACATCGCGATGGGTGACGAAGCGAACGGCATGGCGACCCATGGTCCGGAAAGAATGCCGCGGTCTTTCAGCCTTTCGACCATCGCCGCGGCGTTGCCCTGGTTGGGCAGCGTGAAGAGGACGATGTTCGTGCGGACCGCCTCGAGGTCGATCTCCACGCGGCCGGTGGCGGCGATCTGCTCGGCGATCATGCGGGCGTTGGCATGATCTTCGTGGAGGCGCTGCGGACCTTCCTCCAGCGCGATCAGTCCGGCGGCGGCGAGAATGCCCGCCTGGCGCATGCCTCCTCCGAGCGCTTTGCGAATATTGCGAGCGCGGTCCATCTGCTCGTATGCGCCCACGAGCATGGAGCCCACCGGGGCGCCGAGGCCTTTCGACAGACAAAACATCACGGTGGCGAAGCCGCGGGTGAGGGTGCGGACATCTTTGCCGAGTGCGACGGCGGCGTTGAAGATGCGGGCGCCGTCGAGATGCACGGGCAGCTTGCGCTGGCGGCCCGGCCCAGATCTCTTCCATTATTTCCAGCGGCGTTACGGTACCACCGGCCATGTTGTTCGTGTTTTCCAGAGCGATCAAGCCCGTGGAAGCGCGGTGATAGTGCTTGCCGGTGATGTGCGGCTCAATGGCGCTCCAGGTAAGAATGCCGCGCGGCGCATCCACAGTGCGCAGCTGTACGCCGGAGAAGGCTGAGGCCATCGCCATCTCCCACTCGACAATGTGCGCGTGGCCTTCGACGATCATCTCCTGGCCATGCTGGGTGAGGAGGCGGATCGCCGTCTGATTGCCCATCGTGCCGCTGGGCAGGAAGAGCCCGGCCTCGCGGCCGAAGATCTCCGCGGCTCGCGCTTCGAGCCGATTGATGGTGGGGTCTTCGCCGTAGACATCGTCGCCCACTTCGGCCGCAGCCATAGCGGCGCGCATAGCGGGCGTGGGCCTGGTGACGGTGTCGCTGCGGACATCGATGAGAGCGGTGGGAGTGTGGACAGCGTTTTCCGAGAGAGCAGCGGTTTCAGTAGCCATGGCGGGTCTCCCTCATTGTAGTGGGAGGCAGCAGCGGAAGGCATTCACCACAGAGCGCGCAGAGAGCACAGAGGCGCAGCCGGCAGCGAATCGCCTAAGCGGCGGCGCGCTCCGACAGAAAACGTTCGAAGACATCGTTCGACAGCAGACGCCCGCGCGAAGTCAGAGCCACGCGGTCGCCGCCGGAGCAGCTTACGAGGCTTTCCCGCTCGAGGTCGGCAACGGTTGCGATGGACTCCCGTATGCCGGCCGCGGAGAAGTCGCGGCGCAGAGCAGAGAGGCTCACGCCATCATTCATTCGCAGGCCCAGAAACCAGGCTTCCCCTCCAGCTCTTCTTCACGGGTGAGGATGCGAGGTTCCGACGTCGCCGGACCAGCAAGGTACGCGTTCAGATCATCGGTAACGGCGAAGCGCAGAGCGGCGCCGGAGTGGGTGCGCAGCATGGAGTGAGCGTCGAGTCCGAAACCGAGGTACGGCTGACGGCGCCAGTACTTCAGGTTGTGTCGAGACTCGCAACCAGGACGCGCGAAGTTGGAAATCTCGTATTGCGCGAGGCCGTGGCCGGCGAGGAAGACGATGGCCTCCGTGTACATGTCGGCGATCAGATCGTCGGAGGGAATTTCCTGTGCGCGATAGCGGTCGCCGCCCGCGAGCATTTCCCGGCCCAGGCGCGACTCGTCATCGACCTCGAGCATGTAGAGGCTGGCGTGATCGACACCGGATTCCGCAAGTACGCCGAGCGATTCGAACCAGGAGTTCATAGTCTGGCCGGGCAGCCCGGCGATCAGGTCAACACTGATGTCGCCGATCCCTGCCTCGCGCACGCGGCGAATGTCCTCAAGGGCGATGGTGCGGGTATGCAGGCGGCCAATGGATTTTGCTTCGCGATCGATGAACGACTGCACGCCAAAGCTGATGCGGTTGACGCCGCACTCCAGAAGCATGTCGAGCACGGCGGAATCGAGCTGGCCGGGAGCGCACTCCACAGTGATCTCTGCGGTGGGGAGCACCGCGAATTCGCGGCGCAGGCTGGTGAAGAGGCGGCGGAAGAGCGCGGGCGCCAACAGAGAGGGCGTGCCTCCGCCAAAATAGATCGAGTCGGCAGCCCTGGGCAGCACCGCGCCCCACTTGTGCGCATGCGTGCGACTGTGGTGCAGGTCCTCTTCCAGGCGAGCGACGTAGCGTTCGTGATGCGCGGCGGGAAAAACTCCGGAGGCGAAGTTACAGAACGTGCATTTGGATCGGCAGAACGGGACAGCCAGGTAGAGTCCGAGCATTTCCATGCCTCTCCATTGTCCCACTGATTGGCGGATTCATTTTATTTGAGCCATTTAGCCCGCTCCGCGTGCTTCTATCCACCGCAACAATTCGCGCGCAGAGGCGTTCGAGATGGGCAGAACGACGAGATGGCGGTTCCAAATCGAGAGCAGTTCGAAGAGGAACCCGAGGAGGTCTCGCAATGAAAAGCATTCTTCGCGCAGTGGCATTGAGCGGCATCCTGGGACTGGGCGCAGCAGCAGCGCAGGCTCAGGTAGGCTTCAGCGTCGGCGTTGGGCCGGCAGTAGTCGCCGTACCGCCTTCTCCGGGAGTTGGCTATGTCTGGACACCCGGCTACTACTACGGAAACGTCTGGGTCCCGGGACGCTGGGCGTACGAGGGATACGGCGGCTATGTAGGCGCCTACTCCGGCGGCTACTATCGCGGGTACTACGGGCGCGACGGCGACCACGACCGCTACCGTGCTTATGACCGGGACGGCGGCCGGGACTTCCGCGGCGGCCATAGCGACTTTCACGGAGATCGCGGCGACTTCCACCACAGGTAAATAAAGATGAGGGCCGCGTCCCCAAAAACCGGCCCATGCGCACCCGTTGAGGCTCCCCGCCTCCGGGTGCGTTGCTGTTTTCGGATCATAAAGGGAATGTCCGCCGTTTCCGGGGTTATGCTGTTGGGAACCGGTTCCCTGCCTCCTGCGTATGAATCTGGTGGGAACTTTCCGGAGGCTTCTATGGCCGGGCTCGTCGGTGTCGGGCTGTACTTCCTGCCCACTCTCATTGCGGTGGCGCGCCGCACGCACAACGCTACGGGCATCTTTCTGCTGAATCTTTTCCTGGGGTGGACGGGCATCGGGTGGGTCATCGCCCTGCTGATGGCGATCTTCTCCTGCCCCCTGGTATCCCTATCCCCCGCAGTGGCACTATCCCCCACCCCGGCAGTGGTGAGGCGCGGCGCCGGGTTGCCGCCCATGCGTGGAAACTCCTCCCTTTTGACCGTTTTCGGGCGTCCGGATCGCCGCAACATTTTGCGGCGTCTAACGTTATTAGAGGCAGCGCGGTTTTCCGGAGTTCGGAAGCCGCGGTCGGACCGCAATAGAGAAGGACAGTAAGCGGCCCGAGGGGAGGTTCGATCATGCGCGCTCTGCGCTCGATTTTGTTCGTGGCATTGCTGGCGGCGCCTCTGGTGCTGGCCCGTCCGGCCCAGGCTCAGGTGGCTGTGGGCATTGGCATCGGTCCCGCGGTGGGGTACCCGGGCTATGCAGTCGGTGGACCGCCAGTCTGCGATTACGGCTACTACGCTTATTACCCTTACGCCTGCGCTCCCTATGGCTACTGGGGACCTGACTGGTTCGATGGTGGCGTCTTTATCGGCGCCGGGCCGTGGTATCGCGGCTGGTATGGACGGCCGTGGGGCTGGGGCTATGGTCGCGTCGGCTACGGCTGGGGCGGCTGGGGTCGAGGCTACGGCTATGGTCGCGGGGGATACGGGTATCGCGGCGGGTATGGATATCGCGGCGGTTACGCAGCTCGCGGGTACGCGGGATTCCGGGGCGGCTATGCCGGAGGCGCACGCGGCTATAGCGGCTACCGCGGCGGCGCGGCGGTCGGTGGCTACCACGGCTATGCCGGCGGCACCCGCGGCTACGCCGGTGGAGTGCGAAGCTTCGGCGGCGGCGGATTCCGCGGTGGCGCTGTAGGCGGATTCCATGGCGGTGGCGGCGGCTTCCACGGTGGCGGTGGTGGTGGTGGTTTCCATGGCGGCGGTGGTGGACACGGTGGTGGACACCGGTAATCGCCTGCATACAACAGACAGAGCCCGCTCTTCGGAGCGGGCTTTCTGTTTCTGCGGCGAAGCTAGCGGGGGTCGGCGCGGAAATCGCCGCGCGCCAGAGCTATCGCCATCAGGGCGATCTTTTGTGCGGCGTCGGGGTGGGCGAGGGAACGGGCATTTTCGGCCATCGAGCGCAGGCGCTCCGGGTCACCCAGCATATCCACGAGCGTGCCCTGCAGCTGCTCGGGCGTGAGATCCGGCTCAAGGAGGACGCGGGCCGCTCCAGCCTGGACCATCACTTCGGCATTGCGGCGCTGGTGATCGTCGGCAGCCTGGGGAAACGGGACCAGCACCGCAGGCTTACCGGCGGCAGCCAGCTCGGCAACGGTCGAGGCACCGCTGCGGCACAGGACCAGGTCGGCAGCAGCGAAGCGGAAAGGCATGTCGTCAAGAAAGGCGGCCACCTGCCAGCGGTCGGGCGGCGCGGCGCTTGCCTGGTAGGCGGCCCGGGTCGCGTCGGCGTGGCGCGCGCCCGCCTGATGCAGAATGGTCAGCCCCGGCACGTGGGCGAGGAGCGACGCTGCGATCTTCGGCATCACGCTGTTCAGCACGCGCGCTCCCTGGCTGCCGCCAAAGACGAGCAGATGCGGAGGGGCGCCGGCGGGACGCGGAGCCAGATGGAAGAAGTCCGCGCGGACGGGGATGCCGGTGATGCGCGCTCCGTGAAAGTAGCGCGCCGCGGGTTCGAAGTTGACAGCGGCGGCACGCACCCAGGCGCCGACCATGCGGTTGGCGAGCCCCGGCACGGCGTTCGGCTCAAAAGCAAGCGTGGGGATGCGCAGCAAAATGGCCGCGCCCATCACCGGCCCCGACGCGTAGCCGCCGACGCCGATGACCACCGCGGGGCGGAACTGGTGCAGCAGCCGGACGCACTGCAAGAGGCCGAGGGGCAGATCGACCAGCGTGCGCAGGCGCGTAGTGAAGGAGACGTGGTTGAGTTGGCCAACGCGGATCAGGTCCAGCGGATAACCGGCCTGGGGAATGAGGCGCGACTCGAGGCCGCGCGCGGTGCCGACAAACAGCAGCTCCGCGCCGTGACGAGCCTTGAGTTCGTCGGCAATGGCGAGAGCGGGGATGATGTGCCCGCCGGTTCCGCCGCCAGCGATGAGGATGCGGGGATTCGATGGCATTGCAACGCCATTCTATGGCCAACAACCGCCCAGGGCGACCTCACACCGCATCCAGCACCTGCGCGGCGAGGATCGCCACAGGAATCGAAAAAAGAATAGTGCCGCCTTCCCGGCGAGGCTGGACGTCGAGAGCATCGTCGGCCAGCGCGTTCTCAAACATCGCGCGCAGACCATCCTTGTCGCGCTCGCCGCCGGAAGGATACGAACGGGCCAGGAACGATTCGAGATCGAGGGCCAGACGGGTCTGCTCAACGCGCGGCTCCGGCAGTCCTGCGGCGGAGAAGAGCGCGCGGAGTTCCTCGACGGGCATCGCCCGCGTATGCGAGGGATCGCGGAGCTTCTCCATGGCGTTGAACGCATCGGCCTTTGCGGCAGCCGGCGCGCTGTCCGCGACGACGATCCGCGCACCAGGAGCGGCGACGCGGCGCATCTCGCCCAGAACCCGCAATGGCTGAGGGAAATGGTGGAAGGCGAAGCGGCAGGTGACCACGTCGAATGACCCGCCAGCATACGGCATCGCCGTCACGTCGCCGAGATCCCACTGCAGATTGGTCAGGCCTGCGTCGGCCTGGGTCGCCCGCGCCTGGTCGAGCATAGCGGGCGTGAGATCGATGCCGGTGGCGCGCCGGACTTGCCGGGCGAGAGCACAGGCCAGAACGCCGGGCCCGGACGCGACGTCGAGCGCGGTATCTGTCGCCCCGGCCTGCGCCAGCCGCAAAATCCGCTCGACAATCTCCTCATTCCGCGCCGCCGGCGAGTGGGCGAACTGCGCCGCCTGGCGCGTGAACTGATCGACAACTGCGTCGCTGTGCTCCACTGTGTTTCCAGAATGCGGGATCGCCGGGGCGTCAGTCCACTTCCCGCGTGATGTTCAGCAGCACGCCCACCAGCACCAGCATGATGAACAGCGAGGTTCCGCCGTAGGAGATAAAGGGCAGCGTGATGCCCTTGGTGGGCACCAGCGCCAGCACCACGCTGATGTTGAAAAACGCCTGGATGAGGATGGTCGCCGTGATGCCAAACGCAAGGAAGCGCGCAAAGGGATCTCGCGAGAGAATGGCCGCGCGCATGCCGCGATAGCCGATAAAGACAAACAGCGCGACGACGATCAGCGAGCCGAGCAACCCCAACTCCTCGGCGATGTTGGCGAAGATGTAGTCGGTGTGCGGCTCCGGCAGGTAGAAGAGCTTCTGCACGCCCTTCCATATAACCCACGCCCGTGAAACCGCCGGTGCCGACGGCGATCAGCGACTGCAGGATGTGGAAGCCCTTGCCCTGCGGATCGGCTTCCGGATTGAGAAAAGCCAGCATGCGAGCGCGACGCCACGCCACACGGAAGAGCATGAAATACAGCACCGGCGAGGAGGCCGAAGCGGCGATAGCCGAGATACTTCAATTCATCCCGGCCAGCCAGAGCATAAGCGCGGTCACGCCGGCGCAGACCAGCGCCGTCCCCAGGTCGGGCTCTTTGAGAATGAGCGCAATGAAGATCAGACTGGGTAACGCGGCGGGGATGATGGTGTTGCGCACGTCGTCCATCGCATGCATGCGGTTCTGCAGGAACCACGCGAGGAAGAGAACCATCGCCGGCTTGGCAATCTCCGATGGCTGGAACGAAAGCATGCCGAGGCGAATCCAGCGATGGGTGTTGTGCGAGTCGTGCATGCAGGAACGCGCCCAGCAGAAAAATGACGGTGATGCCAACGCACGGAAAGACGATGCTGGGCCGGTTGTATTTGCGGTAGTCCACGCGCATCAGCAGCGTCATGGCGGCCAGCCCAAGCACGGCCCAGAGCGCCTGCGGATGAGAAAGGTATACGGCGAGCCGTAGCGCTCCTTGGCCATCACCGCCGAGGCGCTGAAGACCATCGCCAGGCCGATCACGACCAGCAACAGCATGGCGCAGTACAGCCATTTATCGACGCCGACGCGTTTTGCCATAGACCTCGCTTCGTCGACGGCTCGCCATCCGCGCGCGCCAGCACCAGCTTCCTTAAACACGCGCCCGCGATGCTCGTAATTTTCGAACTGGTCGAAGCTGGAGCAGGCCGGCGCCAGCAGCACGATCTCTCCGGGCTGCGCCGCGTTCCCGCCCGCTTCACCGCCTCCTCCAGCGTGCCCGCGCTCACAATGGGCACCGCGCCCTCGATATGCGTATCAATCTTCTCCGCCGCCGCGCCGATGGTGTAGACGGCCTTCACCCGCTCCCGCAACAGTCGGACGCATCTGGCGTGTAGTCGGAGTTCTTGTCCTTGCCGCCAAGGATGAGGTGAATCCCGCCGGGAAAAGCCGCGATGGCCTTCATGGTCGCATCCACATTGGTCGCCTTGGAGTCGTTGTAGTAATCGACGCCGTTGATGGTGGCCACGAATTCCAGCCGATGTTCGACAGCCTTGAAATTCGCACGGCCTGGCGAATCGTCGCCGCGTCGACGCCGGCCAGCCGCGCCGCGCATACCGCCGCCAGCACATTCTCGACGTTGTGCGCGCCCTTCAGAGGAATTTCCTCGACCGTGCAGGATCGGCTCCGCCGCGGCCTGTTCCGCGGCGCGAAATATGACGATGCCCTCATGCGACGAAAGCTCCCTGCCGCACGACGCGCTTGCGGCTGAACCAGAAGACGCGCGTGGCGCGCGGGCAGCAGCTGCGGCGGCCACATGCGTCATCGGCATTCAGCACCAGGGCAGTCCTCGGCCGTCTGGCGAGCGAAGATGCGCTCCTTGGCCGCCGCGTAGTTTTCAAAGGTCCGTGGCGGTCGAGGTGGTCCGGCGTGATGTTGAGGATGACGGCGATCTGCGGATGGAAGTCTCGGTGGTTTCCAGCTGGAAGCTCGACACTTCCAGCACCGACCAGCCATCGTCCGCGCGCCTGATCGACCAGAGCGATGACCGGCACGCCGATATTTCCGCCGACCTGCGTCGGCAGCTCCGCCGCTTCAAGAATCTCACCGCACAGGCTGGTCGTGGTGGTCTTGCCGTTCGAGCCGGTGATGGCCAGGACTTTGCCGCGCAGGAAGCGCGCCGCCAGCTCCAACTCGCCGATAACCGGCAGGCCGAACTTGCGCACCTGCACCAGCTCCGGCGTATCGAGCGGGAACGCCCGGGCTGACGACGATCAGGTCCTGGCGGCGGAAAGTGAGCAGGCCGTGGCCGCCCGCCTCAACCATGATGCCCTCGTCGAGCAGCGCGGGAATCTCCTTTGCCAGCGCCTCGGCGCTGCGCACGTCGGAGACGGTAACCTGCGCACCCTGACGGCGCAGGAACAGCGCCGCCGCCAGGCCCGACTTGCCCAGCCCGACGACCAGCACCTTCTTGCCTTTGATTTCCATCATGTAATCTCTTCGCGAGCGCACAGGCACTTGCGAGTCTATTGCTCCCAGGCCGCCGGACTCTGCCGCGTCAGCGCAGCTTGAGCGTTGTGAGTGCAAAGAGTGCAAACACCAGCGCGCCGATCCAGAAGCGGGCGATCACTTTCGACTCCGACCAGCCCATCAGCTCGAAGTGATGGTGCAGCGGCGCCATCCGGAAGATGCGCTTCCGTTGCGCAGTTTGTAGCTGCCCACCTGCAACATCACCGAGAGCGCTTCGAGCACGAATATGCCCCCGATAAAGGGCAGCAGCAGCTCCTGCTTGATGATGACGGCCACCGTGGCGATCGCGCCGCCCAGGGCCAGCGAGCCCACGTCGCCCATAAAGACCTCCGCCGGATGGGCGTTGTACCAGAGGAAGCCGATGCTGGCGCCGACCATAGCCCCGCAGAAGACGGTCACCTCGCCGACCAGCGGCATGCGCTGCAGCTCCAGATAATCGGCGAAGACGACGTGGCCGCTGACGTAGGTGAGCACGGTCGAGCGCGCCGGCGGCGATGATGGTGCAGCCGATCGCCAGCCCGTCGAGGCCGTCGGTCAGGTTCACCGCATTGCTGGAGCCGACCAGCACCAGCATCACGAAGACGATAAAGGGCAGAAAGGCCAGCACGCCCGAGATGGGGCATGTGCAGCAGCGATGGAATCGACAGGTCGGGACGGAAGCGCTTGACGAAGGGGACCATGAGGCGGGTGGAGTAGCTGCCCTGGTCTGCATCAGAACCAGAGCGCGACGGCGATGGCGACGGCGACGAGAAACTGATAGCCGCAGCTTTGGCGCGGGCGGTCAGGCCCAGGTTGCGGCGATGGACCACCTTGATGTAGTCGTCGGCAAATCCGATGGCGCCGAAGGCCAGCGGTGGCAGAACATGGCCAGCCACACGAAGGGATTGGACAGGTCGGCCCAGAGAAACGTCGGCAACAGGATCGCGATGCAGATGAGCACGCCGCCCATGGTGGGCGTGCCGGCTTTTTTCTGGTGCGCCTTGGGCCCTCTTCGCGAATGTACTGGCCGATCTGAAACTCGCGCAGCTTCTCGATGACCTACGGCCCGATGATGAGCGTGATGAGCAGCGCGGTAAGCGAGGCAAAAGCTGTGCGGAACGTCAGATACCGGAAGATGCGGAAGGGTCTGAAGTACGGGAACAGCTTCTGATACAGCAGCCAGTAGAGCAAACTTCCTCCGGATGTCGCGTGGATTCCCGCTTATCTTAACGCGCTATGAGGGACAGGACGTTCGTTTTTCGGGTCGTAGCGGGGTCCCTTTTCGGGTTCGCACCGAACGTTATTCTGCAGGGTCACGGAGAGAGTCGAGAGCGCGCTCCAGGCGTACTCCCCGCGAGGCTTTCAGCAGCACGGCGTCGCCGGGGCTGCAGTTCTCGCGCAACCACGCGCCGGCGGCTTCGGCCGAGTCGACAAAAATGGCTTCGACTCCCGCCTTTTGAGCCGCGTCGACGATCGTCCGCGCGAGACCCGGACGCCCACGACGATGTTGATGCCGGCCCGAGCGGCGGCGGCCCCGCGGCACGTGCAGAGCTTCAGACTCCTGGCCCAGCTCCAGCATCTCCCCGGCGACCAGAATGCGGCGCTGTGCCGGCATGCCCGCCAGGGTCGCGATCATCGACTTCAGTGCTTCGGGGTTGGAGTTGTAGCAGTCGTTCAGAATCGTCGCCCCGTGCCACTCGATCACCTGACCCCGCTTGTCCTCGGGACGGAGGCGTTCGAGCGCCGGCACAGGCATCGGCCAGCGGAATACCCGCTTCGAGGCCCACGGCCAGAGCCGCCATAGCATTGGCGGCATTGTGGGCGCCCGGCAGGCGGATCTGCAGCGTGGCGTGCTGCTCACCGGCGCGAACCTCGATCCGCAATCCCTCGGCGCCCAAAACCTCGACGCTCTCCGCCCGCGGGTCGCCGCAAACACGCCCGGCCGTAATAGATCACCTTCCCCTGAAAGTCGCGTCCGAACTGCGAGACGTAGGAGTCGTCGCAGTTAAGAAAGGCCACCCCATGGCGCGGCAGCGCCGCCACCAGCTCATATTTGGCGCGGGCAATGCCGGCCACGCCGTCGGGAAAAAACTCGGCATGCGCATGGCCCACGTTGGTGACGACACCCCAGTCGGGCGCGGCGATGCGGCGAGAGCCGTGATTTCGCCCGCCGCCGACATGCCCATCTCGATCACGGCAACTTCATGCTCGCGGTTCAAGCGCAACAGCTGAAGCGGCAGCCCATAGTGGTTGTTCAGGTTCCCCTGCGACTTGAGCACGTCGAAGCGCGTGTCCAGCACCGCGGCTATGGCTTCTTTCGTGGTCGTCTTGCCGGCCGAACCGGTAATGGCGACGACGCGCTTGCCCCAGTGGCGACGCACGGCGGCCGCCAGGCGCTGCAGAGCCAGCAGCGGACTATCGACCAGAAGCAGCGGACCCTGTCGGGCCGCATCGGGCAGGGTGGCCAGCCGCTCCCGGGCATGATCGCAGCGGTAGCTCCACGCTCGAAAGCAGCGGCGAGAAAGTCGTGGCCGTCGAGGCGCTCGCCCTGAATAGCGAAGAACAGATCGCCGGGCCGCAGCGTGCGCGAGTCGATCGAGTAGCCGGTGGCGTTGGCCTCGGGGGTGGACGCGCCGCAGATGCAATTCCCCACCCGACCAGCGGGCAATATCCGCGAGCGCCAGCTTCATGCGCGCGCTCCCTGCAACTCACGCAGCGCCTGGGCCGCGATGGCTGCATCGTCAAAAGGAATCGTCCGGTCGCGCAGAACCTGCTCCTTCTCGTGCCCCTTGCCGGCCAGGAGAACAATATCTCCGGGACGTGCGGCCTCAAGAGCGCGATGAATCGCTCGCGCTCGATCGGCCTCAACTATATAGGTGGTGCCGGTGGCGATCAGACCCGACAGGGCGTCCGCGATGATCGCGTCGGGATCTTCGCTGCGAGGATTATCGCGAGGTCAGCGACCACCAGATTGCTTCCCTCTCCGGCGGCGCGGCCCATCTTCGGACGCTTGGCGCGATCTCGATCGCCGCCGCAGCCAAACAGGGTGATCACCCGATGCGCCGCACCCACAAACTCCCGAGCAAGAGAGAGAAGGTTCCGCAGAGCATCGTCGGTGTGGGCGTAGTCGACCACCACCGTAAAGGCCTGCCCGGCATCGACCGTCTGAAAACGCCCCGGCACATGGTCGAGCGCGCCGGCTCCCACGGCAACCTGTTCCAGGCTCAGGCCGCGGGCCATCGCCGCACCGCCGGCCGCCAGCAGGTTGTAGAGATTCACGCGGCCCGTCAGACGTGTCCGTACCTCAGCGGCACCCTGTGGGCTGACCATGCTGAAACGCATCCCCGCGGCGCCCATCTCCACGGCTTCTGCGCGGAAGTCGCCGGCATCGAGCCCATAGGAAACGACCTCGGCTCCTGCAGCCCGTGCCACGCCCGCCATCTGCCGCCCATGCGGATCGTCGGTGTTCACGATGGCCACGCGCGGCGACCGCCCCAGCGAGCTGTCGAACAGCGCCTGCTTGGCGGCGAAGTAGTTCTCCATGGTGCCGTGAAAGTCGAGGTGATCCTGAGTGAGATTCGTAAACACCGCCACATCGTACGGCAGGCCGTAGACGCGCCCCTGAGCCAGCGCATGCGACGAAACCTCCATCACCGCCTCCGTCGCTCCGGCATCGACCCCTTCCCGAAAAACGCGAGCAGATCGCGCGACTCGGGAGTAGTGTGCGGCGCGGAGCGCACCACACCAGAGACGTGATTCTCAATGGTCCCAACCAGAACGGTCTTCCGTCCCACCGAGGTCAGCATCGCCTCCAGCAGGAACGCCGTTGTCGTCTTGCCGTTGGTCCCGGTCACGCCACTCAAGGCAAGCTGCTGCTCCGGATGCCCGAAGAAGTTAGCCGCCACCGCTGCCATCGCGCGCCGTCCCGCTCCGGCTGGAACCTGAGCCAAACCAATCTCAGGATGCTGCCGCGCTGTTTCCGTAAACGACGCCGCCGAATCCGTGACGATCGCTGCCGCTCCCAGTTCGATAGCGCGTCCGATGTAGCGATTGCCGTCCGTCGTGCCGCCCTGCATGGCCAGAAAAAGCCCTTCCCGGCCAACGCGCCGCGAATCGTACTCCACGCCGGCGATCTCCGGGTTGGGGCCCGAGCGGCGCACCATTTCCGCGCCCTGCACGACCTGGTCGAAGCGAATCACAAGGTGATTGTAAGCGCAGGATTCCCGTTAGCTCACACCACTGTTTCAACCCATCCGCGCTATGCCAAAATAGCTTGCGATTCCGAATCTGACCTAAGCAGGGTGGACTTAATCCAATGGCTCAGCACGAAATCTGCGCAGTTTTCCAAACCCCGGTTGAAATTTTTAATCGGGATCTGCAGGTCACCGTCAAGCGAAACGGCAACGTCTTCGGAACCCTCACCCTCAGCAAGGGTTCGATCGACTGGCGCCCGAAGAAGAAGCACATTGGAGGAAGGAATCAGGTCCGCCTGAAGTGGTCCCAGTTCGATAAAAAGATACGCAGTTAGCGGGCCGACCGCGGTTAAGGCCCGAACCGCACCACGATCTCCGTCCCCGCTGGCACCAGCGTTCCCGCCGCGGGAACCTGATCGCGCGCCAGGCCCGTTCCCACAATCTGCACGCCCAGTCCAGCGTTGCTGGCCTGAATCACAACCTCGCGCAGCGACTTACCCGCGAATGACGGTACGGTTACCCGGTGATTGGCAATAGTGACCATCTGGCGATCCTGGCGCGGTGAAGTGGGCAAGCTCGCCGGCTTCGCGGCAGACTCCGAGCCCTGATGGCCAGCATCGGTCGACTTCGTCGCAGGAATGAAGCCTCTCGCAGGCGATTCAGAACTCGCACCGGAAGCTGACCCGGAATTCGGCGCCGCCGGTCCCGGCGGCTGGCCAGCGTCCGTGCCAACCTCGGCGGTCTCTGCCGGCGGTTCCAGATTCGCCGGATCGCGCAGCGGATCGTCCGCGGGCAGACGGTTCACTTCCGCGAACAGCGACTGCAACGCCTCGGCGCTCTGCTGCGGGTTGTCGTCGGCCTCCGGCCTGGTATTCTTCGCGATCTCCTTCACGGGCTGCAGTTCCTGATCGTGCGGCACGCCCAGATACTCCAGGATCTGCTGCGCCAGATCGTGAAAGACCGGCGCGCTCACCGCTGTCCCGAAATGCGAGCCCTTCGACGGCGAGTCCATCACAACGGCGATGGTCACGGCGGGATCGCTGACCGGCGCGAACCCGACGAACGAAGCCACGTACTTCGTCTTCGAATAGGTGTGAGTCACCGGATCGATTTTTTGCGCCGTGCCGGTCTTGCCCGCGGCGCTGTAGCCGTCCAGCTGCGCGGGCCGGCCGGTGCCGTAGAGCACCACGCCTTCCATCACCCGCCGCATCTGCGCCGAGGTTAGTTCGGAGACCACGCGATGCGCGCCGGACGGCAGAGGGTCCGGCATCTCCTCGCCCATCCGGAACGCTACCGGCTTCAAGGTGCCACTGGCCTGCGTGGCGTCTGTGCTTTCCAGCACAATGTGCGGCGGCAGATAGACGCCCCCATTGGCAATGGTCGAGGCCATGGTCACCAGCTGGATCGGCGTGACCGCGATCTCCTGACCCATGGGAATGGAGCCGATCGTGGTGGGCTGCCACCGCGAGGGCGGCTTGACCAGCCCTCGGGTTTCGCCCGGCAATTCGATCCCGGATTTCTGCCCGAAGCCGTAGGCGCGAATGTATTGGTAGAAGCGGTCGGGGCCCATGCGCTGGGCCAGTTCGATGGCGGCGACGTCGCTCGACTCCCATAGCGCTTCCTTTGCGCTCAGCACATTCCCGTGGTGACTCTCGTAGATGATGGCATCGCGGTCATCGTGGACCAGACGACCGGCCACGTTGATCACGCCCCCAAGCGTCGGAATCATCGAGTCCGGCGTAATGATCTTTTCGTTCAGGGCAGCCGAATAGGCCACGAGCTTGAATGTCGATCCCGGCTCGTAGACGTCGCTCACCGCGCGATCCGTGAGCAGCGACCGATCGGTATGCCGGAAAGTATTGGGATTGAACGTGGGCCGGATGGCCAGCGCCAGGATCTGCCCGGTGTGCGGATCCTGCACCACCACCGTGCCGTTGGCCGCGCCGGTGCGCTCCATATTCTTGTCCAGCGCCTGCTCAGCCATGAACTGGATGTTCGCGTCGATCGACAGTACCAGGTTCTGGCCCGCCAGCGGATCGCGCTCCTGGCTGTCGAGCGCATGGTGGCGCGCATCCACGGCGGTCAGCATGTGCCCGGGCGTGCCATGCAGCTGGTGCTCAAAATCCTCTTCCACCCCGGCCAGCCCGTCGTCGTCCATGCCCACATAACCGAGCACCTGCGCGGCGAGCTGCTGGTCCGGATAGAAGCGCTTGAACTCCTTCTGGAAATAGACGCCCTTCAGGTTGAGCGCTTTCACCCGCGCGATCACCGCCGGCGATTGTTTGCGCGCCACCCAGGCGAAGTTGCGGAGTCCGTCAGCCGCCGCTCGATCTGCTTTTCCGTCGTGAATCGATCTTCGGAATCCGTATGCACTACCCTTGCCAGCATCGCCGCATCGGCGGCCTTGTTCGCGCCCCCAATCTCCGAAGGGACCGCATAGATCGAGTCAGCAGTCACCGTCATCGCCAGCGGGTGCAGGTCGCGATCGTAGAGAATGCCACGCCGCGGCGCTACCGTGAAGGTCCGCTCCTGCTGCCGAGCGGCGCGCTCCGCCCATTCAGAATGCCGGATGACCTGCAGCCAGATCAGGCGGCCGGTGATGAGCGTGGCCCAGAACAGAAAAATCCCCAGGACGCCCAGAATGCGCATGCGGCGCATCGGCGTTACCAGGAATGGCTTTCTGCGTGATGAAGACGGAGGGGAGGGCGGCGCCGTCCGCCGGGGTGGCGTGGGCTCCGCATCGAAATCGGAGGAGAAGGCAGGGCGATTCACAGCGGGAATTTCTCCTCCCCGAGAGCTCAGTGCACTGCGGGCACAGTGGGCGTCACCTTCGCCATCACCGCGCCATTATTCTCCATCGTCAGCGTCGCATTCGGATGCACCACCTGCCCCGGGTGCGGCGCCGTCAAACCATAGTTGCGCGCCAGCGTGTCGATCCGCGAAGGATCGGCCAGCTGCGCCGCGGTCAGCCGCAGCTCGCGATTCTGCTCTTCCAGCGTCTGCATCGTTTGCTTCTCCGACTGCAGGCGATAGCCGCACTCGATCGCGCTGAAGTGCTGCCATCCATACATCAGCACCAGCGACAGCAGGAAAGCCATGGCCACGGCAAAGGTTCGCATCTCGCGCTCGCGCGCCGGATCGTTCGCCTTCACCAGTCGAGAGTTATCGATGCGCTTGGTGAACAGCGCTTCCGGGGTCGGCCCGCGCCGTCCGTTGCGCTGCGCTGCCAGCAGGCGCGCGTTGTGCTGCGCGATCCATTCGGTGTCGCGACCGCTGCTGCCCACCAGCATCGGTGCCGCCATTGCCTGTGTCGCCATCGTGCCTCTCCCGCCCGCTCTTTACAATCTATTTGCGTTTGTGCCAGTTTTACCGGTTTTTTTCGGGTATCCCTGGTTTTTTTCTTGGCCGTTCCTTCCAACGACCGGGCCAGGGCCGCTGCTTTCAGGAAGGAGTGTCTTGCGTGGTGGTCGTCCGAACTACTTTCGCCTTTGGTACGGTGGGACGGCCCCCGGCCCGATCTTGTCCAATGCAGGGTTTAGGTCTCGCGCGCGGACTGCCGGCCGCCGCCGCGATAATCGCGCAAACCATACTTGACGTTGTAGGTGTAGTCGGCGTGACCGGGACGGTATTTGTCCTTGATGTCGGAGTAATCCTTCGAGCGCTGATCGACATTGTCGATCAGCAGTGCGATCGGCGTACCGGTCGTCACCTGCCGGCCGGTCGTTTCATCGGCGAACACGCCGGACAAGATGCGCACCGCGTCCGGTTCCTGGCGCTGCGTGGTGAAGCGCGATTGGCCGGGCCGGCGCCGGTCGAGATAGGGCTGGATATCGGCCTCGCTCAGCGCAATGCGCGGCGGGCAGCCGTCGACCACGCAGCCGATCGCCGGTCCATGGCTTTCGCCGAAGGTGGTAACCCGAAACAAATGGCCGAACGTATTGAATGACATGACGCGTCGAGAACGCCGAAAGGGCGATGGAGCAAGGTGGGGTCGTGGTAGCCCGCGCCTGACAGCCGGTCAAATCGGCCCGATCGGCCGGATGTGCCGCGCACCACGCCGCCTATTTTCGATTCAGACGGCCGCCCAATCTCGATTCACAGTGTTCGCAGGTGCGGCAGAAATCGCAGGAACCGTTCGCTGTCGCAAAATTCTGGCGCGGGAACGAGCAAACCGCGGCGCGTCGGTGGACCCGCGTTCATGCGGCATTCATATCGGTGAACGCGGATTAATGAAAACCTGAATATCCGTTAAGCTACGGAAAAATCAGGATTATTCGCGATTTTTCGATTGCCGGACAGGGCCCGTTGTGGCATCTTGGTGGGCGGTAAGGGGGGCGATGGCCGGGGGGACCGAAACACCGCCGCAAGCTGGAACTCAACCCTGCCGAAAGTTCAACACCAACCAAAGGATGCTAGCCATGGCAAAGAAGCCGAAGAAGGGCCCTAAAACAAAGCGAAGGG
Organism: uncultured Acidobacteriaceae bacterium; assembly: GCA_963702295.1. Classification (GTDB taxonomy): domain Bacteria; phylum Acidobacteriota; class Terriglobia; order Terriglobales; family Acidobacteriaceae; genus Palsa-343. The sequence continues at coordinate 6 of CAVPCE010000009.1, read as the reverse complement.
CAAGTA
>CAVPCE010000008.1:0-16888 GCA_963702295.1 uncultured Acidobacteriaceae bacterium | reverse complement strand
GGCGCTGGGTGCCAGCCTGTGCGGGTGGCTCTTTGAGTTCACCGGCAAGGGCAGAGCCACCGCAGTCTCAAATGTGCAGGAACTTGTTTACCTCGCCTCGTTGTTGGTTTGGATCGTAGCCGTTCGGCGGCCGGTGCGGCGGGAATTTCAGCCCGACCTACTCCCCCGTCTGCAGGTGGTCGTCCGATCGCGGGTCGTGGAGACGCCGCGTCCAAAACAATCGCGTGTTTAACGCTGATGCGGCTCTGAAAAATTGTGATGCGGATGGAGCCGACGACCGGACTTGAACCGGTGACCTGCCGATTACGAATCGGCTGCTCTACCAACTGAGCTACGTCGGCTTTGAAACGCCCAGGAAGGAAGGCATTGGGGGCTGAAGTCGATTTTATCGTTCCTGCCGGGGAGCGTAAAGGTGACTTGCAGCCTATACTGCTGGCGATGGCCAGCGATCCGGGAAGTGAATGGCAACGGCTCACGGCTCTTTATCAGGATAAGAGCGACGAGGAGTTGCTGGAACTCGCCGAGGACTTCGGGAACCTGACCGATGTGGCGCGGCAGGTGCTTCGCGATGAGTTGCGAAAGCGCGGGTTGGCGCAGCCGCAGGCGGAAGAGAAGAAGCCAAATGCGCAGGAGGATCGTCGCCCGGTGTTTGGCGCCTGGAGCCATGCCATCGCGGAACAGAACGGCGACCTCGACACACAAAACAATGAGGGGCGCGAAGACCAGCCGGCGGAGTACACGTGGAAGACGCTGCTGTGCACGCGCGATACGCGCGAGGAGGCGTGGCAGATCTCCGAGGTGCTGAAGCGCGCCGGTATCGAGAGCTGGATTGAAGCACCCGCTCAGGGTTCGCTTGATCTGACCGGACCGCGGGTAATGGTGGCAGCGGATGAGCTGGAAGAAGCGCGCGCGATCGCGGCGCAGCCGATTCCGCAGGAAATCATCGATCAGTCAAAGGTGCGGGTGGAAGATTTCGTGCCGCCGACATGCCCAAAATGCGGCGCTGCGGATCCGTTACTGGAAGCTGTAGAGCCGACGAATCTGTGGCTGTGTGAGGTTTGCGGGGCTGAGTGGAGCGATGCGGGGAGCGCGGTGGAAAACGCGGAACCGAACCCAATGTGACAACTGTGCAAAACGAGAAAAGGCCGCCCGGCAACAGGGCGGCCTTTTCTTCAGGGAGAATAGTTCCAACGGAGGCAAGCCATCAGAACTTTCTGGCGAAATAGTATGGGCCACCGCTGGGGGTGTCAAGGCAAAATCCGGCGCAGCCGTATTGCCTTGATATTCAATAGTTTGTAAGAAGCACCGGTTTGGCATGACCCGGAAGTGGAATTTCCCTTTTCTTCGCCATTTTGAGACTTGGTGCCATTTTTCCGTACGCGCATCTCCAAGTAAAAAATAAACTTGGCGTTCCCGTGCTTATTATTGCGTGGTTCTCGGTCCGCCGGTTTTGCTCGGTTTCGGCTCGTTCAGCTCCCTAAATGCAGAGAGATGAATTCTTCTTCCGACAGGGTAGAGGCGGGTTTTCCACGGATGACACGATAAAGCGCGCGCCCGCCACCGAGGAAAAGTCCGAGCAAAACTGCGGCGCTGAAAAGGACAACGACGAGCATCGTGATGCCAAAGAGCAGCCGGTAAAGCTTGACGGTCTCCGGAACATAGCCCTCGGGATGATTGATGGTGACGTAGTCGTTGAACTTACCTGTTGCAGCAGCGGCACCGCCTGAGCACGCGGCACTGCGCTCACAATCGCAAGCAGCGGACCCGTGCGGCCCGCGGTGAGGCCAAGAGATTTCGGCAACGCGTCGATGGTCTTCAGGTGTGCGCCTGCAATTTGGGGTGTTGGATACATCACGAGCGTGAGGGTGGCTGCTCCGTATCGCGCGACGACGGCTTCGGCATCCTGACTGAAGTCAATTGCGCTGGCCGGAACAGCTGAGCCGAGACGACTCCACGCTACAGGGCCGATGACGTAGTGCACAGAGGTTGCGTTGAGCTGCGCTTTCGGCAAGTAGTCGGGTAAGGAGGGCGGCACTCCCTGTGTGCCCTGGGCCTTCGGCAATTCAGCGGCGAGTGCGGAGAGAACGGCGTCTTCCTTCGGAACCGGGTGGGCGAAGGTGGCATCGATGACCGTGGCGCCGGACCAGAAGAGAACGTGATCGCCGGAAGCGGCACTCGCTCTGCCGAGGTTTCCGGCGCGCATCTCCGGCTGCCGGTAGAAAGTGAAGGCGCCATAAGCGCCGGTGGCATCCTGGAAGAGCCACGCGCGAACTGTGAGGCGACGGGCGCCGGAGGCATAGTCAGCGGAGACCGACTGGGTGAGCCCATACTCCTGCATGACGGCCGCATCGGCGGGACTGGAAATGGATTGCGGGGCGGCGGTTTCGGTCCAGCCGGCGAAGGTATGGGGCAACACCGGTCCCACAGGCGCGGGCGCGGCGACGGCCAGCGTCGAACAGCAGAAGAGGGCGGGGACAAAAGCGAGAACGGGGATCCGGGGCATGGCTCTGCTTCGATACTACTGAGACTGACACCGCCGCGGGAAAGAAGGTTTCGAGGGAAAGGCGGCTCCCGCCCTATTCCGACGGGGCGTAGCGGGAACCTGCCTGGGCCATGCGAACGCCGTTCAGACTGGAAACATAGCCGGCCACGCCGCGATAGAGGGATTCAGCGATGCGCTCGCGATAGCGGGGCTGGCGGAGCTCATGGGCATCGTCGGGATTGGTGAGGAAGGAGATCTCCGCCAGGATCGATGGCATGTTCGCTCCGATGAGGACGACAAAAGGAGCCTTTTTGACGCCGCGATCCTTCAGACCCTGATTGCCGCGTTCGAGGCCGGAATAGAGGCTCTCGTCCACATCCTCGGCAAAGGTGCGCGATTCGTTGATCTTGTCCTGGAGGGCGATTTTCTTGACCAGATCGGAGAGCTGATGGATGGACTCGTCGGACGACGCGTTTTCGCGCGCTGCCACCTCGAGGGCATCGGCGGAGGTAGTGAAGTTGAGGTAGTAGACCTCGACGCCGCGCGCGTCTGCGTCCGGGCTGGAATTGGCATGGATGGAGATGAAGAGGTCCGCCTGCGCCTGGTTGGCAATGGCGGTGCGGGTTTCGAGCGGGATGAAGGTGTCGTCGCTGCGGGTGTAAATGACATCGGCTCCGAGTCGATCCTTGAGCAGGCGGCCGAGACGGAGGGCTACGTCGAGAACAACGTCCTTCTCTTCGAGGCCGCCGGGGCCAAGGGTGCCCGAGTCGTGTCCCCCATGCCCGGCGTCGATGACGATACGGTTGATCTTGAGGCCGAGCGCGCGAACCATGGAGCTGGGCACGCGAGCACCTGCGGGCTCGGGAGCCGGGACGCCGCGCGCTCCGGCTTCCGCGGGCGGCACGTCGTCACTGGCAGGAATGGCGGCGGAGGGCTTGCGGCCGGGTCGGATTGGAAGCTCGGTGGTGTCGGCCACCGAGGCAACAACCGGCGCGGTAGTGGGATGTCGCGTGGCACGCACCTGATCGGATCGATGGCTGAGCGTTGCGACTTCAGTGAGCGCGGATTCATTCTCTCCCGAATCGAAACCAGCAGGCGCGGGGGCTCTGGAGGGTGTCGCCGCAGCGCTTCGCGGTGTCGCGGCCGGTGAAGCTGCGGGCGGTGGCGGCGCACGGCTGGCTATTTCGCGGGCTGCCATCCGTTGCTTGTCGCCGTGAACATCAATAATCAGGCGCGGCGGATTGGAGAGAAAGAAGGCGGAATAATCGCTGACGCTGCTGACGTCGAGGACAATGCGCGTCGTGTTGTGAGAAGACTGCGCGGCGCGGATGCGCGTGAGGAAGCCATCGTCGGTGACCTCGACCGGGCGGCCTGTGAGCTCCGGCGAAAGGCGCGTGCCGTAGAGATCAAAGAAGATGCGATCGGGGTCGGAGACACGCGCGGCCTGGTAGCGAACTTCCTGCTGCAGGTCGATGGCGACGCGGGTGTAGTCCGGGGTAGACCAGTGGCGGATGCCGGTGATGAGCGGTATCGCGCCGCGACGGGCAGGCGGCGGCGCGTTCATGGACAGATCTTCGGAGGCTGGCGCGGTAATGGCGGAGTGGGGAGCGGCGGCTCGCGAGTCGTCATCCGAAGCCGCAGCGGCCATAGACGGCGCAGGCAGGTCGCGCTCCTCGAAGCCGGCGGTCGTTTCCGGAGCCGGCGTCGACGTACGGTGTGGCGCGGTTTCGCGCTGATTCGATGGAACCGCATCCGGGTGTGTCGCACGGCTGACTTCCTTTTCGGCCGGATGCCGGCCGTGACCGCTTCGCTGCTCGTGCTCGATCGCGTGAAGCTCGATGCGTGCCTCGGAGGCAAGGGCATTGCGCGGATAGAGACTCAGAAAGGCCTTGTAAATGGCCTTCGCCTGCTCTGTCTCGTTAAGGTCACGCTGGAAGATTTCTCCTTCCGTCAGGAGGGCGCTGAAGCGGAGGCGGCTGGCGGGATATTCGCGGCGGAGAAACTCATCCTGGGCGATGGCGTCGTGGAGAGCCTTGTCGTCCTGGAAGACGCGCCCTTCTTCGGCGAGAAGATCGGCAACTGCGGCGATGGAGTCATCGGCTTTAGGCGAGGCGGGATCGCCGTGGTAGATGGCGCGGTAGGCATCGAGGACGTGTTCGTACTGGGCGCGGGTGCGTTCGTGTTCGGGACGCCCTTCGAGGGCCTCGCGAAGCCTCTCGGCGTGGACGAAGGAAGGCGAACGCGTCTGGCTGGCGAGCGCAAGGGGCGCCGCGGCGAGCAGTGCCAGAACAATGACGCAGGGCCGAGTCCGAATTCTCCGAGGGGGGCGGGAATCCATGGGGAAAAAGCTCGCGGATCGGAGGGCGCGGGGCATCGGATTGGAGTGACGCGCGGACCCTGTTGCCGCCGAAGACACTCTCGATTATAGGTGCGCAACAACGGCCGTTGGATGCGCCGCGAGGTACCCAATAGTCACACGAACCCGATTCGTCACGGCAGGTTGCGGCTGGCAGCGACGTTATCTTGCGCGCCTGCCGCCGTATCTGAAACACTGGCCTTGCTTTCCTTATGGTTCGGCATTTCCTCGTCAAAGGGCGCGTACAGGGCGTGGGGTTTCGCTGGTTTGTGCATCGCGAGGCGGCGGCGCTCGACCTGCATGGCTGGGTGCGCAACACTGAAGGCGGACACGTGGAAGTACTGGCCAAAGGGGACGCCGATTCGCTGGGAGAGCTGGCGGAAGCGCTTCGCAAAGGTTCGCGCGGCAGCCGGGTGGATGTGGTGATTTCACACGAGCTGGACGCGAAAGAAGGCGACAATCTCGGCCCGTTTAGCATTGAAGGAGCCTGGTAACGATGATCCCGTGCACGACTGACTGCGAGCCGCTCAAGGCTCTGATCCGTACTATTCCGGATTTTCCCAAGCCCGGGATTCTCTTCTACGACATCACCACGCTGCTGAAGGACCCGAAAGGGTTCGCGATGCTGATCGATGCCCTGGCGCAGTACTACATGGAAAAGGATGTCGACCTGGTGCTGGGCATTGAGGCGCGCGGTTTCATCTTTGGGCCGGCGCTGGCTTACCGGCTGAACGCCGGGTTCGTGCCGGTGCGCAAGCCGCGCAAGCTCCCCGGGCCCACGGCACGCGTGACCTACGATCTCGAGTACGGATCGGACACGCTCGAGATCCACCAGGATGCGATCGAACCAGGACAGCGCGTGGTGCTGGTCGACGACCTGTTGGCCACCGGCGGCACCATGGAAGCCACAACGCGGCTGGTGCAGCAACTGGGCGGAACCATCGCCGGCCTCGGCTTCGCGGTGGAGCTGGACTTCCTGAAAGGCCGCGATCGGCTGCAGGAGTATGACGTCTTCAGCCTGCTGCACTACGACGAGTAGGGCAGAGTTCAGGGATTAAGGTTAGGGATTTCAGGCGCGCTGGCCTTTTCCTGCGGAATGGCCAGCGCATTTCATGTCTGCACGGAATTTCTGAAAAATACGAGCCCGCAGTTCCGGCGCATGCGGGATCAATGTGCGCTTTATACTGCGTGGGGCTTTAGCGAATCACCTCAGGAGGCACTGAATGCGGAGGCGGGATTTCTGCAAGATGATCGCGGCGACGGCCGCAGCCACAGCGGTGCCGGAGGCGGCGCGGGGAGCGTCGATCGCGAAACCCGCAGAGGCAGCGAGCGCAAACTCTCAGGTGGCGGAAGCGGCTTCGGCTGCGCCGGGCTTCAATCAACTCACGCAGGATTACGCGCAGTTCTGCGCCACTCCGGAGAAGGAGCGGACGTTTTACGCGCTCGTCGACGGGAAGATCGTCAGCGAAAAGCTTGAAGAGAGCGACTGGAAGCCGACGGAGTGGGGCGAGCCGCCGGAGCTTCCGGTCGAGGGCGGTTCGTGGGACGGCGTGCCGATGGTGGCGCCGATTTCGAATCTCACCGGCGAGGGCCCTTATAAGGGCACCTGGGATTCGCTGCTGCAGTATGAGGCGCCCGAGTGGTATCGCGATGCGAAGTTCGGCATCTGGGCGCACTGGAGCCCGCAGTGCGTGGCGGAAGACGGCGACTGGTACGGCCGCAATCTCTATATCGAAGGGCAGAAGCAGTATCAATACCACCTCGATCATTACGGGCCGCAGTCGCGGTTTGGATACAAGGATCTGTGCGCGCAGTGGACGCTGCTGAACTGGGAGCCGGAAGAGCTGATCGCGCGCTACAAAAAGGCCGGGGCCCGGATCTTCGTCGCGCTGGCGAATCACCACGACGGATTCGACGCGTGGAACTCAAAGCACCAGCCGTGGAACGCGGTGAATCTGGGACCGCATCGAGACGTGATCGGGACGTGGGCGAAGGCGGCGCGCGCCGCTGACCTCCGCCTGGGCGTGACCGTGCACCAGGCGCGGAACTGGTGGTGGTTCCAGACGGCGCACGGCGCGGACAAGACGGGTCCACAGGCGGGCGTGCCCTATGACGGGCGCATGACCGAGGCGGATGGGAAGAACCAGTGGTGGCAGGGCTACGATCCGCAGCGGCTCTACGGCGCGAAGCATCCGTTCAACGCCCTGCCGGACATCTCGTTCGTGAAGAACTTCTACGACCGGACGCGCGACCTGATCGATCTGCATAACCCCGACCTGCTTTACTTCGACAATCCGCGCTTCCCGATGGGGTGGGGTGGGATGAATATCGGGGCCTACTACTACAACCACAATCTCCAGACCCACGGCGGCAAGCAGGAAGGCGTCATCACGATCAAGGAAGTGCCGGAACGGTGGCTGAAGAGCGTGGTCGCCGACGTGGAGCGTGGCATCACGAATGGGATTGCGGAGCATCCCTGGCAATCGGAGACCTGCATTGGCGACTGGCACTACAACCGCGCGCTCTACGAGAAGCCGGGCGAGTATGGCGGTTATCTGCCGCCGCGCGACGTCATCCACTGGATGATCGACACGGTGAGCAAGAACGGGACGTTCATCCTGAATATTCCGGGCAAGCCCGACGGCACTATCGACCGCAAAGAAATCGCTGTACTGGATCGCGTCACCGACTGGATGACGGTGAACGGCGAGGCCATCTACGCAACGCGGCCGTGGACGATCTACGGCGAAGGTCCAAACGCGATCAAGGCCGGCGAATTTCAGGGGGGCAGCATCGCCAAACTGAGCGAGAAAGATATTCGCTTCACCCGCAGCAAAGACGGCAAAACCCTCTATGCCCTCGCGCTGGGCTGGCCAGCGGGCGAGTTCGTCGTCGCCGCGCTGGGCACGGCGAGCGAGCACAAGCCGGGAAAGATCGAGCATGTCGAACTGATAGGCACCGGTGAGAAGGTCCGCTGGCATCAGGCGGCCGATGGGCTGCACGCGACCTTACCCGCGAGCTACAAGCCTGCGGTGGACTTTGCGGCTGCGCTGAAGGTTGGCCTGGGATGACAGCGTGCTAAACCTCTGGTAATTGCGACGCTGTTCTCAATTGGCCCGGTGTTCGGTTGGTGTGGGACCCAAAGGTCAGAGGCCCATGTGCAGGACAATGCCCGGCAGGCCGCCAAACATCAGAGGCGAGATGCGGACATTGGTATCCACTCCCACCTGCATTCTGTCACGCGGTCCGCTTCTTCTCGCTCCGGAACTCATCGCTCAGCCGTTCCACATCGGCCTCGCTGGCAATGCCCAGGCGTTGGCCCGTCGCGCGCGTGCGTCGCAACAAAGATTCCCATTCCGGATCAGCGGTGCGGACGGTTGATGTAGTGCCGCAAAGCCTCGCGGAACAATTCGCTGATCGTGCGGCTTTCTTCGCGGGCCAGTTCCTGCGCCTTCAGCAGGAGATCCGGTGGAAGGGTGATCGAAATGGTCGTTGCTGTCCGCATGTCGTCATTGACATGGCCAAACATGGCCACCCTCGGGCGGCTGTTTGTAACCCGTAAACCGTATCCCGTAGTTCGTGCCTTACCCTGTACCCTGCTTTAGTGTCCATCTCCATAGTCCGCCTCGGTTCCCCGCGTCGGCCCCATGAGGGTCTCCGCGTCGGTACCGTTCGCCGGCCGCCGCGCGGTGTCCCCAAAACGGACTTCGCCAAACGCGACTTCTACGACGTCTGGCTGCCAACACTCTCGCCGACACCCGACCTGGTCGCCCTGGCCCTCGACTCCCGCGAAGACGCCCGAGGCTGGAAAACCTTCGAGCGGAAGTTTCGCGCCGAGATGAAGCAGCCTGGCGCCGCCCACCTCCTCGACCTCCTCGCCGCCCTCTCCCACCAGACCAACCTGGCCGTGGGCTGCTATTGCGAGGACGAATCACGCTGCCATCGATCCATCCTGCGGCAGCTCCTCGCCGACCGCGGCGCCGATCTACGCCCGTAAACGCTTAATTAGCGGCGAGTATGAGGTTTTCTCTCTGTCTGTGAAAATCCTGTCAAGGGGTCCGGCAATAAACCAAGGTCACAAACGCTGACAGGAAATGACTTCCACGCCAAATTTCGTGGGGAAACCTGGCAGGAAACCGGCCCGAACTTGCTATTCTGAACTTATAGGGTGAAAAAAGGAAAAGCCCGCCGTCCGCGGGCTTTCTTCTTTGGCCAGGAAGCCGAAGCTATCGGCTATTAGGACTAACTACAGGCGACTTGGCACTGGAGTCTGCAAAAAGCTACCGGCTACCGGCTAAAGAGCGATGTCACCATCGGATGTTACTGATTTGCCCCTGCAGAATCAGCACCATCTCTCCAGGATGCCATCTAAAAACGATCATTTTTCCCGGCCTATCCGCTGTTTCAGGCCCGGCTGAGATACGCGCCTTCGGCCGTGTCCACCCGGATCTTCTCCCCCTCATTGATGAACGGGGGGACCTGCACGACCAGCCCGGTTTCGGTCGTCGCGGGCTTGGTCACCGACGAGGCCGTTGCCGACTTCAGTCCGGGCTCCGTCTCGACCACGGTCAGTTCCACCGTCTGCGGCAACTCGATGCCGACCGGCGTGCCGTCGTGGAAGGAGACCTTGATCTGCAGATTAGCGGTGAGGTATTCAACCGCGTCGCCGAGGGTATCGCGCTTCAGGTGGGTCTGCTCGAAGTTCTCCGTGTTCATGAAGTAGTAGTCGTCGCCGTCGTTGTAGAGAAAATCCATGGGAATCTCGTCCACGATCACCCGCTCAATGGGATCGGGCGAGCGGAAGCGCTCGACGAACATGGCTCCGGTCCGGATGTTCCGCAGCTTGGCCTGGATGAAGGCGCGCAGGTTGCCGGGCGTGCGGTGCTCCACCGAGAAGACAAGGTGGAGATCGTTGTTGTGCTTGATGATCATGCCCGGACGCATTTGGGTGGCGGGAATCGCCATGGGTAAAGCTCCTTGCAGAAGATAGATGCGGAGAGACGCGGCGGAAAAAGGCCGCGGGAGGCGGGCCGCGAGGGATCCGCGCAGAAACAAGACTCCGGCCCTTTGATTTTATCCCAGCAGAGCGAACGGCAGCCTTTAGCCGCCGAACATCCGCTTGAAGAAGTGACCGATGTGTCCGAAGAATCCCGAATGATGTGGCTTTGGCGCAGCCTCCTGCGCCTTGATTTGGGGTTGATTCGCTGTCGTCACCGAACTGTCCACCATCGACTTCTCCGGCAGGAGCGCCTGATCGCTGTTGAAGGTGAGCGGGACGTCGACCTGGGCATGCGCCTGGCCGATGGGAACCACCGGCGTCGTCGGCGGAGCCGGCGCCGGCTTCAGCCCTTCGCTCTCGGCCAGCGGGAAGGGATTGTCGGCTTCGGCCTTGGTGGCGGCGACGGTTTCTCCGGGTTTGGCCGGAGTCGCGCCGGGAACGCCGGCGCTTGCTACGGACAGTGGGTGATCAGGCGGACAGCCGCACGGTTCCTGCTCGTTGTCGACCACCTCATGCAGGCTGCCGTGCTCGAAGAGCACCCTCTGGTTCGGCTGCACGCGATAGGCTCCGCCATCGAACAGGCTGCTGGCGAGGACATAAGGCGCGTGGTCGCCGTGGTTATCGACGCAGGTGTCGCCCTGGTTGTTGACACGCAGGCTGAGGTCCGCCTCGCCAGGAGGCGAGATCAGGATGCGCAGGTCCGGTGTCATCAGGACATCGGAATACTGGCCCGGCGAGTAATGAGCCTCAATGGCGCCGCGGTCGATGGCGACCATCAGCGCGCCGCCCGGCGTGGTGTTGTCGGTGGAGAGGTGGATTTTAGTTGAAGCGCAGACGTTCAGATTGCCGCCGCGGGTGAGCGACACATGCGCCGTCTTGTCGCCGGCCGTGATGGCGCCATTGTTCCCGATCGTTGCCCGGCCGTTCTCGACCGACAACGATCCGGAGAGCGAAACGCCCTCAACGGAAACAGTGGCGATGGTCTGAACCGTGGCAGTCGGCGGATTCTGCTGGGCAGCGGCAAGAGCGCAAGTGAGCGGCACGAAGGCGGCAAGAATGGAGGCGAGGCTGGCGATGTGGCGAAGAGTCATTGCAACCGGAGAAAATTCCGGATGCAGCGCCTTGCCGTCCTCGGTCAGCACGCTCTCCGGATGGAACTGCACGCCCTCGACGGGTAAGCGGCGATGACGCAGGCCCATGATCGTCCCGTCGGCTGTCCGCGCGGAGACTTCCAACTCCGCCGGCAGCCCTTCCTCTTCGACGATCAGGGAGTGATAACGGGTGCAGGTCATCGGCGAGGCAATTCCGGCGAAGATCGTCTTGCCGTCGTGCTCGACCGGGCTGGTCTTGCCGTGCATCAGCTTCGGCGCGCGGATGACGTTGCCGCCAAAGGCTGCGCCGATGGCCTGATGGCCGAGGCAGACACCGAGAATCGGCACCTTGCCCGCCATGTGCCGGATGAGGTCAATGGAGATGCCAGCCTCCTGCGGCGTGCACGGGCCCGGCGAGAGGACGATGCGCTCAGGATGCAAAGCTTCCACCTGCTCGGGCGTCAGCTCGTCGTTGCGGCGGACGACCACGTCGGCGCCCAGCTCGCCCATGTACTGAACGAGGTTGAAGGTAAAGGAGTCGTAGTTGTCGAGAACAAAGACCATCCGAATTCAGTGTATCGGGACTGGCCGTCCAGGCAACCGCGCTTCGCGCCTAAGGGCAATTCTCGGAGCAGCTCTGCGCGCCGCACCGGCACCTCACCCGGTTGCCTGGACGGCCGGTCCCGGTGCTATGCTTTTGGCGTCGGAGGTTCCTCGGATGAAGCTCCTTCTCTCCGCCCTGTGGCTGGCCGCGTCGGCGGCCGCTTTCGCACAAGTTCCGGCCGCTCCTGCGTCAGTTCAATCCGAGGGCATCCAAAGCCTCGATCTTCAGGGTATGCCGCGTTCGCCGGATCAGACCGGTTGCCCGGTCGTGCTGACTCAGGCCCATCTGAATTGGCCGGCGACGTTAATTCCGGTCACTGCCGCCGAGAAGGTCACGGAGCCGAATCTGGCGCTGGGCTTTCAGAACCCGAGCGGCAAGGCGATTGGGTCGGTCAGCATCACGGCAAAATTCCTGGGGAAGACCAGCAAGTATCAGCTGGATGCGAATGCCTTCGAGCTGCGACTGACGTTTTCCGGATCGGACTCGCCGGACAAGACCGCCGAGCAGCTGCGCGAAATCCGCCTGCCGGAGAAGATGTATGCCTACGGCGTGACCCGGATTTCGCTGGATCAGGTGACGTTTGAGGACGGGACGGTGTGGAGCGCTGTCGGGCACAGCAACTGCGCCCTGAACGTGGCGGGCTCGGCGGAGCGGATCGCAAAGTAGGGGCCGCTAATGCAGCCGCTCACCGGAGCGGTCGTGTGCGGGCGTTATGATGTACAGCGCTTTGCCCAGGACGGCTGACTCATCAATGAGTCGGAACCCAGGCATGCGGCTATCCAAACTGACGTCCCGGTTGTCTTCCATCACGAACAGTTTGTGAGCGGGAATTGTCACAGGGCCGAAATTCATGAGCTGGTCGGTCGTATCACCAATGTGCTCCACATATGGCTCGTCCAGGTATCTTCCATTGCGCGATACGGCGCCCTTCAGGCTCATGATCGTATCGCCTCCTGTTGCGACGAGTCTCTTGATCAAGATGACTCCTGAGTGGTTCGGGCTTTTGAAAATGATGATGTCACCATTTTGAGGCTGACGGTGGTGGAAGACCCTCATGTCTGCCATCAACACGTCTCCCTGCTGAATGGTTCGCTCCATCGAGGAAGAGGGAATGCTGAAGATGCGAAATCCGGCGGTTCGGAGGAGGACGCTCTGACAGAAGAGCAGAGCGATGACGGCTGAGGGCAAAGTGCCGAATAGCCAAAGCCACCGGCTCGGCCTTCTTTCAGCACTACGAAAGTGAAGAGCATCGCAGGAGGCCAAAAGGCACAGAGTCAGGCCGGCAAGGATCAGGGAAATCCATCCCCAATAAAACCTGGGCAAGCGCGCCGGAGAGAAGAACAGCAAAGCCCAAAGCAATGCGAGAAATAGGTACGAGAATCCTCTCCGTCTCTGACCAAGAACTAATTCGACCTGATCCGGGAACGATCGCTGATAAGAGTGCGGCCCCAGGAGTGATTCCTGGCTGAGGACGAGGAGAGTCGGTGGTGTCGCCGACCGTTTGGTTTTCCAGGTCCAGGTCCATCTTCAGTCCTCTCTGGCACGCTCGACGGCGCGCACCACTGCTTTCGCTTTGTTCAGGCTCTCCTGGTATTCGTTTCGGGAACGGAGTCGGCCACGATGCCGGCGCCGGCCTGAATGAATCCCTCTTTGCCCTCTACGAGCAGTGTGCGGATGGCAATGCAGCTGGTGAGATTGCCGGAGTAGTCGGCATAAAGAACGGTGCCTCCATAGATGCCGCGGCGCGTTGCCTCCAGCTCTTCGATGATTTCCATGGCGCGAATCTTGGGCGCGCCGGAGAGTGTTCCGGCGGGAAAACAGGAGCGGAGCGCGTCCACTGCACTGAAATCCGGCCGCAGCTTGCCTTCGATGTTGCTGACCAGATGCATGACGTGCGAGTAGCGCTCGACGAACATCAGATTGGTGACTTTCACGGAGCCGTACTGGCTGACGCGGCCAACGTCGTTGCGGCCGAGATCGACGAGCATCACGTGTTCGGCGCGCTCTTTTTCATCGTGGAGCATCTCCTGCTCGGCTGCCAGGTCGGCTGGTTCGGTGGCACCGCGCGGGCGAGTTCCGGCAATGGGACGGTACTCGATCTTCCGCCCTTCCACGCGGACGAGCAGCTCGGGCGACGAGCCGACGATATGCGTGGTTTCCTCGGCCGCGTTGCCGCGAACCGGCTTTGCGCCAGGTTTCATTCGTCCGAAGCGGAGGAAGTACATATAAGGCGAAGGATTGACGATGCGCAGGGCGCGGTAGACGGAGAAGGGATCGACGCCCGGCTCAAGATCGAACCGCTGCGAGAGGACAACCTGGAAGATGTCGCCGGCCGCGATATATTCCTTCGCCTGCTCAACGCCTTTCATGAAGGCGGCCTTCTTCGTGCGGGCGGTTAGCCGCAGTTTGCCGGAGGGCTTCTTCGCTGTGAGCTTCGGGAGCGGCTGGGCGAGCCGGCGTTCGAGGCGGTCAAGACGTTTGAGCGCGTCAGCGTATGCAGCCTGCGGTTTATGGCGGCGCAGGTCGGCGGTGACGATGAGGAGGATTTCTTTCTTGACGTGGTCGAAGGCGAGGACCTCGTCGAAGAACATGAGGCAGGCGTCGGGAAGGCCGAGGTCATCGGTGGTGTTGCTCGGCAGGCGCTCGATCTGGCGGACGACATCATAGGTGAGAAAGCCAACGGCGCCGGCGGTGAAGGGCGGGAGGCCGGGAATGCGGGCTGGCGAGTGGCCTTCGAGCGCTTCGCGGAGGAGGACGAAGACGTCGCCGGTAACGCGGCGGCTCCGCCCATGCTCGGTGATCTCAATCTCGCTGCCGTGTGAGACGATGCGGCGACTGGGGCGGATGCCGATGTAGGTGTAGCGGCCCAGGTGCTCCCCGCCTTCGACAGATTCGAGCAGAAAGCACTCAGGCTCGGCGGCAGCGAGACGCAGGAAGGCGGAGACCGGTGTTTCGAGGTCGGCCGTGAGCGTGCGGTAGAGGGGAACGAGAGTGTGGGTGCGGGCGAGGCGCAGGAAGTGGGAGCGATCGGGATGGGACGGCCTCATTGGGTTCAATGGTAAGGGATACGACGAGGAATCGCAGCCCGGGGCGGTTCACTCAAGAAACGTGCGGAAGGCCTGGACGATGAGAGCCGCCAAGGTGGCACGATTGCGGGGGTTAAGCAATTCGTGACCGGCGCCTTCGACGGGAAGCATTTGGGTGCGGGCGGGAATGAGGGCGAGGGCCGCCTCCATTTCTTCGAGGGAGCCGAAGCCGTCGCGGGTCCCGTGGACAAAGAGAGCCGGAGTTTGCAGTCGCGGAAAGTGCTGGGTGCGAAGCTGGTCAGGACGGCGCGGCGGGTGAAGCGGGTAGGAGAGCAGGAGCAAAGATTCGACGAGGCCTGGCTCCGAAGCGATGAGCATCGAGGCCTGGCGTCCGCCGTAGGAGTGGCCGCCGAGGAAGACGCGGGACAAGCCGAGGCGGCGGAGAGATTCGACGGCGGCGCGGAGGCCGGTCTGATCCTGCGAGGCGCTGTTGCGCGGTGGACCGTGGGGGCGAAGCTGGCGGAAGGGCAGGTCGCAGCGGAGGACGGTGAAGTCGGACTGGCAGAGGGCGTCCGCCAGTCCGACGAGGAGCGGAGTCTGGCAGTTGGCGCCGGCGCCATGGGTGAGGACGAGTCCGATTTCCGAGGGTGTGGCGGGGCGATGGAGGAAGCCGCGGACCGGCGGATCGGAATTGGCGTCGTGGAATTCGGAGATGTCCGCAGACGCGTTCATGGGCGTTCACCCATGGTATGTCAGCGCGGGAACCGGGACGCGGTGCTTCGCGTAGGACTGGGTATGGCGGGACGATTTGAGTGGGATTGGGTGGAAGCCGAGGTGGAACGGACGGCCGCGGAGTGGACGGCATGCGCAGCGGCGCGGGCTCCGGAGGTTCGGCGTTACTCGGCGGGCGAGCAGCGGGAACGCGAGAAAGCCTATGACCGGGCGCTGAACAATGTGGAGCGCGAGGCGAAGAGGGTGCGGCGATCGCGACAGGCGAGGGTCGGAGCGCAGGAACGGATTGTGGCAGCGTTTGCTCGGTTTTCCGCGGAGGCACTGGGGCTGGGCGAGGACGCAATTGGGTTGCTCACGGACGATTTTCTGCCGGTAGGCACACAACTGGCGCGATGGGCGCGAGAGTTTGATCCGGGTCTGGCGATGGATGGGATTGTGCAGGCGTGCCGTAATGCGTGGACGGCGTGCGGACTGCAGCCGCTGGTGGGAGAGGCGGTGCGATTGACGCCGGGGATCCTTGGGTACAGCCTGCTGTATCCCTACAGCGATAACCATCTGGATCGCGTGGATCTGTCGGCGGAAGAAAAATTGGGAGCGAGCCGACGTTTTCGAGAGCGGCTCCGAGGCGACCTGCAGGTGCCGGAAAATGCCTGGGAGCGGGCGGTCTGGGGGTTGGTCGAGCTGATCGAGGGGCAATATCCGCGGGAGTTCTACCCGCAGGTCTTCGATTGCCTGCTGGCGATCCATCGCGGGCAGGAGGAAAGCCTGCGGCAGTTGCGGGGCGGTTGCTCGGGAGAAGAATTGCTGCGGCTGAGCTGCACAAAGGGCGGGACGTCGGTGCTGGCGGATGCGTGTCTGGCGCAGCCGGATCTGAACCAGGCGGAGAGCCGGTTCGGGTTTGCGTGGGGCGTGCTGCTGCAATTGGGCGACGATCTGCAGGACATCGAAGAGGATGTGCGGCGCGGGTCGGCGACGCTGTTCTCGACGGCGGTGCGGAGGGGAGAGTGCCTGGACGGGCTGGCGATTCAGCTTCTGCAATTCGCCGATCGGGTGGGAGCGCAGATGGAGACGCTGCCACGCGGCGACGCGATGCTGAAAGACCTGCTGCGGATGAGTTGGCGGTCGCTGATTCTGATGGCGGTGGCCGAATCCCATGGGTACTTCTCGCGGGGGTTTCTGCGGGAGGCTGAGGAGTGGTCGCCGTTCCGTTTTGGTTTCTTGCGGGAGCGGCGGGTGCGGCTATCCGGGCGGCGGGGGCTGTACGGGACGCTGTTTGAGCTGTTTTTAGCGGGGGACGATGTGGCTGCGGCGGAGCTGCCGGCGGCGCCGGGGCGGGTGGGGCTCGCGGCAAATGTCGCATAGACTGCGCCTATGCAGTTCACGAAGCGACTGCGGGAGGGAGTTCGGCGGGGCACGATCACCTGCAGTGTGCGCATTTGGGTGCGGCCGCAGGTGCGGGTGGGCGGACGCTACCGGATGGAAGAAGGCGAGATTGAGGTGGATTCGATCGAGCCGATCGGCCTGCCGGACATTACGCCAGAGCTGGCGCGGGCGTCCGGTTTTCTGGGCGTGCTGGATCTGCTGAAGGTGGCCCAGCA
>CAVPCE010000007.1:0-19973 GCA_963702295.1 uncultured Acidobacteriaceae bacterium | reverse complement strand
GCGGCCAACTCGATAACTTCCCCACACCGGCAACAGACAGGAAAGCAAGTCTTGGCAGAGATACAAAATCCGAATCAGCAGGGCGGTGGCGGCGGCGGACAGGACTCGCGCTCGCTCTTTGGCTTCATGGTCGTCTTCGTGCTGATGATGATCGCCTTCGAGTACTTCGGTCCGAAGAAGCCGACGACGCCTCCTCAGCATCCCCAGGAAAAAGCGCCAGCCGGCCCAGAGCCCAACTGCCACAACGGAACCGGATACGGCTGCCCCCGCGCAAACGGGTGCCCCCGCAAAAACGCGTGCGGCCCATGCGCAGGCTCCCGCACCCAACACGGTTGAGGCCACCAGCCAGAACGATATTGTTGTCGAGAATGAGCTCTATCGCATCACCTTTACGAATCGGGGCGCCGCGGTCAAATCGTGGATCCTGAAGAGTACAACAGCGACGATCAGAAGACGCCTCTCGATCTGGTGAATCACAATGCCGCTGCGCAGTTTGGCCTGCCTCTCTCGATCTTCACCTACGATGCGGCTCTGAAGGACAAGCTCAACTCGGCTCTCTATGTGCCGTCGACGTCCGGCGCGCTGACCGCGCCTGGCACGCTGAGCTTTGAATATTCCGCGGGCGGCCTCACGGTTCATAAGACATTTACTTTCGACTCCAGCTACATCATCCACGCGGATGTCACGGTCACTCAGAACGGTGCACCCGTGACGGCATTGCTGCAGTGGCCCTCCGGCATGGGCGATCAGACCGACCTGGCCGGCTACGCTGCCGGAGTCGTCGATGAGTCGGATAACGGGAAGACCGATATTCGCCGCGAAAAAAGTCGTTGGCGGTGAAACGCAGCACGGCTCCTTCGATTACGCGGGCGCGGGCGACATGTACTTTGCAGCGGTCTTTATGCCGGATTCGCCTGCCGACACGGATGTCGTGACGCTCCATAATGAGATCAAGGTCCCCCGCAGCCATGACCACCCTGACGCCAACGGAGGCAGTCCGGCGCCGGTGCTGGGCGCAGCCGTCGGCCAGGCTGGCGGCGTGCACACCCGCCTTTTTGTCGGTCCCAAGCTGCTTGGCCTGCTTGGAACCATCCACACCGCCAATGGTGAAAACCTGGAGCACGTTGTCAGCTTCGGCTGGTGGACCTGGATGGCCAAGCCCATGCTGCTGGCGCTGCGCTTCTTCGTCAACCACGGCATTCCCAACTGGGGATGGGCCATTCTCAGCTCACCCTCATCCTCAACCTGGCCATGATTCCCACCCGCGTCATGACGATGAAGTCGTCGCTCAAGATGCAGCGCATCCAGCCCCAGATGGATGCCATCAAGGCCAAATACGCGAAGTACAAGACCACCGACCCGCGCCGCCAGGAAATGAACCAGGAGATGTTCGCGCTGCAGCGCAAAGAAGGCGTGAACATGTTCGGCGGCTGCGTGCCAATGCTGCTGCAGTATCCGCTGCTGATCGGCTTTTATGACATGCTGCGCTATGCCATTGAGCTGCGCCAGGCGCACTGGCTGTGGCTCCCCGATCTGGCGGCAGCCGACCTACGCACATTCTGCCCGTCTTCTTTATCGTCTCCATGTTTCTCTCGCAGTTCTTCACGCCTTCCCCGGGTATGGATCCTCGCCAGCAGCGCATGATGGCCTTCATGATGCCGGTGATCTTTGGTGTGATGATGTGGAACATTGGATCGGGGGTCGCGCTCTATCTGGGCGGGCAGCAATCTGCTCGGCGTAGGGCAGCAGCTCATCATGAACCGCACCAGTATGGGGCAGGAAATTCGCGCCATTGCCCTGAAACGTGCGGCCAAGCGCCAGGCAAAGCACTGAAGATTGATCCCCTTAGTTGCCATAAGTCAATTTTCGGCGGTGCCTGGCCGGCCGGCATTTTCTAATTGCGTCGGAATGCGATACTAATAGCCGATGCCGATTGATGACTACTCCGCTGCTGCGCAAAAAATCGCAGAGCTTCTGCAATCGCTGATCCGCCTGGGTGGGCTGCGTGTGAAATTCCGGATCACGGCCGGTCCCGGCGCCGCCGATCCGGCAGGCCTTGAAGCCAGGGAAATCTATGTCGAGCTTGCGGGTCCTGATGCCGGCCTGCTGACCCAGCGCGGAGGCGAACTGCTGCGAGCTCTCGGAACATGTCGCAGCCAAGATGCTCCGCCTTGAAAATGAGGAGCACGACAAGATCTCTTTCGACGCGGAGAACTTTAAGGCATTGCGCGCGCGGGAATTGCGCTGGCCGCCGAAACCGCCGCCGAGCGCGTGCGCAGTACCGGGCAGCCCTACAGCTTCGCGCCCATGAGCTCCCGCGAGCGGCGCATGCTGCATCTGGCGTTTCGCAGCTTACTCCGATCTGGAGACGGCCTCCATCGGGCGAGGGCCTGCGGCGCTTCGTCGTCGCCTACCCGAAGGGAAATGACCTCACCACGACCCCGGCCCCCGAGAGCGGCTCGCCAGAAGGCCGCTTTTCCGACCGCCGCCGCTAACGCCCGATCCAGCGGACACGCCAGCGCACGGCGCCGCGCAAGGAGCCCCCGCCGTGCAGCCCCATCCACAAACCACCGAACGCGAGTCTGTCGCGCAGGAGACGATCGTCGCTGTGTCCACGCCTCCCGGGCGCGGCGGTATCGGCATTGGCCGCTTCTCCGGTCTCCAGCGCTCCCGCCATCGCGCAAAGTCTGGTCCGCACTCAGACCCGCTGGAACACGCGCGTGCCCGGTTCGTCGACCGTTCCTCGATCCGGAAACCGATCGGAGACTATCGACGAAGCCCTTGTTACATATTTCAGCCCGCCGCAATTCCTACACGGGCGAAGACCTGGTGGAGATCGCGGCTCACGGCTCGCCGGTCGTTCTGCGAACTGCTGGTGCGCCTTGCGCTGCGCGCCGGTGCGAGCCTGGCCGACCCGGGGAATTTACCGAGCGCGCATTTCTCGCCGGCCGCATCGATCTCACCCAGGCGGAGGCCGTTCGCGATCTGATCGAGGCGCAGACTCTTTACCAGGCCCGCATCGCGGCGCGCCAGATTGGCGGAGCGCTCTCCCGCCGCGTCGCAGCCCGCCAAGCAAAGTCGCTCGTCGAGCTCATCGCCCTGCTCGAAGCGGGCATCGACTTCGCCGAAGACGACATCGACGTAGCCCCCGACAGCGAAATCGTCACTCCGCATCGAGACCGTCGCGCGAGCAGCTTCGCCCCGTCGGCACGCTTCCTTCGATCACGGACACCTCGTCCACGGCGGTCTGCGCCTGGCCATCGTCGGCCGCCCCAACGTCGGCAAATCGTCGCTCTTCAACCGGCTCGTCCAACGCGAACGCGCCATCGTCACCGCCGCCGCGGGCACCACCCGCGACCTCGTCACCGAACGCCTCTCGCTTGAGGGTATTCCCGTTGACTTGGTGGACACCGCCGGTTTGCGCGAGGCTCATGATGAGGCGGAAACCTCGGCATTCTCAAGTCGCGAGAGGCCCTGGCCGACGCGGACATTGTTCTCGTGGTTCTCGACGCGTCGGTATCCCTGCGGCAGGATGAGCAGGAGCTGATTGCGTCGCTCGCCGGACGCCGCGCCCTGGTCGGCGCAACAAGTCCGATCTCGACCCAGTCGAGGAAGCCGTTCCCGAATTGCCCCTGCCCGCTGTCGCGACTTCAGCCCTGACCGGAGATGGACTGCCCCTCGCTCCGCGACGCGCTCGCCGATCAGGTCCGTAATCCGGTCGGCGAGAGCGAATCCGGTATTCTCACCAGCCTCCGCCATTTTGAAGCGGTTCGCGGAGCCCTCGCCTCGCTCGACGCCGCGCTCGCCTCGATCGCGGCGAGGGTGCCGCATGAGATGCTGCTGCTCGATCTCTACGCAGCGCTGCGGCACCTCGACAGCCTCACCGGCGAAACCACCGCCGACGATATCCTCAACCGATCTTCTCAACCTTTTGCATCGGTAAATAGCTGCCGAACACGACGCATCCGGAACGAAAGCGCACACTGCACAGAACCTCGCCTTTGAATCCTGGCCTCATTTTTCGGACAGGAAGATGAGCTCCGAAGTGAGAGGCTGGGGCAGGGCAACGGCAAGACCTTGCTGCATCAGCTGCCGACCGCTGGCGGTCGCATCCTTCGAGCTGCCGTCCTCAAAATGAAGTCGGTAGGACTTCCCTGAAGTTCAGACCGTCGAGTAAATATCGATGGCTGGGCTCGCTGGTTGAGGATCCATGAAAGGCAAAAACGACTCCCTGACCGCGAGTGGGATCCCAGTATTCGATGCCATCCCAGTGGATGCCATCAGGACGAGGCGCGATGTGAAAGAGTTCCGCGTCGCGAATCAGCAGGCGAAGGTGCGATTTATAAAGGGTGAGTGCCCTGCGGGCAGCCTGATGTTGCTCGGGGGTCCAGTCGTTCGTATCCTGCATGACGCTGAACCACCCCATCATGCCGCTGCGAAGCTCGTAGAGAAAGTTTTCCGGATGCGGTGTGGGCCATTTGTCAACGTAGCTCTCCAGCATGGCCGGTGGCAGGACATGGCTGGCGTCATAGAAGGCCCGTCGGTTGGAGAGGGGGTCGTAACTGTCGGTGATGGAGAAGTAATCGCCGTGGGCAGCGGCGCCGAAGTCGACCATGCGGCCGCCGTCGTTGCAAATTTCGAACAGCAGATCTGGATGTGTGCGCCGTAGATTTTCGTAAATTTGGTAATAGGCCTCAACCGCGTGATAGCTGACATCGGTGGAGTTGGAACTGAGAACAATGTCTTCCCCGTCGTAGTGTTGAACCTGCATGTGCTGGCGATCGGGCGGGGCGTGGGGGTGATCGTCGCGGGTGCAGCCCTGGGCAACAAGGTAGCCGTCGTGCTCGAGCATATCGATACGGTCGCTGGTCACGATGCGATCGACTTCCCGGGCGGCGTAATCGCGTACGGCCGGCACGCCGAGGTCGATGGTCTGGCCTTTGAAGTCCTGAGGTTTCCAGCCGGGGCCGACATCGGCAACGAGCCAGTCACGAACGTTCGGATCGCGCAGATTGAGGGCGCCGGGTTCGGTGTCGATGCCTGCCTGAGACCAGTCAACCCAGAGGCCGAAGCGCATGCCATGGCGGTGCGCATCCTCGGAGATAGGTGCGAGGCCGTTGGGGAACTTCTCCGGATTCGGGTACCAATCCCCGGGACCGCGGAACCAGCCGGCGTCGAGGTGAAACATTTCGAACCCGAGGGAGGATGCGTCGGAGATCATACGGCGCGCGGTTGCGTCGCTGATCGTCATGCCGACGCCCCAGCTGTTGTTGACGGTGATCGGATATTCGGGATCGGCCCAGGTGCGGGACGAGCCGAGCACACGGCGCACCCAGGGACGCAGCTGATTGCCGGCGCCCTCGGCACCACCGGTGAAGGCCCCCAGGAAGACGCGCGGCGTGTTAAAAACTCCGCCCGGGATCAGGCGGGTGAGTACCGGTCCGGGCTGGGGATCGAGGCCGATGTCGCTGGTGAGGCTGCCAGCGCTGCGCTCGAGAGTCATGCGGGTCCGTGCGCTGAACTCAATGCCGGCATACCATCCCGCCGCAACATTCCCGGGGGCGAAGACAGCCTCGAAGGGAATCACTTCGCGTGCGCGACCGGGCACCGGGTGAGCGAACGTGGAGGACCACCCGGTCCAGCTATAGCCGGGCGAAACAGGATCAAGATGGGTCCCCTGGTCCGTAGGGGCGCCCGCGCCTTTTTCTATATAAAGATCGCGGAGATCCGCTGAGCGGGCGATTTGCCAATCCAGGCGGAGGCTGTCAAAGACGGGCAGCCAGAGCTCGACACCGCTGCGGTTCTGGACCGTGATGGTGTTTTCCACGGGGCCGAACGGCGCGCGCGCGGACCATTCCCATATCAGGCGGAGATGCGGGCTGCTTGTTTCGTAGACGAAAGCCACGTGATGAGCATCGATCGCCGTTGCAGCTGGAACGAGCTTCCACTGAAGAGGCAATCGCTTCGCTTCGCGCTCCACCCAGGGGGGCAGAGTTTCCTCGGAGCGATTCTGCCAGGCAGGTACATTACGACCGGCAAGGGAGACGAGGCGAGGCGCGTCCGCTCCGGCGGCCAGCTGCACGGTCGTATCGGTGGTGACGAGTTTGGCCCTCACCTCGGTCGCAGCGTTCGGCGCAGCTGCGAACAAACTCGTCGCAATGAGCAGACCACCCAGAGCCTGGTTTAACTTCATGGTTCCTCCACCAGGCGCGGTTTGAACTTTACGGTCATGGTCCTGTGAACGTACGCGCCTCTCGAGGCCGGGGCGTTGGTAAAGGTAAGCGTGGACCATGCTCCGTGCTCGTCCGCGATCCGCCCCCCCTGCACCGACTGAATCTTCCAGGAGGTCTCCAGGTCCAGAGAGGCATTGCTGGCTGCGGTGACATCGCCGTCGAGCGTCAGCTGTTGTCCCTTCAGTCGCAGAGAGGTGAGCTTCAGCGCCTGACTGGCAGCGCCCAAAACGGGACGAGTTGTGGGAACCCGCACGCGCACGCCATCTTCATACAGGATGCGGCAATGGAGCGTGCCCGGGGGCAAGTCGATCTCGATGACGGCATGTTCGTCCTCCTCATGCTGCTCCACCGCGACGGGGACGGGCCGGCCATCAACACTGGCGCTAACGTTGGTGGCGCCGAGGGGTATCTGCGGGGCAAAGCGAAGATGGACGAAAGCGCCCTGCGCAGTCAGGCTCGCATCGACCTCGCCCCACCTCTGCTCGATCGTGACATCCACGCTCGCAGAGCCGACCGGCACGTGGTCAAGCTCGACGTGATTCCAGCGGGGATCGAGGTGAGGTGTGAGCGTGAGGTGATGCTCAGCGGCATCCACCTCGAGGCCGAAGATGCCATGCATCAGGGAATGGAGCAGGCCGGCGGAGGACCACGTTTGTTCCGGCACGGATTCCACCTGAGGCCGGAAGCGATCGCCGGCGAGCACCTCGGGGAGGTGGCCGAGGGAATCAAGCTGGAGCCCGGGAAGGAGGGAGGACCACACCGGCCACGCGATAGCAGGACGGTGGTCGCGCCAAAACGCCTCAGCAGTGTCGGCGGTGTTGAGCTCAAAGACGCTCCCCGCTGCGTAGGAATCAGGATTGTAGTTTGGTGAGGCATCGGACACGCCGCGGGTGCCCCAATCCGTCTCGAAATGCGCGGAGGCGAGGCGCTGGAGCGCTGTGTCCTCCTGTGCTGTCTTGAAAAAACCGTAGCCGAGCAGGCCTGAATGGCTGCGCTCATCCGTCATAGCGCGGCCGTCCTCGGCAAACCCCGCAATCCAGAATTGCTGCTGCGAATCCCAGTAACGGCCGGCAAGAGCCCGTTGAGCAGCATCGTGCGCGCGCGCCCCGGCTTCTGCGTCGCCGGTCTCGCCCATTGCCAGCGCCAGTCGCCGATACGCGTCGGTCGCCCCGACCCAGGCAGCGGAGAGGCCCGCGTCCTCGCGCAACCCGTCCTGCTCATCGCCGCCTTCCTTGTCGGCGGGAATTTGCGGCAGCGCCGTTGCGGGGTCGATGAGTGAGTGGCAGTAGCCCCATGCTTTCTCGATGCCGCTCCAGTGTGCGCGGATGAAAGCCAGATCTCCGGTCGCCTGGTAATAGTCGGCCAGGGTGACCAGAAACTGAAACGTGATATCCACGTGGACGTACATGTAGGGGTATTTCCTGGACCAGTCCACGTAGTTCGCACTCTGCGAAATCTCATGCCAGATCATTCCGTTCTCCGGATTCTGATAACGGAAGATAAACGCCAGCTCCTGCTGGGCGCGCGTGGTGTCGCCTTCTGCCAGCAGCGCCTCTGTGGCGACGAGGCCATCGCCCGCAAAGAACCATGCATATTGCGGACGGCGTTCAGGGCGCGACGGGGCGTAGCCCGCAACCTCGCCGCAACCGATGGAATCATTGCAAACCCAGGCCTGATCGAGTGCCAGCTTCGACCAGAGGAAAGCTCGATTCAGAGCCGCGTCCGGCGTGTGCACCTGAATTCCGCCGTCGAGAACGGCTTGCGTGTGCACCCGCGCCTCCGCATGGAGAGCGTCGAAGTTGTGCTCGAGGGTCCGCAGCTCGCTTCCTGGCGGCTGTGCGCCGTCTTCGAAAACCGCAAAGAACTGCGCCCGGCCATGCGATGGACGAAGCACCATGGATTGCGTGAGGTCCTGCCGGTGCGTGCTGTTCACGATGTTGGTGTGGTCAATTTCGTCCGGGCTGGCGATGATCGCCCGCATGCCTGTAATGCGCTCAGAGATGACATAGCCACGGAGAGCGGGGGTCCAGTTCAGTTCCTGGCCGCCGATGGCCCCCGGCCACATGAGATTGAGGACCGGGAGAAGGGTGACTTTGATGTCGATGGCGCGGCGCCCCGTGACGTCATAGGTCAGCACAACACCGAGGCGGTCATGCGGCACAAACAGATGTTCGCGCACTTCGTACCCCGAACCCACATAGGTCCGGACAATTTCTTCCGGGCCATAGTCGATCCTGCGAAGGATGCCCAGTCCGTCGACAGCAGAGGCGCCCGCCTTGAGCAGGAACTGAACGCGATAGTTGCGGAAGAGCTGAAAGGGATATGCCCAGGCCTCGAGGCCCGAGCCGCTATAGCCCATGAGGAGAGCGCGGTCTCCATGCGCGGCGACGAACCGCGAAGGCCCGGCGTCTCTGGTTGAGATATTGAGAGCAGGATCCGCAAGCCTCGGCTGCGCAGAAACCGCCGCACCCACCGCCAGGAGCGTGGACAACCAGGCCAATCGTGGCACCGGGATTCTCACCAGGTTAAGGCTACGGTCTTATCCACGTAGCTGGCTCCGGCGGCGAATCGCAAATAGAGCGAACGCAGTCCCTGCTCCACATAACCCAGCGGCGGATCGTTAGTAGCGAGTAACTGCGCCTTCTGCAGGAAGGCTTCGGCAGCAAGCGAGGCCAGGTGGACGCTCGATTCGATACAGAGCATTCTATATCCGAAGGGTCTCGCCGCCCAGATGCGGAGAAGGCGGCGTGAACTGCCCGCCTTCTCCCCCTGGCCAGCGGAGCAATCAGAACTGGAACCGGGCGGCGAACTGCATTCGCCGCATGGAGGTTCCATCCTGCTCAGAGAAGGTGCCCTGAATATAGCCTGCGTTGTTGTTGTCTCCGCAGTCGATGCAGGTGTTGGGATTTCCGTAGTTCGTGTGGTTGAAGACGTTGAAGGCTTCCACGATGAGCTGCATGTTTAACTTCTCGTGAAGCGTAAAGTTTTTGGCGAGCGTGGAGTCCACATTGAAGAAACCCGGTCCCCACAGGGCATCGCGGCCTATGTTGCCGAAGGTGTCGGCACCAGGACGCGCATAGGCTCCGAAGGAGTTATCCGCCTGCCCCGGAGGCTGCAGAACGTAGGGTGACGGCTTGATGTACGGAACCCTGAGTGCCACCGGGTCAAACTTGCCCTTCGATATCCCGAAGCTTCCGGAAACCTTGTTCAGGAAGCACGCATTGTCGTTGGATGCGATGTCGTTGTCCTGATTGCAAAGCTGATAGTTGGTGTTAAACGGGATTCCGCCCTGCAGCGTGAGGTTGGCATTGAGCTGGAATCCGCCGATGACCTCATTCATCCAGCCGGGCACGGTTGCGGCGAACTGTTTGCCGCGGCCGAAAGGAAGATCGTAGTTGCCGGCAAACACCCACGCCTGGCGGCGGTTGTAGTAGCCGTTGCCACGACCGATCTTCGGATTAATCAGGAATTGATACGACTCGTGGTCGATGTCATGCGACCAGGTGTAATGCGTAAGGAACTGCAGGCCGTTCGTGAATCGTTTGTTCAGGACGACCTGCAGTGCGTTGTAACTGCCCGTAGCCTGGTTCGCCATGTAGTCGATGCGCTGCGTCCAGCCGTGGGGAACACCGTATTTGACGCCGAGCTGGGACTGCGCCGTGCCATCGTAGTATGGCTGGCGCTGCGGATTCGTATACCAGCATGCGGAGTCTGCAGCCAGCCCCGGATCTGTTCCCGCACAGCTTGTACCGCTGGACGACGTGTTGTTGGGATTGACCTGCTTGAAGCCGCGATAGGTGATTTCATTCGCGTTGTAGGAAGGCGAGGAGTCAAACATGTTGTGCCATGCCTCGCTGCCGACATATGCGACCTGCAGGGACATGCCTTTGGTGAGTTGATGTTCGACGGTCAGGTTCCACCCAGCCACCGAGGGCAGGCGGACCTGCGTCGGGCGAGCGATCTGATAAATGCCATCGGGCAACGGATAGGCGCCAGAGCTGGGAATCGAGGCAAATGTGTAGCCGGGCGGTCCAGGCGCAACTCCATTTTCCGTCGCCGTGAGATTGAAAACGGCTGCGGCATTTGAAACTGGGTTGACACTCTGCTGCACCTGGGTTGGGAAGGACGAAGTCAGGACATCGCCGAAGCTGTCGCCGGCCCAGCCCTGACCATAGACAATGCCGTAACCAGCACGGACCACGGTATTCGGCTGCACCTGCCAGGCCACGCCAAGACGGGGGGCGAACATAGCAAAGTTATTTGTGACGTTTACTTTGTCATTGAACTGGCCGACGCCTGCGATGCCCAGGATCCCGGTCTGAAGGTTGAGCAGGCCACCGGCTCCTGGAGCGGTTAAAGACTCGGGAGTGTACAGTTCCCAGCGCAGACCGTAGTCGACGGTAATGTTCCGGGTCGCGCGCCACTGATCCTGCGCATAGGTGAAGAACCGTGTCTGGCGCGACTGCGCATTGACGTTTGCGGTCTGGGTACGCCAGAAGGTAGTCGCATCTCCAAGAAGGAAAGTGGCGAAGCCGACGCCCGGTGACGCTGCTCCTCCTGCGCCAACCCCGGAAGTGCGCGAAGACGCGAAGAAGTAGGTGCCGGAGCGCAGCGCATTGCTGGCGATGGTGACGGTCCAGTTTTTGCCGTAGCGGTAATCGGCGCCGAATTTGATGTTGTGATTGCCGAACGAATGCGACCAGTTATTCACAAATTGATACTGGCTGGTTTGCTGCAGAGTGGGATTGGCGGAAGTTCCATATTCAATGTTCTGGCCGCCGTCGGCGCCGTTGGCGGGGATATCGATATTGAACTGTGGGAGGCCACCATTCAGAGAAAGGTCTCCGACGTTGGCGTTGGGGATCCCAAGAGTGTTACCCAGTGGCTGGTTGCCGTTCGGGCCCTGAGTGTTGTTGTAGATGCGGTAGTAGCCGAAACGAAAATCCGTCAGCCAGGTGGGAGAAACGACATAGTCGCCGCCCGAGGCGAGGCTCGAATAATGGAAGGCATCAGTTCCGGCGAATCCGCCCGATCCGAAACCGAGACCGCCGGCAGCGCCGAAGAAAGGTGCGCCCGAGAGATTGCCGCCAAAGTAGGTGTAGCGTCCGAAAATGTGGAGCTTTTCGTTTAGTTTGCTGTCGATCCGCACATCCGGCTGGTTTGTGCTGAAGATGCCAGAACCCGAAGCTGCATAGTTATTTTCCACGGCCGTTGTAGAGACGTTGGGCTTAGGCAGCAGCTTGAAAAATGCGACAGCCGCGGCAGAGAGATCGCCGGCGGGAATCACGTTGCCGGCGTACGGTGTTCGGCCGGTGTTGCTGGCATCGGTGAGTGAATTCGGTTTGTAGATCTGACCTACGGAGAGATAGTCACTCAGATCGCAATTGGCGCCCGACGTGCACGTCGTTTCCGCCTTGAGCGTGGGCACGGTGGTGAGCGTGGAGACGCCGGTCTTCTCGCGCAGCCCCTGATAGTCCCCGAAGAAAAACAGTTTGTCGCGGAGAATGGGGCCGCCGATGGAGCCGCCGAACTGATTGTGCAGGGTTGGAGCGAGCTTGTCGTTGGGGGAGCATTGGCGAAGGGATCGCGCGCCTGCTGGGCGTCTGAGCGGCGATATTCAAAAGCCGTGCCGTGAAAGTCATTGGAGCCGGATTTGGTTTGCGCAGTGACGAGACCGGCGACAGCCTTGCCAAACTCGGCATCGTAGTTCTGCGCCGTGACCTTCATTTCCGAAACGGAGTCAAGATTCGGATTGATCACTGCCACGCCGTTCAGCGGCTCCTGATTGTCGGTACCGTCAAGCTCGTAGCCCGTGGCAAAGGGAAGCTGCCCATCCACCTCAATGGACTGGCTGCGCTGAGGATTGCCGCCTCCTTCGCCGGGCCCCCATCCGATATAGGTGGTGCCAGGCGTGGAAGCTCAAAGGCCGTAAAGTTCCGATTCAGGTTGGGGAGATTCTCGACGGCGCGCTCGTTCAAAATGGTGGCGACATCGGCGCGGTCGGTCTGGAGCAGGGGAGCGCCCCCACTCACCGTAACCGTCGTTCCAACAGAACCGACCTCGAGCTGGAGGTTGACCTCCGGAGCGGTATCGGCATAAACCACCACATTATCGACCTGGCCGCTGGAGAAGCCCTTCGCCGCCGCCTCAATGCGATACGTGTCGGGGATGAGGTGCTGGACCCGATATTCGCCTGTCTCATTGGTCTGAACGGTGGTAGCCGTCCCCTTGGAGATGTCGGTGACCGTGATCGTCGCGTTGGGAACCACAGCGCCGGACTTGTCGGTTACGGTGCCGAAAACTGAGCCGTATACGGCCTGGCCGGCAGCCGGCAGAGTCGCGCCCAACATCAGCAGCAGCGCCGCGAAGAGAGCCATGGGAAGCGCACGATTTTGGCGTCGCCGTCCCATTTCCCTGGTTTCCTGATCTCTGGTCCACGTCATACGACTTGCCTCCGGAATATGGTCCACTCTGTGTTTTTGTGAACAGCTTCCCGCGATCGGAGCTGCATTCGGATTCTTTCGCCAGCATTGCGAGCACAATGCGGCACCCTAACGACCGGTAAGTATTGGCGTCGCCGCCAGGCGCTCGCAACGTTTTTTACTGTTAATTGACCCGCAAATTTGTGTGTGCCATACTGCGAGTGGTTGAAATGACGGCAGTTAATGCAGGTCCGAGTGTAGAAACCACGCCGGCGACTGACGAACGATGGGCTCTGGTCAACAGGATCGCTGCCAGCCCTCACCTGAAATCATCCCCGCGTCTCTGCGAGTTCCTGTTTTACATATCGAAGTGCGCCATTCGCGATGCCCCTGAAGATGCGACGGAGCAGCAAATCGGCATCCATCTCTTCGGCCGCCCTCCAGGTTACAACTCCAGCGAAGACAGCATTGTAAGGACGCATGCCCGTCTGCTTCGACAGAAACTGGTCTTGTACTTTTCTGAAGATGGCGCAGCCGAGCCGATCATTCTCGAGATCCCAAAGGGACACTATTTTCCCGTTTTTCATAATCGCGACCTGCCCAATATTCCGCCATCCCCCGAGCTTTTATCGGGTGAAACGGACGTCAATGACGAACCGCACGCCGCAGAATACAAAGACTCCTGGCCGCGATCGCGCATCTGGGCGTTGGCCGTTTCAATTTGTCTGTTGGTTGGCTCGGCTGGCGCGATTGCGTGGCATCGGTGGAGAGTCGCTGCCCCGGTTCAAACCGCCGTCGACATCTTCTGGCACCCATTCCTGTCCCAGGACCCGCCCCTCGTGATCTACAGCAATGCACTTTTCCAGGGGACCTCTACGCAGGGACTGCGCTACGCCGTGCCGGATCCGGCGGCGGCGCCGTCCGGGGATGGTTATGTCGATACCTACACGGGCATCGGAGAGCTGAATTCCGTTTACACGCTGACTCGACTTTTCGACGCGCACCACTCCACGTTCATGCTGAAGCGAAGCCTGCTGGTGACCTGGGACGTGGCGAGGTCGCGAAACCTCATCTTCGTTGGTTCCCGGGCGGAGAATCCCTCTCTGCGGGTCTTACCCTCAACTACGGATTTCACGATGGTGGCCACCCCCGACTCAGCCGGAATCGTGAACCACCACCCTCTGCCAGGAGAGCCCCCGTTGTATTCGCGGCCCGAGCATCCCCTGACCACCGATTACGCGATTCTGGCTCTGCAACCGGGCGTGCAGCCAGGCCGGCTCATGCTGGTCTTCAGCGGACTCACCACCTTTGGCACTCAGGCCGCGGTGGATTTTGTGTGCGATCCGGACAGCGTCGCCGGTCTCGTGAAAAAGATTACCGGTCCAAAGGGCGAGATCCATCCGTTCGAGGCTGTACTGCAGACCACCATTGGCGGCGGTGTGCCGCTTCAGAGCCGCCTGGTCACCCTTCGCATCCACTAACTGGGTCAGTGCACAGGCTGTAGTTTCAGCTCATTCTTCAGGTGGGTCTGCGCTGCCAGCTCGTTCTCGCGCTTCGCCTCGTCTTCCAGGCCCGCCATGCGATAAGCCTGGGCGAGAGAGGCATGGGTGACATAGTTGCCTGGGTCCATCTTCTCAGCATGCTGCAGGTACATCAGGGCCGTGCGCGCGTCCTGTCGCCGAAGCAGCACCCGCCCCATCAGGATGAACGGGCCGGTGCTGCTCATGTCCAGAGAAAGTGCCCGGGTGAGCGACTGCTGAGCAAGATCGAGGTTGTTCATGCGGAGATAGGCGTCGCCCATGCGCTCATACACGGTGGCCTGATTAGGATTGACCTTCTGCTCGGCCTGAAACTGCTTCAGAGCCTCATCGATGTTTGAATCGAGAAGCGCCACTTCCCCCAGGAGCAGGTGAGCGAGGGGGAGATTCGGTTCCAGATTCAGCGCCTTCTGAGCAGCCTGCGCTGCCTGGCGCGGCAGATTCGACTTCTGCAGCATCGTCGCCAGCAACAGCCATGCCGCGCCGGAATCCGGCGCGTCGCCGAACTGCGCTGCGAATGACCTCCGCGCATCGTCGTAGCGATTGGCATTCAGATAGCACAGGCCCAGAACATAGTTGGCGTCAGTGCCGGCTTCAGGAGTCCACTGGCGGACCCGTTCCAGATACGGGATGGCCGCGGCAGGCTGGCCCATCCGATAGAGCGTGAGCCCCTGCATCTGTATAGCTTCGATATCCTGCGGGTCCTGGCTCATCGCCTGCTGAAATGCCGCCCCCGCCTCGACGAGCTTGCCGGTGCGGTAATACGCCAGCCCCAACTCGCGTTCTACGCCCTTCAGTTCCGGCTGCGCCGCCGCCAATTGCTGCAACAGCGCAATCGCCTGATCCGCTCTGCCCTGCTGCAGATCGTCATGTGCCTCTGCCAGCTTTTCCGCCGGTGTCGGAGCCGATGGAAGCTGTGCTGCGAACGTCGGCGAAGTGCAGAGCAGAAAAACGAGGGTTCCCAAAGCACGCATCAGGGAACAGGATACTGCGCCGGTTTCCGCGTGAGTAGCGTGGCATCAACCATTCGTAACGGCGTCGAGCGTCACGCGGGTAGAATCTCGCTGTGATCTTCGCGGCGGGACAGCTCAGGTCGATTTACCGGAAAAGATCCGTCACGCGCGCCCATATCCCATCCTGCAGTCTTCTTGCGACGGCTGTCGTCCTTCTATCTTCCAGTTTGTTCGCTCAGGCACATCCGCGCCCAACCTCAGCCCGAGCGCCATCCACGCTCCGGTTTCGCGACGTCAGCCGCGAGGCAGGCCTGACCACCGCGCCCCATTCGACGACCGAACGTCGTTACATCGTGGAAACCATGGGCGGCGGTGGCATTGCGCTGTTCGACTGCGACAATGACGGCAAGCTCGATATCGCGGTAGTGAACGATACGACCATCGATCGCTATCAGGCCGGCGGCGATCCCATGATCACGCTCTACCACCAGGATGGCAAAGGAAACCGCCTTCACTTTACCGACGTCACCCAGGCTGCCGGGCTTACCACGCGCGGATATGGGATGGCCATCGCCGTTGGTGATTACGACAACGATGGCCTGCCGGATCTCTACGTGACCGGCTACGGACACAACGTGCTGTATCACAACCTCGGTGGCTGCCGATTCGAAGATGTGACCGACCGTGCCGGCCTGAGAGGGGGCGGATTCAGCACCGGCGCCGCCTGGGCTGACTACGATCGCGACGGCCACATCGATTTGTTTGTCGCTCGCTACGTCCGCGCCGACCTGCATCACCTGCCTCCCCCCGATCCCACGGCTGTTGGCTATCGTTCCGTCATCCTTCAAATGCCGGGTGAAATGGACGGAGATACAGACTTCCTCTTTCATAATCGCGGCGATGGCACGTTTGAAGACGTCTCCCGCAATGCCGGAGTCAGCAATCCCGCCGGGCTGCACGGCATGGGCGTGGTGTGGGGGGACTACGACAACGACGGGTGGCCCGACCTGTTTGTGACCAACGACGGCGGAACGAATTACCTCTTCCACAATCTCCACAATGGAAAGTTCGAAGACGTCGGCATCAGTACCGCTACGGCTCTGGGTCCGAACGGTGAGATTTACGGCAATATGGCAGCCGATTTTGGGGACTTCAACCACGACGGCAAGCTCGACATCATCACGACGCGCTACAGCCGGCAACCGGTGAGCCTCTATCGCAACGACCTCCCGGTCTTTACGGATATAGCGACTGAAGCGGGCCTGGCGAAAAGCACTGTCGATCCCGTGAAATGGGGCACCGGCTTCGGCGATTTCGACAACGACGGATGGCCCGACATTCTGATCGCCAACGGCAACTTCTCTTCCCTGATGGACAAACTTGAGAATGAAGTGAAGTTTCGCGAACCGATGCAGCTGTTTCGTAATCTTGAGGGACGCTCTTTCCAGGATGTCGCCGATCAGGCGGACCTGAATATAGGCCCTCTTCAATCCCGCCGTGGCACAGCCTTCGGCGATGTGAACAACGATGGCAATCTCGATTTCGTCGTCTTCAACGTCGACGGACCGCCGTCGCTTTTCATCAACGAAAGCCATAACGCGAATCATCGGGTTCTGTTTCGTCTGGTCGGAAGCAAGAGCAACCGGATGGCGATTGGCGCTCGCGTTACCGTGGTTGCGGGGGGCATGACTCAGATGGATGAAGTACGTGGCGGGGGCAGCTACAACTCAAGCAATGACACGCGTCTGCATTTTGGCCTGGGCAAGGATGCCGTCATATCGAAGATTGAAGTATCCTGGCCGAGCGGCCTTCGCCAGGAATTTCAGAGTGTTCCCGCCGACGCCATCTATGAAATCGATGAGGGAAAGGAGATTCGTAAGCTCATGTCCCTCCGGCCGCCCCCCGCTTCCTGGCCATAGAATTCAAACCACCGACACCGTCGGCGGTGCTCACGTCCCCGCGCGGCTCGCAGCGGTTCGAGAAACGGGTACGAGACCCATCGAAACGTCGCAAAGCGGGGCGCTATCTAATCCGGTAATTGTGGACGTGTCCCCACGGAGGCTCCGGCCAGAGATAATCTCACCGGACCCGCATAAACCCAGGATTGCCTCGGGAAATAACGGCGTTCAGCCAAACGACTCGATGGCTGCGTGCTCGTCGTCGTACACCTCGAAGAGGGGCAGCAGGCGGCACATGCTGAGCGTCTGAACGACCACGCGAGCGGGATTGACCAGCTTCACGGAACCCCCGGCCTCCTTACACCACTGCAGCGCCTTCACCAGCAGCCCGATGCCGCTCGAGTCCAGTTTGGCGATCTCGGTAAGGCCGAGAACGATCCGAAACTCGCCATGCGTGGTCAGGTTTTCCAGCGTCTGCCGCAGGCTGTCGACGGGAGGACCCAGCACGAGCGCTCCGCGCAGGGTTACGGCGGTGACATCCCCGTGCTTTAAGACGCCGATCTCGAGTGAGTTCAAACCCGTCCTCCTTTAAAAGGCACCCCATCGGAAGGCACACCACCCGATACCGGTCAGGCGCCAACCGCGGTGCGTCCCTCGGGAAGGCAGGTCCGCGACCCGTCCCTCCAGCCTGAGAAAAAAACTTAACCGCGAAAGCAGCGGCAGGATACCATACCGCCAGCGGTCTCTCAGAGAAGGTTGCAGCTTCATCCCCCGAAGCAAGGGCTTCGCCCATCCCCAGCAACTGTGGACTCTCGAAGGTGTGAGGCCGCCCCTGTGCATCACCCTGCGTCCGGCTGGAAGGAGCCTGCAGTTGAGTCACCCTGCAGCGGTTTTCCCATTCGCGGAGTTGCCCTCAGCTTTGTTATCGGAGCTGGAGATCGGCCCGCGTGCGCGCCTCGTCGCCGCCAGCGTCGCGGAGATCGCGCCCGACTCGGCCGTGGTGGTCTTCACCATCGAGGAGCCGGATGCGCCGCTCTGGACCGCACGGGCCACCGCCGGAGAAATCACCGTCGACGGCGGCGCCATCCCTCTGGAGTCCGGGACCCTCGGCGCTGTCTCTCAGGAGCGTGCCATCCTTCAGTTTCGCGTCGATGAGCTAAGTCGCGAAGACTTCGCTCATCTGGACGTCCGGCAAAACATCACCGCGCTCTCGTACGTCCCCTTGCTGCGTGGCGACCAGCTCTATGGGCTGCATCGAGATCGTCAGCTTCGCGGGGCCGCCGGCGGAAGAGGTTCTCGATCAGATCGGCGAAATCGCAGGCGTAGCCGCCATTGCCTTTGCCGGAGCGCTTGCCTATGCGGCCGAACGGAATGCGGGCCTGGCTTCGGTCATGCGGCTCACCCAGCTGTACGACATTGAGAAGGTTTTCAACGCCACGCTGGAGATGGAGTCCCTGCTGCCCATCATCTGCGAGAAAGTTGGCGACCTGATTCACGCAGCCGCCGTGAACCTCTGGATGGTCGAGCAGGAAGATCTGCTGCTGGTCCAGCAGGCGGGCGACGATCCCGGAGCGCAGGTGGGTGAGCGCCAGTCCGGTTCCTCCGGCACGATTGGTCAGATCGGGGAGTCAGGGGAGGCAGTACTGCTGCAGGCGGAGGACGAGGCGCTCGTCCAGCGCAATGCTCAACACCGGCGAAAGCCGCGTCGGATCGCTGCTCGCGGCGCCGCTGATGGACGGCGAAGTCTGGTTGGCATTCTTGAAGTGATTCGCATCGAAGGCGACACGCCCTTCGATGACGACGATCTGTTTGTGCTCACCCAGGTGGCGGCATCGGCGGCTCAGGCACTGCACAACTCGTCGCTGCTGGAGGCGGAGCGCAAGATCGAAATCCTCCAGACACTGGTCAGCGTTGGCCAGGAAACCGGCTCCACGCTGAATCTGGAGCGCGTGCTGCAGGCGATCGTCATCAGCCACAGCTCGTTATTCCCTACGAGCGTGCGGCCATCGCTATGGAGCAGCGAGGACGGCTGACTATCCAGGCGGTGTCCGGCGTGCGAAAGATTGATCCGGGCGATCCGGCCATTGAAAAACTCACGGATGTGCTGCGCTGGACGGCCGGTCTCCAGACCGAAATTCACGTTACCCAGCATGGCGAGGAGATCGACGATCCCCGCCCCGAGACCCGCGAAAAATTCAGGCGTTATTTTGAGACGGCCGGTTCGCGAGGCTTCTACGCAATTCCCCTCACCGACGAGGAAGGCTCGCTCGGCGTCGCTCTTTTTTGAGAGCGCTGACCCTGATTTCCTGACTGACCTGCACATAGAAGTCATCAAAATCTTCTGCCAGCCAAGGGCGACCCTGGCCCTGCGCAATGCCTCGCTCTATAAAGAAGTTCCGTTCATCGGGATCATCGAGCCGCTGATCGAGAAAAAGCGCCGCTTCATGGCGCTGGAGCGGCGGCGGCGGGCGGTAATGCTGGGCGCGGTAGCCGCGGTGGTGCTCATCCTCAAGATCCTGGCGCTGATTCCTCTGCGCGTTGCGGGCACAGCGCAGGTCGCCCCCGACCTGACGCAGGTACGTTCGTGCCGAGGAAGACGGCAGGCGGAAGCCCGGGTGACCGTCGGCGGGATCACCGTCGAGCTGTCCTCGACACCGGGAAGGAGTTCTCTCCATCCCGACGACAAGATCACCAAGGGCGAAGTGATCGTGTATTACCAGGCCGTCGCGGACCGGATGCTGCCTTACCTGAAGGACCGGCCGCTGACGATGATGCGCTTCCCGGACGGCGTCACCGGCCCGCGCATCGTCCAGAAGACGATCCGGCCGACTTTCTGGACTGGATCACACGCGCCGAGGTGACGAAGCAGGACGGCACGGTGCACCACGTGATCTGCGACAAGCCGGCCGACCCTGGTCTATTCTGGCCA
>CAVPCE010000006.1:0-10063 GCA_963702295.1 uncultured Acidobacteriaceae bacterium | reverse complement strand
ACGTATTGTGGACAGGCGGTTCTCGGCGGCGATCAATGCTACCGCCGGTGCGAGGCGCTGACGCCTTTGGCCGCGTTCACCGAAGCGACTGCCGCATGCAGTTGCGCGCGGATCTCGTCGACCTCTGCCGGGGTGGCGTTCCATGTTGTACGGCCGGTACGGGTGTTCCTTCGAGTGCCTGGAGTGCCGCGAGGTCGATTCCCGCGATCGTGTCGCCTGCGCACAATGCGGCGTACCGCTCCAGCGCCTTGGCCTGGATGTCCAGCTTGGACGGCATTTCGTACGCGTACGTCGGGTCAAGCCAGTGGCTCAGCGGGTACGGGCCGCATCGCCCAGGGCGGCCAGGGCCGGGTGCTCGAAGCCCTTGAGGGATGCGCTCGATGAGCTGCTCCTTGGGCAGCCCGTTGAGGGTGCTGGTCACGGCCAGCTGCAGCATGTCGCGCATCTGCTCGACCGCGCCGACGCTCCCGCCTGCCGCTTCCGCGGACGCGATGGCTTCCGCGGTGTCGTGGGCCTTGGCCGTGAGCGCCTCGTACCAGCCGGCCAGCGACCCATCTGGTGCCGGGTGCTCCTTGCAATGGCTGACCAGCTGGTAGACCAGATCTGCCGCGTCGAGGCACACCGTCTGCCCTATGAGCAGGTCCTGTACCGGATAGTACGGCTGACAGGCGCTATTGCGCCTGGCTTGTGGGCGGTCTTGGAGTGGCTGCCCATCAGCTGTTCTCCGGTGGCGGGACGCGCGGGATGACTTCGGCGAGCAGCATGTCGAAGGTGATCTCGACGGCGTCCGCGAGGCTCGCGGCGTGTGCCGGGACGGGGATCTCGGCGAGCTGGGCCGTGCCGCGTCGTCAGCCATCTGGTGACCGTCGCCATGCGTGGGCGAGGTCGCGAGCCTGGAGCGCCAGCCACAGTCCGTTCTGATAGATGACGGGATCCAGCTGACGTGATGCTTGCACCTTCCGCCGGCGGTTTCCTCGACGGCCAGCACGCCGACCGGGTTAGCGGGGACGCCGAGCGCGGGGTGCCAGGCGAGCAGGACGAACAGTCTCACGGCGTGCTCCGGCGGGGCGGTACGAGCGAGGCCATGTGGCGGACTGTCGCGGCGAACGCGTCCGCGGCGCGGGCATGTACGTCCTGGCGGCCCTCGGCGGTCATGATTGCGCCGTGCATCGCGTACTGGTACGGGTTCTGGCTGATGACGATGAGGCGGTTGCCGAAGATCTCCGCGCAGGCGGCTATCCGGTCGGCGCGGGACAGGCCGGTGAGGATGACCGGGGTGCGGGCGGGCAGGTTCTCGCCCAGCCAGCACAGGCCCGGCAGCAGCCAGTTGTCCCAGGCGGCGTTGTCGCGGACGGTCTGGGCGTTGACCGCGACGGCGGGCGGACCGGCGTCTGCGGTCCAGGCGGCCAGACGGCGCAGGTCCTCGAGCCGGAACCAGTACAGGTTCGGGACCGCCAGCACCCCGGCCGCGGCGAATTCCGCGGCGATGAGCAGCGAGCGGCGCATGTTGATCAGGTGCTCGGTGCGCGGCCAGTTGCCGTAGATGCTGTAGTTGCAGGCCAGGACCAGGTCCCAGTGCTGTTCGGCGATCTGCCGATGAGCCGGTGACGGCTAGTCCAGAACGCCTCGACCAGGGGGTCCTCGCCGTACCCGGCCAGGACCGCGAGCTGGTCATCGGCGAGGTGCAGGGCGTCGCGGGCGGTCGTACCGGCGAACCGGGGGACGATCTGGTGGCTGGCCGGGGAGAACACGCGGCGCAGCCCGACAGCGTAGGCGGGCCAGTGAAGCTCTCGTCGAGATCCGTGATCGCCGAGATGTCGGTCATCGGGATGAATGCCGGGAGGTTCTCTGGTAGCCGTCGCCGCGGGCAGGGCGGAGATCATCGAAGGCGAGGGTGCCGCCGACGTCGGCCATCCACTCCCGGATATCGGTACGGGACCCGCAGCGGATCGGGCAGCGGCGCACGCATGCGCGGGGCGTCGGCCTCGGCGCGGGCGCAGCCGCAGTACGAGCAGTCCGAATTCGTGCCGGAGCACAGCGGCTCGACTGTGGCCGGGACCGCCGGTGCCGTCCGGGCCCATCCAGAACGCGCAGCTCGCGCAGTCACAGCCGCGGCCCGGCAGCGGATCGGGCCCGTCCGGGGCATCGGCAGCGGCACCGTGGTCACGACGGCTCCGGGGGCGCCGACAGTAGCAGGACGATTTCCTCGGCGAGCAGGCGCAGCGAGCCGCGTCCAACCCGGCGGGGCGCACTCCGGTTCGGAGGTCAGCGGCTAGGTCGCGCAGCGCCGTTATGGCCGCGCTGACGGCGGCGGACTTCTGCGCGCTGCTCCGGGTTGCTGGGTGCTTGCTCAGCTTCTGCGAGCGCGACGCGTTGGCGGCCTGGTGCAGCGCGTCGGCTGCTTCGACGGCCTTGCCTGGGTCGATGCGCGGGTCGTCCAGGCCTGCTTGCACCGCGGCGGAGCAGGTCCGGCGGCCCCCGTCTTTCACGGCGGCCCAGATCTGGCTGGCGGCTTCGGCACGTCCCTGGCGGAGCTGAGCGAACCGGATCCGGGTGTGCAGCGCGACCTGGTGCTCGTCCATCTCGGCCGACAGCTCGCGCGGGAGCTCAGCGAACGCGCGGACGATCTGCCTGGCCTTGCGCGGGGTGAGCTGCAGGCCGAGCCTGGTCAGGACTTCGGCCCACGGAGCCGCGCAGTCCGCGTTGCCGCCGCGGATCTTCTCCAGCGTCGTGAACCGCTCGACCGGGTCCTCGATGTCGTACACCTCGGCGGGGACCGAGACGCCCGCGCGCAGCAGCTTCCCGGTCAAGATCGCGCACCTGTGCAGCAGTAGCGCGGCGGCCTGCTCGCCTGGGCGGAGCGGCTCGCGGGCAGGTTCTCCACCAGCTGCCACTTCCGGCACTCTTCGGGCGGGACCGGGCCCGGGGGAGATGATCGCGGGAATCGCGTCGAAGTTCGGGTTGTCCGGGAGATGGACGGCTCCCCAGCGGCAGGCGCGGAGGCGACGCTCCCCGGTCACCACACTCATGGCCGGTCGCCCATGCGCCTTTCCTGGGCGTTCCTCGACGAGGATGGGGTGCAGGACACCGATCTCGGCGATGGAGGAGATCAGGTCGGAGAGTTCGGCGGGGGTCGTGGCGTCGCCGGGCTGGCGGGCTTGACTGGCGGCGTAGGCCGCGCCCGGGCCGCGCAGCGGGAGCATCTCCAGCCGGCGGCGGCCTGTGCCGAGGAACTCGTGCGGGCAAGGCCGACCGCCGATCCGGCGGATCCGGACGGTGACGTTTCCAGTTCAGACCTGACCGCATGTTCCACTCAGTAACTCCCCCGGTCGGCACACCTGGCTGACCGAGGGAAAGGAGGCCGGGAGGGAGAAACGTGACGTGAAGCTGTGGCGAGCCCGTGTGATGGCTACCTCAGGTCGTCCTAGTATCAAGCGCCTTCCCATTCCTGGAGCCCTTGAATCCACGCATCCAATTTCGTTGGAAGCATGCTGGTCGGCCTCCCTGATAGATGCGCGGTCCATGATGCACCGGCATCAGGATTGCCCTTGCCATCCCTCGTCTGCCATATACTCCAGACTCGCATCTCGGACTCGTCTAGTAACCGGACATCGAACTTCGCTCGCAGCTTATATCTCCTGATATGTTTGTAGAGTTTATCCGCTTCAGCAGAGTCAACTTCAATCAGCCATGCATCCCCAGATGTAGCATGATCTGGGTATAGGAAAACATCATTCAACACCCGACCCTGCGCATTGAGGAAGGCAGCATAGAAGCCTGTGGACGACCTGCTTGAGGATACTGAAAAGTTACATCGCATCCAACATCCCCCGTATAAACCCGACCGCAACCGAGACCCAATCAAACTCATCATGTTGAATCTACCCACTCCCGTTGCGTGGGCCAACCTGGCTTGTAACGCGGTATCATCTCCTTAGGCATCACCATGGCCCAGTTGCTGCCCTCTCGCCCAGGCCACCAGGCGTGAGGCGAATACAGATATTAAAGACCGTCTCTTTTGGCAGATGCATCTTCCAATCCGGCAACGTCTTCAATAAGGGGTCATTACGCCAGATGCTAAAAAGCGCCGGATCTTCTGGTGCGCTGATTCTCCGACCGTTTGAGCGTGATCACCTGTCCAACCACCGCCGAACGCTGCCAATTGGGAAACCGCAGCCCAGAGACAGAGTAGCGATACTCATCCAGGCCCATCGCTTTGATAAATTCGCGATATCCCTCACGTTCCAGGCGACGCTCCGTATCTCCTGCCACAACTGAACCATTGTGTCCAGGCGCTTCTTCTTTTCTTCCACGCTGAAAAGTGCGAATGAACCCGTATCAGATGGATAGTGTTGCGCTTGCATATAAAATTCTCGCTTTTCCGTGTTCCTCGAGTTGCCGAGAGGAAATTTCACCGCTACAATAATGTTTGGCACGCATTAAACATATCCCCCAGAATGGATGGAGAGCCAGATTGCTGGACAATACTGCTGCAACCAACCCGTTAAATCGTGCGCTAATGGTGCAATAAACATCCGCCATTCATTGTCAGGATAGCTTTGTAGCGTCAGGCTGACGAGCATGGTAGAAAAACTGACGCGTAAGCCCGGCCTCCGCCGTCCCTGCTTCAGGGACTGGTGCATACATCTGATCACCCACGATCGCAGCACCTGGTCCGCTGCGAGATGGGCGCGTATCTGGTGTGTGCGACCCGTCACAGGCTGTACCGCAAGCAAGGCAAAACGTCCCTCGCGTGCCAGCACCCTGACGAGCGTTGTCGGTATGCTGCCCATCGGCACCAACAATACAGCGACGACGTTCGTCAGGATCACGCTGCAAAGGACCATCCAATACAAGCTCACTATCGTCAGAAAAAAGTGCGTTGGGAGCAACAGCAAGCTCGCTTCCATCAACCAGACGGCTATTTACGCTAAATGTTGTGCCAATTCGCCCCGACGAGTCCCAACTGACGAAGTTTTCGGACAGGAAGGTATCCCAGAACTTCGTGTCCTTCGACAGCCGCGCGCGATAGGACTCTTCCTCAAGCCCCATGAGCACTCGTGTAAGGTCCGTTACACCGCTGGGTTCAGTGGCCTGTGCATGGACATGACAAGAGGATGCCGAACCGAAGCCAACCACGAACAGCGCCAAGGTATTCATTCCGAAACGCTTCAGCATACGAGCCTCGCAGACTGGGTATGGTTGTTCCAGGAGGTTACATCGACGCCGACTGCTCACGCAAGACATCGGGCGCCCATGTCGCGATAGAAAGACGGGGATCATCCTAAATTGAGGCAATGAGAGATTGCTTTTTCGATTAGCGCCATCAGGGCAATGCACTCATCATCCGGGGAGCCCGCCGCCAGCCATCCTGCTCCGCTCCGTTCGACACCCATTACCTTCGTTTCCTTCGCCGCCGATTTCCCTTGCCTTTCCCCACCGCCCGCCCCCACACTCAATCCAGTAGCTGAACCAGGAGGACTCGCCAAAGCGAGTCCTTTTTC
The DNA here is from genome assembly GCA_963702295.1 of uncultured Acidobacteriaceae bacterium. GTDB lineage: Bacteria > Acidobacteriota > Terriglobia > Terriglobales > Acidobacteriaceae > Palsa-343. The sequence continues at coordinate 4,559 of CAVPCE010000006.1, read as the reverse complement.
GTTGCAGCTTCATGATCGCCGGTCCCAGGACCGCTCCGTTCTCGCTCCCTGCCAGGAGCGCCGCGCTCTTTCTCAACTCGTGGGTCCCGATTCTCATCCGGACCGTCGGCCGCGCCCCGATTGCAGCACTCCGGCCCCGAAGGCAAGTGCTTTCTCTGCAAACATCCAGATCCTTCGCGGCCTCCAGTGCAGCACTCGCGCCCCCGATGCTGCATTCGTGCCCCAACCGCAACTGCTCGCAAATCAACCACATGCCACATACCCAACGGGCGACCGCCACGTAACTCCAGCAGAATCAAACAACCTCACCCACCGGTGGGCCTCCCCCCCGTCCCAGGTACTCATCCGGCTCAGTTTCCGGAAATATTCAAATGCTGACCATTGACGATTCAATTATCCGGGGCTACTCTGACGGCAACTTCGACCCCTTGGCGCCCATTGCAACCCGGTTCCTCAGCGCCGCCTCCGGCATCCAATGTGTGTGGTGGCTTTACCGCGGCAATCCGCGTCCTTCCCCTCAAATCCTTCTACCTGCGTGGTGTTCGCTCCGCCACGCGCGGAGGTCTTTTCCTCGCCTGATGAGAAAACATCTCGAGATCACGCCCAATCTTGAGCCCCTGTTCGGGACCCGCGACGAAAATCTCAGACTGATGGAGTCCGCTCTCCACGCCCGCATCGACCTGCAATCCGATGCGGTCCTGATCGAAGGGTCGGACGAATCCATTGCCCGCGTCGAACGCATCTTCCAGGATTACGAGGCGCTGCGCCGACAGGGAATCCTGCTCCAGAACGGCGAGCTCAACGGCATGCTTCGCCTTGTCACTGCCGATCCCTCGGTCTCGCTCCGCAACCTTGCCGAAAGCGGCAAACAGCGCTCGGCCGGAATCAAGCGCATGGTCCAGCCCCGTTCGCTCAACCAGCGACGCTACGTCGAGGCCATTGAGCAGGACGACATGGTCTTCGGCATCGGTCCTGCCGGAACCGGCAAGACCTATCTTGCCGTCGCCATGGCCGCTGCCGCTCTGCTGGCCAAGAAGATCAGCCGCATCGTCCTCGTTCGCCCCGCGGTCGAAGCCGGCGAGCGACTCGGCTTTCTTCCCGGTTCTCTCCAGGAGAAGGTGGACCCTTATCTTCGCCCGCTGTACGACGCTCTTTACGACCTGCTCGAACCGGATCGCGTCGACAAGATGCTGGAGCGCAATGTCATCGAGGTCGCTCCACTCGCCTTCATGCGCGGCCGCACCCTCAACGATGCCTTCATCATCATGGACGAAGCCCAGAACACCACCAGTGAGCAGATGAAGATGTTCCTCACCCGCATGGGCAATAACGCTAAAGCCGTCATTACAGGGGACATCACCCAGATCGACTTGCCCAACCCGCGGAAGTCCGGCCTGGTGGAAGCCATGAACGTCCTCAACGGCGTCGACGGCATCCGCTTCGTCCACTTCGAAGACGGCGACGTCGTCCGCCATCATCTGGTCCAGCGCATCATCCGTGCCTACGAGGGCTTCGGACGCGCTCGCCAGGAGGAACTCCCACTCAACATGGCCGACGGCGAGGAAATCCATCTATCGCCACCTCAGTAGGGATTGCGCCGCTGCCGCCGTCCGCCGAAATTGATACCATCGAACAGGAGGGTGACAACACCCTCCTGTGTTGTTTTGTGCGGCGGTCGAAGCAAACGGCTGCGTGCACTCGACCATGATCCTGATCGAACCCACGATCCAGGCCAGATTTGGCCGCCGGCTGCGGCTTCGGACCCTGAGCGGCTTCCTTGAGAGCGCTGCGGCGGCAGCAAAGCTGCGAGGCGAAGTCTCTGTCCTGCTCACCGGCGACGCGCACATCCGCCGCCTCAACCGGCGGTTCCGCCGTAAGGACAAGCCAACCGACGTCCTCTCGTTTCCCGCTCCGGAAGTTCCTGGCAGACCTCTCGTTGCCGGCGATCTGGCCATCTCAGTTGAAACCGCAGCCCGTCAGGCTCGAAGAGCTGGGTCACTCGCTCGCTGCGGAGTTGCAAATCCTCATCCTTCATGGCTTCCTGCATCTTGCCGGCTACGATCACGAGCAGGATTCCGGACAGATGGGCCGCCGGGAAGCGACTCTACGCCGTCGTCTGGGCCTTGACCACAGCCTGATCGAGCGCAGCGCAGCCGGATCGCCGCTCCATCCGAGTCGCCGCCGCGAGGTCCGCCGGCCATGACCATCATCGCCGGCATCCTCATCGCCGCCCTGCTCGGCATTCTGACTCTTTCCTCGTACATCGATCGCCTATATGGGGAAATGGGCAAGTTCCTGGCCGCCGAATTCCAGGAGAACATCGACGTCTGGGAGCAGCGGGTCGAGCCGCGGCTGGGCATGAACCGCGATCGCATTACGCTTTCCGCGGCGATCCTGATGCACCTGTCGCTGGCGTTCCTCACCCTGATCTTCGGCATGCTTCTCTTCGACCGCGTGCGCGCCGGCGATCGACCCAGCCCTGCGGAGATCGCCCAGGTTCTCCTCGGCATCATCCTCGTCATCGTCCTGTTCAACCGGCTGCTGCCCTTCGCCTTCTTCACGCGAACGAAGGGCGCCTGGATCGTCCGCTGGCGCTGGCTGCTGTGGGTGCTGCTGTGGCTCGTCTTCCCGATCACCTTATTCGTACAGTTCCTTCTGTCGATTGCCGCGCTGGCCGAGACCCAACCAAGCGGTAATGGTGAAGCGACCAGTTCCGAAGCCGTCGAGGCCCTGATCGAAGCCGGCCAGGAAGAAGGCATCATCGAGGAGAGCGACCGCGAGCTGGTTCGCTCGGCTGTGGAATTCGGCGACAAGGTCGTCCGCGAGGTCATGACGCCGCGTCCCTCCATCTTCGCCGTCCCCGGAACGATCACTCTCGAGCAGTTTCTCGATCTCATTCGGGCGCATCCCTACTCGCGTGTGCCTGTTTATACGGAGACTCTGGACAACGTGACCGGCATCGCCTTCGCGCACGATCTGCTGCAGATCGCGGACACTGACGCCCGCTCCAGAACGGTTGCTGCCATCCAGCGCCCCGCAACCTTTGTCCCGGAAACAAAGAAAGTCAACGAGCTTTTGCGCGAGATGCAGCGCGAGAAGCAGCACATGCGCATCGTGATCGACGAATACGGCGGAGTCGCGGGCCTGGTCACGATCGAGGACCTGCTGGAAGAGCTGGTTGGCGCGATCCGTGATGAGCATGAAGACGAAGACAGCTCCTCCATCATCAGGGAGCCGGGCGGCTGCTGGGTCGGTCCCAGGCAGTCTGGAAAACGATCGTGTCGAGGAGATCCTCGGCGGCTTTGACATCCCCGAGGATGTGGAAGCCACCACGATCGGCGGCCTGGTCAGCGAAGCCGCTGGCCGCATCCCCCAGGCAGGCGAAGTGGTTGAGGGTTATGGCCTGCGTTTTGAGATCCTGTCGTCCACCGACCGGCGCGTGAATCGCCTGCGCGTTTCGCGTCTGGCGCCGGCCGCGTAATCTGGAAGCAATGCGCTCCGGCTTCGTCTCCATCATCGGTCGCCCCAACGCGGGAAAATCCACGCTGCTGAACGAGCTGGTCGGCGAAAAGGTCGCTATCGTCACGGCCAAGCCCCAAACTACGCGCACCCGTATTCACGGTGTCGTCGAGGTCCCGGATCGGAAAGGCGTCCATCCAGCGGCGCAGATCGTCTTTGTCGATACGCCGGGCATCCACAGACCCGCCTCGCAACTGGACCGCAGCATGATGCATGAGATCCACGAAGCGCTGGCCACGCGCGACATTGTGCTGCTGGTGATCGATGCCGTGCGCCGGCAAAATCGCGCCGCGGAAGCGCCTCTGAAGCTCGATCGCGTGAGCGAGGAGGCGCTGGCCTTCGAGATGATCCGCAACGTGGATTGTCCGGTCTTTCTGGTCATCACCAAGATCGACCTGATCCCGAAAGACAAGCTCCTGCCGTTGATTGCCGATCTCAGCGCACTCCATCCCTTTGCTGAGGTCATTCCCGTCTCCGCCAGGACCGGCGACGGCATCAAGCGCCTTCTGCACAAGATCGCCGAGTACCTGCCGAATGGGCAGCGGTGGTTTCCCAAAGACCAGTTCACGGACCAGCCGGAACGATTCCTGGTTGCGGAACTGATTCGCGAGCAAATCCTCAAAGTCACGGGCGAGGAAGTTCCGTACGCCTCAGCGGTGGTAGTGGAGCGCTTCGAGGAGCCAGTCTCCACGGGTCCGGCGAAACGCACAGACCGGCAGCTCCCCGTGACTCGAATCGCGGCCGCCATCTACTGTGAGCGTTCAGGGCAAAAGGCGATCCTGATCGGCAAAGGCGGCAGCAAACTGAAGGAGATTGGCGCCGGCGCCCGCCACGCAATCGAGAGCCTGCTCGGCACCCGCGTCTACCTCGAACTCCATGTGCTGGTGCGGGAACACTGGCGCGACTCCCGCGTTTTTGTCGAGTCGCTCGACTGGCGCAAACAACTCGCGGACCTTGGGGCCAAAGAGGATGCCCCAGCCGAGGAATAGCACGACTGCGGAGTCCGCTTGGCGCGAAAGGCGGGCTCGGCCAGGAACGGT
>CAVPCE010000005.1:0-17537 GCA_963702295.1 uncultured Acidobacteriaceae bacterium | reverse complement strand
TTATGTTGTGTTCGGCGACTACGTATTGCTCGACGGGAAGCAGTTAACCGAAATGTTCGCCTATAACCCGAAAGACGTCGCCGCTGGAAGCGGAGCCTCCGCTCTGTGTCGGGCGACTTCAAAAGAAATGCTCGAAGCAGGGGTCCGCAGGCTACAGTTCGGCCAGACCCTCTCGATTTCCCATCCACTCGCGAAAGGGCTTCGGCCTCTCCGGCAAGATCTGGCACTTCACACAACCCTTCTTGCACAGCAATGCCGCACATAGTCTCTGGGTGGAAATCTACACCGAGCGTAGATGAAATCTGGTCTTCGACGCCGACTTGAAGAAAGGGTTGACACATCTACACACTGGGAAGCCTTTGCCGGATGGACTCAGTCACCGTCCGCGGTCTTTTGGGCAAAATATCCGGTACGAGTGCGAACCGAAGGCTTCCCGATGTCCACCCCTGGCTGCGAGTTGTACCTGGACGGTGCGGAAAGTACCGTCCTTGGCGCGATTCGTGGGGTAGTAGCCAATCGTATATTGGTTGCGGATGTCGTGGGCTACCTGCTGGCAGACTGGTGTTACGTTGTCGAGGAGTCCGGGAAACGCCAGACCGCCGGTGCCGTGCCAGTTCGGTTAATTCCTTCCTTGACTTGCGGACGATTCGCTCGTCTTTCTGCGGTCATCTTCGCTGAAGATGCCAATCGCGTAGATGGTCGCGTTGACTCGTCTCGGCGGCTTTCATGGTATCGGCAAGGGTTTTGCGGCTGGCATCGTCGTCGCCGTCGGTGATCACCAGAAGAACCCGCTTGTCCTTGTGACCCATCTTCACGTGGTTCAAGAGCCGATCACGGCATCGTAGAGAGCCGTGCTGCCGCGGGTATCGATGCGTATAAAGCGTTATCCAGGTCTTTCTGATCGCTGGTGAATCGCCGTCGGTATCGAGATAATACTCGTCGTTGAAATTGACGACGAACGCTTCATCCTGCGGATTGCTGGTGCGCACGAACGTCATGGCGGCGCATTCACCTGCTCGCGCTTTTCACGCATGCTGCCGCTGATTGTCTATGACCAGACCCATTGTGACGGGAATATCCGCTTGCGAGAACACCGAAATCTTCTGGTCGACCTTGTTCGAAAACATGGAACTCGTTCTGCTTCAGGTCCGGGACCGCTGTCCATCTGCATCGGTGACGCTGACGTGTAAGACGACCAGGTCCACACTGGACTTAATGCTATGGTTTTGATCCTGCTGTCGGGATGCGTTACTTCCGGGAGATGGCGACATATTCGGCGAAGTAGAAGGTGGCAATTGATCCTGGGCTAGAATCGCGGACGCCGGGACAAACACCATCAAGCAAAGAAGAGCCATAAAAGTACCAATCATCTGGGACGATAAAATGCTGAAGCGCGAGGTGATCCTGCAGGGGACGAATTGCAGTCGCCGCACGTTAGTCAGTCGCCCGACGAATACCGAGAAAAAAACGCGAGGGAACTAGTGGGTTGCAGCGAAATAGCCGTTCTTCGCGTCCGGAGTGAGCCGCGGCAGAATTCTTGAGGTCTGCAGTTTAGCTTTAAGCTTGGGCCATTTGCCATCATGTGTCGGTCTCTCGGTTGGTATTCGATGACATACTGATTACCCAACTTCCCGCTAATTTCTGTCGCAATATCTGGAAGCTCATTCAGGTTTTCTGCCTTGAATGCCCTTCGGAAGCCTAACTTCCGGTATTCGTACGGAGCGTAGAAGTTTGTGGGACACGCTTCTCTCCGTAAAGAGGCTGCAACAACCGATATAACAAAAATAAGGAATCTGCAGCGCGCGGATCGCGCAGCGCAGTTTTGAGAGCCGGAGCGGACAGGTTTCTCTTGAGCAGGCGGAGCAGCTCAAGGGATCGTCAAATGGAACGGCACGTCCGGCCTCCCAGCGGTTCAGCATCAGAGAAGGTTACCCAGAGAAAACGCGCCAATTCTTCCTGAGAAAAACCGAGGGCCTTTCTAATCTTCCGAACTTCGGCGGCGGTCATGTTGGACATAATCTCTATAGCTCCTCATCGATACGAAACATCTCGAGTGCCGTCTTTTTTAGATCTTTCCGCTTCACGACCGTAGAGAGGTTCCAGAAGCACGTACAAAAGGAACAGCGGGTCACTCACGCGGGAATCCTGCAGCGCTGAATGAAACGTTGGGTTCTTCAAACCACGTTCCAGAAAAATGAGGAGTCGAAGGTGCATCCCCACCGGACGAAAGTCGCCGGATTCCCATTGATCGACGAGTATGCGGGCGGCCCATAGAGTGCGAGCAAAATCTTCGCGCGAAAATCCCGAGCGATTTTCGGATCCTGCGAATCCGGTGCGGAGTCATCTTCGTCATGCCCGTGGTCCGTGATCCCCTGGAAGCAGTTGAAAGAAGGCGGCTGCAGGGATCCGCCGCCTTCCTCACAAGTAGCGACCGGCTAGAAGTGAAAGCCGATTTCTCCTGTAAACGTGCGAGGTGTTACGTAATGAGTGCCGCTGAAGGTGGACAGGAAGTTGTAGAGCGCCACCTTGTTCGCCACATTGATGACGGTCAAGCGGGCGCTCCACTTTGAAGCGGTCGCCATGGAACAGGTTGTCATCTCCGACAGCAATATCGAACAGATTGCGCGGGGAAATGCGCGGCGGATTGCGGTCGTCATCTTCGGTTCCGGGTTTCGGGATGCTGATTGAGCGTCGAACCATATTGCGAGCCAGGGCAGAGATTCACGCCCAGGGATGAGCTGATGGGCACTCCAAATGGATTTGCCGCAGTCGGTGCAAGTGCGTGAACGGAGCCACAGAATAGTCCCGCCTCCGCCTGCTGGTCCGCTGTAATGATCGAGGTGTCAACCACCGAGTCGGTTCCCGCCGGGCCATTATTGCAGTTGCCACCGGCGCACGGCACCGGACCGGCAACCAGTCCGCTGTCATATCGCCAGCTCAAACCGAACCACGGACCTTGCTTCCACGGTTGATATTGCAGGTGAGTCGTTTGGTTGAACTTCTCGTCATGATCGATGCGGAAGACCGAGCTTCCGCCCGGAGCCGCGCCGGCGCCACCGATTTGCGGCGTGAAGAATCGCGCGGCGACGCTGGACATCACCACGTATGCCGTAAAGCCGCGGAACTCGGTCACGTTGACTCGACCAGTGAAACCCGTGATTTTGGAGTTGTGCCATTCGACCGGAAAGGTGATCGGGGTTAATCCCAACACACTGAAGTCATATCCATTGTGAGTATATTTCCAGAGGTACTCCCCATCGAAAACGATGTGCTTTCCCAAGGCCTGCTGAAGCCCGGCATGAAATTCATTTCGAAAACCGGGATTCAATGGCGTGAAATCGCTGGAGGAGCAAGCAAGAAGCGGACCTAGAACAGGATTGCAATGCGACCTGGCCCGGCGTGGAGGGATAGCCGATCGTGTTGACCTCTCCTTGTCCACCCGTACCGCTGAGGGTGATGAAGACGTAGGTGGTTTGGGTGGCTCTCTCGTTCCACTCAACCCCGCCTGAAAAATCCGTGTTGAAAGTGTTGACCGCCTGGGCCAGATTTGGGCAGGTATTGGCAGCGATGCAGCCCTGATCGTCGTAATAGACGATTCCTCCCGGCCACAGCGAGCCGGGGTCGGCCACGCCGACGGATGCGGGGCGGGCGGGGATGCTGGCGGGGGCATGCCGGGGATTCGAACTTTGGGCAGCCGCGACGGCCTGGACCCCGAGGACGATGCCCATGGCGAACGCCAATTTCGAGGTGCGACGAACCATTGCCTGGAAGCGATGCATTTGCTGAACACCCGCCTTGAAGATCAGGCCTTCCTTGTCGCGATACCGTCGCGAATGGCTGCGCCGACAGGGGCCGTATAGCGCACCGGCACAAGGCAAAGTTCGGGAGGCGATTGGAAAGTCCGGGGGAACCCTTTGCCTTAAGTGTTGGGAACTCACAAATTGTGCCAACTTTCTTTTCAGGAACCCGATGAGGCTCCGCAGAGCCAGTCTGGAGACCTGTCTCGGCTTTCGATAAGCGCGTGGCTGACGTATAAAGGTCTGTTGCCGGGAGGGTCCGATGCAGAGACGTGAATTTCTTGCAGGAGCGATGAGCGCGACGCTGCTGGGCGCGTCCGGCCGGGCGGAGGCGCTCTTGCCCGCTTCCGACGATTCTCCGGCGAAAGCATGGCCGCAACTGGACCCAATGGCGGTTGGGCTGCTCATCCAGCCGGCCAATGGCGCAGAAGAGAGCATCCGGCGGGTTCACGATCTGGGAATGACCAACTGCTTCCTGTCGCTGGACGGCTACCTGGGACATTATTCGAACGATCTGGGGCAGCAACTGCGGGGTCTGCTGGAGAAATACAACGTGGTGCCGACGGCGGCGGAAGTGGTGAATCCCGGGCCGCTGGTTTGGGATTTTCTGCGAGGTCCTTCCACGATCGGGCTGGTGCCGCGGGAGACGCGCGCAGCGCGCATGGACGCACTGAAGCAGACATCGGATTTTGCGGCGCTGCTGGGGATCCGGCAGGTGCAGACGCATTGCGGATTTCTTCCTGAGGATCCGGCAGATCCCTTGTATGCGGAGGTAGTAACCGCGATCCGCGAGGTGGCGCAGCACTGCGGGGGAAACGGACAGATGTTCCTGATGGAGACCGGACAGGAGACGCCGACGACGATGTCGCGGGCGATTCAGGATGTGAATCAGACGAATCTTGGTGTGGGCCTGGACACGGCGAATCTGATTCTCTACGGCAAGGCGAATCCCTCCGATGCGGTGGACATCATCGGACGGCATGTAAGAAGCATTCACGCCAAGGATGGGCGCTGGCCGACCGATCCGATGAAGCTGGGCGAGGAGGTCCTGATTGGGACGGGCCTGGTGGATTTCAAGGCGGTCTTCACCAAGCTGCATCGACTGGGATATGCGGGAACGGTGACGATCGAGCGGGAGATTTCCGGGCCGCAGCAGATTACAGATGTGCAGCAGGAGAGAGTTTATCTGGAGCGGGTTCTCGCGAGCATGCGGCGCGAGGCGGCGTGAGGGATCGGGGCAATGGTATGGATCGAAGAAATTTCATCGGCGGCGCGGCCGCTTCCGGGATTATGCTGCTGAATTCGCGTACAGCGTTCGGCTACGAAGCCAACTCGGCGGTGCGGCTGGGACTGCTGGGTTGCGGGAGCCGGGGCACATCCGTGGCGACCTCGTTCGCAAAGAACACATCGGCGCGCGTGGTGGCGCTGGCGGATCTGTTTCCGGATCAGCTGGCGGCGGGGAAGGCGCATTTTGACCAGGTGAACGCAGGGCTCGGCGTTCCGGCCATTGAGCCCAGTCTGATGTTCCGCGGCTCTCACGCGTTTGAGCAGTTGGCTGCTTCGAAGGAAGTGGATGCGGTGCAGATCTCGACACCGCCGTGGTTCCACGTGCAGCATCTGGACGCTGTGGTGAGCGCGGGCAAGCATGCGTATTGCGAAAAGCCGCTGGGCGTGGATGTGGCGCAGACGCAGCAGGCTCTGGAGATCGGCAAGCGCGCCGACGGACGGCTGAGCCTGGATATTGGCTTTGAGGTGCGCAGCGCGCCGCCGATTGCCGAGGTGGTGCGGCGGATTCACGCCGGGGATATTGGGCGAGTGGCTGCGATTACGGCACACTACTTTGCGCCCAACGCGGTGAGCCACAGCGGGACAGGCTGGTCGGCGGACGAGTTCCGGCTGCGCAACTGGCTGTGGGACCTGGTGCTCTCCGGAGACATCATTGTTGAGCAGAACATCCATGTGATCGACTTGTGCAACTGGGTGCTGGGGAGCCATCCGCTGCAGGCGACGGCAACGGGCGGACGTAGCGTCATCCCGCATCCGGGCGACTGCTGGGATAACTATCAGGTGATCTACACGTATCCGAACGATGTTCATTTGAGCTTTTCTTCCACGCAGTGGGGCAACACCGGATGGTTCGACGTGACGGAGCAATTCTTCGGCGCGACGGGCGTGGCGGAGGCACCGTACTCGGGCCAAGTGCGCATTGTCGGCGACAAGGCGTGGAACTGGAGCGAGGGAGGAAGCGCTGCCCCGGGAGCGCCGGCCGCGCAGTTTGCCGCGAACGGGGCGTTCACCGATAATCTTCAGTTTGCCGATCGAGACAAGGACCGGGAGTTCATCGAAAGCATCACGTCGGGCAAGTTCCACAACCAGACGGTGGATGGGGTGCAGAGCGCGCTGAGCGCCATGCTGGGACGAATGGCAGGTCGGACCGGGCGAACCGTAACCTGGGACGATCTGATGAAGAGCGGCGAGCAGTACACCATGAACATTGACATGGCACAGTTCGGCTGAGAAACGGGCGGATAGCCGGTTCGAGACGGCGCGTCCGCCCCCCATCCGAAGTTTTGTGTTTTTCGCACCCATCGAAATCCTCTTTGTTCTAAGCATGTTGGATGTTTGAGATGGAACCCCATGCGCTCCCGTGTATGCATGACAGGCAATTCATGAGGCCTCCTCGCCGGAATGCTTGCCGTAAGCGGCTGGTTGCGTGTAGTTCGGTGCAGATCGCTTGTCATCGATAGCCGAACCAACGGCAGGAACACTACCGCGGCCCAAAAGGAAAGGCCGCCTGTTGGCGGCCTTTCAGAGCATCTACCCCTCTATTATCAGAATACCAAGTCTGAGCGGATTTACTGCCAACTCAGGCGACTTAGAAGTCTCGTGGAATCATTCGGAACGCGGTCGTACCGTGAACGAAGGGACTTGACGCGATTTCCACAAAGGCAGGGCTTTTCTTGAAAGCAGGTCGGAAGGGCCGCGCGATCTGCTTCCGATGACGGGAGCCGATCGCGCGAGGCCGGGTGGTTGGACTGAGTTAGAAGGTGACCTTGCCGCCTAACTGGATTTGGCGAGGATCGTGGGTGGAAGTAACCTGGCCGAACGTGGATTGTCCGAGCCGCTGACCAACAGCGTCAAAGTTGGTGTGGTTGAAAGCGTTGAAGAACTCGCCACGGAGCTGCAGTTTGGCTCTTTCGCCGAGATCGAAGTTCTTGATCGCTGAGAGATCCCAGAGTTCAATGCCAGGCCCAAGGAGAATGCCGTTACTGGCATTGCCGAAGTGGCCGACAGCATTGGCGAAGGAACTGGTGCTGAACCACTGCTGCTGGGTTTTGGGCATGTGGATCGCGGCGACGACGTCCGGCCGGGGCGAGATGTCGCTGGGATCGATGTTGATGCCGCCGGGATACGTTCCGGGGATACATCCGGTGGTGGCGCCGGCGGGCGTTTGGCAATCGAAGTTATCGGCTTCCTGCAGGGCCGAGAAGGACTGACCGGAGGCGAACTCGGTAATGCCGGAAAGTTCCCAGCCGCCGAGAGTATGGCCGGCGAAGCCTTTCTGACCCTGATAGAAGGGCAGGTTATAGACATAGTTGGCTACGAAGGTCTGCGGCTGATTGAGAGAGGCCGGCCCGTAGTCGAGATGGGGGTTGTAGGTGTCGTACGTCTCGGTGCCACGATCGTTCGACTGATCGGTGAGGGTCTTCGCCCAGGTGTAGGCGATGCCCAGGGTGAGAGCGTTGGAGACGTGATGATTGAGCGCAACCTGCAGCGAGTGGTAGTTGCTGGAATACTCCGGAATGCGGGAAGCAAACCAGGAATAGCCGAGGTAGGGCACGACACCCGTGACCCAGGACGTGGGATTGGCGGCACGCTCCGCCAGGGTGGGCTGGTTGAGGTCACGCTCTCCCAGCAGATGGCGGCCGAGGGTGCCGACATAAGCGATTTCAGCCACTGTGCCAGGCCGCAATTCCTGCTGCACGGACAGATTGAAGTCCATGTAGGACTCGGTTGGCATGCCTGGATTGCCGGTGGAGACGATGTGATTGGGACCCAGCGAGACGCTGGAAGTTCCAGCCAGAGGATGATCGAACTGCGTGTTGTTGATGGTGGCAACCTGGACGAGGGGAGGATCCTGGAAGGCATTCTGTTCCCAGATACCGTTCAGAGACCGATCATAGAAGATGCCGTAACCACCGTGAATGGCGGTTCGGTTGCTCGGCGAGTAGGCAAATCCAAACCGGGGCGCGAAATCGTTTTTGGGATCCGGATTGACGTGGGCTCCCCATGGAGAGCAATGGACGCTGGGAGCGATGGACGCGGCCTGGGTGCATGCGGTTCCAGCCGGGAAGATCAGGCCATTGACATAGGTGGCGGGGATCTGGCCGCCAGCCGCGAAGTTGCCGGAACTCGGATCGATGGCAGGAGCGGCGGAGGGATCGAAAAGATCCGGATCGAAATTGTTGAGCGTGTTGAGGACGTCGCCGGGCGATGGGAACCAGCTATAGCGGAGACCGAGATTGAGTGTGAGCCGGTTAGTGACCCGCCAGTCATCCTGGACATAGGCTTCAAAGTTGAAGTAATGCAGATCGGGAACGATATCCCGGCTGGCCTGTGTATAGGTGGAAACATTGCCGAGCAGGAAGTCAGCAAAGTTGGCGAACTGGAAGTTGGCCACGCCGCTGGAGGCATTCTCGGTTTTGAGCATCTGGGAGACGCTGGCTCCGGTGCGGACGACGTGTCTTCCGAGGTTGAAAGTCAGGTTGTCGAAGAGCGTACGGTCGAGGTTTCGTTCGAAATACGGCGTGCTGCCGTAATTGAAGCCCTGAATGGCGCCGCCCACGAACGAAATTCCGGGAATGCGGCCGTAGGGATCTTTATAGGCGGTGTTGTTAGTGAGCCGCGCTGGAAACCGTTGGGGATGTAGCGATGGAACCCGACGTGAAGGCTGAGCTGATGGTGCCCTGACTGTAGGCGAATTCAGCTTCGTTGACGATCTTGTGGGGGAAATGGTCCACGTGAGATTGCCGACGACGTTCTGGCCGGGAGCGTTCACGGTGGAGCCGATGATGTTGGGGAAGTTGGAACCGGCGAAGAGACCCTGAGGGAAGTTCTCCGGTGTCTCGTCCTGCATGGCGCGGGCGAAGAAGTGCAGTTTGTCAGTCAGGTTGGCATCGATGCGAACCAGATCTTCGCGGGTATTTTGAAGGGCGCCGTAGGTAAACGTGTACTGGCCGTTGGGGCTGTTGGCGGGGGAACTTATCGTAGACGTTAGCCAGATAGACCTGCGAGTTTTGGCTATAGCAAGTGGGAGAAATGGTGCTGGTATCGGTCGCAGGGTTGTAGGCGACGCAGCCGGCCGGGGCGCTGGCTGTCAGGTTACCGCTGAAGGTGCCGGCCAGTTCGGCGGAGGTAGGTGGAACCACCGAGGCAGTATTGGGCGCTGTAACCTTGCGCCATTCCTCGGACCAGAAAAAGAAAAGCTTGTTGTGGTTGGCGTAAACCCTGGGGATGGCAACGGGGCCGCCGATGGTGAATCCGAAATCGTTATAGCGCTCAATGGCGCGGGGGAGATTCGCCTGCTTATTGAAATAGCTGTTGGCGTTAAAAGCGTCGTTGCGGGCGAACTCGTAGACATCGCCATGGAACTGGCTGGAACCTGATTTGGTGGCGACGAGGACCTGACCGGCGCCGCTGCGGCCGAAGCCGGCATCGTAGGCGCTTCTTTCCAGGGTGAATTCCTGAATGGCATCGACGCTGGGCACATTGAGGAGGGTGGCATTGGAGCCGCTGTCGTTGATATCCGCGCCATCGACAGACCAGTTGTTGGCGGTATCGCGGGCACCGTTGACGGCGACGGAAGAGGTGTTATTGAGGCCGAAGCCCACCTCATCGGGCAGGGCGCTGACGACGCCTGGCTGGAGTGTGACTAACTGCTCGAAGTTACGGTTGTTGAGCTGGAGCTGAGTGACCTGGGTGCCGGAGATGGTGCCGGCGAGCTCGCTGGTGGTGGTGTCAAGAGCGACAGCATTTTGCTGCACGGTGACGGTCTGACTGACGGTTCCGGTGGTGAGTTTGGCGTCGACGGTGCGGGTCTGCGCCACGTTGAGCGTTACGTTGGTGGCCTGGAACTTCTGGAAGCCGGGCACGGTGACTGTGACGGTGTAGTTGCCGGGCGGCAAATCACTGATGCTGTAGGCGCCCTGGGCATTGGTGGTCACCGTTCTTGGAGCCGCGGTGCCCTCCTGCTGGGTGACGGTGACGCTGGCATTGGGCAACACGGCGCCGGAAGGATCGGTGACGGTGCCATTCAAGACGGCCTGAATCTGCTGGCTATGAAGAAGGAAGGGACAACACGCTATGAATACAGCTACGATGGCAACGAAAAGCTTTCTTGCTTGCATTCTGAACGACCTCCAAAGGAACATGTGCAATTCGGCGACTCATCCTGCGGAATCGGCGCTCTCTTGTTTCGGTTGCGGATCTGGGTCTGCTCGGTACGCCCGAATGCAGCCTCTTGCGCTATGGGGCGAAACTCCCGCATCCCTAAGAGACGCGGACCGAGCGTTTTTGTAATCAGGAGAGAATGGTGTCACAGCGGTTAATGGAGTGTCAATCAACGCATGATGATAGGAGAGTTACGGGAAGCCCGCCGGAGCGGATGCTGGCGTGGCGGGGAAGCAAGGCTTGCCGTGACGGCAGCCAGCCAGGGGTGGCGCCCTGGATGCCGGCGTTTGGGCGTTGCCTGCACGTTCCTGCTGATCGGGATCGGTCTTCTTTCGACTTGCGCCGGTGCGCTGAGCGCGCAGGCGATAGAGGGAAAGGAAGCCAGCGTACGACGGGAGTTTACCCAGGCGGTGGCGGAGGGCACTCAGGCCCTGCAGGCGGGCGAGAATCAGGAGGCAGAGAAGGCATACCGGCAGGCGCTGGCGCTGGACCCGCGCTCGGTTGAAGTCCTCAACAATCTTGCCATTGCGGTGGCGCGGCAGGGGAGGGAAGCGGAAGCCATCGAGCTCTATGAGCGGGCGCTGAAGCTGCGAAAGGACGATCCCATCACGGAGCGAAACCTGGGCATCGCCTACTTCCGCGCGCAGCGCTATGCAGAAGCACTACCGCTGCTGGAGTCGTTCGCCAAACGGACGCCGACGTTTCAGTCTCTGGACCTGACGGGGCTGGACCTGTTTGCACTGGATCGCTACCACGAGGCGGCGGTATATCTGGAGCGCGCCAGTCAGGCGGACCCAAAAGACCTGCCGACGCTCGATATTCTCGGGGAAGGCCTACTGGAGAGAGAAAAATTTCACCGGCGTCACGGCGATTTTCAACCGGATTATGGCGGTTAATCCTAACTCGCCGGAAGCGCATTTTATGCTGGGGCTGGCGGACGATATTGAATACAAGGAGCAGGATGCAGTCAGGGAATTTCAGGCGGTGCTGGCGGCCGATCCCAGTTATCCGGCCGTCCATCAGAGTCTTGGGCTGATTGACTGGCGTGAAAACAAAGCGCCAGAGGCGGAGGAGGAATTCCGCCAGGAGCTGAAGCTCCACCCGAACGACCCGGTGTCGAGTTACATGATGGGGCTGATTCTGCAGAAAAAGGGAGACACGCCGCAGGCGATCGGATATCTTCGCGAGGCGGTGACGATCAACCCATCCTATCTTGCAGCTTTATTTCAGTTAGGGCAGTGTTATCTCGCGGAGAATCAACCGGGGCAAGCGGTGAAGCCGCTGGAGAAGGCTGCCGAGGTTGATCCTGATGATGCTCAGGTGCACTTTGTGCTGAGCCGTGCCTACAGTCTGACCGGGCATTCGGCAGAGGCGCGCGCGAACGCGATCGCGCACGGGCTCTTCAGGCGCGGCAGAACGTACAACCGCCCGCATCGCGGTAATCGAGGTTAATCGAGCTCAAAGCCTCTCTTCACCTGAGGACGAGGGAGAGGGCTTCTGCCAGGCCAAGGCCGCCTATCGCAATGATGGTTTCGCAGACGGACCAACTGGCGATTGTCTGGCTCAGAGACATACCGAAGTATTCCTTGACCAGCCAAAAACCGCCGTCGTTGACATGGGAGAAGATGAGGGAGCCGGCGCCGGTGGAGATAGCCAGCAACTCCGGCGACACCGAGGGTGTCTGCAGCGCGATGGGTGCGACGATCTGTGCGGCGGTGACCATGGCAACGGTGGCCGAACCGGTGGCCAGGCGCATGAGAGCCGCCAGCAACCACGCCAGCAGAAGCAACTGGATGTGGCCGCGCAGAGCCAGGGTGACGATGGTGTGAGAGACGCCGCTGTCCTGAAGGATGCGTCCGAAGCCGCCTCCGGCGCCAATGAGGAGCGTGACGGCGGCGGTGGGCGCCAGACACTCCTGGCTGAAACGCAGGATCACGGCGGAGCTGAAGCCCTGGACTTTTCCCAGGCTGATAAAGCTCAACAGGGCCCCGATCAGGAGGGCCATGTCATCGTTGCCGACCAGGCGCAGGGCGGCGTTCATGGTGCTCCGAGGCGGCGTGATTGAATCGGCCCAGCTACCCAGGAGCATCAGGATGACGGGCAGCAGAATGGTGAACACGGTGAGCCAGAAATTTGGGAGCCTGCGCTCTTCTCCATGCTCGATGAACTCCGCCGCCATCGAACTCTCGCTGGTGATGTGAATGTGCGGCGCAATGAACTTCGTATAGACGGGCCCGGCAAGCACGGCGACCGGCACTCCGACCAGCAGAGCGTAGCCGATCGTGCGTCCCACATTGGCGTGGTAGATGGTGACGGCCATCATGGCGGCCGGGTGGGGAGGCACGAGTCCGTGAACCACGGAGAGACCGGCAACCAGCGGCAGCCCCACACTCACGATGGAGGTTTGGGTACGGCGCGCGACGGTAAACGCGATAGGAATGAGGAGAACGAAACCAACCTCGAAGAAGGCGGGCAGCCCAACGATCAGGCCGATGAGCACCATCGCCCAGCGGATATTCTTTTCGCCGAACAAATCGATGAGGGTATAGGCAATCTGATCGGCGCCACCGGATTCGGCCATCATTTTGCCCAGCATGGTGCCCAGCGCGACGATGATGGCGATGTGGCCGATGGTGCCGCCGAAGCCGGCCTCAAACGAGCGGATGATGTTCTGCACGGGCATGCCCGCGACGACGGCGAGGAACAGGGAGGCCAGGAAAAGGCTGATGAACGGATTCAACCGCACCACTGCGATCAGCAGGATGAGTCCGACAACCGACGCGAGGGCAGCGATGAGGAGAAGGATGCCGTGCGAATCAATCATGAAGGGATGTCAGCGCCGCTCCTTCCGGTCATCGAGAAAGAGATTCCTGAAACATCACGCGCGAGCGGCCTTGTACGCGACGCAATCGATCTCGACCTTGCAATCCACCACCATACTGGAAACGACGCAGGAGCGGGCAGGCGGGTGATCGCCAAAGAATTCGCGAAAGACGGCATTGAAGGCGGAGAAGTCCCGCGGGTCGTCGATCCAGGCGCCGCAGCGGACGACGTGCTCGGGACCGTATCCTGCTTCGTCGAGAACATTCAGCAGGTTCTGGATGGCCTGCCGCGCCTGGACCGTCATGTTGCCGGTGACCAACTCGCCGTTAAGCATGGGGACCTGGCCGGAAACATAGAGCCAGCCATCCGCGGCGACCGCGCGCGCAAAAGGCAGGTGCTGGCCGCCAGCGCCTTTGCCTCCTTCAGTGCCATAGCGTCTGATGTTCATTGATTCTCCTCCACTGGTATTCATTGGATCCATTTCGTCCTGGCTCGTCGCAGGAATTGTCCGCTGCGGCCGCTCGAAGGGTGCTCGGGCGTAATCGAGAGAACGCCATTGACCCATACGCCGGCGATGCCTTCGGAGCGCTGGACCGGGTCGGCAAAGGTCGCTCGATCCAGGATTCGCTGTGGGTCGAACAGCACGAGATCGGCAAAATAACCTTCGCGCAAAAGACCGCGCCCTTCCAGCCCGAAGCGCTGCGCGGGCATTGCCGTCATCTTGTGGATGGCTTCCGCGAGAGTGAAAGTTTCTCTTCGCGTGCGTAGCGGCCCAAAACGCGAGGAAAGGTTCCCCACAGACGGGGATGGGGGCGCGGATCGCAGGGCAGGCCATCGGAGCCAATCATCGTGGCTGGGTGGGCGAGGATGCGGCGCATGTCTTCTTCGGAAATGCTGTGATAGATGGCCCCCGCAGGCTGCAAACGCTGCGCCGTTTCGATCTGGCTTAGCCCCCACTGCCGGGCGATCTCCGCCAGAGTGCGGCCCGCAGCTTCCGGATGGGGGTCGCTCCACGTAATTGTGATGGTTACCCGTTCATCCACCTGGCGAAGGTCCAGTGTGCTGGAGCCGGCCGCATAGGGATAGCAGTCGCAACCGACGGGCTGCGAGAGGCGCGCGGCCTCCAGCTTATGAAGGACTTCCTCGCTCCGGCCCCATTGATCGATTCCCGCACATTTGAGGTGCGAGATGATCACCGGAGCCCCGCCCCCGCCCTATGGTGAAGGCTTCCTCCATCGCATCGAGGATGGCGCCGGACTCAGAGCGCATATGGGTCGCATAGACGCCGCCCGCTGTGCGGAGCGGCCGCGCGAGCGCCAGAAGCTCCGCAGTCGATGCTGCGTTGGCCGAAAGGTACGCCAGTCCTGAACTCAACCCGAGGGCACCGTTGTGCAGAGCTTCCTCCAACTGGGCACACATGGCGGCTGTTTCCCCGGAGGTGGCGGCGCGGTCGAGACGGTCCATGTGGTTGTTGCGGAGAGCCGTGTGGCCAATGAGCGCTGCGACGTTCACGGCCGGCCGCGCCACTCGCACCGCCTCCTGGTAGGCGGCAAATGTGGGGTATTGGAATTCCGCAGCTGCGCCGAGCAGATTCATTGGATCGGGCAAACCGCCGCGCAGAGTGACGGGAGACGCGCTGATGCCGCAGTTGCCGACGACGACAGTGGTGATGCCCTGCGTGATCTTTGGCGTCATCGCGGGATCGCGGAGAACGGCAAGGTCATCATGCGTATGCGTATCGATAAAACCCGGGGCGAGACAAAGGCCGTCAGCTTCAATGACCGTGGCGCCCTCGAAGCGCAGGTTCGCGCCGATTGAATGGATGCGATCGCCGGTAATGGCGAGGTCGAGACGCTCGGCCCTGGACCGCTGCCGTCGAGCAGGCTCGCGCCTCGGATGAGTGTGTCGCAGGTCGGCGTGGTGGACATCGGGAGATATAGGATAGTGCCATTGCGCATCAATCGGCATTCGATTCGATTGAAGCGAAGGAGGCTCGACTGCCCAAAGAGAGTATTTCCGTCGCGTCCGGCCGCACCTCTGCGATCACAGGTCTGAATAAGGGGCTGCGATGGTACGAAGGTTCACGCAGCGCCGAGGAGATTCGGCGAGAAGGCTGGAATCTGCTGCGGGAGGATGTGAGTCTGCCCGCCGCCGTTCTCGACGAGGAGAAACTGGAGCACAACCTGGACTGGATGCGGCGTTTTGCCGAGGCGTATGGAGCGAGGCTGGCACCCCATGGGAAGACCACGATGTCGCCGCAGCTTTTTGCGCGGCAGCTTGCGTATGGGGCCTGGGGAATAACCGTTGCGACCACGCAGCAGACGACGGTCGCCTTTCAGCACGGCGTGCGGCGGGTGCTGATGGCGAACCAGCTGGTGGGCCGGGAGAATATGCGGGCCATCTCGAAGATGCTCGAGACTCCTGAGTTCGATTATTACTGCCTGGTTGACTCCGCGGACCAGATCGACCAACTGGGCACTTTCTATGCGGAGCGGCGTCAGCGTCTGCAGGTTCTTCTCGAGCTGGGGGGTGATGGGCGGACGGTGCGGCATCCGCGATGAGGAGCAACTGCAGGCCGCGCTGGCCGCACTCGCGCGCCGGCAGAACTCGATCGCGCTTCGCGGTATCGAGGTGTATGAAGGCGTGCTGGACGATGAGACTGCGATCCGCGCGCTGCTGGAGCGTGCGGTTGGCGTGACGCGGACGCTGATGGCGGAGAAACGATTTTACGGTGGTCCGGTCCGATCTCGGGCGCCGGGTCCGCCTGGTACGATGTTGTCGCAGAGGTATTTTCTTCGGCCGGACTGGGGAATCAGGTTGAGATGATTCTGCGGCCGGGGTGTTACGTGACTCACGACGTGGGGGCGTACAGCCGGGCTCAGGCGCGCATTCTCGAGAAGAATCCGATTGCCCGGCGGCTGCACTCGGGTTTTGCTTCCCGCACTTCGCATCTGGGCGTATGTGCAGTCGAGGCCGGAAGCGAAGAAGGCCATTATCACTATGGGCAAGCGCGACGTGGCTTTCGACGCCGGCTTGCCAGTCGCTGCGCTTCACTACCGGCCGGGAGAGGCGCAGCCGCAAGCAGCACGGCCCCACTGGCAGGCGACGAAAATCATGGACCAGCATGCGTTCCTCGAGATCGGCGCGGATGACGATCTGCGCGTGGGCGACATGCTGGCATTTGATATCTCGCATCCGCGCCTGACTTTCGACAAATGGCGCACGATCCTGATTGTCAATGGCCGGTACGACATTGTGGATATTGCGGAGACGTGGTTTTGAGCGAGGTTCGCGGGGATGCGCTGACCCTGAGGCAAACCAGGCATGCGCCCGCGGCTGCGGGTATTCTCTGTGCGGAGGAGCATAGGTTTGCGGTATTTTTCCGTTCTCCCGGTCGCGGCTCTGGTGGTGGCTGCGCTGGCCGTGGCTCAGTCAGTTCAACCCAACGCACAGCAGCCAATGGCGGGGAGGCGAGAGCACCGGTGGCACTCACGCGGCGGTGCACGACGCACAGAATCGCCCGATCACGGCAGGCGGATTTGTGAAATCGGGGCCGGTGATCTTTTCGGATGTTACTCACCAGGCGGGGCTGGATACGTGGACCCATCAGATGGGCACCCCGAACAAGCAGTTCATCCTCGACACGATCGGTTCCGGCGTCGGCTTGCTTGACTATGACAACGATGGATGGCTCGACATCTATCTGGTCAACGGATCGACTTACGATGCGATGAGCGGGAAGGCGACTCCGCCGCATGCCGCGCTCTTTCACAATAATCACGACGGCACCTTTACGGACGTCGCGGAGAAAGCCGGCGTTACCAACGACCGCTGGGGGTTTGGTGTTGCCATCGGCGACTATGACAATGATGGCTGGCCGGATATCTTCGTGAGTAACTTCGGAAAGAACCGCCTGTACCACAACAATCACGACGGCACGTTCACGGATGTGGCAGAGAAGGCCGGAGTCACAGCTGGGCAATTGGTCAACCGGGGCAACTTTTGGCGACTATGACGGAGACGGGCGGCTGGATCTTTTTGTCGCCGGCTATGTCCACTACGATCTCAGCCAGCCGCCGATTCCGGGTTCATCGGCCGTGCCTTTTCCTCGTGCAGCTTTCGCGGTGTTCCATGTTATGTGCGGCCCTCGCGGACTTCGCGGGGAGCCGGATCATCTGTTCCACAACAATGGAGACGGCACCTTCACCGACGTGAGCGCGAAGGCGGGAGTCAGCGATCCGAATCGCTATTACGGACTCGGTGCAGTGTTTGTCGATCTGAATAACGACGGGAAGGTCGATCTGGCTGTGGCGGATGATTCGACTCCGAACTATCTCTACATCAACAAGGGCAACGGCACGTTTGAAGATGACAGTTATGCCTCAGGGTTTGCGGTGAATGGGGATGGCCGTGAAATCGCCGGCATGGGCCTGGCGGCGGGAGACTACCGCAACAAGGTCTTCTCGA
>CAVPCE010000004.1:0-23677 GCA_963702295.1 uncultured Acidobacteriaceae bacterium | reverse complement strand
TTCAGCTTTTCGATTGCCTTCTTCTGCTGATCCAAATAGCCGGAATACTTGATCTCAGTCTCCACCGACTTCAGCTCGTTGTGCTCCTGAGCTGCAAGGCGTCCGTCGGGCGCCGCGGTAAGCCATGGCGCAAACACAGGATCTGGAAGCCGCTCCCGCAAAGCCGGCCAGATCGTCTCAATCGTTACCTCAGGCCGCCGGAGCACCTGCGCCCAGGTTTGGCCTGCGGGCCAGTCGCCACCAATTGCCTTCCCTGTAGACAACAGCTTTTCCAGTGCGACCGCTCGCGCCTGCTTCGCCTCATACTCCGCCCAGGCTGTGTCGTCGATCAATCCCAACCGCCGTCCATAAGGAGTCAGGCGCCGGTCCGCGTTGTCGATCCGCAAATGCAGGCGAAACTCCGCCCGCGAAGTGAACATACGATAAGGCTCATTGGTGCCCTTCGAGATCAGGTCGTCGATCAGGATGCCGGTGTAGGCTTCAGTCCTATCCAGCGTGAACGGCGCCTCGCCCTTAACGCCGAGAGCTGCGTTAATGCCCGCCATGATGCCCTGGCACGCGGCCTCCTCATACCCGGAGGTTCCGTTAATCTGCCCGGCCAGATATAGTCCCGGCGAACTTCTTACCCGCAGCGCTCGATCCAGTTCGGTGGGGTCGATGGCGTCGTACTCAATGGCATAGCCGGGCCGCAGCATCTCCGCGTTTTCGAGACCCGGGATTGAGCGCAGATCTGCCACTGCACTTCCATGGGCAGCGAGGTCGACATGCCGTTGATATAGACCTCGTGTGTGTTCAGCCCCTCTGGTTCGAGAAATTGGTGCTGCTCCTTGTCCGGAAACTTCACTACTTTGTCCTCAATGGACGGGCAATAGCGCGGTCCAATAGCCTGGATCTGCCCCGTGTACATGGGCGAGCGGTGCACGTTTTCCCGAATGATGCGCAGCGTCTCCGGCGTGGTGAAGGCGATGTGGCAGGAGATTTGCCGCTGAGGCAGGGTGCGCGTGCGAAAGCTGAACGGCGTGGGATCGACATCGCCGGGCCGCTCCGCAAAGCGCGACCAGTCAATGGTGCGTCCATCCATACGCGGCGGCGTGCCCGTCTTGAGGCGGCAGCCGCGCAGCCCCAGCCGCTTAAGAGCCTCGCCCAGCAGCACGGACGGGAGGTTCTCCGCTTCGGCCGGCTGGATAGTTTTCTTCCCCGCAGTGGATGAGCCCATTTAAAAACGTGCCGGTGGTGATGACTGTAGCGCCGCGTAGACCACGCGGCCATCGCGCAGCCGCGACTCCTCGACCCTACGCGCCGATTCTTCCAGCACCAGATCGACTGACCTCAGCCTGCTTGATGAAGAGATTCGGCTGCGACTCCAGTACCTCGCGCATCTTCACCCGGTACTGCTGCTTGTCGCACTGTGCGCGGGGCGACCAGACCGCCGGCCCACGCGACGTGTTCAGCAGGCGGGACTGGATTCCGACGGCATCGGCTACTTCGCCCATAATGCCACCAAGAGCGTCGACCTCGCGTACCAGGTGACCCTTGGCGATTCCACCAATCGCCGGATTGCAACTCATCTGGGCGATCAGATCGAGATTCAGCGTGAACATGGCGGTGCGCAGTCCCATGCGCGCCGAGGCCATCGCCGCTTCGCAGCCTGCGTGGCCGGCTCCCACGACGACAACGTCATATTGTTCGGTGAAAACCATGCTGGAGCTGGAAACGGAACCATTCCAGGCGAGCGGCCAGCATCTGGGGACGAAGCCGCGCTGCCTTCCATCGCCATTCTACCGGGGGCGCTTGTTTAAAGGGGAAAACGCGGCGACCGAGGCCGCCGCGCATAACGCCGGTTCCCCAGGACTCAGAACATCAGGTGCAGGGACATCTCGATCAGGCGCTGGCTGCCAATAGCGCTGGTCACGACCCCCAGTTGATTGCTGGAACTGGTCTTTGGCGGTGTGTACAGCTCCCATGCGCAGGCCGGTGAAGCACCCGAGCAGGTAGCGGGACCGTTTGGAGTGGTGACGGGAAGAGGACCGGGCTGGACCTGATGCCCGTAACCGTATTCTCCCTGGATCGCCCCGCTGACGTAACTGATTTCATCGTAATTGGGGTTGAGCACGATATTGTTGGTGGGCACGTCAAAGCTCGGCGTATTCGTCACGTTGAATACTTCGAACTGATAGCGGAGGTTATATCGCTCAGTGACGTGAATATCCTTTTGCAGCGTCATATCCGCACGTCGTTGGAAGGCCTGGCGGAAGATATTGCGCTGGCCCGGAACAAACGTCGTCTCGTACACGTCGCACAGCGGACCCCCGCCGGGACCGGCATTCCCACCCGAGGTCGTGGTGTCGCAGGGAGGGACACCATTGTCTCCCGGGTTGATCAGTGGAATGTAAAAATCCTCCGCCTTCAGCGCGGGAGCATACGATGGGGTCACTCCGCCGCTTCCATCGGGCATCGCATAGGTGTAAGCCCCGGAGTGTCCCGTGCTCACCGACTTTGGCGACAGCCCTGGCTTAATGGGAAGAATCGGGTTCATCAGTTCGATGTTTCCACCGAAGTACTCGCTGCCGACTGACCCCGAGTAGTCATAAATGCTGTATGGCTCGCCGCTGGTCAGCACCGTGATGCCCAGTAACGACCAGTTGTTCGTGAGCTTGCCCAGCCAGTTATGTTCATTCTTCACCGCGTTGGGCAGGTTCAGAATTTAATTGAAGGTCAGCGTATTGGTCTGATCAAAGTCCGCATCGGCATACGAGGATCGCAGGTCATTCGGATTGTCGCCGGTGAAGAATAGCCCGATGTCGCTTTGCTCATCCAGGGTGTGTGCCCAGGTGTAGGACATCCCCAACTGGAGGTTGTGCGACATCCGTTTGGTTAGCTGCGCCTGCAATGCATCGTAGGAGGAAATCGCCGCAGTCTCGAAGCTGGAAGAGTTGGGGTCGTACCCCACATATGGCACTCGCAGGTCCACATTGCCGCCGCTGTAAGTATCGTAGGGCTCCGTGGCCATGGCGTAGGGCGTACCGTCCGGGCCATTATTGTCGCTCAGCACCTGGAGTCCATAGGAATACATCTGGCCGTTGATCGGATGCGACGGCGAGGCGATTCCCGGTTCATTAAACGGAATCGGCACTACCTCGTGCTTACCGCGGTTGCCGACATACCCGATATCGATGGAAAGATCGCCGCGCGGTTGCCACTGGAAGTCCAGCATCCAGTTCTCCGTGTAGGGCAGCACGTTGTTGATGTTGTAGTTTCCAATGACCAGCGGCCCGTCAGGTGCACCGTCGTTGCAGTTGTAGCCATTAAGATTGTTGCCGTTATAGACGTTGGCCGAGGTGCAGGCGGATTCAATGGAATCCACTGTCGGCATCAACGCAGCTAAATTGGACGGGGTGGTGGGTGACACAAAGCTCGTGAAGGGACTGCTCAGAGTTCCATTGGCGCTCGTAGACGCGGCGAACGGGGCCTCCTGCGTTACGCCGAACGGTCCGCTGATCCGGAACCTGCCGGGGCGGCGACAGGTACTGGAAATATTCGCCTCGGTCATAGTAAAGACCTGCGCCGGCGCGCCATACCAGTTTGCCGCCAAATGCCTTCGGCGCCCAGGCAACGCCAAGACGCTGCGCGATGCCCCACTGCCGACCTTTCAGCGTCGAATCGCTCACTCCGGACGTCCCGTACTGCTTGTTGTTGCCGGCCACGATAAAACCCGTGTTCGTGACTGCGCTGTCCGTAGCCGAATAGAGTGACGGATCGAAGTTGAACAAGTCGCCGTTCTTCTCCGAGAACGGTCCCGTATAGTCGTAGCGCACCCCTGCCGTGATGCTCAGGTTCGGCAGTACCTGCCATTTGTCAGTTGCAAACCCGCCGGCTTCGTTCGATCGGTAATAGCGGTCGGAATCGCCTTGTAATACCGTCCCGCCGCGCAGTTTGCCGCTCAGAAAATTGTTAAACCCCGACGTCGTCAGCTGCGAATGGTTCTCTGCATTGTTCCTGATGTTCAGTTGGTTGTAGTTGTAATTGAACCCAACACTGAGCGTGTGCTTGCCGAACGAAAAGATCGCGGTAGATGCAGGTGAAAGGCGACTTCGAAGTAGCCCTGGTCGACGAAACCATCGGCGTTCGAGGGGCCGAGTTTCGCGGTGTCAAAGGGAGAATAGCTGTCTACTCCGAAGTACTCGGCATTCACCCCGGGCAGGATATTACCCGGCGCATTAAAGCCCAGCGCGGAGCCAGAGTAAGCACTCGAAAAACCGCTGTATACCTTCTGGCGCGAGAAGCCAATCTGCTGTACCCAATTGATCCGCGGTCGATGGTGATGGAGTTGGTCAGGGACGCGGTCTGCGCTCCAGTGTCCTCACTCTCCGGGAATCCGACTGTGTTGGAGGAGGCAAAGGGGCTACCGTCGGCGTGTGCTGGTAAGTACTTCGCCGAGAGATGGTCGTTGGCTGTCGCGTTGTAGTCCAGCGCCCCGGTGACCCAGTCACCCTTGAAGACCGATGTGCCCTGGGTGTTCACGTCCGGCAACCCGCCTTCCAGCTGCGTTTGTGCGTTGGCATCGGCCGACGGAATTAGATAGTCTCCATTCGCCAGCTTCGCCTGCAGCAGCGCCACGGCCGCCGGATCCAATTGCGATGTCGAAGGGCAGCTGCCATAGCCCGAAGCGGAAACGTAACTGGCACAAGCCGCCTCGATACCCGTGGTGCTGCGGTCATTGCTAAGGCCGTACGGCACCTGGAACTGCGAGAGCGCCCCTGTTTGGTCGGAGTCGTAAAGGTGCTGATAGCCGAGAAAGAAGAACAGCTTGTTCTTCCTGATCGGGCCGCCCAGCGTGGCGCCGGTGACCCAGCGATGCAGTTGCGGATTCTCCTCCGACGCGGGAAGCTCTCCGAGCGCGGCATCCTGCTTGTAGAAGAACGGATCGGCGTTGATGAGATTGTTGCCCAGTTCTCCGTAAACCTGTCCATGAAGCTCGTTCGTTCCCGTGCTGGTGCTGATCGTCACATGCGCGCCGCTGGTCTGTCCCTGCTCCGCGCCGTACATCGACGTCGTAACATTGATCTCCTGCATGAACTCAGGCGGCGGCGAAGCCAGGCCGTTGCCGTTCGATCCGTACACAGAGACGTTGTCCTGGGTTTGGCCGCCGGTATTACTTCCTTCGCCGATGTTGAACTGATATCGCTGGGAGACGTCCTGGCTGGAGGTCTTGCCGTTGAACAGATTGGTCACACTGATGCCGTTCAGGGTGATCGTATTGCTGGTGTCGCGCTGTCCGTTCGCCCAGATCGGCTGATTGCCCAAACCGGAATCGGTGCCCACACCCGACAGCAGCTGTGAGCTCACGCCTGGCGCCAGAATGGCCAGCTGGGTGAAGCTTCCGGTCGCCAGCGGTGTCTCCGCGATCTGCGTTTTATCCAGGGTGTAGCCGTTAGTCGCGTCCGTGGCATTCAGCAGAGGGTTCGCGCTGACTGTAATCGACTCAGTTACTTGTCCCGGCTTTAATGCCATATTCGGGATTGTGGTAGCCAGTCCCGTCCGTACGGTGATTCCAGGAAGATCGATGGTCTGGAAGTTGGGCGCAGTGACGGACACGCGATACGTGCCGATCGGCAGCTCCAAAATTTCCCAATAGCCGTTCCTCTGGGCGGCAGTCGCGCGCTTCAATCCGGTTTGTTCGCTGACAACCGTCACGGTCGCACCCTGAATCGTCGCGCCGGAAACATCTGTGACGGTGCCGTTGATGCTGCCGAGGGTCTGCTGCGCCCGAAGAACCGGCCTGCTCAGGAGGGTGAACACACACAGGAAAATAGCCGCGACGAGCGGGAAGCGGAGGGGCTTCATCATTTGGATCGGCCTCAAAAAGTAAGATTGCTTCCGCCACAGTAGCCTGGCACGCTTCGTGACGGTTCCACGGCTAGGACGAATCTACGTGGATCGCCCCATTTACGTTTCCACAGGGCCGTGAATGTAGCGTTAATTACAGCATGGTTTGCCGTGAACCACTCCAGTCATTTGTCACTATTCCGTGGAAAATCCAGTGGAAAACTCGCCACGGCAGCGACAGATTCTTTAGAACCTCAGACGGATCCCGGCCTGGATCTGCCGTTCTCTGGAAAACGCGCGGCTGTTGGCGTTCGTGACCTCGCCAAAGGCCGCCGTGGATCGAAGGCGTACTCCGTCCGCGTGCTTCCATCCATCAGGACCGTTCGGGTTTGCGGCTTCAAACCGCTTTGCCACGTGAGGGTCGCCATGTTGGGATGCGTGGCATCGTTGGACAGCCGATACCCGATTGTCTGGATGTCGGTTACATTTTGGTGATTCAACACGTTGAAAGCTTCTCCCATGAGATCGAATGAGCAACGATCGCTGAGACGATATGCTTCGTGATGGCGCATCCAGGTTCACTTCTGTGGGATAGCGAAAGGTGTTACGGCCGATCGGGGAAATCAGATTTTCGCCTCCCGAACCATTCAGCCCGAGGCCGGGCGCGGCGATCGGCACCGCCTGGCCAGCCATTCCCAGATCAAACGTCTCATCTGGCGCGTGAACAACCTGCAGACAGTCGGATCCTCGCCCCGTGGCTCACCGGCGTCCAGCCAATCCTGATAGGACACGAAGGTGCAGGAACCGAACCCGACGTCCGCATGACCAGGGTAGCCCGGTGTGCCACTCCCCGGCTGTCGACAGGGAATAGCCGCCCAGAAAAAATCCGTTCGCGCCTCGCGGTCGCCAGGGCTCACGGACCACCACGCCACCGGCCACCCGCTGCCGAACATCGTAATTTGAGGTTCCGTGCTCGAGGCGCATGTCGGCCGGATCGTACACATCATTGCGGTCGGCAAATGCGGCTTCGTTCTGACCATCGTCGATGCCATGCGCCCAGGTGTATCCGGCGTTGATCTGCAACGCGCGAACCTGATGCATCAGGCGCAGGACCGCTCCGCGATAGTTGGAGTTCGTCTCGCTGATCACATCGGTCATCGGCCCATAGGAGGGATTCAGGCGGCGGTAATAAAAACGCGCGGGCTTGTAGATTGGATTGCTGAATCCGCCAACCGCACCGGCTGCTTTGCCCAGGGGTCCGATCTCCCCCTTGTTGCCGGGGGCGGCGATGTTATAGAAGATCGCTGCGGTCGCGCTGCGGTCCAGATTCGTATCCATAAATTGTGTCAGGTCGTGGCCATCGGAGGCGATGGCGGACAACGTAAGCAGAGTCCGGCGCCCAGGGCCTGCTCGACCGAGACGTCGAACGAATTGATTTGAGGACGACGAAAATTCCGATCGAAGAAGACCACCTCGGGCGCACTCGTCTGCTGATCGGAAGCGTAGGGGTTGGTATATGGTGTCTCGCCGCTGGCGAAAACATAAGGAAATGCCGGAGCCCCGACATCCATCGACCGCCAGGAATAGCTTCGGGGAGAGCTGGCCGAACCAGTCGAGGTCAGGGCGCTGTAGACCGTGGCATTGGGAACGCGTCCGTAGGAGATTCCAAAACCGCCACGAAAAACGGTATGGCCGTCTCCCCGCATATTCCAGGCAAAGCCCGCCCCCGCGGCCCAAAATCCGCCGTATTGTGGGGCTGTCGCCCGGTCTGCGGAAGCGCCGGATTGATCAGGGCTGCACTCGTGTCGGGCAGCCGTTCGTATTCATAACGAATGCCTGCGGTCAGGCTCAGCCGAGGTACAGGCTTCCACTCGTCGATCCAATACCCTGCATAATCAGCTGTCTGAAAATTCCAGTCTGGAAGACCGACCGTTTGCCGAAACTGAGAGTAGCAGGGATACCGTCCCGTCCCGGTAGTGGTTCCGTTACAACTGCTCGGCGCCAGCAGATCGGAGGCGAAATCCAGCAGGCTCGCGTAGGAGTAGCTGCCAGTCTCGTTATTGAGTCCCGCAACCGCATCGACCACGTAGTTGTAGTCGTATCCGAAACGCATCGCCTGCTTTTCGTGAATCCATGTCATCGCCTCCATCAGCTGCTGGCGAGTCTCTGCCGGATACTCGGGCTTGTCGACTGTAGTGCGTGTACCGAATGCGAAACCGGCGCTGCGATCAATAGAGACTTGTGGCGGCAAACCGTAGAAATTGTCGGCGAGCTGTTTCTCAAAGGTGCTGTCTACGCCCGGCGCCTGCGACAGAATGTCGCGGCTGTACTGGTAGCGTAAGCTGCTGGCGAGGTGCGCCGTCGCGAACGCCTCCCATCGAGCGACAGCCGTATCATCGCTCGTCGAGCTGTTGCCGAAACTCCCGACGCTGTCGGTCTCAGTTGCTCCGCTCAGCGCTCCATAGGGAGCTGTGCGGCGCATCGAGTTGTACTGCAGCGTGATTTGGTTGCGTGCATTCACGCGCAGATCCAGCTTCGGAAACACAATGGTCTGCCGCGTTGTCCGCGGCACCTTCCCCAACAGGCTGCTCAGTTGGTTCAGCACCGCCGCATACGCGCAGGCCGCCAGAGCGGTCGACTGGGAACCGGGCGCGCTGGCAGGGCACCCTCGCAGCAGAGGCGACGTGCTGCCTGCGATACGCGCCTCCAGCGTCGTCAGCGTCGGACCCGACGGCGCAGCGAAGAAAACCTCAGGCTCGTTGGCGCGTGCCACGGCGGGATCGTGCCTTTCATGTTGTTCCCAGGCCAAAAACCAGTCCGCGCGGCCGCGGTGGATGGGCCCGCCTGCCGCCACTTCCCAGCTCTGCCGGCGGTCCGGAGCATGCCAGGGCATCTCCTGATACGTCACCGGCTGCCCGTCGACCAGGAGTACGGGCTGCCCATTCACCGTACCGGTTGTTCCAGTCGGCTCCATTTGCATCACTTTCGTGAAAGCATTCGCAGTTTGTCCCAGTGCTCCCCGGTCATAAAAGACGGCCGACCCATGCATGTGGCTGGAACCGCCCTGAGTCACCGTCGTCATGCCGCCAGTTCGTCCCCGCCCTCCCGGCAATCCCGGCGCGCCTGTCTGGAATTCGCCGACCGCCGACTGCGCTGTCGCAAAGCCATTTCCTTCCGTGGCACGCTCCCGCGCCCGAAAGGCCAGGTTGTGGTTGGTTCCATCTACCGCGATGGCGTTCAGCAGGGGACTCAGTCCGCGAAAGCTGATTCCATCGCCTGCGCCGGTTGCTCCATCGGCGAAGAGCGATGCCAGCCGTGACCAGTGCTGGCTGTTGTTGGGTAATTCGCTCCCCAGCCCGGCAGCGGCGTTGTCGGCCGCGTCTGCGTCCTGCCGCGGCTGCCCATCGACCAGAACCGTGCGGTGCACCGTGAGTAGAGCCAGCACCGGATGCAGGCGCGTTGTCGTTCCCAGCCCCACGAGGACCTGGTCGGCTTCCCAGTTCGACAATCCTGGGACACGGATGCGCAGCGTGTACTCTCCTGGCGGCATATCTGCAAATTGGAAGTCGCCCTCGCTATCCGACGCGCCGTCAATGTTTTCACCGGTCGCCGCATTCTCGATTCTGATGCGAGCTCCCGCAAGCCCCCGCCCGGCCGGTCCGGCCACCTCTCCACTGACTGAGCCGCCGATCTCTGACTGGGCTGCACACCATGTCGGAGCCGTCCCGCACCAGGCCCCAAGCGCGAAAGCTATCAGGGCCACCTTTGTCGAGGGAGGGACGCGCACGTTACCTCTTTTGCCACTGGAACGCAGCCAATCCGGAGGTGAGTCTGCAGGCAGGTGAGTTCATCCTGGTGCATTCGCTAAACTAGGGGAAGCGAATGTTTATCGATGAAGCCAAAATTCGGGTCAAGGCCGGTGACGGGGGTAATGGATGTATGGCCTTTCGCCGCGAAAAGTTTGTTCCCCGCGGCGGTCCCTCCGGGGGCGACGGCGGACACGGCGGCAGCGTCATCCTCGAAGCCAGCCAGCGCCACAACACGCTCGTCTATTTCCGCTTCAACCCCGAGCACAAAGCCGAGCGCGGCGAACACGGCATGGGCTCCAACTGCACCGGCCGCGACGGCAAGGATCTCGTCCTGAAAGTCCCCGTGGGCGCCGTGCTCTTCGACGCCGAAACCGGGGAACTGATCCACGACTTTACCCATCCCGATGAGCGTCTCGTCATTGCCCGCGGCGGGCGCGGCGGACGCGGCAACCAGCACTTCGCCACCTCCACCCATCAGGCCCCGCGCGAGCACGAGCTCGGCCATGCCGGGGAGGAGCGCACCTATCGCCTGGAACTCCGCGTCCTCGCAGACGTCGGACTCGTCGGCTACCCCAACGTCGGCAAGTCCACCCTCATCTCGCGCATCTCCGCCGCGCGACCCAAAATTGCCGACTATCCCTTCACAACGCTCGAGCCACAGCTCGGTGTAGTCACCATCGGCGACGCTCCCTACGAGGAAAGCTATGTGGTGGCGGACATCCCGGGCCTCATCGAAGGAGCGCACCTTGGCGCCGGCCTCGGCGCCCAGTTCCTCCGCCATATCGAGCGTACCCGCATCCTCGTGCACCTGGTGGACGTCTCTGACGGCAGCGGCCGCCCCGATC
Organism: uncultured Acidobacteriaceae bacterium; assembly: GCA_963702295.1. Taxonomy (GTDB): domain Bacteria; phylum Acidobacteriota; class Terriglobia; order Terriglobales; family Acidobacteriaceae; genus Palsa-343. Next base: position 13,197 of record CAVPCE010000004.1, on the reverse strand, counting down.
CCGTCGAAGACTTCCGCGTCATCATGGAGGAACTCAGGAGCTTCGGCCACGGCCTCGACGAGAAGCCCATGATTGTTGTCGCCTCCAAAGCCGACGTCGCCAATCCCGAAAAACTCAAAAAGCTGGAGACGATGGCGAAGCGCCGCAAATTGCCCTTCTATGCCATTTCCGCTGTCACCGGCCTCGGCGTAGATAAGCTGAAATACGCCATCGGCGAGCGCGTCCGCGATCTGCGCAGCGCATCCTCGGAGACTCCCGGGCCCGAGGAGTCGCTCCCCACTGTCGGCTGAGGCTTACCCCGCCATCCCGGCCAAACTCGCCACACACAACACCGCTTGTGCCACTACCACGACGCCCGTAGCCCAAAGGAAGGCCTTCCGCCCGCGCGTCTCCAGCGCATCTGCAAACACGCCCCCTACAAACGCAATCAGGAAAGGCAGAGCCCACAACCACGGTTCCGACTGAACACCCGTCGTCACCAGTACCAACAGCGGCAGCCCCACCAGCAGAGGGGTCGTGTTGCCGAAGTAGCGCGACCGTCGCGAGATCGCATAGAGAGCCAGAGCACCCAGCACCGCGCCTGTAAAGGCCGCCTGCGCCGGATCCAGGAAGAACCAGCGTGCGGGTTCCAGTGAAAAACTCATCCGCGCTGCAGCGCTCCGAAATATATAGCTGAAAGCATCCGGCCGAAACGCGTACGACGCGAACAGCAGTAGAAACGCGCCAACCACCCAGATCAGCACCAGCGTCGGAATATAGGCCCGTCGTCCCTCGGCCACCCATGCCATGAAAACGACCGCGAAGAACAGCGCCAGCACAAAACCCGCGATGTGAGCCGCCGCCGTAAATCCGAGCGCAAGCGTCAACAGCACGATCCGTGGACGCCACTTGCGTCGCGGACCCTGGAGCGCATGTGCGACCCCAATAGCGGTATAGACCACGGAAAACAAGCCTAACGCCGCCAGAATCTCATTGTTCGGCGCCGTGCACGCGCGCACCACTGCCGGCATGAAACAGTAGAGCGCCAGCGAAATGTAGCCGCCCTCGTTGCCAAAGAGCCTTCGCGTGACCCACCACAGCGAAGCGCCCAGCGCCAGCCCTGCCAGGAGAAAGGGCAGCCGCAGAAGGAACTTGATGGCGCCAACCTCGTGCCGCATCTCCCATGTGGACGTGGTGGAAGCCTGACCTGCCAGAAGGCGTTCCAGAGTCAGTGGTAGTCCCGCCGCGCGATACGCCAGCGTTCCATCGTGAATGTTGCCGCAGGTAGTGAAGTACCCGGCCAGCGGCGAGGGATGTTCCCAGATCTCCCGCCCGCAGCGCGCAAACTGATAGTCGGTTTCCGAAAGTGGCCGCCGCGCGCTCACCCACAGGCATTGCACCAGCAGAAAGAGCAGAAGGGTCGCCGCGATCTTTTGCGGGCGTTCGAACCGGAATTTGCGCAGGCGGTGCTTCGTTCGCGTCGACGACATCGAGTGGCTTTCCAGCAGTGTATCGAACCTGGTCAGCCTTTCCGTCGGCGCGAGCCCCCTAAGCAAATCGGTCGGGGTCGGAGGTTTCGCCTTCAACCTGTGCAGAGGCTCTCCGCGCACCCTCCGCCCTGGCCGGGAAAATGCTTTCCCCCCGCAAACCCTGTTTGTTCGCTCGCGTATCCTCCTCGGTACGCTTTCCTTACGCGCTCTGGCGGCGGCTCTCTATAATCGACTCGCATGGCCAGCCTGCGCACCGCCAAACGATTCGTGTTGCCGCTGCTTGGGCTTTGGGTCCTTCTGTACGCCTCCTTCTCCATGGTGAAGCCTCCTTTGCTTGATGGCGACGATGCCCTCAGCGCGGAGATCGCTCGCGAGATGCTTACCGCCGGCCACTGGATTACCCCCTGGGCGAACGGGTTCCGCTACGGGCATCACTCGCCGCTCCTCTACTGGACCATTGCCTGGAGCTTCGGACTCTTCGGCGTCAGCGACTGGGCGGCCCGCCTGCCGGTCGCCCTCGCCACGCTTTGCCTCTTCACCACGATCTTTTCCCTGGGCCGTCGCACCTTTCACACTCCGGCCGCTGCCTTCTACGCCACTCTGGCGCTGATGACTTCTTACGGCGTCTTCCTGTTCGGCCACCTCCTGCTGCGCGATGTCTTTCTTTGTCTCTGGACCACGCTTGCCATCAACTGCTTCTGGCGTTCGCTTGAGCAGGAAAAGCATCGCCTCGGCACGGCCATGGGCTTTGGAGCCTGCTGCGCCCTCGGTGTTCTCACCCAGGGCGTGGCCGGAGTCCTTTTTCCTTTATTAGTCGTTTTTCTGTATTTGCTCTTCACGCGTCACTTGCGCCACTTCCTCCGCTGGCATCCGATTCCGGCTCTTCTCACTTTCTTCGTCATCGTTCTGCCGTGGCATATCGCGGCGCGGGTTGATTCCGGCCACATCCGTCTCGGCGCCCTCATGCCGGCGATGCAGGGAGGCCGCGTTCCCCTCTTCGTCTTCTGGCCCCTGCTCCTGCTCTGGATCGTTCCCTGGTGCGCTTTCTCCCTCCGCGCTCTCCGTATCGGCGCCTCGCCTCAACCGGATCTCCGCCGTCGGGCCCGCCTCCTCTGCCTCCTCTGGATCTTCACCGTCCTCCTGTTCTTCAGTTTCACGGCGCGCCAGGAATTTAACCTGCTCTCCGCCCTGCCCCCCATGGCGCTGCTCGCCGGTGGCTGGCTCGCCGAAGACGAATCGCTGCCGCACCACCAGGGCCGCATTGCCGCTGTCTTCCTTTTCTGCATCGGCATGGCGGCAGCCGCCTTCGTCGGTTATCTGCTCTTCACCGCGCCGCATCCGGCCCCGGGTGTGGATATTGCCACTCTCCTCCGTCCCCATCCCGGCGCCCACGCGGTCTTCTTCGGCTACCTCTTCGAACTCACCCTGCCCGCCATGGGAGCCTTCACAGTCCCGCTCTGGATCGCCTTCGTGGCCCTTCTGGTTGGAGTCTCCGGCGGCCTCCTTTTCCGCCTGCGCGACAACGCGCGTATGGCCAACTGCTTCCTGGCCGGCATGATCGTCGCCATTCTCATCGCCGCACATCTGGCCCTCAATACACTTTCTCCCGTGCTTTCCTCGCAGATTCTCGCCGAAGCCATCAAGCCCGAAGTCCGCCCCGCCGACACTGTCATCGTCAACGGTCCCTTCGAAGGGGCCTCTTCGCTGGCCTTCTATCTCGAAAGACAGTTGCTGATCCTCAGTGGCAGCGGAAACGGGCAGAACCCCGGATCCGGAGTCTCCGCCAATCCGTCGATCTTCATCAATCCAGCCGACCTGGCAGCCCGTTGGGGGGGAACCGCCCGCGTCTGGCTCTGGTCTCCGGTCGAAAACCTGCCCACCCTGCCGGGCCCGGTCTACGTCATCGGCCGCAGCGGCGGCAAAGAGATCGTCAGCAACCAGCCCAACTCCGGCGGCGCCAGCTTCTAACACCCTCGCCCCCTCATCCCCGTTTGCCAGGAGAGTGGAGAACGGCACCGATCAGCAGTCGTATGTCTAAATCCATCCAAAGGAGGTTGTCTTCCAGCTACCGCGCCCGTCATGCTGGCCAGACCTATGCTCAAAGCCGCCGCTGGCATCCTCAGTGCCCTGGCCCTGGCTTCTGTTGCCGCTGCACAGTCCTCCACTCCGTCGCCAGCTGGGCCGGATCCTCGATCCTCAGGCCACCCACTTACTTTTTCTGTCTACGAGCGCGCACGCCAGGATACCTGGCAGTGGTTTGCCGCTCCCCCGTCTTCGAACACCTACCCTTACCTCCAGTCTTTACTGCGTATTGCTCTCAGCCAACGGATTCAGCGCTGGGACTGGCAACTCGAGCTTACTCAGCCCGCAGTCCTGGGCCTGCCCGGCGATGCAGTCTCCCCCGTCTCGGCTCAGGGACAGCTCGGTGTTGGCGCGACCTACTATGCCTCCAGCGGCAATAACAGCGATCCCGCCGCTGCCTTTCTAAAGCAGGGCTTCCTCCGGTATCACTTTGGCGATGACAAGACCCTCCGTGTTGGCCGTATTGAGTTCCTCGGCGGCGTCGAAACTCATCCCAAAGACTCCACTGTCCTCTGGCTCCAGAACAACCGGATCCAGCAGCGCCTCATCGGCAATTTCGGATTCACCAATGCGCAGCGCAGCTTCGACGGCATCGACGCTCACTTCGGATCCGGCGCCTGGGATGTAACCGCCATGGCCGCCCGTGCGGAACAGGGCGTTTTCAACATGAACGGTAATCCTGAACTCAACGTCGATACGCAGTATCTGGCCTACACGCGATGGCGGCCCATGGCCGCGTTCTCGCCAGGGCATTCGCCATCGGCTATCACGATGGCCGCACCGGCATCACAAAAACCGACAATCGCCCTTCGCCGTTCGCCAGGCCGATCACAAGAACATCCGCCTGGGGACCCTGGGGCGGTAGCCTGATCGCCACCCAGGCCGCCGGCCCCGGCGTGCTGGATTTCGTCTTCTGGGGTGCACTACAGAATGGCGCCTGGGGGACCGAAAGCGACAACGCGGGCGCGGCGGCCCTCGAAGGTGGATATCGCCTTACCCAGGTCCGATCCATGCCCTGGCTGCGAGCGGGTTGGTGGCGAGCTTCCGGCGACAACAATCCCTCCGATAACAAGAACACCACCTTCAATCAGCTCCTTCCCACGCCTCGCGTGTACGCTCGCCTCCCGTTCTACAATCTGATGAACAACACCGACAGCTTTGTGCAGCTCATCAATGACCCTTCCAGAAAGCTCGAGCTGCGCAGTGACCTTCACTGGATCGACCTCACCTCCGGCCATGACCTCTGGTACCTGGGCGGCGGCGCCTTCGATAACAAGGTCTTTGGATTCACAGGCCACCCCGCGAACGGGCACACCTCTTTTGCCTCCGTCGTCGACATCAGTTCGGACTGGCAGACCACCCCTCACCTCGCCCTCAATTTCTATTACGGCCATGGCTGGGGCAAGCGCGTCATCTCCGCGATTTATCCCACTGGATCGAATATCCAGTTTGGGATATGCCCGAGCTCGTCTGGCGTTGGGGCCTCACTTCCGGTGCAGGGAAGAGTCATTGAGGGCGGAACGCCCCGCCGGTTGACCCTGCCCGAAAGTCCCGATAAACTAAGTTGGGTTTGGCGATTCTGCCCGTCCCGTGTGTCTTCGGGACCCTCTCGGCGGGTTGGCCCCCCTGGCGAAGAAGCAAAGGGATTCAATCCAGCTCAGATTTTCAGAGCGCGTTCGTCCTGACCCGGGGACCGCTTTCCTTTCCGGTCACGGCGAATGCCGGAGGCATTATGTACGCGGTCATCCGCACTGGTGGGAAACAATATCGGGTTCGCCCCCGGCGACGTGGTGAAGGTCGAAAGCCTCACCCCCGGCGACGACGGCTTCGCTCGAATTCAGTTGACGTGCTCGCTTTTTCCGGCGACGACCGGCTCGCTGGTCAAGCCCCAGTCCGCCAAGGTTCTCGGCACCGTGGTCAGCGAAGGCCGCGGCGACAAGATCCTGGTCTTTCACTTCAAACGCAAGAAGCAATATAAGAAGCTTCAGGGACACCGCCGAGGGGCTTTCACTCAAATTCGCATCAGCGAGATTCAAATCGACGGGCAGACCGCTACACGGCCTAAGGCTGCTGAGCGCTCCGCGAATCAACACAGGAACAGGATAGGGGTATGGCACATAAAGAAAGACCTACAGCAATTCCACAGATGGCCGCGATTCCAACGCTCAGCGCCTGGGCATTCAGGTATTTCGCCGGGCAGGTGGTCACCGGCGGCTCCATCATCGTTCGCCGAGCGGGGCACGAAGATCGAGGCCCGACCTGGATGCAGGCCGCGGCAGCGACGACACTCTCTTCGCGAAGATCGACGGTCGGGTGAAATTCATCGACCGCGGACGCACCGGGCAATTCGTCGCCGTTGAAGCGGTAGCCGCGGAATAGCAGCGCCAGCGCATATCTCCGGGCCCGCACTCATCTGAGTCCGGCCTTTCTCATGTGGCCGCCCCAGCCCCGATTATTCGTCCTGCCGTCGATCGGCACAAAAGGGAAAGCGCTGGATCAACCAGGGCTTTCTCAGGGAAAAACGAATTTTTTCTCAGTGCGAAACGACTACAGGATTCTTGGCCAGAACGCGGTCCACCACGCCTTCGATGTCCTGCAGGAAAAAGCCTGTAGGAGCTCCCGCCACCGCCGGCTGCGAAAGCTGTCCCAGCCCTTTTGCCAGCGAGTTCCAGCGCGCCAGCATCGATTGCGGAGGCAGCACCACCATCTTGCGCTCGACAGCCGGTTCGGGCACCAGGAAGTACACCGACCACGATACGAGGACAACCGTTGTCGCCGCCTGCAGTCCCAGAGCTGCTGTCGACGTCAGGCCGGGATATCGAGCCGATAACGCCGTGAAGACTAAGTCGGCACCGGCCTGTAACCCAAACCCAAGTCCGACTCCGAAGAGACGGCTTCGGAATGAACAGCCCAGTGCATGAATGGAGAGCGCGGAGGAAGGCCAGCAGGCAAAGCTCCATCACGCTGACGCATCGCGCGGTTTGCAGCAGATCGTGGCCAGCCGGTCGGTACCGCCCTGCATCATGGCATCCGGAAGCGCGATCCTTCCGCGCAAACCACGGCCGACACAATGCTGACCCAGCGAAAAGCCATCAGCCCCAAACGCCGCAACCCCGGCACGGGCTCCATCGCGCGCTTGAAGACTTCCTGAACGACGAAGAAGATCGCAACCGCGTTGATAAGGTAGCTGATCCAGTAGCCGTCGAGATAGAAGCTATAACGAAGAGTGTTGCAGAGAGGTAAGCCCTCGCCCCACACATGAAGGACGACCTCGAAGAAGAGAGTCTGCGTGGCGCGCACACTGAAATAAGTCGCCAAAGCAGGGAGGCGACGCGCTGCGCCCGAGCGGAAGAAGGCGATCGCTGCAATCAGCAGAAAAGCAGGCTCTAGCCTCGTGAGGATGTCTTGCAGATGGGCCATCGCTTCCTCTTAGAGATACGAGGATAGCCGGAATAGCCTTCGGCTCAACGAAAAAAGCTCATCGAGAGGCCTTGCAGCCTGCAACTTTTGTGCTACGGTAGTGACCGTAGTACCGACCCTTTATTTGCCGGTCGTGCAGTGATTCGTGGCTGCAGGTAGGCATGGGATAAGCCGAGCTCGTCACCTGATGGTTCGGAACGAAGGTCGTCTTTGGCATGCGAAGAGAGAACGGCGGCAGAACAACCAGCTGCGAACATTCCGAGAACGAGAGCTCTAACGGCAAATTTCATGACTGTCATACTCCTACTCAAAAGTGGTAGAGACAACTTGTTACAGGGGTCACTATACTTGGTAAATTGGCGATCTGTATTCTCTGATTGATATTATCTAAGTATTATATAGACGCCGTTACCGACGTACTTTTTCCCTCCCCGCCCTCCCCCCTTATCCCTCCCTCTCTCCCCGCCGGATCCGACTGCCGGCCCAGTCATTGCGAGCTAAGTGCCTTGCCGTGCTTTGACTTACACCAGTCCACTCTCCACTCGGTGCCCTCGTGACCTCGGGCAGCGGATGCGCTCGGGGCAACTGCACGCCCAATAGGTGGAAAGGTACGGGCCCCTGCTCCCGCCCTCACAAGTGCGGGCGAACGCCCGGAGATTGAGTAGATGGAGTGGGTACTGAGGTCGGGGAAAGTACCCTGGGCCGGCGCGTTTGCGGTCCGGACTCGCTCCTTGTGGAATCCGCCCTCCGGCCGAATCCCCATCCCTGGGTCTCACAGCCGGCGCGGAGATTCTCCTCTGGCGGCCTTCTTCTCCGCGATCCGGAGAGCTTCCTCGAGAGCCTTCTGGGTCCGCTTCTGCCGCGCTTCCGGGCTTTGGTAATAGAAGATGCCCAGCAACTGGCCTCTCCGCTGCGTCGGCGTCATCGCTCGCCACGCCTCCCGCGCCTTCGGAAAACGCTGAAACGCCGCCTCCAGAATCGGGGGTGTCACGCGTTCGCCCTCCATAGCCAGCAGCATCCATTCCGCCATCTGCTCAGCTCGCCTCGCCCTGACCGCCGCGCTCTTCGGTTCCGTCACCCGATCGGCAATCGCCTTCCGATAGGAGTCGCTGAGCGCGTCATGCCATCGGCGCAGAGCGCGATCCTGGCGCAAGACCGTCTCCAGCTCCGGAGGCACCGTCACCGTCCGTTCTTCTATATCCGGCTCCAGCACCACCTCGGCGATGCTCCCGAGGACTGCAGCCGCACCCTTCTGCATTTTCTTGTTGACCAGCAGAATAAAATGCCCCTGTCGGGCACGGAACAGCGAGCTTCGGAACCCGAACCCGTTGATCGTCCCTTTCACCCGCAGGCGATTCCTCTGCGGCCATTTGAGTTGGGTCAAATAGACGCGCACAATGGTCCAGCCCAGACCTGTCCCATTGCGCTCCAGCACCGCTTTGAACTTCTGCCGCGCCGCCATGCCGCCAGCATAACGGCTTCTTCCCATTCCGCAACGACTCCGCCCGCCACTCGCCCCGCTGCTCCCCGCTGTGCCATCATCGTTGGCGGGGATACCTCTTCATGACGACTGTTGCCACCCTGCGCTTTCTCGAGATCTTTGGGACGAAAAGCTTGCCGCCGGCCTCGACGAGCCGAACTCCTCCGCTACCGCTCGAATCTCTTCGGTGCCGACCTCCGCATCACCAACTTCGGCGGCGGCAACACCAGTTCCAAAGTCGTCGAAACCGATCCCCTTACCGGCCAACCCGTTGAGGTCCTCTGGGTTAAGGGGAGCGGCGGCGATCTCGGCAACATCCAGCGGCGCGGCTTCGCCACGCTCTATCTCGACAGGCTCCGCTCTCGAGGCTCGCTATCCCGGCGTCGCCGAGGAAGACGCCATGGTCGATCTTTATCCTCTCTGCACCTTCGGCTTAAATCCCGTCGCGGCCTCGATTGACACGCCCCTGCATGGATTCCTGCCCTTCCGTTACGTCGACCACCTTCACCCCGACTGGGCTATTGCGCTCGCCGCCGCCGCGAATGGCGATGAGAAGATGCAGGAATTCAACCGCGAATTCGGACACAGACTCGTCTGGGTACCCGCAGAGGCCCGGATTTGAGCTGGGCCTGATGCTCCGCGCGGTGGTTCGCGAGAATCCTCACTGCGACGGCATCGTTCTCGGTGGACACGGTCTCTTTACCTGGGGCGAAACCCAGCGCGAGTCCTACCTGAACACGATCACCATGATCGATCACCTCGGTCAGTTCATCCACACCCACATGGAGCGGAAGGGAAGCGCTCTTTTCGGTGGCGCCGTCGCCGCTCCTCGAGACAATCGCCGCGACCTCGTCTCCGATCTGCTCCCCTTTGTTCGCGGACGTGTCTCACAGCAGAAGCGTCTCATCGTCGGCTACAACGATCTGCCCGAGGTCCTTCGCTTCGTTGATTCCAAAGACGCCGCCATCCTCGCCCATCTCGGTACCAGCTGCCCCGACCACTTCATCCGCACCAAGATTCGGCCGCTGTTCGTTCCCGCCGAACCCTCCGACGACCTGGGCACCCTGCAGGGAAAGATCGACGCCGCTCTGGCCCACTATCGCACCGAATACGCCGCCTATTACCAGCAGCATGTGGAGGTCACCTCGCCTGCCATGCGTGAGCCCAATCCGGCTGTCCTTCTTGTCCCCGGCCTCGGCATGTTCTCCTTCGGCAAGAGCAGGACCGAAGCCCGCATCGTCGGCGAGTTCTACACGAACGCCATCCACGTGATGGAAGGCGCCACCGCTCTCGCTGGGGACACACTCGTGACGGACTTTCCCCAGGCCGGCCCCGCCGCGCCCTGTTCCGCATTCCAGGCGCACGCCAACTACGTCGCATTGCCGCCCTCTGAGGCCTTCCGTATCGAGTACTGGCTCCTCGAGGATGCAAAACTCCGCCGCCAGCCCGCCGAAAAGGAACTCAGTCGCCGCATCGCTCTCATCGTCTGGGGAGCGAGCGGCATTGGCCGTGCCGCCGCGCTCCTTGCGGCCGAACGCGGCGCCCATATCGTGATTGCCGACCGCGATCTCACCGGGGCCGAGCCGCCGCCGAGGACCTCCGTCCTATTGCCGGCAAAGAGGCCGTCGCCGCGACCGACATCGATATTCGCAGCCGTGACAGCATCGTCGCCGCTCTGCGAGCCACCGCCGCCCCTCTACGGCGGCGTCGATATCCTCATTAATACAGCGGCGGTCTTCCCCCCTTCACCCGCCGGTTCCGCCGGCGACTCCACCTGGTCCTCCACCCTCGACCTCAACATGACGGCGAACTATGTCCTTGCCGACGAAGCCGCGAAAATCTTCGCCACTCAGGATCTCGACGGTGCCATCGTTCTCACCAGTTCCGCGAATGCCGTCGTCCCCAAACGCGGCAGTGAAGCTTACGACGTCAGCAAGGCTGCGCTCAGCCACCTCGTCCGCGAGCTCGCCGTCTCCCTTGCTCCCAAAGTCCGCGTCAACGGCATCAGCCCGGCCACCGTGGTAAAGGGATCGACCATGTTCCCCGCGACCGCGTCATCGCCTCACTCACCAAATACAACCTTGCCTTCGCCCCCGGCGCCTCCGACGATGAGCTTCGCAACCAGCTCGCTGCTTTCTACGCGCAACGCACCCTCACCCACCAGCCCATTGACCCGGCTGACTGCGCGCAGGCCATTCTGTTCCTCGCCGGTCCGCAAACCCGTTGCACCACCGGCCATCTCATCCCCGTCGATGGTGGACTGGCCGAGGCCTTTCTCCGGTGAGCCACCCTGCTCTCGTCGCTGTCGACCTTGGTGCCGAGAGCTGTCGCGTCTCCCTCCTCCGCTGGACGCGCCCCGAAGCCCCACTCGTCTCCATCGTTCATCGGTTCGCCAACGCCCCATGGTCGCCTGGAGAATCGGACCCCAACCATCCACCCTCCGGATTTCGCTGGAACCTCGACCGCATTTGCCACGAACTCGACCTTGGCCTCCGCGCCTGCGCTGAACGCGCTCCGGAAGGCATCGCCTCGATTGGCGTCACCGGCTGGGCCGTGGATTATGTCCGGCTCGACCCCGCCGGACGCCCGCTCGCCCCGCCCTTTTGCTATCGCGACCTGCGCACTGACACCGCGCTCGATGCTGTGCACACGATCATTCCCGCGGATCAGCTTTACGCTCGCACCGGTGTCCAGATCCAGCCCATCAATACCGTCTACCAGCTCTATGCCGACAAGCTCGCCGGCGTCCCTGCCTCCGCACCGTGGCTCAATCTTCCCGAGTACATCTTCCACTGGCTCGGCGCTCCGCGCGTAGCCGAAATTACCAACGCCACACACACTGCGCTCGTCGATCCGACGAAGCGTTCCTGGTCCGACGAGCTTTTTGCCGCCCTCGGCCTCGACCGCTCTGCGGCCCCTCCGCTCGTTTCGTCCGGTAGCGGCCTCGGCCTCATCCGTTCCGATCTTCGCCAGCTCCCGGCCTTTGCGCAAACCCAGCTCATCGCCCCCGCCTGTCACGACACCGCTTCCGCCATCGCCGGCATCGCCGTCGCCGGTGCGGCGCCATGGGCCTACATCAGCTCCGGCACCTGGTCCTCATCGGCATGATCCTGCCTGAACCCTGCCGCACATCGGAGGCCTTCGCCGCCGGCTTCACCAATCTCGGCGCTGCTGGAGGTGGCATCCTCTTCCATCGCGGCATTCCCGGCATGTGGCTCCTCCGCCAGTGCCTCGCGTGCTGGGAAGACCAGCGCGGCTGGTCACTGCCCGAACTGATTGCCGAAACTCGATGCCTCCCTCCGCCCGACGCCCTCCTCGATCTCGACGACCCTGCCTTTCTTCCGCCCGGTGACATGCCTGCGCGCATCAAGAGGCTCCAATAACACAGGATTTATAGCCCTTATTTGCACATGATTTTAGAATATTCTGATCTTATCGATGTTTAACATTGGCCTCACCAAAAAATTCTTTAACATCGAATAATTGGAAGAAAAAAAATTCAGAGGTGATCAGTGAAAAACCCATAACGAGTTGTGAAGGACTTGGCTTCTCTGCATTCCAAATCGCAGGAAGTAGAGAGCAGTTGAGTCTCGATTGCACATCTCAACAACTAATAGATTTGTTGAGCACTCTTACCTCCATTTTGAGAATCTTTTACCATATCTAACCTGTAAAATCACTTTTGAATGGCGAAGAGTAAAAGGACCACTCTATGTAGTTTGCAGAGACGCCATTTAGGGTTTGCTTTAACATACCCAATCTTCTTGTCGAAACTTTTGGCAATGGCTGTGTCCGATTCTTTGCCACCGGAGGTTAGAGAAATAGAACCAAAAGCTGCCATCTTGAAGGTGCGAGTAAAACCCTGCATCGAAGGTTAGAGAAACCAAAATGGTTGGATCTTGAGGGTTGCATTTCGTAAACCATAGCAACAATGCAATGCTATTTTCCAAAGGTCCTGATCGCCAGCATAAAATCGCAACTTGAAGATGGGTTTCCAACCTCCGGTCTTCAAAACCGGAGGTCCTTCACTGCCTAACTCGCATCTTGAACATACGAGTTCCAAGGTCCTGATCCCAGCAACAAATCGCAACTTGAACATGGGGTTTCCAACCTCCGGTCTTCAAAACCGGAGGTCGTGTCGCCCTAAGCTTCGCATCTTAGAAACATGCGAGTTTTAACAGGTCTGCATAACAGCTCACCTAAACTCGCAGTTTGAACACCGAGTTCCAACCTCCGGTCTTCAAAACCGGAGGTCCTGCCTCAGACTATCGCATCTTCGAACATGCGAGTCTTATTCCACATCGTTCAAAACAGGTCACTCTAAAATCGCAACTTGAACATCTTTTTCCAACCTCCGGTCTTCAAAACCGGAGGTCATGTCTCCGCCTAAACTCGCATCTTGAACTTGCTGAATCCAGACCTCCTGTTTTGTTGATCAAAAAAAAAAAAAAAAAAAAAAAAGACCTCCTGTTTTGAAAACAGGAGGTTAAACATCGCACTTTGAAATCCCGATGCAAGGCTTTCTCCCTTTTAACTCGCGATTCCCAAAATCAGTGTATCGCCGCATCCCTCATCGCCGTCGTCTCAATTGCCGCTCCGCCACCGTGCTTCCTCTCCGTTCGCCGCCCATTTAGGCGGTTGCGGCCGGAAGAATTCCGAGGAGGCGATTCAGCAACTCACTACCAGTGGGAGAGGGAGACGATCCTCTGTACCCGACGCCGACGAGGTTGAATCATCCAAAACCGC
>CAVPCE010000003.1:0-73342 GCA_963702295.1 uncultured Acidobacteriaceae bacterium | reverse complement strand
TCTCTTGAGGTGAGAAAACAAAACGGCGGTTAAACGATCTTCACGGATCGGTCAATCTCCAACGCCGTTCGCTAATAGATTCGCCCGCTTCCGGCAACCAAGTTGTCTCCAAATGTCTCCGGAACGCCCTCGCATCATTCTGCTGACCTGTTTGTCCGGCCCCGCGCTGCGGCAACGGCGGAAATCATCGGCGACGGTTTTTGCGTTTCGTAAAAAAAGAATTCCGACGGCGATTTTTCCGTCTGCGGGTCAGGCCCAAGCCGCCGGCGACGAGCAGGATGGCGAGTGTGGCGGGTTCGAGCGACGGGGAACGGTTCGGGAGGGTGAAGCGATTCGATGCGCGAGCGCGGCCTCGCCCACTTGAAACGAGGTCGAGACCGAGCCGGCGCAACCCGCCCGAAATCGCGGGCTTGATGCGCCAAGTAGGCGTCGGGACCGAACTGTTGGGCCAACGAACCGCCAGTGATTTTGAGGTTCAGGTCGAAGATCAGGGTCGTCGCCGAATTCCAGCCGAACGCGGTCGGGACTCCGGTGAGCAAGATTCCGCCGTAGGTTTTGCCGCCCGCGGAGACCGTTCCGCGAAGTTCGTAGGAATTGCTCGAATCCCCTGCGATCAGCCGTCCGGTCGAGTTCCGAGCGTCATTGTAAGGACTTGACTTCGAACCCCTTGCGCATCGGGCGTCACGTCGAATTCGCCGCTCGGCGACAAGCCGCCGACAATCATGTACGGCGTGTTCGTCAAGCGAAACGTGCCGGTTTGGCCGGCGGGATCGTAAGTGTACGACACCCCTCCATGACACATCGGCGTCGATCGCCGGATACGCGCGTTCGGGGCCGGAGCGGATCAAGTCCGCCTTGGCGTTCTCGGCGGCGATCATGGGAGTCGCCCCGAGAAAACGCCAAAATGAAGAATGGCGCCTTCGCAGATTTCCAGAACGACGCATGGCGATGTCCCCATCCCTGGTGTGCTTGCTTCTTTTGGCGAATCCGTTCGTTCACGTCCCTGTTGTGCCGTCGCTTTTTCGAGCACAGGCGTTCGAGAGATGCACCAAAAGTCGCAAGTGCGTCAAGAAGAAGTCGCGTAGCAAGAAAACGCGGTCTTCGTCAGCCGCCGAGCAGGTTGGCAATGCCGCCGCCGGAAGAGCCTTGGCCACCTTCGATCGCTACTCAACGAATGGTTCGGGATACCTGATCAGCTTCACGCCCAGCGCCGCGAATGCAAGTCTTCCGGCGTCGAGCAACAGCACGATACCTACGGGCCCCTATGCGGGTCTTGTCGGCCTCGCGACACCCTATACCCTGCAAGTAACCGCTCATACGACCTATGGTTCCGAAGTGAAGTTACAGCGGGAAGTTCAAACGATTGGAGTTCCGGTTTTTCAATTTGGTATGTTTTCGCAGACCGACCTCGCTTTCTTCGCGGGTCCCAACTTCAATTTCGGCGGCCGCGTGCATTCGAACGGGAACCTGTGGCTGGCAAGCCAGAGCACCCTAACTACCGCAGCCGGGGCACCAGTCGGGATCGACGCGGCCTTTGAAATCGGCTACGGTCATGGGTTTCGGGGACTCAACAATTGTCGCCATTACTCTTCTCCTGAACCGGTGGGTCGCTAGACCATGATTTCGTGAGCGGGGACGGACAGCGTCGTCTCCCCGGCCAGTTGTTCGCGCACCGCGTCCACGATGTGGTGCGGCATGAAGGGCTCGCCGTCGTATTTGCGGATGTGTCCGTCGGCGACGAAGCTGGTTTCGCCGCGCAGGTAGCGGGCAAACTGGCCGCTGTAGTTGTTCTCAACGATGATGGTGCGCTTCGCATTGCGGAGTGCTCGACAATGGCGTCACCGTGGAGTGGAGCGAGCCAGCGGATCTGCAGCTGGTTGGCGGTGATGCCCTGCTCGGCGAGCAGGCCGCGGGCCTCTTCAATCACGCCCTGCGTCGAGCCCCAGCCGATGAGGGTGACGTCGGCGTCTTTGGGACCCTGGAGCACGGGCGGCGGCACAGCGGCGGCAATTCCCTGCTCCTTGCGCATGCGCTTTTCCATCATGGCTCGGCGCTTGCGTGCGTCGGTGAACATGTCGCTGATGAGGACGCCGTTCTCGTCGTGCTCGTCGCTGGACACCACGTGCGTATAGCCGGGAATGCCAGGGATGGCGCGGGGCGAGACGCCGCTGTCGGTGATGAGGTAGCGCTTGTAGTCTCCATTGCCGTGACCATTGGGCGCGGTGATCATCTCGCCGCGATCGACGGGCGGAGCGAAATCGAGGATTTCCGGATCGACGCTGAGGCGGCCTTCGGAAAGCAGGAGGTCGCAGAGCACCAGCCCCGGCACCTGAAACTTATCGACGACATTCCAGATCTCGGCCATCAGCGTGAAACAGTCTCCGATGTCGAGCGGTGCGGCGATGACACGGGGATAGTCGCCGAAAGCGGCGCCCAGCATCTGCCATAGATCGCCCTGTTCTGTTTTCGTGGGCACGCCAGTGGACGGGCCCGCGCGCTGGCAGTCGATGACGACGATGGGAATTTCCGCCATGGCAGAGAGGCCCAGCGCTTCCGACATCAGCGCGAAGCCGCCGCCCGATGTTGCGCACATGGCACGGACGCCGGCCTGGGCGGCGCCGATGGTCATGTTGATGACACCGATCTCGTCCTCGACCTGGCGCACCATGATGCCGGCTTTGCGGCCGTTTGAAGCGAACCAGTGAAGGACGCCGGTAGACGGGCTCATGGGATACGCGCAGTAGAACTTGACGCCGGCAGCGGCTCCGCCCATGGCCAGCGCGGTGTTGCCGCTGAGGACGGCGTATTTCTTGTCCGCCATGGGGACGGGATTTGCGAAGGGCTTGAAGTGCTGGGTGGCGTAGTCGTAGCCAGCCCGGGCGACGGCGATGTTTTTCTTCGGCAACGGCGGGGCCTTCCTGCCGAACTGCTCGTGGATGACGCTTTCGAGCGAAGTTGAAGCCGATGCCCATCATGCTGAGCGCGGCGCCCATGGCGAGGGTGTTCTGCGCGACTTTGTTCTTGCTGATATCGGCCAGTGTCGACACCGGCAGCGGGCACAACTGGACGCCCTCGGCATGCTCACCGGGCTTGATGGAGTCAGCGTTGTAAATGCAGGCGCCGCCGGCGGTGAGGAGGCGCAGGTGGCGTCGATCGTGTCCTGATTGAGCGGAATGAGGAGGTCGAGATGATCGCCCATGTTGGTGATGGGGTCGATCCCGGCGCGAATGGTGAGGTAAGTATGGCCGCCGCGAATGATGGACTGATAGGCGTTGTAGGCGTTGAGATGGAGGCCGCGCCGGCTGAAAATTTTAGCGAAGATGTCGCCCGGAGTGGCAACACCCTGCCCGGCGGCTCCCCCGATGCCGATGGAGAAAGACTGGATCATATCCGCTCCCGCAGAAGAACAGGACTGTTGTAGGGGACGACGCCCGTGGAGCGCTGAGAACCCCGACTCTGAAAGTGGGCAACAGAATACACCCCGGAGTGCACGATTCGACAGGGGGCAGGCGGGCGGCGATCAGGGCCACACAGCGTGAAGGAGGAATTCGCGATTGCCTTCGGCACCGGTGATCGGCGATTCGATTACCTCGATGGCGGAGCCGCCGATGTCGGACACGCATGTGCGAACGCGATCGATAGCGAACTGGTGCGCTACGGGATCGCGAACGATGCCACCTTTGCCGACGCGCTCGCGGCCGGCCTCAAACTGCGGCTTGATGAGGATGACGGCTTCCAGACAGGGCGTGTCGGACGTGTGTCGAACAGCAGCGACCACCGGCGGCAGGACCAGGGTGGCGGAGATAAACGACACGTCCACCGCCAGAAATGAAATGCCCGGCGGAGAAATCGCCAGGGCGCGAGCAGCCGCGCGTTGGTGCGCTCCATCAGGGTCACGCGAGGATCGTCGCGCAGTGACTGGGCAATTTGCCCGTAGCCGGTGTCGATGGCCACCACGCGGGCAGCGCCATGCTGCAGCATGCAATCGGAGAAGCCACCGGTGGACGCGCCGACGTCGAGACAGAATCGTCCATTGAGGCCGATGGGCCAGTGGGCGAGCGCGGCCTCCAGCTTCAGTCCGCCGCGGCCTACGTAGCGAAGATCAGAGCCGAGCAGGCGGATGGGGGCGTCGGACGCGAAGGATGCACCGGGTTTGTCGTGCTTTTGCTCATGGACGAGAACGCGGCCGGCGAGGATGAGTGCCTGCGCGCGCTCGCGCGTAGGCACCAGACCCCGTTCCACAAGAAGTTTGTCGAGACGTATTTTCATCCGGACGATTTAAGGAGCAGACTGGATACGGACGGCCAGTCACGGCCACAATCCCTGGACCGAAACTGCGCGTCGTGAACACGCTGCATCCTAAGTATGGTGCGAAGCGGGCCCGGAATCCAGGACGCGGAGAAGACACACGGAATGGCAGAGGAAACCATAGAACCGAACCATCAGCATCATCCACTTCTCTGGCTGGGATGGGTACTGGCTGTCGTGTTTGCGGCGGCGGCGGCTGGACTGGCGCATCACATCGCCTTCCTGCGCGGGCAGGTGAACACTTATGAAGGCAACGCGGCGCAGTTGCAGGTGCAGTTGCAGCATGCGAACAACGTTGTCGCGGTGCTGAACTCGCCGGACTCGCTGCATGCCGTGCTTACTGAAACGCGCGAGCCCACCCACGCGGTGGGACAGGTCAGCTGGCTGGCCAGCCAGGGGGCGCTGGTGTTTATCGCGGGCGGCCTGAAGCCGCTGCCGGCGGACAAGACCTACGAGCTGTGGCTGGTTCCCAAACTGGGGAAGGCCCCGGTGCCGGCGGGGTTGTTCCGGCCCGATTCCGACCACGGCGCTACAGTGGTGCTGCCCCCGGTGCCCGCGGACACCCAGGTGGAGAGATTGATGGTGACGGTGGAACCGTCGCACGGATCGGAGACACCTTCGTTCCCCATCGTGATGCAGGACCACTGATCTGATCGGATCGGCGGACGAACTCCCGGCACGATCACTTCCTTTGCCCGGGAAACCTGCACCACACTCCCGGAATTCTGAACCCTATGATTATTCTGAAACCGGTCACTCTGGCAGTGGATATTGGCGGCACAGGGCTGAAGATGCTGTGCCTCAACGCGGAAGGTAAACCCATCACGGAGCGCCTGCGTGTGCTGACGCCTGTTCCGGCAACGCCGGAGAAGGTGCTTCCCGTCCTGGACAACATGAAGGCGCAGATGCCGCCCTTCGACCGGGTCAGCGTTGGGTTTCCCGGAGTGATCAAACAGGGAATGACGATGATGGCGGTGAACCTCCACCCGAAGTGGGTGGGGTATCCGCTCGAAGCAAATCTGCAGAAGCGCTGGAAAAAGCCGGTGCGTGTAGCCAACGATGCAGTCGTGCAGGGCCTCGGCGCCGTTCAGGGACGCGGCATTGAACTGATTCTGACGCTGGGTACAGGCCTCGGATCATGCCTCTTCGTAGACGGGCACAATTGCCCGATGGAACTGGGTCATCATCCGTGGAAGAAGATGACCTACGAGGACTATCTGGGACGCCGCGGCCTGGAGAAATACGGGAAGAAGAAGTGGAACAAGCTGCTGGAGAAAGCTGTTGAACAGACGGCGGCCACGTTCAACTGGGATCACCTGTACCTGGGCGGCGGCAACACCAAGCTGATCAAAATGGAAACGCGCCCGAACATCACCATCGTCTCGAATATGGACGGGCTGCTCGGCGGCGTGGCGCTGTGGCGCGACGCGGACGAGAAATGCAAAGTCTAGGGGTTAGAAGCCGCCCTGCCTTTTAGCGCGCGACTACGTGCTCCGCGTGGAGCTTCTGCAGCGGGTTGACTGTGACACGGCGCCGCTGGATCGCGGCAATGCCTTCGGCGGCGGCGCTGGCCGCGGCGAATGTCGTGATCGTCGGGATGCGCGCCAGCACCGCTGCGCGGCGAATCGCCTTCTCGTCGAAGAACGTGTCCTGGCCGCGGGGCGTATTGATGATCAGCTGAATCCGCTCGCCCTTGATCAGATCGACGACGTTGGGCCGCCCCTCCTTGACCTTGTAGACGCGCTCCACGACCGATGCCGGCCTTCTCGAGCACCTTCGCTGTGCCTTCCGTGGCGACCAGGTGGAAGCCCAGCTCCACATACTGCCGCGCCAGGTCGACGACCAGCCGCCTTATCGCGATCGTTCACGCTGAAGAAGACCGTGCCCTTCACCGGCAGCATCTGCCCCGCGGAAAGCTGCGCCTTGGCAAACGCCTCGCCGAAGTTGTCGGCCACGCCCATCACTTCGCCGGTCGATTTCATCTCCGGCCCGAGAACCGTATCGACTCCAGGAAACTTGTTCCACGGAAAAACCGGCGACTTCACGTAGTAGTTTGAGCCGGTCTCCAGATCCTTGCCGCTCGCAACCTGCTCCGGCAGCAATTCGCGCAGCTTGCGCCCGGTCATCAGACGCGACGCAATCTTCGCCAGCGGCACGCCCGTCGCCTTTGATACGTACGGCACCGTGCGCGAAGCACGCGGATTCACCTCGATCACAAACACCTTGTCCGCTGCCCGGCCTACGCTGAATCGCAAACTGCAGATTCACCAGTCCCACCACATTCAGCGCCATCGCCAGCTTGCGCGTGTACGTCGCGGATCGTTTCCAGAGTCGCGCGGCGCGAGATCGACCGCCGGCAACACGCAAGACGAATCGCCGGAGTGAATTCCCGCCTCTTCGATGTGCTGCATGATGCCGGCGATCACCACGTCCTCGCCATCGCACAGCGCATCCACGTCCACCTCGACCGCGTCTTCAAGGAAATGATCGACCAGCACCGGCCGCTCCTGCGAGTATTCAACCGCCTCCTTCATGTAGCGCGAGACGGCCTCGGCATCGTATGCGATCACCATCGCGCGGCCGCCCAGCACATAGGAGGGCCGCACCAGCACCGGATAGCCGATGCGCTCGGCGCCGGCAAGCGCCTCTTCCACGCTGGTCGCCATCGCGCCCGGCGGCTGCGGGATCTTCAAGCTCCTCGAGCAGCTTGCCGAAGCGCTTGCGATCTTCCGCCAGATCGATCGACTCGGGCGACGTTCCGATAATCGGCACGCCGGCTGCCTTCAGCCGCAGCGCCAGATTCAGCGGAGTCTGTCCGCCGAACTGCACGATCATCCCGATCTCGGCGCCGCCCGAAGCCTCATGCTCATATACCGCCAGCACGTCTTCGAGCGTCAGCGGCTCGAAGTATAGACGGTCGCTGGTGTCGTAATCGGTCGAGACGGTCTCCGGATTGCAGTTCACCATGATCGTCTCGTAGCCGTCTTCCTTCAGCGCGAACGCCGCGTGGCAGCAGCAGTAATCGAACTCGATTCCCTGCCCGATACGGTTCGGCCCGCTGCCCAGAATGATCACCTTGCGCTTCGGCGTCGGCGGCGCCTCATCCTCTTCGTCGTAGGTGGAGTAGAGATACGGGGTCATACTTTCGAACTCCGCCGCGCAGGTATCCACGAGCTTGAAGACCGGCGCGCAAGCCGTTACCGCAGCCGCAGCCTCGGATTCTCACGCCGTCGGCACCTGGGCTTGCGACCCATAACTCGGCGATCCGCTCGTCGGAAATGCCCAGCCGCTTGGCCTTCCGCAGCATGCTCCGGCGACGTATTTTCCGGCGAATCTGCCTCGCCGACCTCCGTGACGCGTCGGTGATCTTCCTTGATCTGGTACAGAAACCAGGGATCCATCGCCGTCATCCGCGCGACTTCCGCGCACCGAATGCCCTTGCCGAAAAGCAAACCGGATGTAGCTCAGGCGTTCCGGCTGCGGAGTCACCAGCCTCTGCGTCATGCGGCGCGGCTCGAGCACTTCCGCGCCGATTTTCTTTCCGGTTTCGAGCGAGCGCATGGCCTTCATCAGCGCTTCCTTGAAGGTGCGCCCAATCGCCATCACTTCGCCGACGGACTTCATCTGCGGCCCGAGGTTCTCATCCGCGCCGGGAAACTTCTCGAACTGCCACTTGGGAATCTTGACGACGACATAGTCGATGGTCGGCTCAAAGCAGGCCGGCGTCATTTTGCGTGATGTCGTTGGGAATCTCATCGAGCGTGTAACCGACCGCCAGCTTCGCCGCGATCTTGGCGATGGGAAACCCGGTCGCCTTCGACGCCAGCGCCGACGAGCGCGAGACGCGCGGATTCATTTCGATCACGGTCATTCGGCCGGTGGTTGGATTGCACGCGCAAACTGCACGTTGGATCCGCCGGTTTCTACGCCGATCTCGCGCATCACGCGGATCGCCGCATCGCGCATCGCCTGGTATTCGCGGTCGGTCAGTGTCTGCGCCGGCGCCACAGTAATCGAGTCGCCGGTATGAACGCCCATCGGGTCCATGTTTTCAATCGAGCAGACGATGATGACGTTGTCGGCGAGATCGCGCATCACCTCGAGCTCATATTCTTTCCAGCCCAGCACCGATTCTTCGATCAGGCACTCGTGCACGGGCGAAAGATCGAGCCCGCGGGCGAGAATCTCCATCAGCTCTTCGCGGTTATAAGCGATGCCGCCGCCGGAGCCGCCCAGCGTGAACGAGGGCCGGATGATCACCGGAAAGCCGATCTTGCCGGCAAATTCCAGACCGTCGCGCAGATTGTTGACCAGCGCGGAGCGCGGCACATCAAGGCCGATGCGCGTCATCGCATCCTTGAAGAGCAGCCGGTCTTCGGCTTTCTTGATCGCTTCCAGTTTCGCGCCAATCAGTTCGACGTTGTACTTATCGAGAATGCCGGCATCGGCCAGATCGACGGCAAGATTGAGAGCCGTCTGGCCGCCAACGGTGGGCAGCAGAGCAAACACGCCGTCGACGGCCTTCGTCCCGGAGCATCTCGACCTCGATGCGGAGGATCTCGTCGAGGTACTCGCTCGTGAGCGGCTCGATATAGGTGCGGTCGGCCAGCTCGGGATCGGTCATGATCGTCGCCGGATTCGAGTTCACCAGCACCACTTCGTAGCCCTCGGCCTTAGCGCCTTGCAGGCCTGCGTGCCGGAGTAGTCGAACTCGGCCGACTGGCCGATGACGATCGGGCCGGAGCCGATCACGAGAATTTTCGTGATGTCATTCCTGCGTGGCATTCAGATTCGGTGCTCTCTCTGGTTGGATCTGCGGGGATTTCGGCACGGCGCGGTGGCCTGGGTAAATGGACAGTGCTTTGAAAGGGCATGGCTTCAGCCGTGCCGATGGGACTGCATTCCAGCGAGGGCTTCAGCCCCTGAGGGATAGGGTCGAGTTTCCATCCGGGGTATGCCGATGAGTATGGGTGTGCGGCAGGCAGCTCGCAGGGATGCCGTTTGACGGGGTTGAGATGGATATAGTGGACGTGTTTCTCGTAATCCTCCGCGTCACGGATTCGGTGATCGGAAAATCCCCGTTGCCAGATTTCGAGGTTCGATCCAAGCTCTTTCTTTGCCTTGTAAGAGAATCCGCCCTTGATGTACTGTACGGCTCGCTCAAGAGATAACGTGGCGTCATGAGCAGGTGAAAGTGATCGGGCATTAGGATGAATTCGTGAAGGAGATAGGCCTTACCCCGATAGGAGAGAAGAGTCTTAAAAAAGAGCCGAGCCCAGGGCTCGGCGCGAAACAAGGGGCGGCCTTCCCACGTTTTGGATGTGACGAAGTAGGTTTGCGAGTTGTTGGTGGCGTGCTCGCGTGTGGGTATCACAACCGTCCCTCAGGGGCTAAAGCCCGTTCTTCTTCTGATCCTTTTCGACACGGCTGAAGCCGTGCCCTTTCAAAGCTACCTCACGTTGGTGAGTTACCTGGGTGGACAAACCTACATGAGCCCGGTCGCACTTGCCGTGAATGAACTTGCTATCGATGAGAGCTACGGTTCGCACTAGTTCGCTCGACCCAGGGGACCGCAGCTGAACAGCGATTCCGCCATCAAATTCTGCACCGGTCTGATCGATGACAGATCCGACCACAATGCTCGAATCAACCAGTTTTGGTTTGGCCGGTGCTGGCTCATGTGTGCAGACCTGCCTTTGCGGCTCTCGACACTGTTCAGTGGTGCCGGTGCAAACCGTTTGAGAAAAAAGAAGGCCGCTCGAACTCAGAACAACGATCAGCAGCAGCTTCCTCATCCCTTCCACTCCTCCATCATTTTGCGGAAGTCCTTGAAGAGATAGTGCGAGTCGTGGGGGCCGGGGCTGGCTTCGGGGTGGTATTGCACGCTGAAGAGCGGCATCGTCCTGTGGCGCAGCCCTTCGAGCGTGTTGTCGTTCAGATCGATGTGGGTCAGATCCACTTCGCTGGTGTTGATCGAATCCGGGTCGACGGCGAAGTTGTGGTTGTGGCAGGTGATCTCCACCTTGCCACTTTCCATGCACTTCACCGGGTGATTGCCGCCGTGGTGGCCAAACTTGAGCTTGTACGTCTTGCCGCCCAGGGCCAGGCCGATCAGCTGATGTCCCAGACAAATGCCGAAGATCGGTGCGCGGCCGGCGAGTCTGCGGATGTTTTCCTGCGCATAGGTGACGGGCTCGGGATCGCCGGGGCCGTTGGACAGAAAAATGCCGTCAGGCTTCAGCGCGAGCACGTCGTCCGCTGAGGTCTGCGCGGGGACAACCGTCACCCGGCAGCCTTCCTGGCGCAGCATGCGCAGAATGTTTTTCTTGATCCCGTAATCGTAGGCGACCACGTGAAGATCAGCTGGAGGCAGCCCGGGCCCTCCTTCCGCTTGAAGCGGATCGGGTCCATCATGCTCGAACTCGTAGCGGTCTTTCGTGGAGACGACGCTGGCCAGGTCCGTCCCGTCCATCTTGCGGATCGAGCGGGCTTTCTCCACCAAAACGTCGGGATTCGACTCGACGGTTGAGATCACACCACGCATCACGCCGTTCCTGCGCAGGTGCCGCACCAGCGCGCGGGTATCGATCTCAGAAATCACGGGAACATGGAAGCGCTCCAGATACTCGTCGGCGACCTGCTGCGAGCGCCAGTTGGAGCTGATGGGGGAAAACTCGCGGGTGACCAGGCCCTCGATATACGGGTGGGCGGCTTCGTTATCCGCGGCGTTGGTGCCGTAGTTGCCGATCTGGGGATTGGTGAGGACGACAATCTGCCCGGCGTAGGAGGGATCGGTGAAGATCTCCTGATATCCGGTCAGCGATGTATTAAAAACGACCTCTCCGCGGCATTCGCCCTGGGCGCCGTAGCCTTCGCCCCTGAAGATGCGCCCGTCTTCGAGCGCAAGCATTGCCTGCATGGAGACTCCAGAGAGTGGATTCTTCTGATTCTATCAGGGAGTGGCACGTCGTTTGGCGGTTGGCCTGAGCAAAAAGTGGATGTATTTCGAGCCAGAAGATGGAGGGCGAGCACAGAAAAGGCCCGCGCGTGGCGGGCCTGATGGTTTCGAGCGAAATTTTCAGCCTTGCGGTTGCGGCTGATTGCCGGTTTGCGGCTGTGTCTGCGGCTGCTGCTCCTGCTTCTGCAGTTGCTGCTGCTGCGTGGGAGGCTGCACTTCCGGCAGAGACTTCGCCGGCTCGAGGCCGGGGATCACCGGCGGCGTATGGACCTGGCCGGTCGCCGCGTCCACGATGGAGATGCCATACCGGTCCAGTGTGCTGGCCAGCGCCTCCTCTAAAGCAGCACGATCCGTTGCATAGCGGGCGCGGGCCGAAATCAGCTGTGCATCCGCCGAAGCCAGGCTGCGCTGCTGCTGCAGAACATTAGCTGTGGTCGAGGCGCCCAGATGCAGCTTCTTCAGTTCGGCATCGAGGCTCTGGTGGTTGTAATCCTGATTAGCCTCAGCGGCACTCACCGCGGCGCGGTCGTTCGTCAGCGCGTACTGGTCGTTGATGACCTGCATGCGGATCTGCACGTAGAGCTGCTGCAGCCGCATCTGTGCCTGGCGATATTCAATCTGGGAGCGCGCCTGCACAGCCTGAGCGGGCCGGTTGCGGATAGGGATATTCAGATTAAAACCAACACCCTTGTTGGGCCCGCTGCTGTTGAACAGGTGCGCCACAGTCGTGCCATAGGTAACCGTCGGATATTGGTTGGGAGTGCACGTCGTACCGGTGAAAAAGTCTACGCAGTCCGGGCTCTGCGCGCCCCCGAGGCCCTGAGCTCCATAGAATGCGTAGGCGTCCAGGGTGGGCAGAAGCCCATTCCTGGCTCCCTTGAGCGTGATCTCGTCATTCTTCATATTCAGAATGGCCTGCTCAATCGCCGGGCTGTTGGCTTCCGCTTCGCGTACCAAATCGTCGGCCGGCATGTGCTCTTCCGGCGTTTCCGCCAGGCTGATTCGGTCGGTCGGTACCACCGGCGCATTCGCGAGCCGCGGATCGTCGAGATTGCGGGCGATCGCCTGCTTCATCAGCAGCTGCTGGTATTCAAGATTGCTTTGCGAGGCGATCAGGCCCTGCTGATCGCTGAACATCGAGCTCTTCGCGTTGACCACATCCAGCGGCGCCATGCTTCCAATCTGGAGCTGCTTCTCGTCGTCCTTCTCCAGGCTCGTGGACTGGTCGAGGGCGCGCTGCTTCGACTGCACATCTTCAAATGCGCCCACCAGCCCCCAGTAAATGTCCTCCACCTGGTTGATCGTGTAAAGAAGCTGGGAGCGGAACACGGAATCGGCGATGCGCCGGTCGTTGGTGGCCTGGACGATAAAGCGCCGGTTCAGGCCAATGCCGAACCCCTGCAGCAGATGCTGCGTCAGCTGCGCGTTGAAGGTGGTCGTCAGCGACGGGCTGAAAGTATTGAATGGACTGTCGGTTGTGACGCGTTGGTTGTTGAAGCCGACCTGCAGAGCTGTGCCGGTGGGAAATCCCTGGTTATACGTGAAGTTGTATTCGTCTGTGTTGGTCGTCAGGAATGGCTTGCCGCCGCTGAACAGGGTGTTGATCTGCGGACTCTTTTGCCGCTGCAGCTGAATTGTGCCCTGCAACGTCGGATCCAGATTTTCCGGCACCGGTCCCGCACCGCTGGTGGAAACGGCGATGCCGCCCACGCCCGTACCGGCCACGCTGCTGCCGCCGGGTCCGCCTCCCGACGTCACTGCCGATCCGCTGCCACCCAGCGTATTGCTCACCAGCGAAGTGTTGGTGCCCTGGGGCAACTGGCCCGCTTTGGTGCGCAGGATATCCGTGTCGGCAATGTCAAGATTCAGCCGCTGCACGGCGATATCGTAATTATTCTGCAGAGCCAGCAGCACCGCATCGCTGAGGCTGAGGTAGATCTTGCCGTCCTTGATCAGGTTGTCGAGCTGCAGAGAATTCAGAAAGCTCGGCGCCGCCAGGGTCGTTGGCGCATACGGCGCGATCAGATTCGGGAAATAGCCGCGCGGCTTTGAAAAATCCCGATTCATGTCATGCAGGTACAGTGGCTGGGTGTAATTTGGCGCGGGCTCGGGGGGCAACCCCGTCGCCGCCGGAACCGGCTGCTGCTGCTGCTGAACCTGCGCCCAGGAGGGAGCCGTTCCGACCAGCAAACAGGAGATTGCCGCGGTGGCCCTCAGTTTGGCAAACAGGGTGGTCCGATACTCGACAGAATGATTGCGGGCAGCTGACATTTGGCCGTCTCCACTCCTCTGAAACGCATATCCAGATCGACACATGCGGGGGATTTTGGCCGCTTTCGGAGCCAAAATGCGCACTCCAGGCCCAGGAAACCTGGTTTGGCTTTCTCTGCTATACGGCGCGAGCCTTAGCCTGGTTCCGTTTACGCCCCACGACATTCAGGAAAGCTGAGTATATCGTAGCGTTTCGATGATTTCGGCGATATCTCGGATGCGACAATTTGAGCCCAAAAGTTAAACGGTAGTATCGAATTCGGAACACGGAATTTCCTTGAACTGGAAACTGACACTGGCGTATGACGGAACCGATTTCTTTGGCTGGCAGGTGCAGCCGGATCGGGTCACGATCCAGGGGACGCTGGCTGAGGCCATCGAGCGCGTGGCCGGCGAACGCGTGCTGCCTCAGGGCAGCGGACGCACCGACGCCGGCGTCCACGCCAGAGGACAAGTGGCCTCATTCTCCCTCGACGCCCCCATTCCGCCGGAAAACCTGCTGCGCGCCCTTAATCGCAAACTGCCGGAGGCCATTCGCGTCCTTTCTGCGGAGCTGGCTCCCCCGGAGTTCCACGCCCGGCACACCGCCCGCGCCAAAACCTACGAGTACCGCATCGATCGTGCGGAGATTTGCCCTCCCTGGCGCGCTCGCTTTGCGTGGGCGCTCCACTGGCCTCTGGACCCGTCGCGGATGCAGGCCGCGGCCCGGACGGTAACCGGCGCGCATGACTTCACCTCCTTTGCGGCCACCGACCCGGACTTAGCTGCGCGCAATGCCGAAGCGGACGGAAACGATGAAGACGGCAACATCCGAACGATCTACCACTCTGAATGGAGAGACGACGGCGACGCGCTGACTTACCGCGTGCGCGGTGATGGTTTCCTCCACCACATGGTGCGCAACCTGGTGGGGACGTTCGTTGATATCGGCCGTGGACACCTCGAGCCTGACGCCATTCCGCGCATTCTCGAGGCGCGAGCCCGCATCGCGGCCGGGCCCACCGCGCCGGCACGCGGCTTGTTTCTCGACAGCGTGGAGTACTGAACAGTCTCCGGCACAAACCGCGGTTGAACTGGCGTCCGCCGGGTGCTACGCTGAGATTCCGATGGCTTCTCCTGCTCCTGCATCCGCCTGCGTCGCAAGGCTGGCCTCCGATCGCCGCGTGCATCAGGCGTTCCAGTGGCTGCACCTGCAGGAGCAGCGCATTCTGCAGTGGCAAACGGAGCTGGTGCGAGTGCCCGCACCTCCCTTTGGCGAAGCGCAGAGGGCTCACTGGCTGTGCGAACGCTTTCGCGAGCTGGGCCTCGAGGAGCCGTGCATCGACTCCGAGGGCAACGCGATCGCGCACCTCAGCGGAACCGGTCCGAACCCGCGGCGCGTCCTGCTTTCCGCGCATATCGATACTGTCTTCCCCGCAGGCACTCCAATCGAACCGGAGCTGAAAGGCTCACGCCTCTTCGCTCCCGGCGCCTGCGACAATGGAGCCGGCGTGGCCGCTTTGCTGGCCATCGCTGCCGCGTTGCGCGCCGTCGAGATCTCCACGCCCGGCACGCTGGAGTTTATCGGCAACGTTGGCGAAGAGGGCGAAGGCGACCTGCGCGGCATCCGGCATATTTACAGTGCCGCTACGCGGGAGACCATCGCGGCGCATCTGGTGCTCGACGGCGCCGGGCACGAAGCCGCCGTGACGCATGCCCTGGGCAGCCAGCGCTACGCCGTGACCATTACCGGCCCCGGCGGCCATTCATGGACCGACGCAGGCCGCCCCAATCCCATCGTGCTCCTCAGCCAGGCGATCCAGCGCTTTACGGCGGTCAGCGTGCCCGACATTCCCCGGACCACCATCAACGTGGGGACCATCGAGGGGGGCACGGCCATCAACGCCATTCCGCAGCAGGCTTCGGCGCGCTTCGACCTGCGTTCCACCGACCCCGAGCAGTTGATCCGACTGGAAGTGGAGCTGCATCGCGCCGTCGAAGACGCGGTGATGGCCTCCAACCAGCGGCATCGCACGGAAACAGCAGGCGTTCGCTTTGAGATTGAGAAGATCGGCGATCGACCAGCGGGGCGGCTGCCGGCGCAATCGGAGCTGATGAGCCTGCTCGAAGCGGTCGATCGTCACCTGTCGATCCGCACCGAACCGCGTCTGGCTTCGACTGACGCGAACATTCCTCTCTCGCTGGGCGTGCCGGCTGTCAGCATCGGCGGTGGCGGCGAGGGCGGCGGCATTCACACGTTCGGCGAATGGTACGACGCGCGTGGCCGCGAACTGGGCCTTCGGCGCATTCTGCTTCTGCTGCTGGCGCTAGCCGGCTGCTGAGGGTGGTCGCAGCCCTGCGCCGGCCGCTATCGTCTAGACTGGCTCGGTGAAAGTCCCCACTCTTTTATTGGGAATGATGATGGGTGCCTCGATGGCTTCGGCGCAGGCGCATTCCGCGGCGGATGCAATCTACTTCCACGGCAATATTCTCACCGGCGTCAATCTGGAAACGGCACGCCCCGAGCGCGTTTCGGCCATTGCCGTGGCGCATGGCGAGATTCTCGGCGCCGGCACGGATGCGGAGATGAAGGCCCGCTTCCAGGGTCCGGCCACACAGATCGTCGACCTGGGTGGCGCCTTCGTGATGCCCGGCTTCAACGACGCGCACGCACATCTGGGCATGGGCGGCCGCATTCGACTGTCGGTGGACCTGATCGGTGTGAAGTCGCTTGCCGAGATGCAGGCCCGCATTCGCACCGCGGCGCAGAAGGCGCCTGCGTGGACAGTGGCTCACCGGCGGCGGATGGGACCACACTCTCTGGCCGGACAAGAAAACGCCGACTCGGCAGGACATCGATGCAGCGAGCGCCGGCCATCCGGCGATCTTCACCCGTGTGGACGGCCACATAGCCGTCGCGGATTCAGCGGCTCTGGCAGCCGCCGGCATCACCAGGTCCACTCAGGCGCCGGAAGGTGGAGAGATCGATCACGGTCCGGACGGCGAGCCCACCGGCATCCTGCGCGAGACCGCGCAGGGTCTGGTCAACGTACCCCCGCCCTCGCCCGAACAACGCCGCCACGGCCTCGAATTGGCGCTCAAAGACGCGTACTCCCACGGGGTCACCAGCGTGCAGGACTTTTCCGACTGGGACGACTTCCTGGTCTTCGAACAGATGGAAAAGGAAGGCACGCTCCCGGTGCGTATCTCCGAGTGGCTCCGCTTTGCCGATCCCCTGAACGTTGAGGAGGAGCAGCGCGCGCATCACCCTTCCACCGACCGCATGCTGCACACCACCATGCTGAAGGGCTTCATGGATGGATCCCTCGGCTCCCGCACCGCCGCCATGAACGCGCCTTATGCGGACGATCCCGGCAACTCCGGCATCCCGCGCTATCACGCAGGCCGAACTGAACGCCATGGCCATCGAGCGCGCCCGCGCCGGATTTCAAATGGGCTTTCACGCCATCGGCGATCGCGCCGTGGAAATGGCCCTGGACGCGTTCGCTGCGGCCGCGCAGGCCACACGGTCAACTACGATTCCGCCCCACGTCGTGACTCCAATCGCCGGAAAGCCCTTTGCGTTTCCGCCGCGCGATCTGCGTTGGCGCATCGAGCACAGCCAGGTGGTCGGCCCCGGCGACTTTGCTCGCTACAAGCAACTCGGCGTCATCGCGTCGATGCAGCCCAATCACCTGCTCACCGACATGGCCTGGGCCGGAGCGCGCCTGGGTCCGGAACGCTCGAAATATGCCTACGCGTGGAAGTCGTTCCTTGACGCCGGCGTGCCGCTGGCCTATGGCACGGATTATCCCGTCGAGCCCATTGCGCCCTTCCGCGGCGTCTATGCCTCGGTCACCCGCATGAACGAAGCCGGCACCATGGGCTTCCAACCCGAGCAAAAGCTGACCATCGGCGAGACCCTTTACGCCTATACGCAGGGCTCCGCCTATGCAGAGTTTGCCGAGCGCTGGAAGGGCAAGCTGGCCCCCGGCTATGTGGCGGACTTTGTGGTGCTCGATCGCGACCTCACGGTGATTCCCCCGCACGAGATTCTCGGCACCCAGGTGCTGCGCACTGTGGTCGGCGGACGCACGGTCTATACGCATCCCTGAGGTTTTCTGACAACTCGCTGCAACCATTGAGCCGCCCGGAGTTGCCATCCGCTGCAATGCGGGTGGCGCCTCCCCAGGGCCAGTTACAATCAAAAAGGAACTTGCATTCAGGAGACGCCCATCATGGCAACTGCCACCGTGGAACGCAAAGCCGCCGCCTACAAAGTCGCTGATCTGTCACTGGCCGACTGGGGACGCAAAGAGATTTCGATTGCCGAGCATGAGATGCCCGGCCTTATGGCCATCCGCCGCAAGTATGCTGCGGAGAAGCCGCTCGCCGGAGTGCGCATTACCGGATCGCTGCACATGACCATCCAGACCGCGGTGCTGATTGAAACGCTGATGGATCTGGGCGCGACCGTGCGCTGGGCCAGCTGCAATATCTTCTCCACCCAGGACCATGCGGCAGCAGCCATCGCGGCAGCCGGCATTCCGGTCTTCGCGTGGAAGGGCGAGACCCTCGAAGAGTACTGGTGGATGCACGCAGCAGGCGCTCACGCACGAAGGCGGCAAAGGTCCGCAGCTGATCGTCGACGATGGCGGCGACGCCACCCTGCTCATCCACAAAGGCTATGAGCTGGAAGAGGGCGACACCTGGGTCAACACGCCTGCCGAACAGCGAAGAAGAGCAGGTCATCAAGAATCTGCTGAAGGAAGTCCACGCCGAAGACCCGCAGCACTGGCACAAGGTGGTGAAAGACTGGCGCGGCGTCTCCGAAGAGACCACCACCGGCGTGCACCGTCTCTACAAGATGAAGGAAGCGGGCAAGCTGCTGGTCCCCGCCATCAACGTCAACGACTCCGTTACCAAGTCCAAGTTCGACAACCTCTACGGCTGCCGCGAGTCGCTGGCCGACGGCATCAAGCGCGCCACGGACGTCATGATCGCGGGCAAAGTCGCGGTCGTCTGCGGCTACGGCGACGTGGGCAAGGGCTCGGCGCACTCGCTCCGCGGCATGGGCGCGCGGGTCATCGTTACCGAAATCGATCCCATCAATGCGCTGCAGGCCGCCATGGAAGGCTTCGAGGTCACGACGCTGGAAGACACCCTGGGCCGCGGCGACATCTACGTCACCTGCACCGGCAACGTGGACATCATCACCTTCGACCACATGAAGCAGATGAAGGACCAGGCTATCGTCTGCAACATCGGCCACTTCGACAACGAAATCCAGATGGATCGCCTGAACCAGGCGAAAGACGTGCAGAAGACCAACATCAAGCCGCAGGTCGATCAGTACAACTTCCCGCCGAACGGCAGCCCGCAGCATCTTCATCCTGGCGGAAGGCCGTCTGGTGAATCTGGGCTGCGCCACCGGTCACCCCAGCTTCGTCATGAGCAACAGCTTCGCCAACCAGACGCTGGCGCAGCTCGATCTCTGGAAGAACAGCGACACCTACGCCATCGACGTCTACACGCTGCCCAAACACCTCGACGAAGAGGTCGCCCGGCTGCACCTGGAGAAGATCGGCGTGAAGCTGACCAAGCTCTCGCAGCGCCAGGCGGACTACATCGGCGTGGCCGTTGAAGGCCCGTACAAATCGGAGCACTACCGCTACTAACCAGGCACGCTCTGGATTGTCATCACGCGGGAGGAGTATCGGCTCTTCCCGTTTTTCTCTGTGCTCCTCCTGTCCTCTGTGGTGAGCTTCCTGACCAGGCTGTATCGACATATAGCCCGTGGCAAAATATTGCTCGCGGCAAAATGCTGGATCTTAAGAAAAATCTGTCATCCTGAGCGAGCCTTCCAAATTCGTTGCGCCGCTTTTGCGCAACAGTAATTCCGGCGCGAGTCGAATGGACCTGCATTCCCCCTCCAAAGCCGAGATGCTCTGAGACTGCACAAATTTCCGGTAAGGCAATCCCCTATATGTCGATACAGCTTAGTGCTCTCGCGACGCCCCCGGTCCATACCCAAGCTCTCCCTCCGTTGGCCCCGACTCGCGCTTGAACTGCAGCACCGCTGCCCACTGCCCTTTGCGCTCCTCGCGCCACACCACGTCCCCGCCCAGAATCCGCGCAATCAGCCCCGGCGGCAGATCCCGATGAAAATCGAAGTACCGCTCGTCCAGCTTCTCGTTGTTCCGCCCCAGGCTCAGCAGCAAATGCGGCGGATCGTATTTCGTTGAGAACACCAGCGCCGTGTTGTAGTCCCCCGGCGAATACGCCGCCTTCTCCACTTCCTGCGCGGAAAAATTGTCGATCTTCACCACCGGCACCGGCTCCGTCACATACCCCAGCTCCGGCTTGGTCAGCTCATCGCTCGCCGGCCACGCGGTCAGCACCACCGGATGCGGCACATGGGCCACGATCTCCCCGATCGCCGCCTGGTGCAGACGCACCACGGTCGCGTACTCCAGGTTGTCCTCGGGCGCAAAGCGATACGGCGGATTGACGAACAGCCCCGCCACAAATGCCGCCGCACTCAGCGCCACCAGCCCCGTCCACTCCCGCAGCCGCCGCCGGAACGTATTCACCGCCAGCAGCAGCACAAGCGGATACGTCGGCAGCAGATACCGCGTCAGCAGCGCGCCCCCCAGCACGGAGAACAACACGACGTTCGCGACAATCATCACCAGAAAGATCGCCTGGTGCGCCGGGGCAATCCGCTCCCGCATCGTCCCATCCGCCTCGGTCACCGGCGGCAGCAGCAGGCACGCAAACATTGCCGCCACCGGCACAAACAGATTCATGTGCAGCGTCACGTGCATCACGCGGTGCGCCAGCGCCAGCAGAATCCGCACCGGCGTTAGCGTCGCCGTCGCGTTGTATTCCAGATACTCAGGGTTCCCGAAGACGAATCCCGTCTTGTGCCAGTGGTACAAATACCAACCGGCCAGCGGAAGCACCGGCGTGAGCAGCGCGGCTACTGCAGGCAGGCTTTTTCCGCGCGGGCGGAGTTTCCAGCTCTCCCACACCGCCAGCGCCACCGGTGTGACCACCGCCGTCTCCTTGGCCAGAGCCGCCAGCGAGAAGCACACCGCGGCCCAACCGATTCGCCCCTCCAGCAGAAACACCAGTCCCCACAGCGTTCCCGCCATCGCAAACAGATCCGCGTGCGCCAGCGAGCTCTGCGCAAACACTACGGGATACAGCCCCGTCAGCAGCACCGTCGCAGCCGCCACCGCCGGCTTGCCCGTCGTCACCATCGCCAGCCGCCACACCGCGGTCAGAGCCAGCGCCGCTACCAGACACATCGCCGAGCGCGTCACCACCGGCGCAAAATGAAACAGCGTCCACACCAGCGCCAGAACCAGCGACGGCACCGGCGGATGCGCATTCGACAGGGTGGAATAAGGAATCAGCGTCCCGCGGCGAAAGAAGTCATACGCCGCCGGAATGTAGTACCCGGCTTCGTCCCAGTAGTAGGGCAGCCGCAGCAGCCATGCATGCGCGGCCAGCTCAGCAGCGAACGCGGTGAGCAGCACACCCCACCACGGGACCGTTCGTGCCCCGGTTTCCGCAAACGCTCGCGCCGTTTTCCCGGCCGCCATTCGGGTCCTGAGTGGACCGGGCCCTTCGGCGGTTGCGGCTCCAGCGCCAGCGCCCCGAAGGTCTGCTCGTACTGCGCCAGGTTCTGCCCGAGAATGTTCCACAGCGCCTTGGTCTGCTGCGGGCTCAGGTACACGCCCAGGGCGTTGTTCACATTCACCTGGTCGGGCGATTCCTGATGCACCAGCCCAAACACCAGCAGGAAATCCCACACGCTCACGCGCACCTGCACGCTGTTGGAGTAAATCTCGCGATAGTCGGGGCTCTGGGCGAGCTGAATTTTCGGTTGTGGCTGCGAAGGATTCATGATCTCCCCAAGGGTATCGCATCGGGGAATGGAGAGACCTGGTGCGAAAGGAGGGGTTCGAACTTGAGGCGCTTGCGGGCGTTTGAGCCCGCAGCGGAAATCCTGAGCGAGCCGTGCGAGCCGAAGGACCTCGTCGGAACCGCTTCCTGCCAATCCGTTGGTGCGAAAGGGGGGACTCGAACCCCCACGGGTTACCCCGCCAGATCCTAAGTCTGGTGCGTCTGCCAATTCCGCCACTTTCGCACACTGCCCCTGGAAGGGCCATCTGCATTGTACCGGGGCCCCTGATGACACGGCCAACGCCGGGAGCGCTGTCTTGCCCCCTTAAGCGGACCGCCTGTTCCCGCATCCCACCGATGCGCCATTCCCTGCCGCCCCCATTTTTGCCGTCGTAATGCTATACTCCAGGCAGATCGTAGAATCCGAAATGGTTTATTGCCTGTTCTGCTTCATCGCGTGACTCGCAACAACACCACTCAGAGTCGAGCGATACATCTACACAAGGAAAAAAAGCATATGGAACAGGGAACCGTGAAATGGTTTAACGATGCCAAGGGATTCGGCTTTCTTAGCCGCCCCAACGGCGAGGACGTCTTCGTCCACTTCTCCGCGATTCAGGCCAATGGCTTCAAGTCGCTGCAGGAAGGTCAGGCTGTCCAGTTCAACGTCGTAAAAGGACCCAAAGGCTGGCAGGCTGAGAACGTTCAGCCCGTCTAAGCCGCACAGATCCGAAAAGCGGGAAGAAGCAGGGGCTCACGCTCCGGTCTTCTTCCCGCTTTTTCATTTGCTGGGGAAAGCCTCGGGTCGATCCCCGCTGCCTGTCCTGCACTCACAGCAGACGGACATCCGACGACACCGATGGCCAGGGATCGCTCCCCGGCCACGCGGCTGGCTCGTCCGCTCTCACAAAGGAGACCGCCGAATACAGGAACTACACAATGTCGTGACTGGATGGGATTCGCAAGGACGGTGTGCCGCCCCAGCGGGGGTCCTAGTAGCGCGATCCGCCGCGGCCACCGCCGGAGCCGCCGCGGCCCTTGCCGCCATATCCGCCTCCCGGCCGTCCTCCGCCGTAACCGCCCCGTCCGCTGTCGCGTCCGCCGCCGCCAAAGCCAGAGGTCTTGGGACGCGCTTCGTTCACTACCAGCGCCCGTCCGCCCACTTCGGCTCCGTTCAGCGCGGCCATGGCTGCATCGGCTTCACCGTCGTTCGTCATTTCCACAAACGCGAAGCCCCGCGATTGCCCTGTCCCGCGATCGGTCGCCAGCATAGCCGACTCCACCGCGCCATGCGGCTCGAACCACTGACGAACTTCCTCCTCGGTGGCGCTGTAGGAAAGATTCCCCACGTAGATCTTCTTCATGCGATCTCCTTCTTCCTCCTGCCTGTTGTGGCACCGGCATCCCTGGATTGCGACGTCGGTTTCCGCGTGCGCCGCTTAGGCGCTGTTTTCCCGGCTTCTGCTTCCTGCCCGGCGATGGGCTCCTCCGTCCCGACCACCTGCAGGAGGGATCGCGGCAGGGAGTCCGGCTCGCACCGAACTCCGAGAGTGGTCAGCGCGGCCGCCGATTTCACCAGCGCCGCGCGTTTCGACGCAAGCTTTTGCAGGCTCGCCTCGCGGTCCTGCACACTGTCGAATAGCTCGAAGTTCCGGCAATGCTGAATCTTTCTGTCGATTAATTCGATCGCTTCGTGCAGGTCTTTCAAAGCGTACTTGCTGTAGGCATTCGCTTGCACAGACCCTCGCTGTTCTGTTTCGTGAAAAGTACCTGTTCCGGAATCAATCCAGCACAATCAATTTTTCACTGCCTCAATGATGGCCGTGAAAGCTGGCCCGGAAGACCGCAATGCTCGACGCTCACCGATCGCCGCTCAGACTTGCTGCACATGTTCCGCCTGCAAACCCT
The DNA here is from genome assembly GCA_963702295.1 of uncultured Acidobacteriaceae bacterium. GTDB lineage: Bacteria > Acidobacteriota > Terriglobia > Terriglobales > Acidobacteriaceae > Palsa-343. Next base: position 50,004 of record CAVPCE010000003.1, on the reverse strand, counting down.
TCAGCCCGCGGTTCGCCGCATACTGAACCCGCTGTCCTTCCTGAAGCGTCTCCAAGCCGCCCGCAACGATAGCGGCGTGATGAACAAAGATCTCTCCGCCGTTGTCGCGGACGATGACTCCATAACCCTTTGTATCGTTAAACCACTTCACGCTGCCCTGTTCCACCGTCGTCGCCCTTCAGCGAATTTTCCAGCGCAATGCCGGCGGGAGCCGAGAGTGGTAGGCGCGGTGCAGTCTCCAGACTCGAATCGGGTCAAGCTTCGCGAGATACTTCGAGCATACACGGATTCGGCCGACGGCTCATCCCGCAGCCTTGGAACTGGCCGTGCCGAATCTCCCCTGGCGCCATTTCGTCCACGTGACGCCACACCCACGCCTCGCCCGGCTCAATCGATGGCATAAGAGCCGGGCGAGACCTTCACTCCGTCAGGCGTGCGAGCCAATCCGGGGATTTCACCACCGATAAACAGTCAGATCATCGAGATAGACCGTCGACGAGCCAGTCGATCCTCGTCCATCGACCTCGAAATTCGTCAGCAACACCGGACCCCATCCCAGTGAGTACGCTGACGATACGGTCGCATTCACCGGCGACTCCACTCCGTCCAGCCATACCGACTGATACGTTACGTTGCCGGAGTCGTCCCGCGAATAAGCAATCTGAACGTGATGCCACTTCTGAGTGTTCCAGTTCTGCACGTTGCACTGCGAGTTGGTATGGACCCACTTTCCGTCGGGACTCTGCGGCGTCCCGGCATTCATCGAGTAATCCCACGTGCCCGAATATCCATCGCACTGAAACCCGTAAATCACAGTCTGGCCGTTGGCCATCACCTGATTCATATCCATCTCGAGGTTGGCAATGCTTTTCACGGAGCGAGTCAGATAAACCCATCCGTCCCAGACAAAGTTCATCGTGTCCGGATCGTCACCAAAGACCACCGAGTAGCGCTCATCCGCAGCATTCGTAAACTGCGTCAGAAACTCGAGCGCCTGTCCTCCGTACGATGGCGACCCCACCAGGCTCATGGTCCCCTGGGCGGTGCCGCTGCCGCTTACATCATCGACGGCAATCCAGTTGTTCAGTGTCTGCAGTCCGCTCACGCTAATAGCATTCGCCGGAATGTTCAGCGATCCGGCGACGGTGATCGCTGCCTGGGCCACGCACGTCGCCCTTCTGGGTCCGTAGGCGATTACGTATACGGTATGCGCGCCTGCCGACGCACTGACCTGGACGCTCAGCGAACTGCCGCTGATCGTGGTTGGATCCGACAGGCTGTCCAGTGCATAGCCGATCGAGGTGACTCGCTGCGAGGAGCAGTTCGAAGCGCTGGCTGAAAGGGTGAAGGGCGACGTCACCTGCGAACGATTCTGCGGGCTGTTGATGGTAACGCTGGCAAACGAGGAGGCGCTCGCCGCAAAGAGACACGCCGCGACGACACTCTTGGTGAGAGTTTTCATGGTTAACCTTCAGGGGGCTGATTTGCGTACGGGGGAGTACGCCTGCGCCTCTGCGCGTGCGCCAAATTAGCGAGGAGTTGAAGGGAAGGTAAGCAAATCCCCGGCGGAAATCAAGGGAAATGTTATCCCCACGCGCGCAGAAGAACGCCGGCGCATCGATGCTGTTGACTGCAATGGCGTGCCCGAACCAGCCTTGCTATCGGCTTGCTACAAACTGGCCGTGCCGAATCTCTCCTGGCGCCATCTCGTCCACATAGCACCACACCCACGCCTCGCCCGGCTCAATCGAACGTATCAGCGGGTGCCGGCTGGTCCGAAAGTGCTTCGTCGCGTGCTTGTTCTTTGAAGAATCGCAGCAGCCCACGTGCCCGCAGCTCAAACACAGCCGCAGATGCACCAGCGGTCGCCCATCTGAATGCATTCCTCGCACACATGCGTCGTGGTTGTCGTCACTTCAATTGAATCCAGATGCGCGCATTTCGCCGCCATGCTTCCTCCTCTGCCCAATTGTCATCCCGACTGAATCGAATGCTTCCCTGGCCTCACTGCTCACTGCCCCGACATCACGATGCCCGCTCCAGAGCCCCGCGATCCCACTGCCCAAACCGCGCAGCCGCCTGGTAGGTGCTCCGGCAAAACTCCAGCAGCGCCCGGCTCGGCGACCCACTTGTCCGCACATCCTCGTAGGACAGCAGAAACTCCCCCAGCCCCGTATCCCACCGCGCCGCTTCCGGCCGCACCCGCGCCGCGCTGAACCCGTCAGGCACCGGCGCCGCATACGAATAAAACGACGCGTCCGGGCCGCCCCTTGTGCCTGGCCACCACCCCACGCTGCTCACCTCATGCGAATACGCCTCGCGCGTGATCGCATCCGCCCCGGGACGCTCTGGAGCCCGCCGCCCCGAAAACCGCGTCACCGCCAGATCGAAGCTCCCCCAGAAGAAATGTACCGGGCTCACCTTGCCAATAAACTCCGCGCGAAAATTATGAAACACCGCATCCACGGTCAGCAGCATTCGCCAGAACCGCTCCACCGCTTTATTGTCGTACGCAGCGTGCACCCTGTCCTCGTCGAAAGGAATCGGATTCGGCACTTCCACCGGCATCCGCCAGATCTTCACGTCGATACCCTGCGACGCCAGCATCGCCAGGAATTCCCGATAAAAGTCCGCGACCGTCCGCGGCTTCAGAGCCAGCGCCTTCACCGCGCCATCGCTGGTCTCCAGCACCAGCTGGTGCGCCAGAAAATCAAACCGCAGCTCAAACGCCCGCGCCCCATACGGAATCCGCGAAGTTGTCAGTCCCCGCGCGGTCACATACAGCGGCACATTCCACCAGTGGTTTACCAGTGGGGTCAGTTGCATCCGCACCTTGCCCACAATCTGCGTCCACATGTGCAGAGTTGCGCAGGTGTCCTGCCATTCGGCGAGTGGCAAAGCCGGCCAGCACTGCACCTCATCCGAAATCGCCATCAATGTCATCGATCCACTCTTCCCTTTCGCGAGACGATAGCACGTCTTTGCCAGGATCGGTCACCGCGGACCCTTTGTGTCCCCTGTGGCTCTCCGTGGTACAGACTTCACTCCTTCTTCGCCCTCGGCTCCGTCATCTTCGCCGGATCCAGAATCTCCTTTAGCTCTTCCTCCCCCAGCACTTTCTTCTCCCGCGCCAGCGCCACAATCGACTTCCCTGTCGCCACTGACTCTTTCACCAGCTCCGCCGCCTTCGCATACCCAATCCGCGGATTCAGCGCCGTCGCCAGCGCAATCGTGCTCTCCGCATAATGCCGGCACCGCTCCTCGTTCGCCGTAATGCCCGTAACGCACTTCTCCGTGAACACGCGCAGCGTGTTCGCCAGGATCGTCGTGCTCTGCAGCACGTTGTACGCGATTGCCGGCATCATCACGTTCAGTTCCAGCTGGCCCGCCTGCACTGCCAGCGCTACTGCCGTATCGTTGCCCACCACCTGGAAGCTCACCATCGCCGCCAGCTCCGCCATCACCGGATTGATCTTCCCCGGCATAATCGACGACCCCGGCTGCAGGCTCGGCAGATGAATCTCGTTGAACCCTGTATTCGGCCCCGATGACAGCAGCCTCAAATCATTGCTGATCCGGATCACCTCCAGCGCCAGTCCCCGCAGTGCCGCGCTCACCTGCCCCATCGGCGCCTGCGACTGCATCGCCCACCGCAAGTCGTCCGCGGGAAACAGCGGCTGATCCACAATCCGCGCCAGGTTCTCCACCGCCCTCTTCCGGTAACCGGGATGAGTATTTAACCCAGTGCCCACCGCCGTCCCGCCCAGCCCCAGCTCCCGCAGCCCGTCGCCCGCATTCCGCAGCACCTCGCTCGCCTTGCGGATCGCCACCCCATACGCGGCAAACTCCTGCCCCAATCGGATCGGCACAGCATCCTGCATGTGGGTCCGCCCCGACTTCATCACGCCGTCGAATTCCCTTCCTTTCGCCGCAAACGCATCTGCCAGCGCATCCAGCTCGGGATACAGCGTCTCCAGCGCCAGCAGCGCCGCCACCCGCATCGCCGTCGGAAATACATCGTTCGTCGACTGCCCGTAGTTCACGTGATCGTTGGGATGAACAAACGCATACTCCCCGCGCTTGCCGCCCAGAATCTCATTTGCGCGGTTCGCAATCACCTCATTCGCATTCATGTGGAAGCTGACGCCCGCACCCGCCTGGAACACATCCACCACAAACTCCGCGTTCCACTGACCATCGATCACTTCCTGCGCCGCCTGGATGATGGCATCGGCCTTCTTCGCCTCGATCAGCCTCAGTTCCCGGTTCGCCTCCGCCGCCGCCCGCTTCACCATCCCGATCGCGCGAATCAGCAGCGGATGCGCTCGCATCCCCGAGATGGGATAGTTCTCCACCGCCCGCGCCGTCTGCGCGCCATACAACGCCCCCGCCGGAACTTCCACCAAACCCAGCGAGTCCTTCTCTTTTCGCGTCTCCGCCATGGCGCTCCCTCTGAATGTCAGATGATCCGCCCGCCAAAAGGATTTGTCACCTCGTCACCAGATCCATAGCCTCTGCGCCGCAAGGCGCGCCCGTGACAGCCAGTCACCGAGCCCGTCTGGACGGCCAGTCACCCTATGCCGGAACGGCTGCTTCTGCTACGCTTCGTCCATCCGTGGCCAATTTCGAAAAAGCGCCGGCAGAGGTCCAGGAAATCCTCTCCCGGCCGATTCAGCAGCTCGGCCTCAAGCTCGAAGGCTCGCCCCTGGAACGCTTCGTCCAGCAACTCTACAAAGAGCTGGCCGCCAAGGGGCTCAATCGCTTCCGCCCCCGCGTTTACCTCACCGACGAGTGGGGCTGCCCCAACATGGAGCCGGTCATCGGCATTCCCTTCTACCTCGCGGACCCGAAACTCCAGCGTCTCGAATCCGAGATGAACGACATTGAAGACGCCCGCCAGGTCATGATGTACCTTCGCCACGAGGCCGGCCACGCGTTCAACTACGCCTACGCACTCTATAAGACCCAGGAATGGCGCAGCCTCTTCGGACCTTTCCGTCGCGCTTATCGGGAGAACTACAAGCCGGTTCCCTTCTCGCGCCAGTTCGTGCGCCACATGGAGGGCTGGTACGCGCAAAAGCATCCCGACGAAGACTTCGCCGAAACCTTCGCCGTCTGGCTGACTCCACGCTCCAACTGGCGCAAGCGCTACAAGGACTGGGGCGCCATGAAGAAGCTGCTCTACATGGATCGCATCGGCCACCGGCTCGGCGATACCGATCCCGTCGTGGCTCACGGCGACACCGACATTACGGTGGACGAAATGGATGTAACCGTCGGCGAGTTTTATCAGCGCGCGCTCGAACAGCAGCTTAGCCCAGGAGAACTTCCCCTCGATACCGATCTGCACGACATCTTTAACGTGTCGAAGCGACGCAGAAAAAATGTTCGTCCTGCCGTCGATCTCCTGCGCGAGAATCGCAAGGTCCTCGTGGACAAAGTGAACTACTGGACCGGCGTGCAGCGACCTCTGGTAAAAAAGCTGATCGAGACCATCGAAACAAAAGTCAGCGACCTGGGATTGCGCGCCGACGTAAGATGTGAAAAAGAGTATCTGACTGAAGTCTCGGTGTACGCGACCGCACTGGCAATGAACTACATCACTCGGGGCAAATTCATTTCGCCCTGAGATCTGGTTGAAGCGTGCTTCGCATCCGGCCTGGAGGGCGGATGGAAAATAATTCCAAAGAGGGTGAAGGCGCCGATGGCAAGCCTGAAAGTAACGATTCTGCACGACGTCTGGGAAGAGGGTCCGCCGGAGCCGGAGCCGGAGCCAGTCAGACCCCTGCGCAGCAAGACGGGCAAACGTCGCAAGAAGAAGGAGAACCCGCTCCGCGACCGCGAAGAGATCTTCGAGGCGCTCACCAAACTTGGGCATCAGCCTGGCTATTACGTCCTCGATGGCAGAAACCAGTCGCTGCTGGCGCTGGCCAAATGTGGCGCCGACCTCATCTTCAACCTCACCGAGTCTTACGCCGGCGACGACACCGCGGACAAAAACATCGCCGCCTATCTGGATCTGCTGCACATTCCTTACACCGGAGGCGGAACCCAGGCTCTCTATCTGGCCCAGGACAAAGCCATCGCCAAAAAGATCTTCGACTTTCACAAGATCAAGACTCCCGACTTCGCCACCTCGTACAAAGGCCTCACCGACCACTCGCACGATATTGAATTCCCTCTGATCGTCAAGCCCGTCTCCGAAGACGGATCCATCGGCATCGACACCGGATCAGTCGTCGACAGCGTGAAGGAGCTGATGGAGCGCATCCACTACATCCACGAGGAATTCGACAGCCCCGCGCTCATTGAGGAGTACATCGAAGGCCGCGAGATTTATGCTTCCATCCTGGGCAACGAAAACGCCGAGGTGCTCCCGCTCGTCGAGCTCGACCTGAGCAAGCTGCCCCGCGGAACGCCGCGCATTGCCGGCCAGGATGTGAAGTTCGATCATGAAACCGAGGCGTATAAGGTGACGAAATCCGCGCCGGCTGAAGACCTCGACGAAGACATCACTAAAAAACTGAAGGACACCGCGCTCGCCGCCTACCGCGCTCTCAAGCTGCGCGACTACGGCCGCGTGGATATGCGGCTGACCAAAAAAGGCGAGGTGTACGTTATCGAAGCCAATCCGAATCCGTGGCTCGCCAGCGCAGCAGAATTCACCATGGCCGCCAAAAAAGCCGGCTACTCTTATACCGACATGATTCGCAAGGTTGTGGAACTGGCCCTCGCCCGCTCTCTGTAGCTCAAGCTGTTTGCTACGGGCTAACGCCTTCTCGCTACGCGAGAATCGGGACTCCCGCAAACTCCGTCTGGATTCGCTGCTTCCACTCCCGCGGACCCGTCTCGTGCACCGACGTTCCCTGCGCATCCACAGCCACGGTCACCGGCATGTCCTCGACAGTGAATTCGTAGATCGCTTCCATGCCCAGGTCCTCGAACGCGACCACCTTCGCCGCCCGAATCGCCTTCGACACCAGATACGCCGCGCCGCCCACCGCCATCAGATACACGGCATGGTTGTCACGGATCGCCTCCACCGCCGCCGGCCCGCGCTCCGCCTTCCCCACCATGCCCAGCAGGCCTGTCTGCTCCAGCATCTGTCGCGTGAACTTGTCCATGCGCGTCGCCGTCGTGGGCCCGGCGGGGCCCATCACTTCCTCGCGCACCGGATCCACCGGCCCTACGTAATAGATGAATCGATTCGTGAAGTCCACGGGCAGCTTCTCTCCGCGATTCAGCATGTCGCTCATCCGCTTGTGCGCCGCGTCGCGCCCGGTCAGCAATTTCCCGCGCAGCAGCACCACCTCACCCGGCTTCCACGTCGCCACTTCCGCCCGCGTCACCGTGTCCAGATTCACCCGCCGCGCCGAGCTCACGTCATAGGTCAGCGTCGGCCAGTCATTCAGCGATGGCGGTTGCAGCGCCACCGGACCGGACCCATCCATCACAAAGTGCGCATGCCGCGTCGCCGCGCAGTTAGGAATCATCGCCACCGGCAGATTCGCCGCGTGCGTCGGATAGTCCCGAATCTTCACATCGAGCACCGTCGTCAGCCCGCCCAGCCCCTGCGCGCCAATCCCCAGCTTGTTCACCTTCTCGTAGATCTCTACCCGCAGCTCTTCGATCCGGTTCTTCGGCCTGCGCTCCAGCAAATCGCGCATGTCGATGGGGTCCATCAGCGATTCTTTCGCCAGCAGCATCGCCTTCTCCGCCGTCCCGCCAATCCCAATGCCCAGCATGCCTGGCGGGCACCAACCGGCTCCCATCAGCGGCACCGTCTTCAGCACCCACTCCACAATCGAATCCGAAGGATTCAGCATCGCGAACTTCGACTTCGCCTCGCTCCCCCCGCCCTTCGCCGCCACGGTCACATCGATGTTCCCGCCCTTCACCAACTCAATGCTGACCACAGCCGGCGTATTGTCCTTCGTGTTCTTCCGCGCTCCCGCCGGATCGGCCAGGATCGACGCCCGCAGCTTGTTGTCCGGATCCAGATACGCTCGCCGCACGCCCGCATCCACCATCTCCTGCACGGTCATCTGCGCGTCCCAGCGCACATCCATTCCGATCTTCAGAAACACCGTCACGATCCCCGTGTCCTGGCAAATCGGCCGATGTCCCTCCGCGCACATCCGCGAGTTCACCAGAATCTGCGCCATCGCATCCTTTGCCGCCGGGGATTCCTCGCGCTCATACGCCCGTGCCAGGCTGGTAATGTAATCCACCGGATGGTAGTAACTGATGTACTGCAGCGCATCCGCCACGCTCTGAATCAAATCGTCCTGCCTGATCGTCGCCATGAAATGTCCTTACCTCAAGGTTAATCGACTCGAGCGTCTTCCTGCCTGCTCGCCCTCGCAAGGAGCATGACGAAGGTTTGGATCAGCGCACTTGCAAGCCGATTACCCAGCCAGGTCGAAATTTGAATGACCTGGTATTACTTTTGCTAAAATATAAGGAGAGGATCCGCCATGGAATCCGCCCTCACCAGCAAAGGTCAGGTCACCATCCCCAAAGAGGCCCGCGAGCACCTCGGCCTCAGGCCAGGCGACCGCGTTAAGTTCTTCATACAGCCTGACGGACGGCTGGTGATCCTGCCCAATCTGCCCGTGACCGCGTTGAGGGGAATCCTCCGCTCGAAGAAGCGCGCATCTCTGGAGGACATGGAGGCCGCAATCGAAAAAGGCGAGCTCGGCAACTGGAAGCGCGGAAACAAACGTTGATCGGCCTCGATACAAATATCCTCGTTCGTTACATCACTCAGGACGATAAGGTCCAGGCAGCGACGGCAGCCTTGATCCTGGAGCGTCGCCTCGATCCCGAGGAGCCGGGCTTCGTCAGCCTCGTCGTTACCGTGGAACTTGTATGGGTCCTGAGCAGCTTCTATGGGTTCGCCAACGAGCAGATCGCAGCCGCGCTCAAACAGATGCTGCAAATGCCCGCCCTGCGAATCCAGAATGAGCGCGAAGTCTTCATCGCCCTGTCGATCTTCGAGTGCGGCTCCGCATCCTTTTCCGACGCCCTCATCGGCGCACTCGGCGTCTGGGCCGGCTGCTCGACCACCTTCACCTTCGATCGGAAGGCCGCACGCCTCCCCGGCTTTGAGCTCGCCTGAGACTTTCCCCCACCCCACCTCTCCCCGCCCCCATCGTCTAATCTAAAGAGCATGCCCGACTCCCCGCGCGCAGCCACTCCCACCGACTCCGACTCCTTCGACGTCCTCGTCATCGGCGCCGGACCCACCGGCATGGCCTGCGCCATCGACGCCCAGCGCGCCGGCTTCCGCTCCGTCCTCATTGACAAGGGCTGCCTCTGCAACTCCCTCTTCCATTACCCCTCGCACATGACGTTCTTCACCACCTCCGAACTGCTGGAGATCGGCGACATCCCCTTCCCTTCGCCCAACGCCAAACCCTCCCGCAACGAGGCCCTCGAGTATTACCGCAAGGTCGCCATGTTCTATAAGCTCGACATCCGCCAGTACCAGCGCGTCGAGCAGGTCACCGGGCACGACCTCGACTTTCGCGTCCACACCCGCGACGAATTCGGCCGCATAACCGTCTACAGCGCCCGCAAACTCGTCGTCGCCACCGGTTACTACGACCTCCCCAATCTCATGAACATCCCCGGCGAGGGCCTGCCGAAGGTGATGCACTACTATGTCGACCCCCATCCCTACTACGACACTGATGTTGTCGTCATCGGGGGCAAAAACTCCGCAGCCATCGCCGCGCTGGAGCTGTGGCGTCATGGCGCCCGCGTCACCGTCGTCTACCGCGGCGACAAGATGCAGCCTCACATCAAATACTGGATCCTCCCCGACATCGAGAACCGCATCAAGAACGGCGAAGTCACCGCCCACTTCCGCACCACTGTCCGGCGCATCGATCCCGATACCATCACCCTCGAAACCCCCCGCGGCGAGCTCGTCCTGCGCAATGACTTCGTCTTCGCCCTCACCGGCTACCGGCCCGACTTCGAATTCCTCGAATCCCTCGGCATCCGTATCGAAGGCGAATACCGCTGTCCCGCCTGCGATCCGTCGTCGCTCGAGAGCAACGTTCCCGGCATCTACCTCGCCGGCGTCATCATTGCCGGCGATCGCACCAACGAGATTTTTATTGAGAACGGCCGCTTCCACGGCCGCCAAATCGCCAATGACCTGAAACTGAAACTGCAGTCCCCTGCCGGCGCCCTCGCGGGCATGCAGGCCGAATGAGTTTCTCCACCGCGCTCCGCTCGTAGACAAGCGCGTTCTTGTTTTTTAGGCTGGTTTTGATTCCCTTTTCTCTTCTTTTTTGACCGGATGTCCTGATCTATGTCGCTCCTGAGACCACGCACGATTCGCGGCCAGTTCATGGCTGCCCTGGTCCTGTTCGAGATCATCGTTGTCAGCATCTTCACCGTCCTGCTCGTCCGTCAGCAGAACGCTGAGCTGAATCAGCGTTTGCGCCGCCGCCTCGAAAGCCAGGCCTTCATGGTCGCGGCCGAAGGTTCGCTGGCCGCAGACAGCCATCAGACCAACGCCCTCAGCAGCGTGATCCAGAGCGCCGCGGAAGCCCCCAGTGTCAATGCCGCGCAAATCACTGACCTGCAGGGCCGCACCGTCGCCAGTACCGACCCCACCGTCCTCGGCAAGCTGGTCCTCTCCGACAAGGAAAAGACCTACCTCCGAGAACTCGATCACCCCATCATCTTTGCCGCCAGTTCCAAACAGTGGGAGGCCGTCGCACCCATCCGCCAGGCCGGCCGCGTCCGGCTGCTCGTCTGGATCTATCCCAACCCCAGCCAGGACAAAAAGGATCTCCGCTCCCTGGTCCGCATCACCGTCCTCTGGGCACTCTTCGTCCTCGCCGCCTGCACCCTCATCGCCGCCCTCCTCGCCCAGTCCACCTCCCGCCAGCTCGAGCTGCTCATCCGCACCGCCGGTCACCTGAGCCAGAATCCGGAAGACACCGCCGGCTTCCCCCTCCCTGTCATCTCCGGTAACGAGGTCGCAGACCTCACCGAAGCCTTCAACCGCATGGTCGCTTCCATCCAGGAGCAGCGCTCCGGCCTCAACGAAACGCTCGCCCTCCTCGATTCCATGCTCGCGAACGCCCCTATCGGCTTTGCATTTTTCGATCGCAAATACCGCTTTGTTCGCGTCAATCAGTTTCTCGCCGACATGAACGGCTACGCCTTCGGCCTCCACATCGGCCGCCCGATCACCGGCATTCTGCCGCCGGCGGCCGCCGATCGGCTGGAGCAGTGCATCGAAACCGTCTTCGCCAACGGCCATCCGGTCCGCAATCTTGAGATCGCCTGGGAGCATGAACCTGGCCGCCACCGCAGCTGGCTCGTTCACCTCTATCCAGTCCACACCAACCCCGGCACTACCCGCTGGGTCGGCGCCATCCTGGTCGACACTACGGAGCAGCGCCGCTCGGAAGAAGCCCTCCGCCGCACTGAGAAGCTCGCCGCAACCGGCCGCCTGGCCGCTTCCATCGCTCACGAGATCAACAATCCCCTCGAATCCGTCATGAACCTCCTCTTCCTCATCCGTCAGGAAGACCTGGCCCCCGAGCCCGCCCGCTTTGCCGAGCTGGCCCAGCAGGAAGTCACCCGCGTGGCGGAAATCACCCAGCAGACCCTCCGCTTCTATCGCCAGTCCACCCTTCCCGTCGAAGCCAACATCGGCGAGCTCCTGGATTCTGTTCTCACCCTCCACACCGGCCGTATTCAAACTCTCCAGGTCGATCTCCGTCGTGACTATCCCGACGACCTCGCGCTCTTCTGTCTAGCCGGCGAGCTCCGCCAGGTCTTCGCCAACCTCATTGGCAATGCTCTCGACGCCATGACCCCCGCCGGCGGAAACCTCACCGTCCGTGCTCGCCACATTGCCCGCCGCGGCTCGCCCGGCGTGGCGATCACCGTGGCGGATACCGGCTCCGGCATCGCCCCAGGCGTCCTCCGCCACATCTTCGAGCCTTTCTTCACCACCAAGGAATCCACCGGCACCGGCCTCGGCCTCTGGGTCAGCGACCAGATCATCCGCAAGCACCACGCCGTCGCCCGCGTCCGCAGTTGTACGGCCGGCCCCCGCACCGGAACCGTCTTCACCGTCTTCTTCCCCGCCGACGGCCTCCACCGCGAGCCCCTCCCCGCCGACTCCGCACCCACCCCGGCCGAACCCGAATCGGTCCTCTAAACAACCCCGGTCGATACACCCTGTCGATCCCGCTCTAACCTGTTGCCCTGTGGCACCACCATCTGCCGGCCCCCGCCGATCCCCCTATACGCTGTGCGTTGTCCGCTGTACCCTGTCTTTTCCGTCCAGCTGTTTCACTTTTCGGAGGATCCACTGATGCTCGCAAGCTCCCGCCTGTCTCTAACCCTCACTCTTGCCCTCTGCACAACGCTGCCTCTCGCCGCGCCCGCACAGAAGAAGCACAAGGCCGCATCGGCGCCCGCCCCCGCCGCCGCCGCCTCTGACCCCGATCAGGGTCTATGGTCCGAGCCCCAGCCTGCCGTCGAAAAGCTCGACCTCAATATGTACAACCGCATTCGCGACGAAGGCTTTCAGCACTCCCGCATCATGGACTACGCCTCCGCCCTCACGGACGACATCGGCCCCCGCCTCACCGGCTCGCCCAACATGGCCAAAGCCAATGCCTGGACCCGCGATCAGCTCACCGCCATGGGCTGCGTCAACGCCCACCTCGATGACTGGGGCGAATTCGGCATGGGCTGGCAGCAGCTCAACACCTGGGTTCGCATGACCGCGCCGGACACCGCCGTCTTCATCGCCCAGGCCACGCCCTGGTCGCCCGCCACCAACGGTCCCGTCACCGCGCCCGCCGTCTACGTCAACATCCAGGACGAGAAGGATTTCGACAAATATCACGGCAAGCTGGACGGCAAGATCGTGCTCCTCGGCGAAATGCGTCCCGTCCCGCCCGTCGATCAGCCCCTCTTCAACCGCTACACCGACCAGCAGCTTCAGGACCTCGCCAGCTATCCCGTCCAGGGTCCCAACGCCGAGCTCCAGCGCCGCCTCCGCATGTACATGGAGCGCATGAAGCTCACCGACAAGCTGGTCCAGTTCCTCGCCGATGAGCACGTCCTCGCCGTCATCCGGCCCAGCCGCGACGGCCGCGATGGTGGTGGCTCCGGCGGCACTTTCTTCGACGACAATGGCGCCTCCATGGGCCGCACTCCCTACATCCGCGGCCACGAAATGAAGGTCCCCACCGTCGTCATGGCCATTGAGAACTATGGCCGCATCTATCGCCTTCTCGAAGCGCACGTCCCGGTTTCGCTCCAGCTCGACGTCGAGACCAAATTCACCGGCGACCATGAGCACGGCTACGATACCGTCGCCGAAATCCCCGGCACCGATCCCAACCTGAAAGATCAGGTCGTCATGGTCGGCGGCCACCTCGACAGCTGGATCGCCGGTACCGGCGCCACCGACAACGGCGCGGGCTCGCTCGTTGCCATGGAGGTGATGCGCATCCTCAACGCCCTCCACGTCCAGCCCCGCCGCACCATCCGCATCGCCCTGTGGAGCGGCGAAGAAGAAGGACTCTTCGGCTCCCGCGGCTACGTCAAAGAACACTTCGGCTTCGCGCCTCTCTCCACCGCGCCCGATCAGGCCGCTCTGCCGGAGTTCATGCGCCGCGCCGCCGGCCCGCTAGAACTCAAACCCGAGCAGCGCCTCATCTCCGGCTACTTCAACCTCGATAACGGCTCAGGCAAGATCCGCGGCGTCTATCTCCAGGAGAACTCTGCCGTCGCGCCCATCTTCGCTCAGTGGATCGAGCCCCTGAAGGACCTCGGCGTCACCACCCTCACCATGCGCAATACCGGCGGCACCGACCACCTCTCCTTCGACGCGGTCGGCATCCCGGGCTTCCAGTTCATCCAGGATGAGCTCGACTACGAAACCCGCACCCACCACTCCAACATGGACGTCTACGAAGAGCTGCAGCCCTCTGATCTCAAACAGGCCGCGGTCGTCGAAGCCATCTTCGTCTACAACGCCGCCATGCGCGACCAGATGCTGCCCCGCAAACCCCTGCCCCACCCCGAACTCCGCGAGCAGGAATCCGCCCCCATCAAAAACCTCTATCCCGATGCCGTGCCGGAGCAGACGCCCACTCCGCAGGCACAGTAACCAGGGAAGAGCACCGGGTGCCCCATCCTTGTCCGCCTGCAGTTGGCGGACAGGGTGGGTCTCCCAAACTCCAAACTCTAAACCCTAAACTCTAATTCCCTACCCCCGCACAAACGCCAGCAGATCCCGATTAATCTCCTCCGCATGAACGATCGGCATGCCGTGCGGATAGCCCTTGTACACCTTCAGCTGCGCGCCTTTCACGATCTTCGCGCTCAGCAACCCTGCATCCGCAATCGGCACAATCTGATCATCGTCGCCGTGCATCACCAGCGTCGGCACGTCCATCTTGTTCAGGTCCTCATTGAAATCCGTCTCCGAAAACGCCTTCACGCAGTCGTACTGCCCTTTAATCCCGCCCGACATGCCCTGCAGCCAGAAGTTCTCCCGCACACCTTCCGAGACTTTCGCGCCGGGCCGGTTGTAGCCGAAGAACGGCATCGTCAGGTCCTTGTAGAACTGCGACCGGTTCCCCGCTACGCCCGCACGAATCCCATCGAACACCTCCAGCGGCAGGCCGCCCGGATTCTTCTCCGACTTCACCATCACCGGAGGAACCGCGCCGATCAGCACCGCCTTCGCCACCCGCTTCGACCCATGCCGCCCCAGATACCGCGCCACCTCGCCGCCGCCCGTCGAATGCCCCACCATCACCGCGTCCTTCAGATCGAGATGGTCGAACAGCTCCGCCAGATCATCGGCATAGGTATCCATATCATTGCCGTCCCACGTCTGCGACGACCGCCCATGGCTCCGCCGATCATGAGCGATCACGCGATACCCCTGCTGCCCCAGAAACAGCATCTGCGCATCCCATGCATCGGCATTGAGCGGCCATCCATGGGAAAAGGTGATGGGCTGACCGTTGCCCCAGTCCTTGTAGTAAAGGCTGGTGCCGTCTTTCAGTGTGAGTGTGGGCATTGCATTCTCCTTCGGATAAGTTCGTACCCGGGAACAACAGACTACGCCGACTCATCACCACCGCAGGTTGACCCGCATGAAAGATTCGCCGCCATCAAAATCGATCCACAACGCATCCGCTGTGGCCTGTGGCCTGTGGCCTGTGGCCTGTGGCCTGTGGCCTGTGGCCTGTGGCCTGTGGCCTGTGGCCTGTGGCCTGTGGCCAAACTCCAAACTCTAATCCCCAAACTCTAACGCCCGCTGCACCGGCCAAACCGGCTCCGCCCGCTTTCCCACCCGTTCTTCAAACCGCGGCTCCAGCTCATACTTCTTCACCACCGCCTTCACCAGCGCCGCCACCCGCTCCCGATACGCCTTCGACACAAAGGCCCGATCGCCATAGCGCGCCGCATACATCGGCTCGAGCGCCGGAAAATGCTCCCGTACAAACCGCAGGAAGACTGCCTTCGAGCAAGGCTTCAGAAACAATGGCTGCGACGCGAAAAAGTTCGCCCCCGCCTTCTTCGCCCGCCGCGCCATCGCCTCCAGAGCCCGCGGCGTGTCTGTGATGCCCGGCATCAGCGGCGAGCACAGAATCCCCACCCGCAGCCCAGCAGCCCGCAGCCGCTCCACCGTCTGAAAGCGCAGATCAGGACGCGGCGCCCGCGGCTCCAGAATTCGCGCCAGACGCGCATCCGGCGTCGTGATCGTCAGACACACGGTCAGCTTGTTTCGCTCTGCGATCCGAATCAGCAAATCCACATCCCTCTCAATCAGCGTCGACTTGGTCACAATCCCCAGCGTCAGCCCTGTCCGCTCCGCAAACACCTCCAGCACACTCCGCGTCACCTTCGCCGTCCGCTCCACCGGCTGGTAAGGATCAGTCGCCGTCCCCAGCCCGATGTACTCCCCCGGCCGCACCTGTCCCAGCTCCTGCCGCAGCAGCCACGCCGCATGCTGCTTGATGTAAATCTCACGCTCGAACAACTCCACCGCCGATTCCGCAGACGACGACTCGCCTCCTCCATCCTCCGGATGAATGAACTCGTGCGTGTACCGCGCATAGCAGTATCGGCAGCCGAACTCGCATCCGCGGTAAGGATTAATCGTCCACGTCATCCACGGCATTCGCTTCGAGTCCGTCCGATTCAGCAGCGACCGCGGGGCCATGGTTCGAAACACCACCAGCTTCCGCTGGCCGGCGGCCTCGCCCTCCGCCGCCAGCCGCGCAATCCCCACGGGCCGCTGCCCGACAATCGGAAAAAGCGTCGGCCCCTCGACCGCCAGCCCCGAAGAAGCGCCAGCAGCTCGTCCCCATGGAGAACCAGCCGCCTCCATCACGGACGCGGCAGGTTTCTTGAGTGTGTTCGCCTTTTGTTCGCCCATGCGGAGAAGCTACGCCTGCCCTCGCCTCCCCGTCAAGCGCCTGCCAAAGCCACCGCCTTTTCCGCCACAAGCCCAAAGCATCCTACAAATTAGTACGCCGGCGACTGTCACCGCGCACGTGGCACCTGTAACCCATAACCTGTAACCTGCAGCCTGTAACCTGGAACCCGAGGTATTCACTCCATGCCCGACTTCAAAGGCGCCGCCATCACCTGGCTTGGACACGCCACCGTCCATTCAAACCGCGAAAAGGACCACGATCCTCATCGACCCCTTCATCGAGCACAACCCCAAATACCCCAAAGGCTATAAGCTCCCCGACAAGATCGACCTCCTCCTCCTCACTCACGGCCACATGGACCACATCGCCGACGCGGTTCCCGTCGCCAAAAAGCACGGCCCCGCGGTTATCGGCATGGTCGAGCTCATCGACTGGCTGCAGACCCAGGGCGTCTCCGGAGACCGCGCCATCGGCATGAACATCGGCGGTTCCCATCAACACAACGACGTCACCCTCACGACACCGAAGCCGTCACTCCTCCGGCATCACCGACGGCGACAAGACCGTTTACGGAGGCGTTCCCGCCGGCTTCGTCATCGCCATCGACAACGGCCCCATCCTTTACCATGCCGGCGACACCGGCGTCTTCTCTGACATGCAGATCATTCGCGAGTGCATCATCCCGAGATCGCCATGCTGCCCATCGGCGACCACTACACCATGGGACCGAAAGGCGCCGCCCTCGCCGCAATGTTCCTGGGCGCAAAGACCGTCCTCCCATCCACTGGGGAACCTTCCCCGCCCTCACCGGCACGCCGGCCGCGCTCGAAAAAGAACTCGCCGACACCAGCGTCGAAGTGATCCGCACCGAACCCGGCAAAACCCTCCGCTAAAACAAAAATCCCATGTCTCCGAAGAGACATGGGATTCCTAAACTCTAAACTCCAATCTCTAAACTCTGCGTCGGCTTACGCGGTCGCCACTTCCTCAATCAGCTCATCCGCGTACCGCTCCCGGTTCTCCGGCACAATCAGCACCGGACAGCGCACCTCGGCGACCACCCGCGCCACGGTGCTGTGTTCCAGATCGTGCTCCTGGTGCTCCGGCGAGGGAGCCCCCATCACAATGAGATCCGGCCCCAGACGCTTCGCCGCCTGCACGATCTCCTCCGCCGGATCGCCGCCTGTCACCACATGATCCACCGGAATCGTGTGCGACTCGTTGAACGGCGCCAGAAAACGCAGCCGCTCCAGGCAGTTGGGACACTCCTCATGCCGTCCGCACCGCGCCGTGTGCAGCAGGATCAGGTGCCGCCCCGCAATCCGCTGCGCATAATGCAGCGCATTCAGCGAAGCCAGCGAGAAATCCGTCGCCGCCAGCACATTGTGCCAGTGGCCAAACGTTCGCGGTTTGTCCGCATCGTCGGGAGCCACAGCCAGAATCGGGCACGGAGACTGGGTCAGCAGCTGCCGCGTCACCCGTCCCAGCGCCGCGCGTCCTGCGCCGGTCACCGCCTTCGTCCCCATCACCAGCAGCGCCGCTTTATGATCCCGCAGCGACAGCAAAATCCGCTCGCACACAATCCCCGTCTCCACCCGTGAGTGCACCGGGATCCCCTGCTGCCGGACCTCCGCCTCAATCCGCGCCAGTTCCTCACGCGCCGCTTGGTCGCGCGTCACCGCCGCGGGAGCGCCCTCAGGGAACGCGTACCCCACCGGATCGATCACGTGGATCAGCAGCAACTTTGCATGCTGGGCCCGCGCCAGTTCCTGCGCGCATCGCAGCGCTGCCGACGATCCCTCGGAAAAATCAGTCGCCGCCACGATCGTCCGGAACGGAAACCGCTGCGCCCCGCGCAGATAAGTCGTTTGTGGATGAGAATGCGAGTGCCCACTGGAAGCTGGCATAAGCGAAAGCCCCCCTTCCTTACTCGGGCTTGTCCTGACCTTACGCTTCGTCCCCAGGCCCCTCCGTGACGAAGGTCACCTGAATTGGTGACATCCCGCACAAAACATTCAGCGGCTTCCGAATCACAGCGGCCAGCTCACCGCGGGTCCACCACAAACCGCCGCGTCAGCTTCAGTTCGCCGTGAATACCCGGTCCGCGAATCACCACTTCGAGAGTGTGTTCTCCCGGCCCGATCGATACCCCGTCCAGCGGCCATTGCACCAAAGCCAGATAGCCCGAGCCCGAATCCACCGCGAAACGAAGGCCGCTCAGCTTCTCCACTGTGCCGCTCGTGGAGCGCAGGGCGTACTCCGCCGTCCAGTCCTCCGGCGGCCTGTTCGCGAGCCGCCCATCCGGATAGATCCGCACAAACGCCTGCAACGTATCCGTGCTTTGAAATCGCTCCGTAGCATCCAGATGGACCCGGCAGTTCTCGGCGCGCATCGGATCGATGGTCTGCGGCGCCATGCCGTTGTCCCCGCGCCCCGGACCCTGCTGCCGGCGCTGCAAACCGCTCGCCGGGGGTCCGCCTTCGCAGCCGGGTCCTACCACCAGGCTGCTCGCAGCAAAGTCGGTCTCGCGGGGAAACGCCACCGAAAACGAATGCTCCGAAGTAGCCAGCATGCGATCCGCCCCGTCATACACGCCCACTCGCCACACATACCGCCCCGGCGCCAGTTGACCGTCATGTTCCCACGCAGACCGCCGTCCGTTCCACTGTGCTGCAACGATGCGCTCCAGAACCAGCCTTGAAAAGGTCGTGTCCTCCACCGAGACGATCACGTGCAGTCCCTCGGGTGCCGGCCCCTTCCCGGTCCACTCCACCGCCCCGCTCAGAGGCAATTCGGGGCTCGCTCCCCCGCGCAGCGGAAACGAATCGACACGCTGAAAGATCCGGAAATCCGGCGAGCTCACATGCGCGGACGTCGCCGCCGCCAGCAGCTCTGTCAGCTTGTGCCCCTCGCCCTCCATCACTGTTTCTCTTTCCACCCCAATCGGGATCACATCCTCGATCGTCACCCGCAGATCGCTGCGCATCAGCTTCACCCCTACCGACGGAAAGCCCATGTCCCGGTCTGCCTCCGTCAGATCGAAGTCCAGCAGGTAGTTCCCGTCGAGGTTGCGATGGATCTGCCCCGCCAGCTCCTTGAGAGAGTTGGCAAACCCTCCCTGTGTGTTCGCCGCGCTCTGCATCATCTCCGACGTCTGATACGCATAATTTTTCAGCGCCGCATCCTGGGCAGCGTCCAGATGCAGCGTCGAAGACGGCTTCACGCCTGCCATCGAGCTCTGCGCCGACGCATCGCCTCCCGGAATCACCACCGTGGGTCCCGATGCGTTATCCACATAAATGTGCGCGCCCACCTGGGCCGCCGCCCCAATCAAAGTTTCCGGCCCATCCTGCGCCATCATCGGATCGATCTCGGCAGACGACCAGTCTGCGGCTGGATTCATGGCCAGCACCACCTTCGGCCCCGGGTATCTCTCCATCACTCCGATCGCCTCGTCCGCCTGCACCAGCCACTCGCTGGCCCACTGCTCTCCTCGCGGCAGCCCGGCCGGTATCAACTCAAAGGGCTCTTTTGCCTGGTCGATCCCCTTCAGCGTCGCCAGCAGTTCCTCGCGCGAGTCGGTAAACGAGGTGAAGTTTCGATTTGCGTCAAAGGTCCCCACCTTCCACGGAAGCTGCTCCTGCGGCAGCTGCGAAAAATACTGGATTGCCTGCTGCGCACCCAGGTGATGCACCAGCGGCTGATTGGGCGGGAAGATCAGCAGCACCACCGCCGGCACCCGCGTCGTTCCCGCCCCCGGCACATTCAGCCGGAAAGGGCGTCGCGTCCCGTTCACCGTGAGTTCGAAGTCGGAAGCTTCCAGGCCCTCGGCAGGCGAGCCCTTCTTATCAAAGACTCCCACCATCACCGTCGCGGCCTTCGCCCCGGCGAATCCGTCCCGCCGCAGCAGATCCATTTCCCGGTAGGCGCCAGCCTCCGAGGCGGCTGCCTGGTCGGCGACAGAAGGTAATCCCTTCGGCTGCTGCAACGGCTCCGCATGTTTCTCGGCAGGATTTACCGTCTCGACATTCTGTGCTGAGCACGCTGCGGCCCAGCTCACCACCATCAATCCCAACGCCACCCGGCGCTGCAGCTTCTTCATCCAGCCCCCAAACAGCCAACGCTTCTCCCACCGCCAAACTGCTGCTGCAACGCCGCAGGCTTTGGCGCCCGACCTTATTATGCGCCGCATGGACGCACGGTCTGCGTCTCCTCCTCGAACACAGCTTGAGGCCAGGGCTGGCTCAGTAGACCGAACAAAATTCCTCCCCCAACAAGCAGCCCCCCTCCGCGGACGCGCCAAAAATTCCCACCTCCCCGCAACCGTCCAGTTCCGAACAGGAACAATCAATCGCGGACAGCCGGCCCCTGCCAAATGCCGAAAAAATCCATGTTTTGTTCCAAATTAGGCGTCCCGAAACTGGCACCCAACATGCACACTGGTTCCGTCACACTCGGCCACTACGAACGGGGAGGCCACTATGCTGAGCAGCCTCAGGGTAACGGTGCGGCAGTTGAGGAAGTCCCCGGGCTTTGCCATCACCGCCGTGCTCACGCTGGCGCTCGGCATTGGCGCCAACGCCATCGTCTTCAGTGTGCTCAACGCCATCGTTCTCCATCCCATCGACGTCCCGCAGTCGCAGAGCCTCTATATGGTGCAGCGGACGTGGCAGGGCACGGCATCGCCCAATCAGTCCTATCCGGATTACATCGAGCTGCGCGACCGCAATCACACCTTCGACTCGATCACCGCGTATTCCATCGTGGGCCCGGTCGGTCTGGACAATGGCGAGGGCAGCCCCTCCGTGGTCTGGCCGTATCTGGTCGGCACCAATTACTTCCATACCCTCGGAATCCAGCCTTTTCTCGGTCGCTTCTTTCAGCCCTCCGACGAGCACGGCGACAACAGCATGCCCTTCATCGTGCTGAGCTACGACTATTGGACCCGTCAGTTTCAGAGCAATCCATCCATCGTCGGGCGTGTGGTGCAGGTGAATCACCACCCGTACACCATCGTGGGTGTCGCGCCTCCGGCGTTTCGCGGAACCGAGCTGTTTTTCTCGCCCGCGTTTTTTGTTCCGACGATCGATTTGCCCATGATCTCAACCGGCTGGAACCCTCTGCATCAGCGGGGCGCCAATTTCACCTGGGTCGCCGGACACCTGAAACCAGGCGTCACCCCCCAGCAGGCCACTGCGGACATGAACATCATCGCGGCATCGCTCGAAAAGGCCTGGCCAAAAGATGAGTCGGGGCTGAAGTTCAGCCTCGCGCGGCCTGGGCTGGTTGGCGACACGCTCGGTCGTCCCGCGCGCGCTTTCATGGCCGCCATGATGTTGCTCGCCGGACTCATTCTGCTGGCCGCCTGCGCCAACCTCGGCAGCCTGTTTGCCGCCCGCGCGGCCGATCGCTCCCGCGAGATTGCCGTACGCATGGCGCTGGGCTCGCGGCGCGGCCTGATCGTGCGCCAGCTTCTCACCGAGGCGGTCCTCCTGTCCCTCGCCGGCGGTGCCCTGGGCATGTTCGGCGGCATGGCCATTCTGCGCTGGCTGAGCGCATGGCAGCCCATTCCCGGGATCCCCATCAATGTACCGGTGAATCCCGATGTCACCACCTACACCGTGGCGCTACTGCTGGCCCTCGCCAGCGGATTCCTCTTCGGCATGGTGCCCGTCCGCCAGGTCATGCGCTCCGATCCCTGGCAGATCATCCGTTCCGGCGGAACCATGCACGGCAATATGCGTAAGTTGACCGTGCGCGACCTGCTGCTGGCCTTCCAGATTGCGATTTGCGCCGTGCTCGTCACGTCCTCGCTGGTCGCCGTGCGCGGGTTGGTGAAGTCGCTGCACAGCAATTTCGGCTTCGACCCGCGAAACACCATGCTGGTGAAAGCCGATCTCAACATGGCCGGCATAACCGGCGACGACGATAAGCAGGCGATCGAGAAAAAGATGCTGGTTGCCGCCGCGGAAATTCCCGGCGTCACCGCGGCAGGCTATGCGGACCGCCTTCCCCTGAGTGTCGGCGGCAACGATTCGTGCGTCTTCCGCGACAGCGATACCGATTTCCGGGCAGCGAACTGCCGCGCCGACACGGAGCAGCTGGACGTCTCGCCGGATTACTTCCGCGCAGCCGGCACCGCCATGCTGGCCGGACGCACCTTTACTCTGCACGACGCGAAGGGTGCGCCCCTCGTCGCGGTCGTCAATCGCACTTTCGCGCGAACCTTGTTCGGTTCCGTGGAGAAAGCCCTTGGCAGCTCCTACAAAATCTGGAGCGGGACGCGCGTGCAGGTCGTCGGCGTGGTCGAGGACGGCCAGTACGAATCGCTCACGGAAAATCAGCGGCCCGCAATGTTCTTTTCCTTCCTCCAGCAGCCCTCGGGAAATATGTGGCTGGTGGTGCGTTCACGGCGCGATACGGAAGAGACGGCCGCAGCGCTGCGGGAAACCGTGCGCCGCCTGAGCCCAGGCCTTCCCGTGAAGATCGAAACCTGGGACGAGGAGCTGAGCTGGGTGCTGTTTCCGGCGCGCGTCGCCACCGTGGCGTTGGGCGTGCTCGGCCTGCTCGGCGCAATGCTCGCCATCACCGGCATCTTCGGAATGGCCTCCTATGTCGTCGGCAAGCGCATGCGTGAGCTCGGTATTCGCATGGCCCTCGGCGCGGATCAGCAACAAATTCTCACCGCCGCCCTCGGACGCTCGCTGCGGCTGCTCACCATCGGCTCCGCCTGCGGCTTGCTCCTGGGCCTGCTCGCCACGAAGGTCCTCTCGTCCATCGTCTATCAGGCCACCCCCAGAGATCCCTGGGTCCTCTGCGGTGTGATCCTGACCATGCTGGGACTGGGTCTCATCGCTTCCTGGATCCCGGCCCAGCGCGCTCTCGCTGTCGACCCCATGATCCTGCTGAGGGACGAGTAGTATGACCCGGCTCCAGTCACCCTTTCGCTCCTGGGCCCGCCCCGAACCGGCTTCAAGGGTCATTTTCCCTGGAACCACGCCGCCATGCCCTCCGTATTCAACCGGCATGAAGACGAAACTGACCCTCGCCATGGCCACCCTGGCCATGCTCACTTCGCTTTCCGCCTACGCGCAGAATTCCGATACCTCCTGGTCGAAGACCTATTCTGTCACCGGCAAGCCCACCCTCAGCTTCGAGACCTCGGATGCCAGCGTTGCCTTCCATTCCTGCAGCGATTGCCACGAGATCCGGATCCACATTGAGGTCGTAGGGCGCAAACTGAGCGACTATCGCCTGGAAGAAGGCCAGACCGGCGACGAGGTTCACTTCCTCTTCAAGGAGCTGCCGCATGTCGGCGTCCACGTCGTCTGGCATCGCGAGCAGACCCAGGTGACCGTCGAAACGCCCGCCCAGCTTACCCTCGAGGCCAAAACCTCCGACGGCAACGTAGCCCTCAGCGGCCTGCACGGCGACCTCGCTCTCACCTCGGGCGATGGAGACGTCACTCTCGACCATGTCTCCGGCAATCTGCGCACCCACTCCGGCGACGGCCACGTCAGGATCACCGATGCCGAGGGCGCGCTCGACGCCCGCACCAGCGACGGCAACCTCGATGTCGACGGTGCCTTCCACGTTCTCGCGCTGCATACCAGTGACGGAACGCTCGATCTGAATCTACGCCAGGGCACGAAGCTCACCGAGCCCTCCACCATCCAGTCCTCCGATGGTTCAGTGACCGTTCGCGTCCCTCACGACTTCGCTGCCGACCTCGACGTTCACACCAGTGACGGCCGCGTGGACTGCTCCCTTCCCCTCACCATCGATCACTATGAGTCCAGCGGCGGCCATCAGTTGCACGGCAAGCTCAATGGTGGAGGCACATCGCTGACCATCCACACCAGCGACGGCAACGTGAAAATCGACCAGCTTTAATCCGGCAAATCAGAGCAGGCTGCTTGCGGCGGCGACACAAACCGCCACTTTATGCGCGGCCATCCTGACGACCCGCGTCGGGAATCGGAAGCGCGTGGCCTGAGCGCATTCGAAAACTCCTCGCCTTCGTTGTCTTCGAGAGACCGACCCGCGGACACGAGCGAACTTTCCTCCTATCCCCTGCGTACTCTCCTCCGCGACATCACTCTCTCACCGAGGCGCCCGCTCATGGAGAACCTGGCTCAGGACATTCGCTATACCCTTCGAACGCTGCTCCGGGCCCCCGGCTTTTCCTTTGTCGTGATCGTCTCCATCGCATTGGCCTTTGCCGCCAACGCCACCGTCTTCAGCGTCGCCAATGGTCTGCTCTGGGGAGTGCTGCCCGTCCGTGACCCGGGCCGCATCGTGATGTTCTCCGAAGGCAACTCCTTCTCCTGGCCCGACTACATCGACTATCGCGACCAGACGACCACCATTTTCGCGGACGCCATCGCCGCGCACTTTCCTCTCATTCCCGCCAGCATCGGCGGCAAGGGAGTGCCCGAGCGCGTCTGGGGCCAGTCCGTAAGCGGCAACTTCTTCCCTATGCTCGATGTGCCCATGACGCTGGGCCGTTCCATCCTTCCCGAAGACGATACTTCCGCTCGCGATCACGTCGTCGTGCTCAGCTACGGTCTGTGGCGGCGTCGCTTTGCCGCGGACCCGAACATCGTGAATCGTGACGTCGCCCTTAACGGACAGCACTACACCGTCGTGGGAGTCGCGCCGCCAGGTTTCTATGGCGTCGATCGCGGCATTGCCTCTGAGTTTTGGGTGCCTCTCGCCGCAGCGGAAGAGATTCTTCCCGACCTGGCTACCGGAGGCAGCGTCAGAGCGGACCGCAATAATCAATGGGTCATGCTCGACGCCAGACTCAAGCCAGGAGTCACCCGCGCCAGAGCGGAAATCCTCCTCAACGTCGTGAAGAAACGCCTCGACGACGCCTGGCACAAGGATGACAAGACCCACGAAAAGATCACGCTGCAAACCGGGGGCGCCCTCATTGCCGGCTCCGCAACGCCGGCGTTTACTCTCATGGCCGTCCTCATGATCGTGGTCGGATTGGTCCTGCTGGTCGCCTGCGCCAATGTTGCCAATCTGCTCCTGGCCCGCGCCACCGGCCGCCAAAAGGAGATCGCCATTCGGCTGGCGGTTGGCGCAGGCCGTCGTCAGCTGGTGCGCCAGTTGCTCATCGAGAGCTTCGTGTTGTCGCTGGCAGGCGCTGGCCTTGGCTTTCTGCTGGCGGCTGTGGCAGCTCACGCCATCTCCCGCGTCCAGCTCCCGCTGCCGTTCCCGATTGCCTTCGACTTCAACGTCGACTGGCGCGTTGCCCTGTTCACGCTCGGCTTATCGGCCATCACGGCTGTCGTCTTCGGACTCGTTCCGGCTCTGCGTGCCTCGCGCCCTGACCTCGTCGGCTCACTCAAAGAAGGCACCGCCGGGTTCGGAGGCAGCACACGTTCCCGCATGCGTAATACCCTGGTCATCGTCCAGGTCTCACTCTCCCTCGTGCTTCTCACCACCGCCGGACTCTTTCTCCGCAGCCTGGGCAATGCCTCCTCCATCGACATCGGATTCAAGCCCGCCAATCTGCTCATCATGTCGATGGACCCCAAACTCCAGAACTACTCGCACGACAAAACCACGAAGTTCCTTGCCCAGCTGCATGACCGCGTGGCCGCACTGCCGGGCGTCCGCTCCGTGAGCTTTGTCGGCGTCGTCCCGCTCAGTATCGGCGGCCAGGCAGACAATTTCGTCGTCGATGCCGCCCAGGGCCACCCCGCTCAGAATCACATCGCCTTCGTTGACAATGTCGGAACCGGATATTTCCAGACCATGGGCATTCCCCTGTTGCGCGGCCGCGGATTCGCCCCGCAGCTGGACGGCCCTACCGCCGCCATCATCAACCAGACCATGGCCGCGCACCTGTTTCCCGGCCAGGACCCCATTGGCCGCAACATTCGCCAGGACAAAACCAAATACACCATCATCGGCATTGCCCGCGACTCGAAACTGCGCACCATCGGCGAAAAACCCTCCGATGCCGTGTTTTTCTTCCTCAATGCCTCGCCGGAAAAGGCCAACAGCTTCTTCGGAACCACCATCCTCGTCAGGACTTCGATGGATCCCCGCGCCCTGACCTCCTCCGTACGCGATCAGATCGCTGCTCTCGATCCCAATATGGCCGTCTTCAATGCCGAGACCATGCAGCAGCACGTCGACAAATCGCTGCTTCTGCCGCGCATCTCCGCGCTCCTTCTGGGGATCTTTGGAGCCATAGGCCTCACCCTCGCCTCCATCGGCCTCTACGGCGTCATGAGCTATTCGGTGCGCCGGCGTACGCGCGAGATCGGCATCCGCATGGCGCTGGGCGCGAAACGTCCCACCGTCCTGAGAATGATCCTCCGTCAGGGCCTCATCCTTACCACCATCGGGCTGGCCATCGGAGTCGCCATCGCCATCGCCCTTGGACGATTCACCGCCAGCGTGCTGTACGGCACCAGCGGAACCGATCTGCTCACGTTTGTGACCGTTTCTCTGGTGCTCCTCGTAACCGCGGCTGCCGCTGTCCTGGTTCCCGCTTTGCGCGCAGCCCACGTTGAACCAACGACCGCACTCCGCTACGAGTAGCCCGAAAACGCACTCGGGGAATGGAGCGCCCGCTGCATTCCCCAACGGCCCAAAACTCTTGACATAAGATCGATAGGCATAGTAATGATATGCCTATGGAGATTATGGACAATTCTGTGAGTCTGGCCGGTGCTCTGCCCGCTCATTCTTCGCGTACTCCAGTCTGAGTCCCTGCACGGATATGCCATTGCCCAGCGGATTCACCTGCTCTCCCGAGAAATCCTCGCGGTCGAGGAAGGTCTGCTCTACCCGACTCTCCAGAAAATCCTGCGGAAGGGATGGGTCGAAGCCGAGTGGGGCATTTCGGAGACCAACCGCAAAGTTCGTTTCTACCGGCTCACACGGCGCGGTAAGGCCCAGCTGGAACAGGAATTATCAAGCTACGAACGGATCACTCAGGCGATCCAGGAAGTCCTTCGCACTGCATAGCAATCCACTCCGGCGTTTGTGAGGTCTCGCCATGGGCGAATTCTTTCGACGGCTGTATTACCTGATCAACCGGCGGCGCCTCGATGCCGAGCTTGAAAACGACATGGAGTTTCACCGCGAAATGGCGGAGCGCGCCGGGAACAGGAATTTCGGCAACTCCCTGCGCCTGCGCGAGCAGGCCTATGAGTCCTGGGGCTGGACCTGGCTCGATCGACTGATGCAGGATCTGCGTTTCGGCCTGAGGATTCTCCTCCGCTCGCCTGGATTCACGCTGGTCGCCGTGCTGGTGCTGGCCATCGGCGTCGGCGTGAATGTGTCGGCCTTCAGCCTCTTCAACATGGTGGCGCTTAAGCCTCTCCCTGTGCCTGAAGCGGATCGCCTTGTGCGCCCTGAGCGCCGCTCGCCGGATCAGTACTCGAGCCAGATGTCCTACCCATCGTTTCTCTTCTATCGAGAGCATGCGCACACGCTCTCCGCAGCCATGGCGGTGATGGGTGTGCCGCCGATGGAGATTGATAACGATCAGCAGCTCACCAGCGCTTCTTTTGTCACGCCGAACTACTTTGCGGATTAGGAACCCGACCGGCCGACGGACGTCTGCTCGATCCGGTCAGCGACGGCAGCGCGAAGGATGCTCCCGCAGCCGTGTTGAGCTATGGATTTTGGCAGCGTCGCTTCGGCGGCGATCCGAACGTCGTGGGCCGCGTCATTCACCTGAACGGCAAACCCATCACCGTCGCCGGCGTCACGCCGTTTGCCTTCGCCAGCCTGGGCGGCCAGGATCCGGATCTCTGGCTGCCCATCGCTCAGCAGCCCTATTTCATCGAGCACAGCCGTGTTCTTCAGAACTGGACCGACGGCAGCGTCCGCATGTGGGGCCAGCTGGCGCCCGGAGTCAGCGCCGCCGCCGCCGAACAGGAGCTGCTTACCCTCACCAACGAGCTGCGACGCCAGCATCCCGACGCTGTCTGGGATAAGGAGCGGATTCAGAGCTCACCGGGCGGACATCTCCAGGTGATGCAGCCGCAGATGGTGCGCGCCGCTGCCATGATCGGGACCCTGGCCCTTCTGATTCTCATCGTCGCCTGTGCCAATGTGGAGGACTGATGGCGGCCCGGGCGGTGACCCGGCAGCACGAGATCGGCATTCGCATTGCCATCGGAGCCGGACGCTGGCGCATCTTTCGGCAGCTCTGCACGGAAAGCCTGGTGCTCGGCGCTCTCGGCTCGCTGGCCGGACTCGGACTCTCCTGGGCGGTGCTCAGGATCGTGCTCCTGAAGTTTGACGCTCCGGGTTGGTTAACCGCGCGGCCGGACTGGCGCGTTCTGCTGTTTGCCGTGGCGATGACCGTGGTGGCAACGCTCTTCTTCGGCGTTGATGCCGGCACTGCAGATCGCGCGTCAACGGCAACAGAAGACCTTTGCCCGGCAGATTCTGGTGGGTGCGCAGATTGCCGCCAGTTCCGTCCTGCTGATTGTGGCGGCGCTGCTGGTGCACGCCGCGCAGCATGCGCTGTATACCGATCCTGGATTCGGCTATGAACAGATCGTCTCCATCGATCCGGGGCTGAGTCGCCATGACTATACCCCGGCTGCCGCAAAGGAATTCTCGACCAGATGCACAGCCGGTTGCGTGCCCTGCCAGGAGTGCGCGCGGTTTCGCTGGTCCAGTCGCCACCCCTGGGACATGTGGTCTCCAACTGGACCACGGAGATTGACGGCAGGAAAGTGACGATCTATCCCAATTGGGTGACGCCGGATTTCTTCTCCGCAATGGCCATCCCGATGCGCCTCGGACGTACCTTCCATCCCGGGGAGAAACATGTCGTGATCGTCAGCCAGTCCCTTGCCCGCCGCCAGTGGCCCGGGGAGGATCCGCTGGGACAAGCCGTCGGCGAAGGCGCCAACCGGGATACCGTCATCGGCGTAGTGGCCGATGCTCACATCAATGCGCTCAACGACGACGATGC
Source organism: uncultured Acidobacteriaceae bacterium (assembly GCA_963702295.1). Taxonomy (GTDB): domain Bacteria; phylum Acidobacteriota; class Terriglobia; order Terriglobales; family Acidobacteriaceae; genus Palsa-343. The sequence goes on along the minus strand of CAVPCE010000003.1, from coordinate 20,592 downwards.
CCTGGAGCAGTACTGGGCCGCACAGCCGGAGAATCTGCCGAATATGGTGGTCGTCGCTCGAGCGGCGGGTGAACCGGGCTCGATTGGCCCGGCGGCCCGAGCGATTGCCACGAGTCTCGACCCTTCGGTCTTTCCCGAAATTCGCCAGATCAGGGCTTTGTATCGCGACAACCTGAAGATGATCGAGGATGTGGCTGCGATCGTGAGCCTCGTCGGCCTGATTGCGCTCTCACTGGCAGCAATTGGTTTGGTGGGCCTGGTCGCGTTTATCGTGACCCAGCGAACAAAAGAAATCGCGATTCGGATCGCACTCGGAGGGCAGCCGGCGGCTGTGCTCAACGCAGTGCTGCGCCAGTTTCGATGGCCGCTGATCCTTGGCTCGGTGACGGGCACAGTTCTGGCGGCCTTTGGATCAGGACTCCTCCGCATCCTGCTCTATGGCGTCAATAACCTTGACCCAGTCAGCTACGCCATTGCCCTCGCGGTCCTCGGGCTGATTGCGATCGTTTCCATGCTCGTCCCGGCAATTCGCGCCCTGCGACTGGATCTCGCTGCGATTCTTCATTATGAATAGCGCGGAGGGATGTCCTATCCGGTCACCCGGAGTACTACGCGGTATCGGAATCCCGGTGACGCGAGAACTGCCGCGGGGCGATGAACCAAAGGCGCACTTCGGGTTGACATCCGACCCAGGACCATGCGACACTCGGGTCGGATGCCAACCTGAGAGAACGCGAGTCGCATCGGCGCGCCCCTCAGTGGTCAATGTGCCCCACCGTGCACAGTCCAGGGCCACAGCGGCATGGAGGATATGCGATGTTCCCAGGCAGGCATTTGCGCGCGTTCATTGTCGGCTTGTGCGCGTCCCTTAGTCTTCCCATCACTGCACAGCAGCTCAACGGCCGGGCCCATGCCATTCCGGAGCTGCTCCGCACCGAGCATGTTGCCAGTGTCTCGTTCGCCAAAATTGAAGACGGCAAGACCGTGCTGGCCGAGGCGTACGGTGAGGCTGGCCCCGGTGTTCCCGCGACAAGCACGACGCTTTACAACATCGCGTCCATGTCGAAGCCGATTTCGGCAGAAGTGATTTTGAGGCTGGCTTCGGCAGGCAAGCTCTCGCTGGATGAGCCGATGTTCCCGTACTGGGTCGATCCCGATCTTGCCGCGGACCCCAGGGCGAAGCTGCTGACGGCCCGCATGGCTCTGGATCATCAAACTGGCTTTCCAAACTGGAGGCGGGAAACGGGCGGCAAGCTCGCATTCCTTCGCGACCCCGGAACGGGGTTCAACTACTCCGGCGAGGGCTACCAGTACGTAGCTCGGTTTGCCGAGAAGAAGACGGGCACGCCGTTCGAGCAGCTGGCTCAGGCTTTGGTCTTCGATCCGGCCGGCATGCAGCGTACCTCGTACACCGAGCGACCCTGGATGGACGGACACATCGCGGAGCCGACCAGCCCCGACGGTACGTGGCTGAAGCCGCAGATCGCAGGAGCGTTCGTCGCCGCCGACCTGGTCTATACCACGCCAACTCAGTACGCCAGCTTCATCGAAGGGCTGATGAACGGAACGGGCGAGTCACCGGCCATTCGCAGGATTCGCGAAAGTGTCTTGACGGATCGCAGGGCGGAGCTTTGTGTTGGGAAATTGGCGGCATTATGTCCGGACCAGGTCGGGCATGGGCCCCGGCTGGGAAGTCATCAAGACCCATGGCAAAACCTTTCTTATGCATACGGGCATGGACACAGGAGTGTTCACTCTTGGCTACTTCGATCCGGGTGCACATTCGGGTGTCGTCATCTTTACGAATAGCGTCAACGGTCCGCGCGTCATCCTGCCGATTCTACGGCTGCTGAATGCCGACCCTGACTTCATTGCGTATCTGGCGGCGCAGGTATAGGAGCGGCGGCCGAATTGGAGAGTGCCAGAGTGGCAACCGCAAATCAAACTCAACCTCGTGGGGCGCTCTTTCGTACGCCCGGCCACTTCTGTTCGTATGGATCATCGCCTCTGCCGCGGCTCTCTGGGCGCAACCTGCCGACGCACGAATGTCGGCACGCGTACTGATCAACCCCACGGCTTTTAAGGTACCGACGGCAGGATGCACGTTGCCTATGAGCTGCACATAACAAACTCTTCCGCCACCCGGGAACCGCTGGACCTGACGGAGCTGCACGTCTTTACACAAGGCTCAACGGCCGGCGAGGCTTCTTACCAGGGGCAGGCTCTATGCGCGCTTGCGAAACCCAGGTGTGCGGAGGGCGCGACGCAGGTCACGATCCCGCCGGGGGGTCGCACGGTCCTGCTCGTCTGGCTTTCCTTTCCGCCCAATGCTCCGGTTCATGCGATCTCGCAGAACCTGGACTTCAAAGACATTCAGGGAAGACGATACACACTGCGTGATGTAAGAGTGGACCTCGCTCCACAGGATGCGGATTCAAATCGGGCCGCCGTTGGGAGGCAGCCGTTTCTGGCTGGCAACTGAGGGACCGGGAAACCCTCAATCGCATCACTGGGGAAGCCTGCAGTCAACCAACGGAGTGGTAACTGTTGCTCAGCGCTTTGCCATTGACTTTGTAGGACTAAACAACGCCGGCCACGCTCTGCCGGTCGCGCCGGATACTCCGCAGGCATCGCAGAATGCCGAATGGTTCGGCTTTAACGCCGACGTCTTGCGGATGGCGGACGGCCTGGTCGTGATGCGCGCGACGGGCAACCGGATAATCAGCCCTTGGCAACTCATCCTGAGCCAACCGACCTTACTCCTCGCGGGCTTTACGGTAACTTTGTCATCCTGGAGATTGCACCCGGCATCTTTGCTCATTACGCCCACCTGCGACCCGGCAGCGTGCGTGTCCGCGCCGGAGATCATGTTCATCGGGGCGATGTGATCGCCCATCTGGGTGACAGCGGCAACTCGGGAGTGCCCCACCTGCACTTTCACATCAGCAACAAGCCTTCATTCGCGGGTTCGGAGGGCCTACCCTGGCATCGCTCGCTTCACACTGGAAGGCAAGGCAGGAAAGAGATTGTTCTGTCCCCCACTTCCACGTGGACGCCACACCCGATCAAAGAGCGGGACGCATTGCCGCTGGACAGCGACGCGATCTGTTTTCCTGAGTGATGGGATAGATCGCCGGACCAGATGGGATTCTCGTCGCCGGGCGCCCGCCGAAAGTCCCTCATCCGCCCGAGTACGAAGAAATCACCCGCTCTGTGGAAATCCTGTCAACCCATCCGCCAGCCCTGATCAAAGTACTGGCCACGCCCGATAATCCCTTGCGAATCAACTAACCATTCGTAACCGTGACAGTACCAAAATATCTTGGCAGTAAACCGCTCTGAACTTGGTATTCTGAACCTATAGAATAGAAAAGGAGAAGGCCGCCTTGAGGCGGCCTTCCGCTTTCTAACCCCTGACATTGTGGCCGGTAACCCGTGATCTCCGCAAACCCGCATCCAGCAAGCACTCCCGCGACAGGGCCTGTGCAAATGCTTGGCTGGAAAGCGCACGAGCCGTGGGGGCTGAGACCGAAAATGCAATCGCTTCAGAACACGAGTCTTAACGATGCCCCAAAATCACTTTTTTCGGTCGATGGTCGCGGCGCGCGGCCTATACCCTCTCGATGGTCACCGACTCCAGCACCACCGGCTTCGCCGGCTTGTCGCTTCGAGTCTCGCGACACCTTCGAGATTTGTCCACGATTTCCTGCCCCTCAACCACTTCGCCGAAGATCGTATGCTTGCCGTCAGCCACTCCGTCCCCGCCGACGGTAATGAAGAACTGCGACCCGTTGTATTGGGCCCGGCGTTTGCCATCGCCAGCTTGCCCTCTTTTCGAAGCGGTGCGGCGAGCCCTTCGTCTCGTCCTCGAACTTGTATCCCGGGCCGCCCATGCCGTTCCCGGCCGGGTCGCCGCCCTGGATCATGAAATCCGGAATCACCCGATGAAAAACCGTTCCGTCGTATAGCTTGTCCTTGCTCTTCGCCTGCGTCGTGGGATGGGTCCACTCCCGCTTGCCCTCGGCGAGTTCAACGAAATTGGCAACGGTCTTCGGCGCCTCTTTCTCAAACAGGCGGCAAACCACCTGCCCTTCGCTGTTTTGAAAATGGCATACGTTCCTGGTGTCGGCTCATACATACTCCTGCGTATGTTGGATTGTTCGAATAGATGGGGGTGTTGATTCGACTACGGGTTGCGGGTCGCACTGGTGGAGGGCCCGGGTTGCGGTCGCCGGAGCGCTCGGCGCCGGCGGCACCGGCTGTCCCGCCGGAATCACCGTCACCGTCTTCAGCACCACCGGATTCCACCGGCTTGTCGTTGCTGTCGCGATTCACCCGGGCGATCGACTCTACCGACCGGGAGACTCGCGTCATCGCACTGCCCGAAGATCGTGTAGTGCTGATCGAGAGTGCGGCTGCGGCGCCTCGGTGATGAAGAACTGCGATGCCGTTGGTGTCCGGGCCGGAGTTGGCCATGGCCAGCCGCCCGGCACGTCGAAATTCAGGTTGGGATCGAACTCGTCCTTGAACGTATATCCGGGATCGCCTTCACCGGTGCCCAGGCGGTCGCCGCCCTGGATCATGAACTCGGGAATCACTCGATGGAACGTGGTCCCATCGTAGAACGGCTTGCCCGTCACCTTCTGATGCGTCGTCGGATCGGTCCACTCCTTCGTCCCTGTCGCCAGGCCAACGAAGTTGGCTACCGCCTCCGGCGCCTCTTTATCGAAGAGCTTGCAGGTCATCCGCCCCATGCTGGTATCAAAGATCACCGTCGGCCCGGTCGGCAGCGGCGCCGCATGCGACTCCGTGCCCCCGGTAATTCCTGAGCCGGCGCGGTCTGATCCGCAGGAGCGGTCTGGGCGGGCGCCTGCTGGGCTGCAGGTGCCGGCGCATCCGGAACCGTGGAGGGCGTTTGCTGCGCAAAAACAGAACAGGAGAGCAGAACGGCAGCCGAGAACATCGAGGCAGTTCGGGTCGAGATCATCCGTTAACCAGACTAAGGCATCGCCCATCGCCTGTCGCGCCATGCAGAAAGGGCTCACCCGCCATCCGGCGAATGAGCCCGAACGCTATTGGCTGCCCGACTACGGCTACCGGCTTCCCGTATAGCTGACGTGCCAGATCGACCCCGAGCCGTCGTCGGTCACGAACAGCGATCCATCCGTTGCCCACCGTCACGCCCACCGGCCGCCCCACACGTGGCCATCCGCCGTCGTGAATCCGGTCAGGAAGTCCTCGTACTCGCCGGTCGCGTGGCCGTCGTGCATCGGCACCCGGATCACCTCGTACCCGACCCGCTTCGCCGGTTCCACGAGCCGTGCTCCGCCGCGAACCCGTCACCCTTGTACTCCGCCGGAAACTGCGAGCCCTCGTAGAACAGCATTTCCAGCGAGGCAAAGTGCGGCTCCAGCAGGACGTCCGGCGTGATCACCTTGCCCTGCAGCTCGGGATGCTTCCCTTCTGCCGTGGATCCTGTTCGCCGCCGTTCGCCCCATGTAGTACCACGGCCAGCCGTAGAAGCCGCCCTCCTGGATGTGGGTGATGTAGTCGGGCACCAGGTTGTCGCCCAGCATGATCCCGCTCGTTGGTCGAGCACCACAGCTCGCCCGGTGATCGGGTTGATGGCCTCGCCCACGCAGTTGCGAATGCCGTACGCGTAGACCTTTACGATTTGCCCTCCGGCGTGAACTCCAGCACGTCCGCGCGATGAAACTCCTCGGGATGCGTGTCGGGATCATCGACGTTCGAGTGCGACCCCACGGAGACGAACATCTTGCTGCCATCCTTCGAGAAGGCCAAGTCCCGCGTCCAGTGGCCGCCTCCGCGCAGACGCCCGCCGCCCGGCAGATCGGCCAGCTTCTCCGGCCGGCCCGCTCGCCTTCATGTCGCCGTCTGGTACGGAAACCGCACCACCGCATCCGTGTATCCCCAACGTACACCCACTTCGGGTTCGGCCCGCCGGGATAGAACCGATCCCGAACGGCTGGCTCAGACCCTCGGCGAACGTCTGACACCTGCTTCGGCTTGCCGTCCGCGCCAACACCCGCGGAACACCATGATCTTGTTCTGATAGCTCGTCGCGCACGAACAGGTCCCCGTTGGGCGCCGTCCGGATCAGCCGCGGCTGTCCAAACCCGGTGTAATACATGTCGACCTTGAAGCCCTTGGGCGCCTGCGGCCACGCGTCATTCGGCCGCGCCACCAGGTCCGGGCCATTGTCCACGCCCTGGGTCGCGTAGGGCGCCGGCAAGTCAGCCACGGTCAGATGCCGCCGTACCCGGATGTTCTTCGGAGTAATTGGTGAACGCCTGCTGCCCAGTCAGCACCTGGCCGTGCGGCCCATCGGCAAACGCCGGGCCAGCCGCCAGCGCCAAAGCCAGCAGCCCCAGGGAAACGGAAAACTTCTGCATGATTCCTCCAGTGGAGTTGGGGATAATCGAGAGGCGCGCCTGGCCCGCTCCTGCGGATTCAGCTCGCCCAGTAAGACAGAACCGTATTCTCCTGATGCGGTCGGGAGCCTTCCGGATACTCTATGGAGCCTGCGCGGTCGGCGTTTTCCCGCCTTCCGGGACAGGCCATCTTCTTAAGATCCCGCGGCGTGCTCATCATCCGTTGTACCAGCGCCGTTGGAATCGTCGCCGTCAGTACCGCCTGGTTCCGGTGTCGCTCCACTGCGATGCTGTTGATGAACGATTGCATGTTGGGATCGAACCCCGGCTGGCCCGCCGCCGGTCCGGCCGCGCTCTCCATCGACTTCACCAGCACCAGGATCGTCTGCAGCGATTCGGTCGTATCCGCTGCCGCGGAGTCGCTGGGGGCTATCTCCTCAATGCGCATGTGGATCTTGCCGATCCAGCTCAGGGAGGCAATGAACATCGCGTCCACCGGCAGCGGCAGCCGTAGCCCGAAAATCCGCGCTCCGCCATTGTTGCCCAGCGGCAGCGCGATCTGCCCAATGCCCCACGCCACCGACAGCAGCGGTACCTTCGAATAGTTCTTCGCCAGCAGTGACGATCCCGCGAACGGCAGCGCCGCCGTCCGGTACCGGTCGATCATCGAGTGGATCATCTCCGCCGATGGGTAGTTGCTCACAGCCACAATGTCGTACCCCAGCAGGACCACGCGCACTGTGCGACCGTCGCTTGCAATGTTGTAGATTGTCCGGCCCGCGTAGCTCTCCTGAGAGCCGGCGATGCTGGCCAGATAATCCCCCAGCCGCCGGCCGTCGAAGTGCCCCACGAAGGCGTCAGAAAAAGCCACCTGCCCGTTCGGCCCGTTGGGATTGGCCATCCGATGCAGTGCGAAGGCCGCCCCATCCAGATCGCGCTCGAACTCGATGCCGGTGGCGTCAATGAACTTCTGATATTCCGGCGAATGACCAACCGGATGCTGGTCGAAGTGCGTCGCCGCACGCAGCGGCCGCAGGTTGATGTAGACGATGCCGTCGGACTCAGGCAGGAGACGGGCCGCTTCCGGCGGCGCCTCCTTGCGGAGATACAGCGCGCCCCCAAGCAGTACCAGGACGACAATCACTATGGCAATGGAAAGCTTCGTGCGCCGGCGGGTCATCGGAATCGGACAGCGTTCCTATCATCTCACCTCGGCTCGCAACGGTGCTCCCTCAGCCATCTTCCTGGGTTGCACCGATGCGCGTTTCAGTCTCCCCTAAAGCCTGTTTTAAGGCTCCGAAGACGCCTCACGAGCCGCATTGCAGGCCGCACCTTCGTGTGATAATTTCTATCCTGTACCCGCCGATTGCGAACGCAGAAGTGTGCCTCCCAGCGGTGGATACGGGCTGTCCGGGCTGGCGTAGCTCAGCTGGTAGAGCATCTGATTTGTAATCAGAGGGTCGGGGGTTCAAATCCCTTCGCCAGCTCCACGTTCCGGCCATGGAGAGTCAGGGCTGGATTCCGTTCGCAGCGAGTCCTGGAGCGGCAGGCTTGCTGCCGGATTGCTTCCGGCATGCCGATGAGGTGTGCCGAACGAGTTTTGGACGAGCTGGATGGGCTCAGTTGGTAGAGCATCGCTTGGTAAGGGAGAGGTCACCGGTTCGATCTCCGGTCATCGGCTCCAGGCTTTCTGCACAGGTGGCCGAGTGGTTAATGGCAGCAGACTGTAAATCTGCCGCTCTTTGGAGCTACGGAGGTTCGAATCCTCCCCTGTGCACCAGGTTTGCGGTGAACGCGGTGAGCGCCCGGAATAGCGGCGCGGCGGAGCGGGTAGGGTGCTGAGCTGGATGCCGAAGGCGCTGAGTCAGACACTGGAGCAAGGCACGACGCCGGCAAGCCGGCTGAGCTGGTTTCTGGCGTGGTCACTGGGCGGTTGCATCGATGCGATGTAGAAGGGAAAATGCGCACGCTTTGCGCTGGCTTCGCTGCGGTTCTGGCTGCCCTGGCATGGACCACGATGGGCGGGCCGAGTTCGGCTGGTGCGTCGTGATTTGTAGGGCTGATGTAGCTCAGTCGGTAGAGCACTCCCTTGGTAAGGGAGAGGTCACCGGTTAATCCGGGTATCAGCTCCAGAATTGGTTCGAGGGGTAAAGCTCGTGAAGAGCTCGGCAGTGGGCTTTTCTGAACGCTGATCGCTAAACGCTGTTTTTCATGCGGGAGTAACTCAGTGGTAGAGTCACAGCCTTCCAAGCTGTTGGTCGTGGGTTCGATTCCCGTCTCCCGCTCCAGAATTCAGGCAGCCACGGTTTTAGCTTTCCGTCAATCGCAAAATCAAGGGGCTTCGGTCCCCGAGGGAAGTAGCGCAATTATGTTCGAGCAGGCGACGATACCGGTACAGGATTCGACGACCTTCGCGTCGTGAAGCAGGCGATCGATGAGGCCTTTGCGCCGCAGAAGGTAGCGGCCTTTCTGCAGCCGGGTAGAGGCGCGAAGCTCCGGGTTCGCCAGTTCGAGTCAGTGCTGGCGCACGGATTTCTGGGCAAACAGGCCGGCCGTTACGCGGCCCTCGGCGATGCCGACCGCGGCCAGATTCGCGAGCAGTATCTGCGTACAGGTGGAGAAGGTGGCCCCGGAAGTGCGGCAGAAGTATTTCAGGTTGTACGCACAGTATTGAAGCGGTCGGGTTTCTTAGGTTTGGAGTTAACAGGGGTATGAAGCGCATGATTTAGAGGGAAACAGCGATGGCGAAGGAGAAGTTTGACCGGTCGAAGCCGCACGTGAACGTGGGGACGATTGGGCACATTGATCACGGCAAGACGACTTTGACGGCGGCGATCACCAAGGTGTTGTCGAAGCACAATCCGAAGAACACGTTTCGCTCGTTTGACTCGATCGACAACGCTCCTGAGGAGCGCGAGCGCGGCATCACCATCGCGACCGCGCACGTGGAGTACGAGACGAAGAACCGGCACTACGCGCACGTGGACTGCCCGGCCACGCCGACTACATCAAGAACATGATCACCGGCGCGGCGCAGATGGACGGGGCTATTCTGGTGGTCGCGGCCACCGACGGTCCGATGCCGCAGACCAAGGAGCACGTGCTGCTGGCCCGCCAGGTGGGCGTGCCGTACATCGTGGTGTTCCTGAACAAGTGCGACGCGGTTGAGGACACAGAGCTGATCGACCTGGTGGAGATGGAAGTGCGCGAGCTGCTGTCGAAGTACCAGTTCCCCGGCGACGACGTTCCGGTGATCCGCGGCTCTGCGCTGGGCGCGCTGAACGGCGAGGCGCAGTGGGAAGCGAAGATCGACGAGCTGATGGAGGCGGTGGACAAGAATGTGCCGCTGCCGGCGCGCGCGGTCGACCTGCCGTTCCTGATGCCGATCGAAGACATCTTCTCGATCTCGGGCCGCGGCACGGTGGTCACGGGCCGCATCGAGCGCGGCAAGGTGAAGGTGGGCGAGGAAGTCGAGATCGTCGGCTTCCGCGAGACGCGCAAGACGGTTGTCACGGGCGTCGAGATGTTCAAGAAGCAGCTCGACGAAGGCCTGGCGGGCGACAACGCCGGCTGCTGCTGCGCGGCATTCCGAAGGAAGACGTCGAGCGCGGCATGGTGCTGGCGAAGCCGGGATCGATCACGCCGCACACCAACTTCAAGGGCGAGGTTTACGTGCTGTCGAAGGAAGAGGGCGGCCGTCATACGCCGTTCTTCAAGGGCTACCGTCCGCAGTTCTACTTCCGCACCACCGACGTGACCGGCGTGGCGAAGCTGCCGGAGGGCACGGAGATGGTGATGCCGGGCGACAACGTGGAGCTCGAGGTGAGCTGATCACGCCGGTGGCCATGGAGAAGGGCCTGCGCTTCGCGATCCGCGAAGGCGGCAGGACGGTGGGCGCAGGCACGATCCGGAGATCATCGAAGTAAGAGCTTTGCCGCAGTAACGCGTGACGCCAAGACCGGACGCAGTGAAAGCGGGCAGAAATGGCTGACGGAGGAAGCGGGATTTACAATCACTGATCCGCGAAGGACTCCATTCACTTCTGATGAATCAGGTAGGATAGAGAAGATGCGTGAAATCGTGACTTTGCAATGCGGCGAGTGCAAAGAGCGGAACTACTCGACGACGAAGAACAAGAAGACGACCACCGGCCGCCTGGAGTTCAAGAAGTTTTGTAACCGCTGCCGCAAGCACACCCCGCACAAGGAAACGAAGTAAAGGCAGAGTTTAGCGTCTAGGGATCAGAGTTAGGGGCAGTGATCGAGCGCGGATAGCAGTGTATCTGCGGATCAGCTTGTCTGAACTCTAGACTCAAGCTCTGATCCGCTGTTCACAGGGGCGTAAGCTCAACGGTTAAACTGTCGGTCTCCAAAACCGAACTTGGGGGTTCGAATCCCTGCGCCCCTGCCAGATTCTGAAGTGCCCGAACGCAGCAGCTGCACGTGGCCGTCAGGAAATAGGCGCGGGAAGGAAGAAGGAGCATATGGCAAAGCAGCAGCGATAGCAACGATGCCGAAGATGGCGTCCAGCCAAGCCGCGCTCGAGCTCTTTACCGCGCAGGCGTGCGACTTCTTCTCACGGACGTTCGCGCGGAGATGCGCAAGGTGGTTACCCCCTCCGCGCCGAAGTACAGCTACCACCACCGTCGTGATCGCCGCGGTGTTCGTGTTTGCGGCTTTCTTCTATGTCGTCGGACTACCGTGCTCGGCAATGCATGAAGTACCTGTATCACTGGCTGGGCGCGATTGCAGTAGCGCTGTAGCCAGTGAAGAGCGATTACACACGAATGGCGGAAGAGACGACAGAACCCAGTCGAGGCGCCGGACGCGAGCGGCGGCGCGAAGCAGCAGCCGCGCACTTGAGCCGCCGCGCAACGAGCGCTTCAGGTGGTACATCATCCACGCCTACTCCGGCTTTGAGCGCAAGGTCCGCGAGTCGATCGAGACCCGTGTCCAGGCCTTTGGCCTGCAGAACCGCATTGGCCGCGTCATGATCCCCACCGAGCCGGTCACCGAGATCATCAACGGCAAGAAGCGCACCGTGGAACGCGTCTTCCTTCCCGGCTACGTGCTCGTCGAAATGGATCTCGACAACGACCTCTGGCACGTGATCAAGAACACGCCGCGGGTCACCGGCTTTCTGGGCACCGGCGACAAGCCGGTCGCGCTCACCGAAGATGAGGTGAGCTCTATCCTCTTCCGCAGCGATACGTCGAAAGACAAGCCGCGGCTCAAGGTCAAGTTCGAGAAGTACGAGTCGGTGCGGATCACCGAAGGCCCGTTCGCCAACTTCAACGGTGTCGTGGACGAGGTCAACGAAGATCGCGAAACCCTCAAGGTGATGGTCACCATCTTCGGCCGCTCCACTCCGGTGGAACTCGACTTCGGCAAGGTGGAAAAAATCGCTTAATGGTAGCCGCGGGTTTCAACCTGCGGAATCGAGATTGAAATACGAGGGGTTCAGCCCCTGAAGAGAAGGAAGAAGCAATGCCTCCGACAAAAAAAATTACAGCCATGGTGAAGCTCCAGATTGAAGCCGGTAAAGCCACGCCCGCGCCGCCCGTCGGCCCCGCGCTCGGCCAGGCCCAGGTCAACATCATGGAGTTCTGCAAGCAGTTCAACGCGCGTACCCAGAACAAAGAGATGGCCGGCCTCATCATTCCGGTGGTCATCACCGTTTACGCCGATCGCACCTTCACCTTCATCACCAAGACGCCGCCCGCAGCTGTGCTGCTGAAGAAGGCTGCCAACCTCGCCAAAGGTTCCGGCACGCCGAATAAGGACAAGGTGGGTAAGGTCTCTGAAGCGCAGGTCCTAGAGATCGCGAAGCAGAAGATGCCGGACCTGAACGCCGCCTCCGTTGATGCCGCTGTGAAGAGCATCAAGGGCACCGCGCGGTCCATGGGCATCGAAGTCACGGCGTAAAATCGACCACTGAACAAATCAGCCGAAGCGGGTGTCTCTTCAGCGCCAGGAGAGATACGCTTCGGCTTCCCTGTGCTGACCCGATTTTTTTCTACTGAGCGGTAAATCCGCTCTCCCCGATGATCGAGTCCAGATCCCGTGAACCATGCAGGACGCGCACAACGATGATCTCTTCACGGCGCGGAAGGTAATAGATGGCCTAGCTTTCACAGAACACCACTCGCAAATCATCTGCGAGTTCAGCTCGTGAAGCGCCCGACAGGGGCAGCTTGATCAGCTGCGCGAAACGGCCTTCCAGTCGGCGCATGAACCCGGTCGCAACGGCCTCGGAAGCTGCCCCGGCGAGATAGCTCCAGACTTGAGCAAGGTCTACCTTTGCTTTTTCTGTAAGACGGATTTGGCGCGATCGGCGGACAATTTCCTTCCCGTCGCAATAATGCTCTCCGGATCGAACTCCGTCAGCCCGCCTTCGGTCACATCCGCCATCCCACGGTCAATCTCGGCTCTCAGTTCAGCCAAACGATACCGCTGCAATTCCCGCTTCATTTTCCAGTCGCGCAGCGCCTCGCGAATCACCTCACTGGTGGTGGCGTAATCTCCACCTTCTACCGCACTCTTTACCACTCCCGCCATATCGGCAGGCAGCGTGATCGTCAGACGCTCAATATCCGGCATAGCAGGTTACATCCTTTTGCTTACTTTATCATACTTTTGAAGCACACGATGTCTTCCCTTCGCCCCCGATCCAACATCCGCCATCCATCATGCCTGTCTCCTTGCCTTGTGCTCTCGTTTCATAGATAATCAAAAACTGCGCCATCCAGGCGCATTGTCACTACAACCACGGCCGGCATGCAGAACTGTCCGAGCGGTGGGAGACGAGGTTCCATGGCCCAGGAAGGCAAGAATATCGAGAAGGCGCGCGCTCAGGTGGAAAGGCGCCCTTACCCCCTGCAGGAAGCGGTTCCGCTCCTCCAGAAAATCAAGTTTGCCAAGTTTGATGAGACCGTCGACCTGACCCTGCGTCTGGGCGTCGATCCCCGTCACGCCGACCAGATGGTTCGCGGCACGGTTGTTCTGCCCCACGGCCTCGGCAAAACCAAGAAAGTCGCGGTCATCACCTCCGGCGACAAGCAGCGTGAAGCCGAAGCCGCCGGCGCCGACATCGTCGGCGGCGACGAGCTGGTCGAGAAGATCCAGAAGGAATCGTGGACCGACTTCGACGCCCTTATCGCTACGCCCGACATGATGAAGTCCGTCGGACGCCTCGGCAAAGTGCTCGGCCCCCGCGGCCTCATGCCGAATCCCAAGACCGGCACCGTGACCAATGACGTCACCTCAGCGATTCGCGAGATCAAGGCCGGAAAAGTGGAGTTCCGCACCGACAAGACGGCGCTGGTGCACGTCCCCGTGGGTAAGATTTCCTTTCCGCCGGAGAAGCTGGTGGAGAACGCGATGACGGTCATCACCAGCGTCGTGCGCGCCAAGCCGTCGGCGGCAAAAGGCAAGTACATCAAGGGCATCACCATCAGTTCAACGATGGGCCCCGGCATCTCGCTTGATTCGGCTGTGGCCGACAGCGCCGCCAAGGCATAACAAACAGCGGATGGCCTGCAGCCTGAGCTGCCGCCGACTGGCTACCGGCTTCCGAAGAAGCTGACGAGATTAAGGAAACTTGATATGGCACTGAGCAGACAAAAAAAGGCGGAGAAGGTCGAACAGCTCGCGAAAGAGCTGGAGCAGTCGACCAGCGCCATCATCGGCACCTTCTCCAAACTCACCGTTTCGCAGGATTTTGAGCTGCGCAAGACCGTCCGCAATGCCGGCGGCCGCTACCGCGTGCTCAAGAACAAGCTCGCCGGACGCGCTGCCCAGGGCACAAAGATTGAAGCCGCCCTGCAGAACCTGAAGGGCGTTTCGTCGGTCGCCTACACCAGTGGCGACCCGGTGGCGCTCGCCAAGGCTTTGTCCACCTGGGTGACGGAGAACGCCGAGTTCACCTTCAAGCTGGGCATCGTTGACGGCAAGGTCATCAACGTCGAAGAAGTCAAAGCTCTGGCCACCATGCCGGGTAAGGAAGAGATTTTCGCGAAGCTGCTCTTCCTCATCAACTCCCCGGCGCAGCGTCTGGCCACGGTCATCAACGCTACGGGGCGCGACCTCGCGGTCGTGATCAACCAGGGCGTGGAGAAGCAAAAGTTTGCTGGCGGGCGAAGCTGCCGCGAGCGAAGGAATGCAGCGTCGTTTGAACCCCTCAGTTCCAGCTCCGGGGCGCGTCGAGAGAAACCTCGGCGGCCGACGCCGGCAGCACCGGCCGATGCTAATTAAGTCTCTGCAGGACGGGCCGGCGGGGTGCGGCTGGTCTGGGGCACATCGGAAACCTCAGAGGTCGGCAACGGCAGTTGGACAACCGGCCGGAGCGATCGGGCAAGGCAAGATTCAGAATCACTGGAGAACACTATGGCGGATCTGCAGCAGTTGGAAGATCAGATTGTCGGGCTTGAGCCTGCTGGACGCGGCGGCCCTCGTGAAGAAGCTCGAAGAGCGTCTCGGCGTTTCAGCCGCAGCCGCGGCCCCCGTGGTCGTAGCTGGCGGTGGAGCCGCGGGGCAGCTGCCCCGGCGGCGGTCGAGCAGACCGAATTCACCGTCATCCTCAAGGATGCCGGCGCGAATAAGATCAACACCATCAAGGCCGTACGCGAGGTTACCTCGCTCGGTCTGAAGGAAGCCAAGGACCTGGTTGATGGCGCTCCCAAGACGCTCAAGGAGAACATCAGCAAGGAAGACGCCGAAGCGATCAAAAAGAAGTTTGATGGTGTCGCAACCGTCGAAGTTAAATAGTTTTGGCGCCTTGCCCAGCAACTTGCATGCCAAAGCGGAACGCGCTATGATTCTCTTTGTGCGTTCCGCTCGGCTTCATTCCTGTTTGCCGGTTCCGGGGCGCGTTTCTGTCTTCCCGATCACCCGCTCTGAAATAGCTTTCTCCCCGCATCAGCGGGCGGAATTGCGTGTGCGGAGTCGGGATCGACGCAGGGTATCTTCCGGCAGGATATTGCCGGCGTAGTTCAAGCCAGGCGGCGGACTTGTTACTGCGGCTTTTCGTATAGTTGTCAGGCGGCGCGGGCGTAGGGTTTTTGAGCGGCGGGAATCGGACATTCTGTCACATTACAGTGCACAATTCGGTTGTGGCGCTCGTGGGGGTTGCTGTCCCTGCGGGCGTTTCGCTTTTCCTCAAGCTCGCCTGCTGCTCTCGCTTCCGTCTTTCCGCCGTAACCCACGCGCCGGGCATTGACCTTCGGTCAGCCCGGAAGGCAAACCGGCAACTCGTGCGGCGGAAAGTCGCCTGAGCAAAGCGGAAGCGTAACCCCCTTACGCTGCTCCGCGCAAGTGAAAAACGGCACTGCACTTCACTTTTTGTGCGGCCGTAACCGAAGAAGCGCAAAGCCTTCCTGAACGAGGCGGGCCGGCTCTGCGCAGCAGTCCGACACAGCGAGCACCGCGTGACCCGCACGGCCGCTCGTTCTTCCTCGCAACACGGGTCCTGAGGAGTAAAGAATGTCTAACGAGAACCGCGCGGTTCGCAGCCGTCTCGACTTTTCGAAGATCCCAACCGCCATCCGTATTCCCAATCTCATCGAGGTCCAGCGCCGCTCCTATGAGCGCTTCCTGCAGATGGACAAGCTCCCGTCTGAGCGCGACGACTCCGGCCTTCAGTCGGTCTTTACTTCTGTCTTCCCTATCAGCGATTTTCGCAACATTTCCCAGCTCGATTTTGTGGATTTCTCCATCGGCAACTGGGAATGCAAGTGCGGACACCTTAAAGGTCTCCATCACCTGCGCACCACCTGCGTCCATTGCGGCGCCATGGTCATCACCGATCCGTTCCACCCCGGCGACGTGCTCTGCCAGAAGTGCGGCACCTATAACAAGAACACCCCGACTTCTGCAACAAGTGTGGCGACCCGGTCGGACTGCAGCTGAAATACGATCAGGCGGAGTGCGAGGAGCGCGGCATGACCTTCTCCGCGCCGCTCAAGGTCACCGTCCGTCTCACCATCTACGACAAAGATCCCGAGACCGGCGCCAAGTCCATCCGCGACATCAAGGAGCAGGAAGTCTTCTTCGGCGACATTCCGCTGATGACGCAGAACGGCACGTTCATCGTCAACGGCACCGAGCGCGTCATCGTCTCGCAGCTCCATCGCTCGCCCGGCGTCTTCTTTGAGACGGCCAACAATCGCACCTACTTCCTTGGCAAGATCATTCCCTATCGCGGCTCGTGGGTTGAATTCGAGTACGACCAGAAGAACACCCTCTACGTCCGCATCGATCGCAAACGCAAGTTCCTGGGAACCATCTTCCTGCGCGCGCTTGGTCTCAAATCTACTCCGAGATTCTCCGCACCTTCTACACTGTCGACAAAATCCACCTGAAGGACGGCCGCCTTCTGTGGACGCTGGATCCCAGCGCCGAGAAGCATACCCATCTGCTGGGCGCCAAGCCCGCCCACGCCGTTGTGGTTAAGGGCGAGGAGATCGCACACTCCGGCCGCAAAGTCACGCCTTCGATCCTGAAGGGGCTGCGCGCCGCAAAGGTCTTCTGAAGTTGAGGTCGAAGCTTCCGAGCTCGACGGCGCAATGACTGCTGCCGATGTGGTCGACACGAACACCGGCGAGGTCTTCCTCGAGGCGAACCAGGAGCTCACTTCCGACAAGCTGCACAAGATCCAGGAAGCCGGCATCAGCTCCATTGAAGTCTTCTTCCCCGAGCGCGACGACATGGGCAACGTGATCACCAACACGCTGCGCCGCGACTCCGTCCGCAAGCCGGAAGAAGCGCTCATCGAAATCTACCGCAAGCTGCGTCCGGCGATCCGCCGACCCTCGACACCGCGACCGCGCTCTTCGAAGGCATGTTCTTCGATGCGCGCAAGTATGACTTCTCGCGCGTCGGCCGGCTCAAGTTCAACATCAAGCTCTACGAGAATCAGGACACGACCGCGCTCGATCACCGCACCCTGACGCCGAGGACTTCCACGCCACCATCCGCTACCTCCTCAAGCTGCGCCGCAACATCGGCGTCGTCGATGACATCGATCACCTCGGCAACCGCCGTGTGCGCGCTGTCGGCGAACTGATGGAGAACCAGTTCCGCATCGGCCTGGTCCGTATGGAACGCGCCATCAAAGAAAAAATGTCCGTGTACCAGGAAATGTCCACGGCCATGCCGCACGACCTCATCAACGCCAAGCCGGTCATGGCGGCCATCCGCGAGTTCTTCGGCTCCTCGCAGCTCTCGCAGTTCATGGACCAGACCAACCCCTCTCGGAGATCACACACAAGCGCCGTCTCTCCGCACTGGGGCCGGGCGGTCTCTCTCGTGAGCGCGCCGGATTCGAAGTCCGCGACGTGCACCCCACCCACTACGGCCGCATCTGCCCGATTGAGACGCCGGAAGGCCCGAACATCGGCCTCATCAGCTCACTCTCGTGCTTCGCGCGCATTAACGAGTACGGCTTCATCGAGTCGCCCTACCGCAAGGTCCGCGACGGCCGCGTTCTCGACTTCGTGCATATCACCAACGCCGGCGAAAGCGGCCTGCGCGTCGGCGATCATCTCGAGAAGTCCGAAGCCGTCAAGCTGAACGACAAGCTGCAGAAGGAAAAGCAAGCGGCCGATCGAATTCGATTCCGTTCACTTCTATCTGTCGGCGTGGGAAGAAGACCGGCACACCATCGCCCAGGCCAACATCGAGTTGAACGAGAAGGGCGAGATCACTGAAGACCTGGTCAACGCGCGGCGGCAGGGCAACTTCGTGCTGGTCAATCGCGCCGAGGTCGACTACATCGACGTCAGCCCCAAGCAGCTCGTTTCGGTAGCCGCTTCGCTGGTGCCTTCCTTGAGCATGACGACGCCAACCGCGCGCTGATGGGCGCCAACATGCAGCGCCAGTCCGTGCCGCTGCTGGTTGCCGAGGCGCCGCTGGTCGGCACCGGCATGGAAGGCGTCACCGCGCGCGACTCGGGCGCCGTGATCCTCGCCAAGCGCAACGGCATCGTGGACTCGGTCGACTCCGAGCGCATCATCGTTCGCGTCGAAGGCGAGCATCATCCCACGCAGCTGTCGCGCGAAGTCGGCTCCGAATCTACCAGCTCATCAAGTTCAAGCGCTCGAACCAGAACACCTGCATCAATCAGAAGCCGACGTGCGCGAGGGCGACCGCGTGCTGAAGGGCGAGGCCATCGCCGACGGTCCCTGCACGGAGCAAGGCGAGCTGGCGCTCGGCCGCAACGTGCTCGTGGCCTTCATGCCGTGGCGCGGCTACAACTTCGAGGACGCGATCCTGATCTCCGAGAAGCTGGTGCGCGAGGATTACTACACCTCGGTCCACATTGAGGAGTTCGAGATCGAGGCCCGCGACACCAAGCTCGGTCCGGAAGAGATCACCCGCGACATCCCCAACGTCAGCGAACACGCGCTGCGCGATCTGGATGAGAGCGGCATCATCCGCATCGGCGCCAAGGTCAGCCATAACGACATTCTGGTCGGCAAGGTCACGCCCAAGGGCGAGACCCAGCTCACGCCGGAAGAGAAGCTGCTGCGCGCCATCTTCGGCGAAAAGGCCGGCGATGTCCGCGACGCTTCCCTCACCTGCCCTCCGGGCATCGAGGGCACCGTGGTCGACGTCCGCATCTTCTCCCGCAAGGGTCAGGAGAAGGACGAGCGCGCCAGCCAGATTGAAGCCGAACAGGTGGCTCAAGCTGGAAAAGAACCTCTCCGACGAAATCCGGATTCTCACCGACGAGCGCCTGAAGCGTCTGGAATCGATTCTGGGCGGCAAGGAAGTTCTTGCCGACCTGCACGACGAGCGCACCAACAAGCGCCTGCTCGGCAAGGGCGCGGTTCTCGATCGCGACGCCATCGAGCGCATCTCCACCCGCAACCTCAAGCGCATCCGCTACAACGACAAGGACCCCCGCGTCAACGAGCAGATCGATGAGATCGAGGAGATGACCTCGCGGCAGATCGACGTGCTGCGCAAGATCACCAACGAGAAAATCGGCAAGCTGCAGAAGGGCGACGAGCTGGCCCCCGGCGTCATCAAGCTGGTCAAGGTCTACATCGCCATGAAGCGCAAGCTCTCTGTCGGCGACAAGATGGCCGGCCGTCACGGCAACAAGGGCGTCATCGCGCGCATCCTTCCGGAAGAAGACATGCCCTACCTGCCCGATGGTACCCCGGTCGAGATCGTTCTCAATCCGCTCGGCGTGCCTTCGCGTATGAACGTCGGTCAGATTCTCGAGACGCACCTCGGATGGGCTGCGCACCAGCTCGGCGAGAAGATTGCCGCGATCGTGAAGCAGAACCAGGACGCCAACGAGATCCGCGAGGTGATCGAAGAGAGAGTTCGCCGGACACCGCAGCGCTGCGCCAGCTTCTCGACCTCGACGACGAGATGTTGCTCCGCGTCGCCGCCGGCATGAAGCGCGGCATCTGGTTCGGCACCGCGGTCTTCGACGGCGCGCAAGAGAGGCGAGATCAAGGCGCTGCTGGCTTCCGCCGGGCTGCCCACTTCGGGCAAAACGCGCTCTTCGACGGCATGACCGGCGAGCAGTTCGAGCAGCCGGTAACCGTCGGCTACATCTACATGCTCAAGCTCTCGCACCTGGTCGACGACAAGATCCACGCGCGGTCGATCGGGCCGTACTCGCTGATCACCCAGCAGCCGCTGGGCGGCAAGGCGCAGTTCGGCGGACAGCGCTTCGGAGAGATGGAAGTGTGGGCGCTGGAAGCTTACGGCGCCGCCTACATCCTGCAGGAGCTGCTCACCGCCAAGTCCGACGACGTCTATGGCCGTACCAAGATTTACGAGGCCATCGTCAAGGGCGAAGCGGCCATCGAGCCGGGCGTGCCCGAGTCGTTCAACGTGCTCATTCGCGAGCTGCAGTCGCTCTGCCTCGATGTTGAACTGATCAAGCAGGTCGGCGGTCCAAAGGACACGAAGAAACAGCCCGTGCCCCAACTGGCCGCCGCCGACTAAAGGCCGCCCCGGGCTTCAGCCCGGGGACCGCCGAAGAGTTACGGGACCTGTCCACTTGAGCAAGCGCTCCCGGAAATGGACAGGTCCTCGAATGAGATCCGGGAACGCAACCCGCAGGGAGGTTGACCTTGTACCGTTCCAGCCCGTTTGAAATGACCAGCCCGATCACCGACTTTGACGCGATCCGCATCTCGCTCGCTTCGCCTGAGAAGATTCGCAGTTGGTCGCACGGCGAA
>CAVPCE010000002.1:0-10118 GCA_963702295.1 uncultured Acidobacteriaceae bacterium | reverse complement strand
CGCGGCGGCGAAGTGCGAGAACCTGGCGGTCGAGACGGTGCTCGACATGGGGATCGTCGCCAACCAGATTTGCGATCGGGCGCGCAGTGCCGACCTGGTGATGATCGGGCATCGCGGGGTCAACGAAAAATTCTCGACCGGGCTTGCTCGGATCGACGGCGGAAAGCGTCGCGCGCAAATCTCCGCGGCAACTCTTCATCTCGCCGAATAAATTTCGCGAGGTTAAACGACCGGTGCTGGCGTATGACGGCAGCGAACGCGCGTCGCGTGCGATGCAATCGGCGGCGGAAATCACCAACGGCCTCGGCGTTCCGATCACGGTGATCACCTGCGCGCGCGATCCAAAATTGGGAGAGCGGACGCTGGCCGAAGCGCGCACTTATTTTGAAAACTATACGCCCAAGGCCGATTTCACGCTGCTGCAGGGACACGCCAACGAGGAAATCGTGAAGTTCCTGAAGGAGCACGACGCGGACCTGCTGTTCATCGGCGCCTACGGGCACAGCAGGATAATCGAGATGGTGCTGGGATCGACGACCGAGTACGTGTTGCGCAACTCGCCGTGCCCGGTATTCCTCGCGCGCTAGTTTGAAGAACGGAGCCCTAACCCCTGACCCCTTCCCCCGAAAGGGGAAGGGGATTTGCGGCAACTATTCCGCCCCGTCCTATCCCCTCACCCCCTCACCCTTAGGAAAGGGGGAACAGAAGCGTTGCTGAGACTTGGAAGCCCCCGCACCCTGCTAGGCTTGCGGTTCTTCGGCGCGCTGGCGGATGAAGCGGCCGAGCAGCAAGCGCATCGATTCAATCGGCTGAATTCCAAGGATTCTGCTGAAGAACTCCGCTCTCATAAAGAGCAGTGCTGGTCATTGAGTCAAATCCACCGTAGGATTCATAGAAACTTGGAACGATTACATCGGAAAGCTGGACAACTGCCATGAGTGTGCCTCAAATGGGATGGGATTTTCACATCTCAGAGGCGTTGCCGACTGGCTAGCTCCGCTCGCGACTGCGAGGGCGCATGGTGCAGGAGCACGACTGCGCTTGAATGACAGTGGGGCAACTTGCAGCCTATGTCAAGGGTGTTTTTGCGAAAATACGCGGACGAACGTTCCCGGACAAACCTACAGAGTTGATTCCTCCCCAGTTGGTCCGACGACAGAAACTTGAATATAAGGATCGCGCTCACGCAATTGCTTAACGAAGGCTAGAACATCCTTATCGATCTCCAATCGCGATGGGTAAGCTTTGTCGCGCTGATTTGGCGTTCCCAATGGGTACTTGCGTGATTCCCATTTAAATGAGCCATCGTTCAAAGCGACGATTGTAATTTTCATACGAGGGTTATCGTTCGGAGCTAGCGGCGTCTGATTCCTAACTACATGCGTGGGATTGGTTTCTGACATCTCACAGTCTCCTTTGATCGTCTCTTAATACATCCAATCGCTCGATTCAGGCAAGTCGCTCGTTTCGACGCGGGACACGGATATGCGCGATTTGTCGGATGGATGCGGTTCCATGCTCCTACGGTATATCCCTATGTTATACGGGCATGACCGAACTTCATTATGGACTCAGCAGCTCAATTGGCTTTCCACCGTTTAGTGGTTTCGGAAAGCTTCTGTTCGAGTTCGAAGGCTTTCCGAAAATGCTCCAATGATCGTTCTGCGATCCCGAGATCGATTTGAATCTCGGCTTGCGCCGGGATCGGTTTTCCCGGCTCCTGAAGTTCTTTCTTGAGCGCCTCGATTTTCAGTTCGAGGTAGGTAAGATGTTCGCGCAAGGTTCGTTGCATCGTCCCCCATTCTTATTCGAGCCTGAGCACGCTCGCAGCGATTGGTTGCTACGTTATCGGGGCACGACCGACTTTTCGTTATATCACCCCGGAGATTCGGAGCTGCGCCCCCGCGCCGATTTCAAGCGCTGTCTAGGGGTGTGGGGGGTCGCATGGTTGGATTCCTCTGTGGCTCTCAAGGCGCGTGCTTCAGTATCCGAAATGAAGCCTTCTAGCAGGCTCTATGACGTACGCATGACGTATGCGGCGAGTCAGACCGTCTAAAGCATCGCTAAGTTATTGAAAGTATGGTAGCGCCATCGGGGATCGAACCCGAACTCTCCGCCTTGAGAGGGCGGCGTGTTAACCAATTACACCATGGCGCCGTGCAGGCTGGGGGCGCGTCCCGGGAGGGATGAGCCTCTCTCAATATATCAGGGACTGGGCGTCCAGGCAGCCGCGCTTCACGCATGTATTCCGCTCGAGCCGGTACGTTGCGATGTTCGTGCATAGACTGGTGGAATGCGATTGTGGGTAGCGGCGGTGGGGGCCAGGCCGCGGGCAGGATTCGACCAGATGGCGCAGATGTATCTGGAGCGGATGGCGCCATACGTAGCGGGCGTGGAGGCCCCAGTGTTCAAGTCGGAGGACGCGCTGTGGGCGGCGATCGATAAGGAGCGCGCTCGGACAGCTCCCCGGGTTGTTGTGCTGGACGAGCGGGGTAAGGCAATGGAATCCGAAGAGTTCGCGCAGTGGTTGGGGCGGGAGCGCGATGCCGGGCGGCAGTTGGTGATTTTTGCGGTTGGGCCGGCGGATGGATGGCGGAAGCAGCGGATCGCAGAACAACGGGCAGCAGCGTCCAGCGTTCAGCGTTCAGACAAGGCCGGGCGAGGGGCGGGTGCGGGGCCTGAGGTGATGGCGTTGTCGCTGGGAGTGATGACGATGGCGCATGAGCTGGCGCGGGTGGTGCTGTGCGAGCAGGTGTATCGGGCGCTGACGATTCTGGCGGGGCATCCGTATCACAGAGGTTAGGGATTAGAGTTTAGAGTTTGACGAATCGCTGGCGTGGAGGGTACGTGGCGGAGACGCGGAAGGGTTTAATCCTGATCAACACCGGGCCGGGCAAGGGGAAGACGACGGCGGCGATGGGGACGGCGTTGCGCGCTGTTGGGAACGGGATGCGCGTGCTGATGCTGCAGTTCCTGAAGGGGTCGTGGCACTACGGCGAGCTGGATGCGGTGAAGGCGTTCGGCGAACACTTCGTGATGCGGCAAATGGGCCGCGGGTTTGTGAAGATCGGCGGGGCGGAAACCGATCCGGAGGATATTCGGCTGGTGGAAGAGGCGTGGGCGGAGGCGCGGGCGGCGATTCTGTCGGGCGAGTGGGATTTGGTGGTGCTGGACGAGATCAATTATGCGATCAGCTACGGGATGCTGGACCCGGCGCAGGTGGCAGCGACCCTCAAAGAGAAGCCGGAGATGGTACATGTAATTCTGACGGGCGGAATGCGCATGCGTCCCTGGTGGAGATTGCCGATACAGTCACGGAAATGCGGCAGGTGAAGCACGCGTATGAGAAGGGCGTGCTGGCGCAAAAGGGGATTGAGTACTGAGGTTACAGCTTACGGGTCACAGGTCGGAGACGATCGATCCGGCGAGATGCTGGGTCCTGATGAGAACGGCGTGGCCGTTGAGATTATGGACGAAAGCGAAATCGGGAAGCGCGTCGCGCAGTTGATTGACTAGGCGAGTGACACCTTCGCACCCTGAAAACCCGTAATCATCGAAGACAATTTTGGCTCCTACCAGCAAGCGCGGCAACGCCCATTCGACGGTATCTTTCGCTGATTGATAAACGTCGACGTCCACATGAAGCAGAGCGATCGGACCAGTGACGGATTCGGCGGTCTGGGCGGGAAACATTCCCTTGAGTAGACGGGCATTAGTCACTCCGTTTCGGGCAAGGAATCTACTGACGAGATCTTCGGAGGTGTCAGCATGCTCGCCGCCTAAGTAGCGGGTGTCCTGCGAGCCGGCGTTCACTACGCCTGCAAAAGTGTCAGCGAGATATATGGTCTTGCCCGGTGATGCTTGCGCCATTAGGCACCCGGTACCGCCGCGCCAGACACCGACCTCAAGGATGGCGCCCGCGAGGCGGTTGGCATCGCGTGCAAAGGTCCAGAGCTCGTAACAGCGATAGATGTCGACGAGGGTAAAATCCTTGATCTTTTCGTAAGCACTCAGAAAATCACAATCCGTCAGCCATGGCGAATAGGTGGCGGCGGGTCTGATATGGTGGTGAACCAGTTCTGGTGACAATTCATGGTGCCAAGGCTCCTGGCGTGGGTTGTGCGAGAGGCGCATTCCGATAGTTCCGAGCATGCCATTCGTCAGTCGACTCACGCTATTTTTCAGTCCCATGGAAAGGAATTCTCCAATTTTCGAATGAATCTTTTGCGGAAGAGCTAATTTCGCCAGTCCTCCTCCAGCTTGCCTCTCCGCAGGGCATCGGCGAGGGCCTCGATATCGGGGGCGAGGACGCGGTCCTGGTCGAGGCGGCGGACCAGGGTTCGTATCTGTGCCAGGGCTTCGGCGACGCGGCGCGCGGGTTGCAGCGGGACACGGTATTCGAGACCCTGTGCGGCGCAGATGAGTTCGATGGCGAGGACGCGTTCGGCATTCTCGACGATCTGATCGAATTTGAGAGCAGCGGTCATCCCCATGGAGACATGGTCTTCTTTGCCTCCGGAGGTGGGAACGGAGTCGGTGCTGGCGGGGTGGGCGAGGACCTTCGCTTCATTGAGAAGAGCGGCGGCGGCGACATGAGCAATCATGAGACCGGAGGAAACCCCAGGCGTTTTGGAGAGGAAGGGCGGCAGGCCTTCGTTGATGTCAGGATTAACGAGGCGGTCGATGCGGCGCTCGGCGATAGCCATCAGGGTGGTGAGGGCGATGGCGGCAGCATCGAGAGTGAGCGCGAGCGGCGCGCCGTGGAAGTTGCCGCCGGAGAGGATTTCGCCTTCCGCGAAGACCAGCGGGTTGTCGGTGGCGGCGCCGGTTTCGATCTCGAGAGTGATGCGAGTTTGAGCGAGTGCATCGCGCACGGCGCCGTGAACCTGGGGCATGCAGCGGAGGCAGTAAGCGTCCTGCACACGGGGATCGTTGTGGCGGTGGGATTCGCGAATTTCGCTGTCAGCGAGCAGAGTGCGGAGGTGCGCGGCGACAACCATCTGACCCGGGTGCGGGCGGACGGCGTGGATGCGCTCGTCGAAGGGCGTGGGTGTACCGCGCAGGGCCTCGAGAGTCATAGCGCCGGCGAGATCGGCGAGTTCAGTGACGCGAAGCGCGCGGATGACGGCCAGGGTGCCGACGGCGGTAATGGCCTGGGTCCCGTTGAGGAGCGCAAGGCCTTCTTTCGCTTCCAGGGTGAGGGCCGACCGTCCCGTCTTGAGCAGGGCCATAGCGGCGGGTATGCGCCGGCCGTCCTGGAAGACCATACCTTCTCCGATGAGGGCGAGGGCAAGGTGAGCGAGCGGGGCGAGATCGCCGCTGGCGCCGACAGAGCCGCGGGAGGGACAACGGGGTGGATTCCGTGGTTGAGGAAGAAAAGCAGGGTATCGATGACTTCCGGGCGGACGCCGCTGAATCCTTTGGCGAGGACGTTGGCCCGGAGCAGGAGCATGGCGCGGACGGCGGGTTCCGGGAGGGGATCGCCCAGACCACAGGCATGGCTGCGAACGAGGTTGCGCTGCAATTCCTGCAACTGGCTGGGCTCGATGCGAACATCAGAAAGTTTGCCGAACCCGGTATTGACGCCATAGGCGGTTTCGCCACGAGCGAGGAGGGAGTCGACGACGGCGCGGGAGGCCTGGATGCGGGGCAGGGCGACGGGATCGAGGGCGACGGGGCGGGATTCGAGCGCAACCTGGGCAATGGTGTCGAGGTTGAGAGGCTCACCGGAAAGGAGCAGCGGGTCAGACATCATTCAGCAGGGTACAAGGTTCAGGAGAGAGCGTACAGCGCGGGACCCCGAGTTGATGATTTCTCCGGTAGGCAAGCGGGCTGTGCATCCATATAGTGATGTGTGCAGCTTTCCGCGACGGGACTTAGGAAGCGGAAGCCACAGACGACCGGTGGCATATAGGCCAAACCGGCAGTGGTAGCTTTCTTTCGGGGAAGCGGGGGGACAAGGACAATGGGGACAAAACCGATTGCGCCACCAAGGGTGGAGCGGCAGAGCTATGTGGGCCCGTTCATCATCATCACGTGCCTGTTCTTTCTCTTCGGATTCATCACCAATCTGAACATGGCTCTGGTTCCGCACCTGAAGAAGGTGTTCACGCTGGGCTATGGCTGGGCGATGCTGGTGGAGTCGGCCTTTTTCCTGGCATATTTCGTGTTCTCGAGTCCGACGGCAAAGCTGATTGAGAGAATCGGCTACAAGAAGACCATCGTGGTGTCGCTGTTTGTGCAGGTGGTGGGCGCGCTGCTGTTTGTGCCGGCGGCGAAACTGGTGAGCTTTCCGCTATTCCTGGCGGCGATCTTTATCGTCGGAGCAGGGGTGACGGCGTTGCAGACGGCGGCGAATCCGTATGTGTCGATTTTAGGTCCGGAGCACAGCGCGCCGTTTCGACTGACGTTAGCGCAGGCTTTTAACTCGACGGGCGGCATGATCGCGCCGATTATCGCGGGGCAGTTCATCCTGACGGATCTGGGGGCGAACGCGTCTCCGGCGGTAGTGGCAGGCACGGTGCGAGGTCCCTACATCGCGATTGCGGCCGGGCTGCTCATCCTGGGCATAGCGATGGCGTTTATCCACCTGCCGGCTATCGGAATGACGCGCGATTTCCGACCCGCCGAGAAGGGCGGTCTGGTCCTGGACCAGAGCATCTGGAGGTTCCGGCACACGGTGCTGGGAGCGCTGGGGATCTTCCTGTATGTGGGTGTGGAAGTAGGACTGGCGTCGATTGCGGTGAATTACTTCCTGCAGCAGGGCGTAAGTGTTGCCGTAACCGCTCACTTCTTCGGCGGATGGGGCGCGTTTGGCGGATGGATCATGCATGCTTTTGGGCTGTCGGATCGGGTCGGGATCGCGTCGGCACTGGTGTCGCTCTACTGGGGCGGCGCGCTGGTCGGTCGCCTGCTCGGTTCGTGGATGCTGACAAAGGTAAAGCCGGCGGCCTGCTGGGGACCTTTGGGATTCTGGCAACCCTGATGCTGCTGCTCTCGATGATGTCGCACGGACGAGTAGCGATCTGGAGCCTGGTGCTGTGTGGCTTCTTCAATTCCATCATGTTCCCGAACATTTTCGCGCTGGGTATCGCCGGACTCGGTCCAATGACCAGCAAAGGGTCGGGGCTGATTATGACGGCGGTGGTGGGCGGAGCCATCATTCCGCTTCTGATCGGTGTGCTGGCGGATCGCTTCGGGATTCAGCATGCGTTCCTGCTGCCAATGTGCTGCTACATATTCATTGCGTTCTACGGGCTGGTGGGGCACAAGCCGGCATCAGTTGGCGTCGGCACCAGCATGTTTGTACCGCGGCTCTCCGGTTCGCCGGAGGGCCGTTTTGTCTGACGTTGCGGCCCGCAATCCATTGTGGGGAGCGGTTTAGGCGCAGGTAGGATCGCCCCAGCGAAAAAGTCCCGGCCATGGGTGGGGAGTTTCTCTATTCTGAAACTTTAGGGGAATCTACTCGTCAGATTGGCTAGTGCTCCTAATGGGAGCCCACCATCTAAAGGAAGCATGAAGAGTCCAAGCAGAGCTATTGGTGTGGATGGCGGCGCTCGGAATAACCCTGGCGGTCGGAATGGTCACCGTCGGAGCGCAGCCGGCGAGCGGAGGCAGTCGCGTACTGGGACCATGAATCCGCCAGCGGCAACACCGTCGTGGTGAAGACCGACGCCGGTGCCAGCGAAAAGGTCACGGTCGCGGATACGGCGCGGATTCTTCGCACGGCCCCGGGCCAGAAGACGCTGGCTGACGCGACAAAGATTACGGTGGCCGACATTAGCGCGGGCGATCGTGTGTTGATGGTCGTCGCGGGGGATCCACCGACAGCGTCGATCGTAGTGGTGAACAAGAAGACCGACCCTGGACGCGCGGCAGGAGCAGGAGCAGGCGGACTGGCAGAAGCGCGGCGTAGGCGGCATCGCGAAGTCTGTGGATACGGCTGCGGGGACGGTCACGGTCGCATCGGGTACACGGACCGTTATTCTTCACACGACGCCGAGCACGGTTGTGCGGCGATATGCTCCGGACTCGGTGAAGTTCAGCGACGCGCAGGCGTCGACGCTGGCGGCGATTCAGCCGGGCGACCAGGTGACGGCACGGGGGGACAAGAGCGCGGACGGAAATGAAGTGACTGCGGAAGAAATCGTGTCGGGCTCATTCCGGAATATCGCCGGGATGGTCGTATCGACCGATGCGAGCGCCGGGAGCTTCGTCGTGAAGGACCTGATGACGAAGAAGACGGTGACGATACGGACGACGCCGGACTCGGATATGCGGAAACTGGATCCGCAAATGGCGCAGATGATCGCGATGCGGTTGAAGGGCGGCGCCGGCCAGGCGGGTGGAGGCAACGGGGCAGGGGTGCACAGAGGTCCGGGCGGTGAGGCGGTTCGGCGATGGGCAGCCGGGAATCATGGTGCGGCGGGCAGCGGGAACGGCGGCGGTCTGGCCCGGATGCTGCAGCACTCGCCGGAGATTCATTGTAGGCGATTTGCACAAAGGTGACGCGGTGATCAGTGGCGGCATCGGGAAGTCCGGATACCGCTACGGCGATTCACCTGGTGGCCGGGGTGGAGTCGATGCTGCAGGCTTCGGCCAGTGGAAGCCAGAGCATGTCTTTCGTCGGCCTGGAATCTGGGCGGCGGCTCGGCCGGAGGCGACCAGAGCGGCGGTGAGGGTAATCCTTAAAGTAAAGAGGCAGGAACGGGACCGCTGGCAGCATCTCTTGCGTACCTACCCGTCAGCAAAGTGTCGCGGCGACTCTTATGAGCGGCACGGGACACGAAAAACGAAATTGCACGAATGGATAATGGAAACTGTGACGCTTTGAATTCTTAAACACTGGAGTGTGCGGCTGGGGCGGCGCAACTTGTCGCGCTGCCGGTTTGGCGATGACAATGGTAGTCGGCGTGGCCGTGACAGGCGCGCCGGCGCTGGTGGCGCAGACCGCCCCAGGAACAGCGACGGCGCAGACCGCGGGGGGCCTTCGCGGGCAGGTGACGGATCCGTCCCGGGGCCGTAATTCCTAATGCCACCATCGTGGCGCGCGACACAGCTGGAAAGGTTGCCGGCAGAGCCACGTCGGATAACGGCGGCGGCTACTCGATTCGCGGATTGTCGGCGGGCAAATACAGCGTAACGGTCACGGCCCAGGGATTTGCTTCGTACAGCATGCCGGGGATCATGGTGGCAAACGGGCAGATGAAGAACCTGAACCCGGCGCTGACTATTGCCGATCAAAAAGCAGGAAGTTCAGGTACAGGCAGACAACACGACCCAATTATTCTCCTTCTTGTTCTATTATCACCTGTCTCGTTCATCTCAACGAAGTCGGTACATTGGGTCATACATCTTGTTTCCTTCTTACTCGTTTTATGAAGGCGTTGATACCCGAGGCATCTTTTTAACGTCTTGACCAATGACCGCCTAAACATGGCTATCTGGAGAAAGATGGCGCGGAGACGTATGGCTAACCCTGGCCTATTCCGCCCTCAGGCAAACGGTGCAAAAGGGCAACTACAATTTGAGCGCCACATTCTGGCGGCGGCCAAAATCATCTCACTGGCCTGCAATTTTGCGGAACCTAGGATTCAATGCACACGTTAATCCATGGGGGCATTTGGTGTGCCTTGTGTCAGGGACAGTGGAGCGGAAATACTTAAGTTGGAAGTCGAGACCGGCATTCTCTATCGCCAACTTTGACATTGCAAAATCACAGGAAACTGAAGTTTTTGAGGGTTTTGTGCGCGTCGAACATATGTATTGTGAATTTTCCAAGCCTCTAAATGGAGAATGATCCCACCTTCCGTGACTATGGCCATTTTAGCAACCATAACCAGGCTCAAATGGGTTCCATCTATGATGGATTGTTTGGAGACGATGTTGCTGAGGGCTGGAGTTTTGAAGATCCTCACTATGAGGCTGGCCTGGATGATGGCCATTCCCAGTCGGTCTCCGTCTTTGAGTCCGAAAATGGCAGCGCTCAATCGAGTTTCACTGCGGATTTTATCGGTTGCCAATCGAGCTCTCACACTGCTCTCGGCTATGCAGGAGATCGCCGTTTGAATTTAAACTGGGCACAACAGAAAGCAACGGAAGCCTACAATTGGCCACCA
>CAVPCE010000001.1:0-10007 GCA_963702295.1 uncultured Acidobacteriaceae bacterium | reverse complement strand
TCCCAATCCTGCTCCCGATTCTTCGGCCCCGGCAGAAGCCGACCCCTGTCCGCTGAACGATGCAAGCGGTAGGCCGCCGTGCCCCCCCGCCGCCAGCGACTCGCCAATCTCCAAACTCCAACCCCCTTCCGCTGACACACTTACACACTTTGCGCAAAAAAATATCGGCGCACCCGAAGGTGCGCCGCATGATTCTCCGATCTTCGCAAACGCTATGGTTTGACCGTCTTCAAATACTCGCGGAACTTCGGTCCCAGCTCCTCGTGCTTCATGGCAAATTCCACCGTCGCCTTCATCATGCCCATCTTGTCGCCGGCGTCGTACCGCGTTCCTTCAAAGCTGTAGCCGTAAACCTTTTCATGCTGCAGGAGCAATTTGATTCCGTCCGTCAGCTGTAACTCGCCGCCCGCTCCGAGAGGCGTGTGCTCGAGCAAATCGAAAATCTTTGGAGTCAGAATGTACCGCCCGATAATCGCGTTCTTCGACGGCGCCTCTTGCGGCTTCGGCTTCTCCACCAGCCCTGAAACTTCGAACAGCCGCGGATTCCCCGCAACCGGAGTTCCTTCCAGCACGCCGTACGCCGAGATTCGCCGGCCCTTCCACCACCTGCGTCGCCAGAATCGTCGACTGCACCTGGTCGTACACGTCCATCATTTGCTTCAGGCACGGAACCTTCGCGTCGATCACATCGTCCGGCAAAATGACGGCCACCGGCTCGTCGCCCACCAGATCCCGCGCCATCAGCACCGCGTGCCCCAGGCCCAGCGCTTCCTTTTGCCGAACGTACGAAACCCGAACCATGTGGGAAACGTGCTTGCTTACCGCCAGCAGATCGGTCTTTCCGCGCTTTTCCAGCGTGCATTCCAGTTCGTGAACTCACGTCGAAATGATCTTCGATTGCCGATTTTCCACGGCCGGTCACGATGATGATCTGGTCGCAGCCCGCCGCCAGCGCTTCTTCCACGCCGTACTGGATCACCGGCTTATCGACCAGCGCCAGCATTTCCTTGGGAATCGATTTGGTGGCCGGCAAAAAGCGGGTGCCGAAGCCCGCGGCCGGAAAAATGGCCTTGCGCACTTTTGTCTGATGGGACATTGCGGGTTCTTGGAGTTCCTTCCTCGATTGAATCAGCGATTGAGCGAACGGGAGATTCTACAGGGAGACGGGAATAAGATGCGATCCCTCCTCCGAGTGTTGGCAAATCGTTACCGGCGTGGGATGCAGCCTCCCTCTTTCGGTTGGCCCCTGGCCCGAAACTATACTGTCATCATGTCCCGCGTTATGGATCGTTCCACGCGCTGCGCCGGCGCGCAGAAGCGCTGTTTCCCGGTGGCGTCAATTCTCCCGTCCGTGCTTTCCATGCCGTCGGCGGCGCGCCGCCGTTTGTCGTGCGCGGCGAAGGCGCTTATTTGTGGGACGCGGATGGCAACCGCTATATCGATTTTTTTGGTTCCTGGGGTTCCGATGCTCTCTCGGCCACGCATTTCCGCCCGTTGTCGAAGCGATTCAAAAAGCCGCCGCGCGCAGTGCCAGCTTCGGCGCTTCTACCGAATCGGAAGCCGATCTCGCCGAGCGCGTCATCGCTGCCGTTCCGTCTATTGAGAAGCTCCGCTTCGTCAGTTCCGGAACCGAAGCCACAATGTCCGCGATTCGCATCGCCCGCGCCTTCACAAATAGAAAATATGTTGTGAAATTCGAAGGCTGTTACCACGGTCACGCCGACGGCCTTCTGGTCAAAGCCGGCTCCGGCGTCGCCACCTTTGGCATTCCCGGTTCTGCCGGCGTTCCCGAAGAAGCCGCGCACTTCACCCTCGCGCTGCCTTATAACGATGTCGCCGCCGTCGAAGCTGCCTTCGCCAAACACAAAGGCGAAATCGCCTGCATCATCGTCGAGCCGATCGTCGGCAACGCCGGATGCATTCCGCCCGCTGCCGGATATTTGGAATCCCTGCGCAAACTCACAGCCGAAAAACGAGCGCTGCTCATCTTCGACGAAGTCATGACCGGCTTTCGCGTCGCGTTCGGAGGCGCGCAGGAACTCTACGGAATTCGCCCCGATCTCACCACCCTGGGCAAAATTCTCGGCGGCGGTCTTCCCTGCGGCGCCTTCGGCGGACGCGCCGAAATCATGAATCAGCTCGCGCCTCTCGGTCCCGTTTATCAGGCCGGAACGCTTAGCGGCAATCCGCTCGCCATGGCTGCCGGAATCGCGATGCTTCAATACCTGCAGGAAAATCGCGCCAAGGTTTACCGCACGCTCGAGCAGCGCAGCGCCGCCGTTGCCGACGGCGTCGCCCAAGTGGCGGCGAAACTCGAAATCCCGCTCACCACCAATCGTGTCGGCGCAATGTTCACCTGGTTTTTTACCCGCGAGCCCGTCACGGATTTCGCCGGCGCCGCGCGCTCCAGCACCCAACGCTTCGCCGCCTTTCACCAGGCAATGCTTGACGCGGGCGTTTGGCTTCCGCCCTCGCAGTTTGAGGCGGCCTTCCTCAGCACCGCGCACAGCGATGCGGATGTTCAGGCAACAGTCGACGCGGCGCGGCGCGCGCTCGCCTCAGTTGCGAAGAATTCCGAGTAGAGCCGCGCGCCGCTTTTCTTTAGGAAAGCTCAGTGCGGATTTTGATCATGATCGTGGTCATGATCCTTGTCCTTATTCTTGTCCTTGTCGTTCTGATGGCGATAATCCCAATACGCCTTCTTATCGGCATCGTTCCGTTTGTTGAAGTCTTCGTGATTGCGATGGGTATCCGTCTCCCACTGCATGTAGTAGGAGTTTTCCTGCACCCACGGATGCTGATCGTGATAGTACGGATCGTAATAGGTGCGATGTTCGGCGCAGCCGGTGGTGAGCAGCGGCGTGCAAAAGACCGCGGCCATCAAAAGAGGCGTGAGTTTGCGAGTCATTGGGTCTTTCTCCTCGACAAGGCCGTTGGAATCCGGGCCAGGCTAAACGCCAGGATGCGTCGTCACAGAACCCGGTTGCTCGGAGAAAGGCGAACCGGTGATCTCACTCCATGCGGAGCGCCTGAATAGGGTCGAGCCGGGACGCGCGCCAGGCCGGAAGAAGGCAGGCGGCCACGGCGACGGCGAGCAGCACAACCGAGACCAGAGCCAGCACGATCGGATCGAGCGGCTGCGTGCCGAACAGCTCGGAGGCGATCAGGCGAGTGAGGCCGAGACTGGCGACAAGGCCGAGCAGAAGCCCAAAAACCGCGGGCTGAAGGCCATCTCGCAGAATGCGAGTGAGAATTTGCGGGCGCTGGGCGCCGAGAGCGATGCGGATACCGATCTCCGTTTGCCGCTGCGCCACCATGTAAGACAGCACGCCAAAGAGACCGACCATGGCCAGAAGCAGCGAGAGAGCGGCAAAGGCAAGCAGCAGCGTGGCTTCGAATCGGGTGTCCAGAGTGGATTCGCCGAGAATCTGATCCATGGTGAGAACGTTCGCCACCGGCAGACTGCTGTCGAGACCGGCAATCACCTTTTGCACGGAGGTCGCCAGGCTGGCTGCGTCGCGCTGGCTGCGAAGGGCGAGCGTGGTGAAACGCTGATCGCCGCTGAAGATCGGATAGTAGATCACCGGCCAGGGATCGTGCACGA
The DNA here is from genome assembly GCA_963702295.1 of uncultured Acidobacteriaceae bacterium. Taxonomy (GTDB): domain Bacteria; phylum Acidobacteriota; class Terriglobia; order Terriglobales; family Acidobacteriaceae; genus Palsa-343. Next base: position 6,403 of record CAVPCE010000001.1, on the reverse strand, counting down.
TATCGTCGCGAGTATTGCCGACCACTCCAACGATGCGCAGGCTCTTGCCGGGGAAAATGCTGGGGACATCGACGTGGCGCCCGAGCGGATTCTCGCCAGGGAAGAAATATTGCCGGACCAGCGCCTGATTGACGATAACGTCCTGAGCCTGAGCGAGGCGATCGTTGGCGGGAAAGGTCTCGCCGGTGAGCAGGGGAATTTGCATTGCGGCGAAGTAACCAGGATCGACAAAACGAGAGAGGGCGTCGAGGACCTTTCCCTGAGCCAGCGGCGGATGTTCATGAATGGTGAAGACGTCGTCGCTGGCGCGGCCTGTGCCTGGAACTCGAGTGGTGAGCCCGGCGGCTTCGACGCCGGGGAGCGCGCGCACGCGTTCGAGCAACTGCTGGAAGAAGCCAACGCGGGATTCCCCGGTCGAGTAGCTGGTTTTGGGCAGGCTCATCTCCATGGTGACGACGTTGCGCGTGGCGCAGCCGAGATTGACGGAGCGGAGCTGCTGATAGCTGCGCAGCAGCAGGCCGGCGCCCACGAGAAGCACAACCGTCAGACCGACTTCGAGGGCGAGGAGGAACTGGCGCAGCCGCGCCTTGCTGCGGCCTCCGCTGTGCGAGCGGCCGGACTCCTGCAGCGTGGTCAGCACCTGCACGTCGCGAGAGGTGAGGGCGGGAATAAGGCCGGCCAGCAGTCCGCAGCCGGCGATGGCCAGCAGGGCAAACAAGGCGACGGCGCCATCCATATGGACGGCGTAAACGCGGGGCATATCGTCACGAGCGGTGACCAGCCAGTGGACAATTCCGGCGGCCAGAATGAGGCCGAGCGCGCCGCCCACCGCGGAAAGGAGCGTGCTTTCCACGATCTGCTCCCGGAGCAGCCGCAGGCGGCTGCCGCCGAGGGCGGTGCGAATGGCGGCTTCTTTACTGCGCGAGGCGGAGCGCGCGACGAGGAGGTTGGCGATGTTCAGGCAGGCGATCAGCAGAAGGCAGAGCGTCGCGCCGAGCAGAGCGTAAAGGCCGGTCTTAACATCGTAAGTTTCAGCATCGACGAGAGGCCGGAGGTTGACGGCGTCGTTGACCGGGCCGTCAGGATGATCGCGGCGAATCTGGCGCTGCAGAGCGTTCAGCTCCGCGGTGGCTTGCTCGATCGTCACGCCGGGACGCAGGCGGCCGACAACGTCGAAGTCGTGCCAGTCGAAGTGGCTCATCATCTCGGCGGATCGCTCGTGATAAAGCGGCGTCCAAAGTTCGACTTTAGGATCGGGCCAGGTGAACCACGCAGGCAGAATTCCCGTGACAGTGTAGGGCTTGTCCTCGATGAGGATGCTCCGGCCGATAATCGCCGGATCGCCGCCGTAGCGGCGTTTCCAGAGACCCCAGGTTAGGACAACGGTGGCGTTGGCGCCGGGGCGATCGTCATCGGCGTTGAAGAAGCGGCCGAGCGCGGGCTGCACGCCGAGCAGAGGCAGGAGGCTCGCCGATGCGTTCTCGGCATGGATGACTTCGGGCAGCTGGTTGCCGGCGCCGGCGAGATTGTATTGGACCTCCTCGTGGATGGCGAGTCCCGAAAAGCTGCTGGAATCGTCCTTCCAGACGCCGTACGAACCGCCGGCGACGACATTGTCATGAAGACTGCCGTCCGACGTCTCTTCGAAGATGCCGACCAGCTGGTTGGGTTGATCAAAAGGGAGGGGGCGGAGAAGGACGCTGCGCACAAGCGTGAACAAGGCGACGTTGGCCCCGATGCCGAGAGCCATGACCAGAATTGCCATCAGCGCGAACCCGGGAGTCCGCAGCAAGGTGCGCGCGCCGATACGAACATCGCGCGCGAGCGCCCCGAGCGTGTTCCAGCTCCAGTTGTCACGGACCTGCTCGCGCAGGACGACAGGGTTGCCAAAGCTGCGGAGAGCGGCCTGTCGGGCTTCAGCGGCGCTCATGCCAGCCGCGCAGTTTTCGGCGATCTGGCGATTGAGGTGATCCTGAAGCTCGGTGTCCAGGCGAGCGGATTCCTCTTGGCGGTGGAAGAGCATCCGGAAGCGCATTCGCAGGGTGTCAAGCCAGCGCATAGGTTCCTTCAGGCAGTCTCGATGACGAGGTTGATGGCCGCGGAGAGGCGCGCCCAGTTCGCGGTTTCCTGCTCCAGCTGTTTCCGGCCGGCGGCGGTCAGCGAATAGAATTTCGCTTCCCGTCCGGTATCGCTCTCCGCCCAGCGGGCGCGAATCCACCCCTGCTGCTCCAGACGGTGGAGTGCCGGATAGAGCGATCCCTGCTGGACCTGCAGGACCTCTCCGGAGATTTGCTGGATGCGTTTGGCGATCGCCCACCCGTGCAGAGGATCCTGCACGAGGGTGCGGAGGATGAGAAGGTCGAGAGTGCCCTGAACGAGATCGCTGGGTTTACCCATACTATGACTATCTACATATTTGGTTGTCGATCGTCAAGGTATGGTTGCCGCGCGTCTTCACCCTATACAAGGTAGCTGCGGTGCGGAGCGCCATGAACCACTTCCGCTGTCAGTCCGCCAGCGCAGCCTTCAGCCGCGCATCAGTTTTCGCCAGCGCATCCTTGTACGCCGACTCGTTGTACCCGATGCCGCCCCGAATAAAGTCGTGATCGACCCCCGGATACGTCACCAGTTCAAAGGGTGCTTTGGCGGCCGTTGCCGCGCTCCCCAGCGAGCGCGCTGTCGTAATCAGGCAGCAGTCATGGTACGAATCCGACTCACCGGCAAACATCAGCACCGGTACCTGAATGTGTCCTGCGAAATCGGGATTCCGCAGATAGAAACGCGTCACCGGATACCACACAATGTCCACGGCGACATCGTCGGGCATTTTGGCGCCCCATCCCAGAGCGAATCCACCGCCGAGCGAGACGCCGACCAGACCGACCTTGCCCGGCAGCGCATGCGGCATTTGCCGCGCCTGCGCGATCGCCGACTGCAGCGCTGCCGGACTCTGCCCCTGCATGGAGTTGCCGTCGAACAGCACGATGTCGTAACCAAGCACCGCCAGATCTTTGGCGAAGTCCTTGTCATGCTTCGGCCCGGCGTGACCCGAGAGCAAAACCACCAGCCGTCCTTTGCCCTGCGGCGGAGCAAATTCCTCCTGGGCAAAAGCCTGCGCAACCAGAAAACAGGGAAGTACGGCGGTGACGGCGAACAGTGTGAGCGTAATGCGGAATCGGCGATGAAGCATCCGGGTTCTCCTCCTGCAAAGTCCTCAGACTGAGTGGGCACCGGGACACCGGCACGGAGAGCAGGAGCAGAAACGAACAGGATCAGGTTCCGTGGCGAACGGGGCCCTGGCGACAGCGCGCCAGCGCAGTCGCGGCCAATGCTATAGGACGCGCGAGCGGATGTCGATGAAGAGCGCCTTACCAGACGTGCAGCGTCATGCCGGTGCTGAGCATGACGGGCGAAACGCCGGCCCCGGTGTAAATGTGGCCGTACGACCCTTCCAGAATGCGCCATTCCACCCGCGGCAGAATCGTGCGGGCGAAGCCGACATTCACCTGCCAGGCAGCTCCCCACCTCGAGGTCAGGTTGCCGCTGGAATCGTAGTAGCCGCTGTGGCCCATGCCACCACCCGCCTCCGCAAAGGCGCGGACGAAGGGCAGGGAAACCGCCAGCCGTGGACCGAGGGTTGCGTCATAGACGCGGATCGCGGAATTGCTGGGCAGCGCGGTACCGCGAACCACGAATCCGAGGAGACGTCCCTGCAGGTAGCTCCCGGCGCTTCCGCCCACACATGATTCCTTCTCCCTGGCCGGTGCGGCCTCCGGAGAATTCCGCGAAGATGTTAGCTCCGTGATGGGCGAGGCCAAGTCCGGCATCATCCTGAGCAAGGGCCGACAGGCAAAGAAGAGCAGGAAGCAGAAACAGCGCAAAGCAGCGAATGGGGGATTTCACTGGGTACCTCCTTCAAGTGAGCAACCAGCGTGGGCCATTGGATGCGGGAAATGGAAGCGAACGTTACTTCGGAATGTCGATGGGATCAAAACCCGCTTCATGGCAAGCCGTCAGGCGAGAGAATGCAGGCGGGAGGAATGGTATGGACAACGCTCCCAGCACGATCGCAATCCTTCTCGCCCTCCTGGCCGTCTTTGTCACCTGCATCCTGTGGGCCACGCGCGGGCATCCCGCAGACGCCTATAACGAGATCCCTGGGGTTGTGGCGAAGGATCACTGATATTCGGGTCGGAGTAAGCTGAACACCGGTGCCCGGACAACGCGGGGCAAGGTTTTGCTCTCTGTAATGAGCGGAGGGCAAACCATGGTTCTGACTCCGAATACGCTGGGAGTTCTATTGCTGTTTATCGCCGTGTTTCTGACCAGCATTTTGTGGGCGACACGCGGGCACACTGCCGACGCCGATCCGGAAGAAGAAGACGTCCAGAAGCCCGGCAAGACGGTCTGAAACTACAAATCTGGAAGGGGTCGGAGCCGGAGGTGTTGCCGTGCGCGTGTCAGGCAGCAGCGGCCGAGCCGCGCGGCAAGAGGGCGCGCGTAACCAGTGACAATCCAAAAGTGACAAGCAGACACCGAATCAGCAGCCGGGGATTGTACTGCCACGCCAGGATGGCAAGACAAACAGAATAGAGGACCGGAAAAGCTTCCGCGGCAAGACTGGTCAGCCAGTCCGGACGCGCACCTGACGCCGGAATCCCGGGACGCAGCCTCGGCAGCAGTCGCGGGACGCGGCTCCGGTATTGCAGATAGGTCTCCCCCTGCTGGACCGCGAGGAAGGCTTCTTCGCCGAGAATCAGCCGGAAGTAAAAGAGACCCTCGAGAACGAGGAAAACCAGGGCGCCGCTTGGTGGCATGAGAAACGCAATGCCAAGCGAAAGATCCACGAGCCGAGATAGAGTGGGTAGCGGACGAAGCGATAGGGTCCCGCGGCCATCACCTGTCCGGCCTGCATGTGCTGCGAGTGCACGACTCCACTGCCCAGGTACGCGGTGCCCCAGAGGCGCAGCGCCGCTCCGATGACAGCGCAGAGAACCGCCAGGCCGGTGGCGAGGAGGCTGGCCTGGTCGAGCGGCAGCCATTGCCAGCGGAACAGCGTGTGGAGAGCGCCAGCCAGGCCGTCGTCGTTGCGGGCAACGGCGCCGAACCGCAACCACGGAGCGTAAAAGCCTATGAAATAGAGCGCCAGCAGAATGAGCAGACGAAGACGGAATTCGACCTGGGTAGCTTTCATGGGAAGGGTTATGAGTTAGGGTATCGGATTGAGTGGGGAGCAGGGAACTACCCGGCTCACCTCTGCGCTCTGTGGACCTCTTCGCTCCCTTTTGGCCTCTGTGGTGACGTATCCGTAACCCGCCGTGCACCTCGCCACTGGACAGGGCCTGCCCAGCGCCTCGCGAAGCCGTCCATGAGCTTTGGCCAGCCGCGCTTCTGCGTCGGCGCGGGAGAGTCCCCGCTGGTGCATCACGACCGCTGCTTTGACTGAGCCCGCCTGGGTGAGCAGCTCGCCTGCTTGGCCAGGGTTGAGTTCCCTGATGCTGGCGATGATGCGGGCGGCGCGGTCCTGGAGCTTTACGTTTGTTGGCTGCACGTTGACCATGAGGTTGCCGTAGACATACCAAGGCAACCAGCGTTGCCGTCGAAAGCATATTCAGCACCAGTTTGGTCCGGTGCCAGCTTTCATGCGCGTCGAGCCGGTGACCCTTCAGGACCCGTTGCGGGCGTGATGGCCAACTCCGCCGCCGCGCAATCGGCGATCCAGGAACGCAGCTGAGTCCAACGGTGAGAGCGCCCGGCCGCGGGCGTGCTCGATGGCCCAGAGAACATAGGGCGTGCGCCCGCTGGCGGTGATGCCGATGAGGATGTCTTTGCCGGTGAATCCGTGATCTTACCACATCACAGGCCGTGTTCGGGATCGTTTTCCGCGCGCTCAAGAGAATTGCGGACAGCGTAGAGCCGCCCCCCAATCAATCCCTGAACCAGTTCAGGAGGCGTGTTGTAGGTCGGCGGGCACTCTGAGGCGTCGAGGACCCCAAGCCGTCCCGAGGTGCCGGCTCCGGTGTAAAGAACGCCTGCCATTCTGGATGCGGGTAGCGATGGCATCCACGGCAGCGGCAATGCGGGGCAGCTCACGCTCGACGGCGGTGACCGCTTCCCGGTCGCCCTGGTGGATGACCTGGAGCAGCTCGAGGGTGGGCAGTTCGTCGAGGTGCTCGGAGGCAGGATTGCGTGCTTCGGTGGGGAGATGAGCGAGGTCGGACATCTGGGATTGATGCTAAATCACGTCCCATTATCGCGCTCCGTTCAACTTCCGAGTTCACGCCCCAATGCGGAGCTTCCGTACACGGGCGAGGGCGTCGGCCGCGGTGCGCACTCACACTCCCACAGTGTGAGGACCCGCCAGCCAGTTTGCGGAGGGCGGCACCATCGCGGCGGTCGCAGT